>NZ_SLVH01000009.1:0-220645 GCF_004342335.1 Rhizobium sp. PP-F2F-G48 | reverse complement strand
GGGAAACGACCGTCACGATCGGACCCGAGGGTGCGGGCAAAGGCGGGCGAAACACCGAACTGCTGCTGGCCGCTGCCATCGACCTCGACGGCACCTCCGGCATCACCGCGCTTGCGGCCGATACCGACGGCATCGACGGCTCGGAGAGCAATGCGGGCGCCTTCTGCGATGGCGAAACCGCCGCACGTATCCGGGCGACAGGCGGCGAGCCGCGCGGCCACCTCGCGCAACACGACGCCTGGTCCGCCTTCTCTGCATCGGGCGACCTGTTCGACACGGGGCCGACCGGCACGAACGTGAACGATTTCAGGGCCTTTCTGCTGTTCTAGGCTCCCAAATACTCTGACATTTCGGTCCGTCGCCCGCTTGTTACTTTCGTGGCTGCCATTGTGACCCAGCCGGATAATAGGACATGCGCCGACCTTCTCGTGTAGGAGCGAGGATGCAACGTCGCCCGCTTCACGGCCGATGATGCCTGGACGCTGGGAACCCGGATGCGGCTATCGGTGGTGGCCGCCCGCCTGCCGGAAGCCACAAGACAGATGCGGCAGATGCTGATCGATCGGGTGACACGATCCATTCCGATTCATCAGAGCTCGAACAGCGCGAAAAGCTCGGACATTGAGCCATCGCCGGTCTGCCTAGTTCAGGACGGGCGCCACCTCGTTCACCGTTCTAAGACCGTTGACGGCTTCCTCGAAAAGCATCTGCGAATAGGCGTGATGCGTGATGCCGCGTTGGAGGTCGTCCTTGGTCAGTTCGTCCACGAAGGTGCCGCGCTGCATGACGAGCACGCGGTCGCACATGTGGGCGATGACGGACAAGTCGTGGCTGACGAGGACGTAGGTGAGATTGCGTTCGTCGCGCAGGTCGCAGAGGAGGTTGAGCACCTCGGCCTGGACGGAGACGTCGAGTGCCGACGTCGGTTCGTCGAGGAGGAGGATCTCCGGCTCGAGCATCAGGGCACGGGCGATGGCGACGCGCTGGCGCTGGCCGCCGGAAAGCTGGTGGGGAAAGCGGTCCGCGAAGGTCTCCGGCAGGCCGACCTGGCGGAGGGCAGGGCCGACACGGTCCCATCCCGGCCCCTTGTCCATGGCGCGGATCGGTTCGGCCAAAACCCGCTGGATGCGATGGCGCGGATGGATCGAGCCGTAGGGATCCTGAAAGACCATCTGGGCGAGCAGCAGTTGCTCGCGCCGGCGATCCGGATCGACGGGTTCACCGCCAAGGCGGATCGATCCTTCCCAATGGCGATCGAGGCCCGCCAACGACCGCAGGACGGTCGATTTTCCGCAGCCGGATTCGCCGACGATCCCGAGCGTTTCGCCCTTGCGCACCGAGAAGGACACGGATTTGACGACCTGCGTGCGGGCGGTGCCCTGCCCGAAGGAGACGGAGAGGTTTTCGACATCGATCATGGCGCTGCTCCGGCTTCGTTGATGGCCCGACGATCGAGAACCGGCAGACGGGAGACGGGATGTTTCGGGTCGGGCATGGCGGCGATCAGGCCGCGCGTGTAGGGATGTTTCGCCTCGTCGAGCCGCGTCAGCGTTTCCACCACGCGCCCCTGATACATGACCAGAACCCGCTCGCAGAACGAGGCGACCATGCGGATGTCGTGGCTGATGAGCAGGAGGGCCGAGGCGTTTTCCCGCACCAGTTCGTCGAGCAACCGCAGCACGTCGCCGCGCACGCTGACGTCGAGGGCCGAGGTCGGCTCGTCCGCGATGACGAGGCGGGGTTTGGAGAGCAGCATCATGGCGATCATCACGCGCTGGCCCATGCCGCCGGAGATCTGGTGCGGGTAGAGCGCCATCGTCCGCTCGACATCGGCGATGCGGACGCGGCCGAGCATGTCGGCGGCCAGCGCAGTGGCCTGCTTGCGGCTGATCTTCTGGTGCAGCGTTGCGGCTTCCGCCACCTGCTTGCCGACGGTCAGGACCGGATTGAGCGAATAGCGCGGGTCCTGCATGATCAGCGCCATGCGGTTGCCGCGCAGGCCGCGCATCGCCTTTTCGCTGCGCGTGAGAAGCGGCGCGCCTTCGAAGTCCATCGCCGCTGCCTCGATCCGGGCGGCCGGCGGCAGGAGGCGCATGACGGCGCGGCCGAGCGTCGATTTGCCCGAGCCGGACTCGCCGACGATGCCGACGCGCTCGGCGCCCACCGTCAGGCTGACGCCGTTCACGGCCGGGATCTTCGCCCGGCCGAAGCGAACCGAGAGGTCCCGGATCTCAAGGATGGGTTGATCAACGGGCATGGCGGGGATCCAATATGTCGCGCAGGGTGTCGCCCACGAGATTGAAGGCAAGGCTGGTGATCAAGATGGCGAGGCCGGGCATGACCGCGACCCACCAGTTGTCCAGCATGAACTTGCGCCCGTTCGAAATCATCGCGCCCCACTCGGGTGCGGGCGGCTGGGCGCCGAGCCCGAGGAAGCCGAGGGCGGCGGCCGTGAGGATGATGCCGGCCATGCTGAGCGTCAGCCGCACGACGACGGAGGGGATGCACATCGGCGCGATGTAGAGCAGCAGAAGCCGTGTGCGCGACGCGCCGTAGAGCCTCGCCGCGGCCACATAGTCCGTGTTGCGCACGATCAGCGTTTCCGCCCGTGCCAGACGCGCGATCGGTGGCCAGCCGGTGAGCGAGATCGCGATGATGGCGGTGTTGAGCCCGGCGCCGAGCGCTGCGGCAAAGGCCAGCGCCAGAATAAGCGAGGGAAAGCTGAGCACGACATCCGTCGCGCGCATCAGGATCGCGTCGGTGCGCCCGCCGGCAAAGCCGGCGACGATGCCGATCAGAAGGCCGATGGGCCCGATGATCAGCGACACGGCGAGCACGGTCTGGATGGTGATCCGCGTGCCGTAGATCAGGCGGGAGAGAATATCCCGGCCGAACTCGTCGGTTCCCGCCCAGTGGGCGAAACTCGGCGGCTGGAGCGCCTGGGTGAGATCCTGCGACGTGGCGCTGTAGGGCGCGATCCACGGCGCCAGAATGGCGACGATGACAAGGACGAGCAGAACCGCGAAGCCGAACATGCCGAGCGGCTCGTCGGCCAGCTTGACGAGGAAGGTGCGCAGGCTGCCGGCAAAGCGGCTCGCCGAACTTTGCGTGATCGCGCCGTCTGCCGTCGGGGGAGGGGAGAGAACGTCGCCGGTGCTCATGCCGTCACCTCGCGCGTGCGGGGATCGAACACCAGATAGGCGAGATCCGACAGGAAATTGAGGAGCATGAAGATCAATCCGATAATGAGAGTACCCGCCAGGATCGCGTTCATGTCGCCGGTCATCAGCGCGTTGGTCATGTACTGGCCGATACCGGGCCAGGAAAACACGATCTCCGTGACAACGGCGCCTTCGAGCAGCCCGCCATAGGAAATCGCAAGGACCGTGATGAGCTGGACCGCGATGTTCGGTAGGAGATGGCCGGTGACGATCCGCATGGTCGATGCACCTTTGGCGCGCGCCGCGGTCACGTAATCCTGGTTCAGCTGTTCCAGCGTGAAGCTGCGGGTCATGCGGGTGATGTAGGCCATGGCCGAATAGGCAAGGATGCAGGCGGGCAGGATGATGTGGTGGACGGCATTCCAGAACACTTCGGTGTCGCCGGCGAGAAGACTGTCGACCAGGAGAAGACCGGTACGCGGTTCGACGAGACCCTCGAGATAGACATCCACACGGCCGGGACTGCCGACCCATTCCAGCCCCGCATAGAAGATCACGAGGCCCACGATGCCGAACCAGAACACCGGGATCGAATGGCCGACGAGCGAGACGACGCGCGTGAACTTGTCGATCCAGGTATCACGGAAGAACGCCGCCGTCATGCCGAGGGGCACGCCCACCAGAGTCGAGAGGATGACGGCGAGCGTCGCCAGCTCCAGCGTCGCGGGAAAGGCCTGCGCCAGATCCTGCAGCACAGGGTTGCCGGTGAGGATCGCCGTTCCGAGATCGCCGTGCAGGAGCGAGGTGAGGTACAGCCAGAACTGCTGGTAGACCGGCAGGTCGAGCCCGAGCCTTGCCCGCATCGCCTCGTAGGCAGCGGGATCGGCCAGCTCGCCTACGATCGCCCCGACGGGATCGGTCGGCAGGATGCGACCGATCACGAAGGTGACGACGAGCAGGACGAAGAGGCTGAGCAAAAGCTGGCCGAGCCGCTTGCCAAGTTCGATGAGGGTGAACTCTTTCATGAAACGATCGCCTTGATCACGGGGCGTCTGTCTTGGAGACGGCCTCGACGCGGGTCAGGGACCACGGGTGGCCGCTATAGCCCTTCACGCGCCCGCTGACGACGATCGGCTCGAAGCGCTCGAACATCGGCAGGACCGCGGGCTTCAGCGCGATGAACTTTTCCTGGATCTGCCGGACGAGGTCCAGACGCTTGGCATCGTCGCGTTCGCGGTTTGCCTGCTCGCGCAGCGCGTTGAGGTCCGGAATGTCCCAGGCCGAGCGCCAGACGAAGTTGCCGGCATTGTTGGCTTCCTTGGCATTGTTTGGATTGGACGCGAAATTGTCGAGCGAGCCCAGTGCCGTCGGCATGAAGGAGCCGGTCTGCGGCAGCAGCAGATCGAAATCGCGTGCCCGGTGCGCGGCGACGATATCCGCGCCATTGCCCTGCTGGATCGTCACCGTGATGCCGATTTCGGCAAGGCTTGCCTGGATGGCGGTCGCCATGTCGACGCGCGGCGTCTGGGAAATCGTCTTCAACGTCAGCGACAGACCGTTGGGATAGCCGGCATCGGCCAAAAGCTTCTTGGCCTTCTCCGGCTGGAACGACCAGTCGGGATTGGGGATCGCACCTGCCCAGTCTTCGGGAACGGGCACGTTTCTCCAGCGGCCGTAGGAGCCGAGGATCGTATCCGCGATGCCCTTGTAGTTGATGCCGTAGGCGATGGCCTCGCGCACCTCGGGCTTGGCGAGAGCCTCCCGGCCGGCATTCATCGCCAGCACGTAGTAACCGCCGGTCTTGACCTGATCGATGACGAAGCCGGCCTTCGTTTCGAAGGTCTTGACGTCGGCGGCCGTCAGCGCATTGGCAATGTCGATATCGCCGCGCTCAAGCATCAGGCGGGCCGCCTGGCTCTCGGGCACGTGCCGCATCACGATGCGGCGGATCGCCGGCGCGCCGCCGCGATAGTCCTTGTTGGCTTCCAGCAGGACGATGTCGTTCGGCGTCCAGCGGCGCAGCGTATAAGGTCCGGAACCGGCGGCCGTCGTTCGCAGCCATTCGTTGCCGTAGTCGCCGTTCTTCACGTGCTTTTCGACTTCGACGCTGTCGACGACGCTCGAAACGCCCATGGCGAGACGATAGAGCAGCGCCTCGGGAATGACCTTGTCCGTCAGTTCGATCCGGAACGTCTTGTCATCCACGGCGGAGACGAGGCTCTCGATATTGTCCGCGGTGTAGCCGGCGGTCTTGTAGTTGGTCGATGCCGACTGATCGAGCTTCATGAGACGCACGATCGAGAACACCACGTCCTTCGCGGTGACGGGATTGCCCGAGGTGAAGGTGGCGTCGCGCAGCTTGAAGGTGATGCCCTTGTCGTCCACGGTCCAGCTCTCGGCCAGCTGCGGCTTGATCTTGTAGCCATCCGTCTGGTCGGAAAAGACGAGGCGATCATAGGTATTCGCCAGAATCTCCTGCGTCTTGACCTCCGTGCCCTGCTGGGGATCGAGGGACAGGACCTGTGCAAGCGAGGTGCCGATGATCAACTGATCGTTCGGGGTCTCCGCCACCACGGCCGTCGCGCTGCCGAGAGACAGGCCAAGCGCCGCCCCCACCAGAAGCGGTGAACAAAAAGGCTTCATCTAAATTCCTCCCGGAGATCATCTAGTAAGTCACGTGGTATGTCGTATGATGAATATGTCGATTTTGAGAAAGCCGCAATAGCAAGTCTTAAAATGTGATAACCGGTTGGGCGAGACACCAGGGCACGAGGGAACGGGGCATTGAAGATGGTAGCGAACCGAAGACCGCGTCTTGCACAGGGTGTGATCGACGAATTGAAGCGCCAGATCGGGACGGGAATCCTGCCGCCCAAATCGCAACTGCCGACAGAGCCGCAACTGGAACGGCAGTTCTCCGTCAGCCGCACCGTGGTGCGCGAAGCGATCGCCGAACTGCGCGCCGCGGGGCTGGTGACGCCGATCCAGGGCAAGGGCATGTTCGTGACCGATGCCATCAGCCGGCCGTCTGTTCTCCTCACCCCGATCGAGCTGGAAAGCGTCCCGCAGACGCTCGAACTGATCGAATTCCGGATGGGTGTCGAGGTGGAAGCTGCTGGAATTGCTGCATATAGGCGCTCTGCCTCGCAAGAGGAGGCTATTCGTGTGGCGCATCACGAGATGGCGCGACGGGTCGAGTTGAGCGAGCCGACCGTTGAGACAGACTTCCTTTTCCATCGGGCCATCGCCACGGCCACCAACAACCGGTACTTCGCCGAAGCGCTCAATCGCTATGGCCAGCGATCCATTCCGCGCGGGCAGTTTCCCACGCTTCCCGATGCCAATAGCAAGACCTATCTCGCCGGTGTCCTGGCCGAGCATGAACGGGTTCTCGACGCCATTTCCGATCAGGATTCTGAGGCGGCCCGGCTTGCGATGCGGGACCATCTCGTGGCAAGCCAGAAGCGATATCGGCGTCTCGCACGCTGAAGGGAGCACGCCCGGCGCCCTCGACAAGAGCGGAAATTCATATTATGTCATACCACATTTAGGAGGCATGACATGTATGTAGGAACGCAACTTGCCGCGCGCGACGACGATGATTATCGCGTCTGGTCGCAACTCGGAGTCAACCACATCTGCGCCGATCCGGATGGTCCGCTCGACCGCTGGTCGCTCGATGACCTGACGCGGCTGCGCGAGAAAGTCGAGAGTTTCGGACTTGTCCTGGACATGATCCAGTTGCCGTTGCCCTCGAGCCCCATCGAAACGGCGACCTATCCCGACATCCTTCTTGCGGGGCCGAATCGCGACCGGCAGATCGATGCGATCTGCGCGCTTATCGAGAACCTGGCCAAGGCCGGCATTCCCGCTGCCAAATACAATCTCAACCTGATCGGCATTCCCCGCACGCCGGACGAGAAGGGCCGGGGCGGCTCTCTCAACGCGTCCTTCCGTTGGGACAAGACCGATCAGAACGCGGCCCCCGGTCTTGCCGGTGTCCTGTCCGAAGAGGAAAACTGGGAGCGGATCGACTACTTTCTGGAACGCGTCGTGCCCGTTGCCGAATCCAATCGCGTGCGTCTCGCCTGCCACCCGCACGATCCCTATACGCCGCCCGGCTACAAGGGCGTGACGCGCGTGCTGGGCACGGTGGACGGGCTGAAGAAATTCGTCACGATGCGGGAGAGCGCCTATCACGGCCTCAATTTCTGCCAGGGCACGGTTGGCGAGATGCTCGACAATCCGCGCGAGGAAATCGAAGACGTCATTCGCTGGTTCGGCAGCCGGAAGAAGATCTTCAACCTCCATTTCCGCAATATTCGCGGTCGCAAGCTCTCCTTCACGGAGACCTTCCCGGACGAGGGCGACATGGACATGGCGCGTTCGCTGAAAGTCTACAAGGAGGTCGGCTATCCCTACATGATCATGCCGGATCATGTGCCGGCGATTGCCGGCCGCGACCCGCAGGGTGTCGCCTTCGCCTATTGCTACGGATACACCGCCGGTCTGCTGCAGGCACTGGATGCCTTCGGCGCTTGATACTGTCTCCGGCCGTCCGTGCGGCGGCCGATCGTGACAAGCCGGTCTGACGGATCGGCTTGGAGAGCCTGTCGTGCCGATGATGCCGACGGCGGTACCAGACTTGGGAGCGGACCATGTTTTCTCACAAACGCGCCGATTTCGGCCCGGATTTCGTCTTCGGCGTTGCCATGGCCGCACATCAGATCGAAGGCGGCCAGAGGGATGGCCGGGGATCGTCGATCTGGGACACCTTTGCCGCGACACCCGGCAACACGAGGAATGCCGATACCGGCGTCATCGCCTGCGACCATTACAATCGCTGGCCTGAAGATCTCGCCCTCATCCGCGATGCCGGCTTCGATGCCTATCGCTTCTCCTTTGCGTGGTCGCGCCTCCTTCCCGAAGGGGTCGGGACGGTCAATCGCGCCGGTCTGGATTTTTACGACAGGCTGATCGACGGCATGCTGGAGCGAGGCATCAAGCCCTTCGCCACGCTTTATCATTGGGATCTACCGAGCGCCCTGCAGGATCGTGGCGGCTGGATGAACCGCGATACCACCAAGGCCTTTGCGGATTATGCGGCCGTGGTCAGCCGGCATTTTGGCGACCGGCTGGAGAGCATCGCGACCTTCAACGAACCGTGGTGCATCACCGTGCTCAGCCATTTCATGGGTGTGCACGCACCCGGCTACAGGGATGTTCGGGCGACGGCACGCGCCATGCATCATGTTCTCCTGGCACATGGTCACGGGATCTCCGCCATGCGCGAGGAAAGTGCGGGCGCCAAGCTCGGCATCGTCGTCAATATGGAGAAAGCCGAGCCCTACAGCCAGACGCCCGAGGATATCGAAGCGGCGGCTCTTGGAGACGATATCTTCAATCGGTTCTTCCTCGATGGCGCCATCAAGGGGCGCTATCCCCAGCGCGTCACGGATATCCTGGAGCCGTATCTGCCGACCAACTGGCAGGATGATCTCCAGGCGATCAGCCCGCCGATCGACTGGATCGGCATCAACTACTACACGCGCTTTCTCTACAGGCACGACGCCAGCGTGCCCGTCTTCCCGTTCGTCCAGGTCCGTGGCGATCTGGAGAAGAGCAATGTCGGCTGGGAGATCTACCCGCAGGCACTCACGGAATTCCTGCTTCGCGCCGCCGGTGATTATCCCGGTCTGCCGATCTACGTCACCGAGAACGGCATTTCCGAAACAGACGAAGCGAAACGCACCGCCTTCTTCGACAAGCATTTCGCTGCAATTCGCGCGGCGCAGCAGCAGGGTGCCGACGTCCGCGGACACATCGCCTGGACCCTCATCGACAATTTCGAATGGGCGGAAGGCTACGAGCCGAAATTCGGCCTTGTCGGCATGGACCCGGTGACGCGCGACCGGCAACCCAAGCAGAGCTATTACGACTTCCAGGCCATGCTGACAGAGGGGCGCCAGCCAACGGCATAGGCCTTGCAGACGACCTCCGTCGGCAGAAGAGACCTGTGGTTCTCTTCTGCGGCGGCGACCGCTCATCCCTTCAAACGTCGAGGAACGCCCATGCCCAAGATCCGCCCAGCCGCATTCCTTTGTTTCACGATCGGCGTCGCTTCGATGGCGCCTGTGACACTCGCACGCGCCGACACCTTCGTTTATGTCTCCGCCGCGACGGAGGGGAAGATCGACGCCTATAAAATGGACGAAGCGAGCGGCACACTCACGGCGATCGGGGATGTCGCGGCCGGCAGCGCGGTCATGCCCATGACCGTCAGCCCGGACCGGACGCATCTCTATGCCGTGGTCAGATCCCAGCCATACCGCGTGTTGACCTATGCGATCGACCCTTCGAGCGGAAGCCTGACGGAAAAGGCATCGGCAGCACTTCCCGACAGCATGCCCTATGTCTCGATCGACCCCGCAGGCAAGCTTCTGTTCTTTGCCTCCTATGGCGGCAACAAGATCGCCACTCTGCCGGTCGGATATGGTGGTCTGGTCAAGGATGGCGCCAAGCAGGTCGTTCTGACGGGGCGGAATGCGCATGCCATTGTCACCGACCGAAGCGGGAAGTACGTGTTCGCCACCAATCTCGGGTCCGATACGGTGCTTCAATACAAGCTGAATGCCGAGACGGGCCTGCTGGAACCGAACGAGCCGGCATCCGTGCAGACCAAGCCGGGGCAGGGGCCGCGCCATATCATCGTCTCGCCCGACAACCGGTCCGTCTATATTCTGACCGAACTCACCGGCGAGATTATCCACTACGCACTGGATGCGTCCATGGGGACGCTGACCGAAAAGGATACCGCAAAGGTCCTCCCGCCCGGTTCGACGCTGGAGCCGGGCGTTGCCCCACCGCCACCGCCGCCGTTCTCTGCGCCCCTGGCGCCACCGTCGGCCCCTGCCAGCGCCGTCGCGCCGCCTCCGCGGATCTGGGCTGCCGATATCGCCATCACCCCGGATGGCCGTTTCGTCTATGCCACCGAGCGTTCGACAAGCATCATTACGGCTTTTGCGGTCACGCCCGAAACCGGCGCGTTAAAGCGGCTGGACAGCGTCAGCACTGAGAAGCAACCGCGTGGCATTCGGATCGACCCTGCGGGTCGATTCCTGATCGCGTCGGGCGAGAAATCCGACAAGCTTTCGGTCTATGCCATCGACCGGAAGACCGGTGCGCTGACGGAACATGGCCGCTATCCCGTTGGCAAGGGCGCGAGCTGGATCGAAATCGTCGATCTGCCATGACCGCGCGCCTTGAATGCAAGCGGGCTGCATGAGGGAGCAGCAGAAGCGCTTGCGATAATCTCGTGTCAGCCGGACGGGCCGGCCGTGTCGGAATGTCGGCGTGAGCCGAACATCCCTTCATGTCCGAACGGTCCGATGCCGTTCGAAAGCTGTCCGCCCCGCGGATGCGGTCGCGCGGATGGCCTGTATCAACAGCGTGAGCGGCAGGGTGGGCAAGGTGTCCGCCCGCATGGTCAGGCCCACGGGTCCTTGCGTATCGACCGTGTCGAGCGGCAGGGCGGCGAGGACGCCATCGGCGATATCACCGGCGACGACGCCCTCGGAAATGATCCAGACGGCATCGCTGATGCGCAGGAAGGCGCGACCGAAAGCGTCGGACACCGTCTCGATCTGTGTGGGCAGCGTCGGCACGCCATTGGCGATCAGATACTGATCGACGATCGGCCGGATCACGGATTGGCGCGTCGGCATCAGCACGGGGCAGGTGCGCAATCCGGCAAAGATATCGGCGCCATCCGCAAGGAGCGGATGACCTGCGCGCACCGCAAAGACGACGTGTTCCGAATAAAGGTGCTCGAAGACCAGGCCCGTCATCTTGTCGGGGGCCGCCAGACGACCGACGACGAGGTCGAGATCGCCGACGCGCAACTGTTCGAGCAGGACGGCGTTCTCGCCGGTCACCACCTTGGTGGGGCTGCCGGTCTTTTCGGCGAGAAAGAGCGCCATTGCCTGTGGCATGATCTGCACGGACACGGTGGGAAGCGCGCCGATGCGCACCGGCGGTCCGTGGTGCATCGTCTCCTGCGAGACCGAGGTGATCGCCTGGCGAAGGGCCGTCAGGGTCGCCCCGGCATGGCGGAGAAAAACGTCGCCATGGCTCGACGTGCGAACACCCCGTCCATCCCGCTCAAGAAGCGCGACGCCCAGAATGTCCTCCAGTTCGCGGATCGTCTTGGTAACGGCCGGCTGGCTGACATGCAGGATGGCGGCGGCCTTGCTGACGCTCTTCTGCCGCGCCACTTCGACGAAACTTTGCAGATGGCGGAACTTGATCCGGGGATCGACGCTATCAAGCATAACTGTATGGTTATCCTTTGAGGACAAAAACTCATTTTACTGAACCGGATCGTCGTTGCAATATCGCGTTTGGGAGGGTGAGGCGATGGATTTCCTGCAGGTCGGCGATGCCGCACTTCATTATCGGACGGTCGGCCTCGATCCGGCTGACCTCACCGATGACAGGCCGGTGATTGCCTTCGCCAATTCGCTCGGCACCGATTACCGCATCTGGGATGCCGTAATGGCGACGCTCGGCTCGGCTTTTTCCTATGTCCTCCACGACAAGCGCGGCCACGGCCTGTCCGGTATCGGCACGCCGCCTTACACGATCGAAACGCATGCGGACGACCTTGCCGCCTTGCTCGACCATCTCAAGGTCGGGAAAGCCATCGTCTGGGGCCTGTCCGTGGGCGGGCTGATCGCGCAGTCGCTCTCTGTCCGGCGTCCCGATCTCGTCCAAGCGCTCGTGCTCTCCAACACCGCCCACAAGATCGGCTCGCCGGAGATGTGGGACGCCCGCATTTCCGCGATCATGTCAGAAGGATTGGACGGGATGGTCGATCCCGTGATGGAGCGCTGGTTCACGGCCCCCTTCCGGACCGCGGACAACGCGCTGTATGCCGGTTGCCGGGCAATGCTCGCGCGTCAGCCGGTCGATGGCTATTGCGGAACCTGCGCTGCCATCCGCGACGCGGATTTCACCGAGGACGCCCCGCGGATTGCGGTGCCGACGCTCTGCATTGCCGGCGACCAGGACGGCTCGACGCCGCCCGATCTCGTCCGTTCCCTCGCAGCTCTAATATCGGGCAGCGTGTTCGCGCAGGTGTCCGACTGCGGCCACATTCCCTGCATCGAGCAGCCGGACGCCTATGCGGCGACCGTCGCTGCTTTTTTGAAGACCTTGCCGGAGACGAAACGATGAACGACGCGCCGTCCGAACGCTATCTCAAAGGCATGGAGACACGACGTGCGGTCTTGGGTGACGCCCATGTGGACCGCGCGAGCGGTCTGGCCACACCCTTCGACCAGCCGTTCCAGACGCTGATCACCGAAGCAGCCTGGGGAACGGTCTGGTCGAACACGCACTGGACGAAGCGCGAGCGCTCGATGGTGACGATCGCGCTTCTGGCCGCATTGGGGCATGACGAGGAAGTGGCCATGCATGTGCGTGCCACGGCTCAGACCGGTGCGAGTGAAGACGATATTCGCGAAGCGCTGATGCATGTGGCGATCTATGCCGGCGTTCCCGCCGCCAACCACGCTTTCAAGATTGCGCGCGCTGCGCTGGCGGAACGTTCGGCCGGTGCAGCGAAACCAGAGACCCCGGAGGAGAGGACATGACCAACCGTCCGCCCGAAACCACGCCGTTCTTCGCCCGCGACCGCGCCATCCATCCGCCCGCCTATACGCCGTCCTACAAGACCTCGATCCTGCGTTCGCCGCAGCGCGCGCTGATTTCGCTGGAAGGCACGAAGAGCGAGATCACCGGGCCGGTCTTCGGTCACGGCATGCTGAACCCGCTCGATAACGACCTGATCCTCAACTATGCCACGCCCGGCGAAATGCCGATCGGTCCGCGCATTCTGGTCCACGGTCGCGTGCTGGACGAGCGCGGCCGAGGTGTCGCCGGCGCCCTGCTGGAGTTCTGGCAGGCCAATGCCGGCGGTCGCTATCGCCACAAGAAGGAAAGCTATCTCGCCGCCATCGATCCGAATTTCGGCGGCGTCGGACGGACCATCACCGACGAGGACGGCACCTACTGGTTCAAGACGATCCAGCCCGGCGCCTATCCCTGGCCGAACGGAGTCAATGACTGGCGTCCGGCCCATATCCATTTTTCCGTGTTCGGCCACGGTTTCCAGCAGCGTCTGATCACGCAGATGTATTTCGAGGGCGATCCGCTCATCTGGACGTGTCCGATCGTTAAGACGATTCCGGACGAGGATGCCGTCCGCCGGCTGATCGCGCCGCTCGACCTGAATGCGACGATCCCCATGGACATGCGGGCCTATCGCTTCGACATCGTGCTGCGCGGCCGTCGCTCCACCCTGTTCGAGAACCGCCCGGAGGGCAATTGAGATGGTCCAACCGCTCTATTATCTCAAGGAAACCGCCTCGCAGACCGCCGGTCCCTATGTTCATATCGGCTGCACGCCGAATTTCGCCGGCATCACCGGCGTCTTCGACAAGGATCTTGGTTCGGGCGCCCTCTACAACGAGCAGACGCGCGGCACCCGCATCACCGTGCGTGGTACGGTCTTTGACGGCGGCGGATATCCGCTGAAGGATGCGCTGGTGGAAATCTGGCAGGCGGACGATGCCGGCTTCTACAACAGTCCGAGCGAAACCCGCGGTGCGGCCGATCCGCATTTTCTCGGCTGGGGCCGCTCGCCGGGCGATATGGATACCGGCGAATTCGTCTTCGAAACCATCAAGCCAGGCCGGGTGCCATTCAAGGACGGGCGCTGGATGGCGCCGCATATCACGGTCTGGATCGTGGCTCGCGGCATCAACTTAGGCCTGCAGACCCGCCTGTATTTTCCGGAAGAGGAGACGGCCAATAGCGAGGATCCAGTCCTTGCCCGGATCGACCACAAGGATCGCATACCGACGCTGATCGCCAAGCGGGAAGGGGAGAACACCTATCGTTTCGACATCCGGCTGCAGGGCGAAGGCGAAACCGTGTTTTTCGATATCTGAACCATGAGCCTTTCTCCTTTCGAACATCCGTTCCTGTCCGGCCTTCTCGGCGATCCCGAGATTATCAGCCTTTTTTCTGCCGAGGCCGATATCGAGGCCATGCTGAGGTTCGAGGTCGCGCTGGCGCAGGCGCAAGCCGATTGTCGCGTCCTTGCGGACGAGGATGCGGCCTTCATCGCATCACGGCTTGCCGGTTTCGCGCCGGACATGGCGCTCCTCGCGCAGGGCGTCGCCCGGGATGGCGTCGTCATCCCCGAATTCGTCACGCAGTTGCGCATGGCTGTGGGCGGCCCGGCGGCGGGCAAGGTTCATTTCGGCGCCACCAGCCAGGATGTCATCGATACCAGCCTGATGCTGCGGTTGAAGACGGCGACAGATATTCTGGCATCGCGCCTGGCAGACTGCATCGCTGCGCTTGAGGCACTGGACCGGCGCGATGGCAAGCGGAGCATGATGGGCTACACCCGGATGCAGGCGGCCATTCCGATTGCCGTCGCCGATCGCATCGGTTCATGGGTGGCCCCGCTTCGGCGATCGAAGACGCGGCTTGCGACGTTTGCAGCACAGGGTTTCGCGTTGCAGTTCGGCGGCGCCGCGGGCACGCTGGAGAAACTCGACGGCAAGGGCGAGGCGGTTCGCGCCGCGCTTGCCGCGCACCTCGGCCTGCCCGATCGCGCGCAGTGGCAAAGCCAGCGCGATGACATCGCGGAATTCGCCGGTCTTCTGTCGCTTCTGACCGGAAGTCTCGGCAAGTTGGGGCAGGATGTGGCTCTGATGGCGGAAGCGGGTGGCGAAATCCGTTTGACCGGCGGTGGCGGCTCCTCCGCCATGCCGCACAAGCAGAACCCGGTAACGGCAGAGCTTCTGGTCACGCTCGCCCGTTTCAATGCCACGCAGGTGTCGGCCATGCATCAGGCGCTTGTGCACGAGCAGGAACGATCCGGCGCGGCGTGGATGCTGGAATGGTTGAGCCTGCCCCACATGGTGGCCGCGACCGGTGTCGCCTTATCGACGACCATCCGCCTGACCGCCTCGATCGCTTCCCTGGGCAGCGACACCAAAGGCTGAGGGCGGGTCCACGTCAAATTTCAAGGGGCGAGGACAGCCTGCAAAGCGTCGATGGCGCCGAAATTTCGCCATGCCCGAGAGGTGCGGGCGCGCCCCGCTCAAGGCTTGCAACAAACATCTCGGATGAAGAATGTGTACAGGAATGCAATCAATCTGATAATTTTCGCCGATTATATCGATAATTGACATTCTCTGTATACAGGTGGTATGCTTTAGCGAACGCTTGGAGGAGTGAAGCGATGAAACCTCAGACATTTCCTGTGAACGCATGGTACGCTGCCGCCTATGACGTCGAAGTCAAGCGGGCGCTGTTGTCTCGAACCATCTGCGGCACGCCCGTCGTCATGTTTCGCAAGCAGAACGGGAAGGCCGCAGCACTCGCCGACACCTGTTGGCACAGGCTGCTGCCGCTCTCCAAGGGAGAGCTGCACGGCGATAATGTTATCTGCGGCTATCACGGGCTGGAATTCGACGAGACGGGCCGCTGCGTCTACATGCCGTCCCAGGAAACCATCAATCCTTCGGCCTGCGTCAAGAGCTACCCGTTGGAGGAGCGTCATCGCTTCCTGTGGATCTGGATGGGCGATCCGGCTCTTGCCGATCCGGCCAAAATCCCCGACCTGCACTGGAACGACGATCCGGAATGGGCCGGCGACGGCAAGGTCATCCATGTGAAATGCGACTACCGGCTCGTCGTCGACAATCTCATGGACCTCACCCACGAGACCTTCGTGCACGGCTCATCGATCGGCAACCGTGCCGTCGCGGAAGCGCCCTTTACGGTCACGCATTCGGATACGACCGCGACGGTGACGCGCTGGATGGAGGGGATCGACGCGCCACCCTTCTGGTCGGATCAGTTGCGCCGGCCCGGCAAAGTCGATCGGTGGCAGATCATCCACTTCCAGGCGCCGTCGACCGTTGCCATCGACGTCGGTGTCGCGGTTGCCGGCACGGGCGCGCCGCAGGGCGACAGGAGCCAGGGCGTCAATGGTTTCGTGCTCAACACCATGACCCCGGAGACCGACTCCACCTGTCACTATTTCTGGGCCTTCGCGCGCAACTGGGACATCGGCAACCAGGCCTGGACGCACAAGCTGCGCGAGGCGGTCGCGGGCGTCTTCCGCGAGGACGAAGACATTCTCGAAGCCCAGCAGAAGGCCATCGAGGCAAACCCCGACCATGTCTTCTACAATCTCAACATCGATGCCGGATCGATGTGGGCGCGTAAGTTGATCGACCGGATGATCGATGGCGAACAGGCCGTCCGGCTGGCCGCGGAGTAGGACATGGAGCCGAAGCGGGACACACAGACGCTGAAAGCCCTGCTCGGTGTGCGCGACATCGTGCTCGGCGGAAGCATGGCTGCCGGCGAGCGCCTTTCCGAAGTCGCCCTCTCCGAAATGCTCGGCGTATCCCGCACGCCGCTCCGGGCCGCGCTGTCGCGGCTGGAGCAGGAAGGGTTGCTGGAGCTGATCCCGTCGGGCGGCTATGCCATCCGCAGCTTCACCACGGCCGACGTCTTCGATGCGATCGAACTGCGCGGGCTGATGGAGGGAACGGCGCTCCGGCTGGCGGCCGAACGCGGCGTGCCGGCGGCGCGGCTCGGGCATCTCCGGTCGCTGGTCCGCGCGCTCGACGAGGCCTTTACCGACCGTCTGGAGAACATGCATTTCGAGCGGTATGTCGAGCGGAATGCGGAGTTTCACGCGGCACTGGCCCTGCTGCCGGGCAGCGAGACCATGCGGCGCGAGCTGGAGCGTATCGTGCAGCTGCCCTTCGCCTCGCCCAGCGCCTTTCTGGAGAAGCAGGAGGACGTTCCGGCCTTTCGCCAGTCGCTGGTTTTCGCGCAGCGGCAGCATCGGGACATGGTGAGCGCGCTGGAAGGCCGCGAAGGCGCGCGCGCCGAATTTCTGGGTCGCGAACATGCGCGGCTGGCGCGCAAAAATCTCGAATTCATCATGAGCGAGGATCGCAGTCTGATCCTGAAAGTGCCGGGCCTCGCACTGGTTGTCGCGTAAAAACTCTGGGAGGAGACACGATGCGCATGAACATGGAGTGGCGGCAGGCAAGCGTCCGCTCGACCGCGGAAATCGCCGAAGGGGTCCATCGGGTCGAGTTCGACGTGCAGGGCACGCTCCCGCCCTTCGATCCCGGCTCGCACACCAATATCGCCGTTCTCATCAACGGCGCCCGCGCCATCCGCACCTATACCTGTCTGCCGGCGCCGGCAGGCTGTCTGGCGATTGCGGCCAAGCGGCATCCCAACAGCCGCGGGGGATCGCGTTTCATCGCATCGCTCAGACCGGGCGATGCGGTCGAGGTGACGGCGCCGGAAAACCGCTTCGAGCTGTCCTGGCGTGCCAGCCGCTATCTGCTGATCGCCGGCGGCATCGGCGTCACCCCCATTTACGGAATGGCGCGCACGCTGGCGGCAGCCGGTCAGGATCTGCGCATGATCTATGGCGGTGCCTCGCGCAGCGTCATGCCGTTCATCGATGAACTCTCCGACCTTCTGGCCGACAGGATCGAGATCTTTCCGGCGGACGAGGGCCGCAATCTGGACCTCGCCCGGGAGATCGCTGCTCTGCCGGAAAATGGAGAAGCCTATGTCTGCGGACCGCTCGGACTGCTGCAGGCCGTCAAGCGCGTCTGGCTCGAAAGCGGTCGTCCGGTCAGCCGTCTGCGCTACGAAGTGTTCGGCGACAACGGGACATTCACCGAGACCGCCTTCGAGGTCTCCGTGCTCAATCGTGGCATCCAGACGACGGTCAGGCCCGACCAGTCGCTGCTGGATGCGCTGATCGGCGCGGGGGTCGATATGATCTACGATTGCCAGAGAGGCGAATGCGGGCTCTGCGCGGTGCGCATCGTCGAAGCGGACGGTGACGTCGATCACCGCGACGTCTTCTTCAACGAGGCGGAAAAGGCCAGCAACGAGCATATGTGCGCCTGCGTCTCGCGGTTCACCGGGGGTCGCGCCGTGATCGATATCGGCTATCGAACCTAGAAACGGATGCAGCCCGGCGATGCGGACGGCATCGCCGCCTGTGAGGTCGGGACTGCGCGCACTATGCGGCGTGCATCTGCGCCATGAGCCGCCGCCTGCTCGACCCTGTCCGAAAATATCGCACCGAAACCCGCCTACTCATCGACGGAGAAGATACCCATGACGACGACCATTCCTCTGCTGATCAACGGCTCCGAGCGTGACGCCGAAGGCGGGCATACCTTCGACCGCATCAATCCCTATACCGGCGGTGTCGCGACGACGGCCGCCGCGGCCAGCCTCCGCGATGCTCAGGATGCGATCGATGCGGCCGCGGCGGCATTCCCTGCCTGGTCGAAGACAGGGCCCGGCGAACGGCGCAAGATCCTTCTGAAAGCCGCAGATGTCATGGCGTCCCGCGTCGCGGAATTTTCCGAACTGGTGACCGTGGAAACCGGCGCGACCGGTCCTTGGGGTGCCTTCAACGTGATGTTTGCCGCAAGCATCCTGCGCGAAGCCGCGGCCATGACGACGCAGATCTCCGGCGAGATCATTCCCTCCGACAAGCCCGGTTCCCTGTCCATGGGCATGCGGCAGGCGGCCGGGGTGTGTCTCGGGATCGCGCCCTGGAACGCGCCGGTCATCCTCGGCACGCGCGCCGTCGCCATGCCGCTGGCTTGCGGCAACACCGTCATCCTCAAAGCCTCCGAGCAGTGCCCGGGAACGCATCGTCTGATCGCGCAATGCCTGGTCGATGCCGGACTGCCGGCCGGCGTCATCAACGTGATCACCAACGCCCCGGAAGACGCGGCCGGGATCGTCGAGCATCTGATTTCCGACGACAGGGTCCGTCGGGTGAATTTCACGGGCTCGACCAAGGTCGGCAGGATCATCGCCGAACTGTGCGGCCGGCACCTGAAACCGGCTCTCCTGGAGCTCGGCGGCAAGGCACCGCTGATCGTGCTCGACGACGCCGATATCGACGGCGCCGTCAATGCGGCAGCCTTTGGCGCCTTCGCCAATATGGGGCAGATCTGCATGTCGACCGAACGCCTCATCGTGCACGAGGCGGTGGCGGACGAGTTCGTCGCAAAGCTGGCAGCCAAGGCGAAAAGCCTTCCGGCTGGCGATCCGCGCGGCCATGTCGTGCTGGGGTCGATGATCAGCGCGGCAGCCGCCGCCAAGATGGACGATCTGACCGCCGACGCCATATCGAAGGGCGCGAGACTGGTGGCCGGCGGCAAGCGCGATGGAAGCGTCGTGGAGGCGACGCTGCTCGACGGCGTCACGCCCGACATGCGCCTGTACTCCGAGGAAAGCTTTGGTCCCGTGAAGCCTGTCATCCGCGTATCGAGCGAGGAGGATGCCATCCGCATCGCCAACGATACCGAATACGGATTGTCGAGCGCCGTGTTCAGCCGCAATATCCAGCGCGCCCTCTCGGTTGCCGGACGCATCGAATCCGGCATCTGCCACATCAACGGCCCGACCGTGTTCGACGAAGCCCAGATGCCGTTCGGCGGCGTGAAAGGCAGCGGCTACGGCCGCTTCGGCGGCAAGGCCGCGATCGCCGAATTCACCGAGCTACGCTGGGTCACGATCGAGGACCCGAACCAGCATTATCCTTTCTAGGATTTTGCCGGCATCGACATTGAAAGGGTGGCGTTTCCGAAACGAGTCGGACCTCTCGGGGGACGATTTCTGAGGCGACCTTTTCAGGCAGCCATCGACCGGGCGTTGTCAGGCCCGGTCGATTTGTCCCGTGACCCCGTGTTTCGTCATTGGTCGCCTTTTCGGCTATGGCATCCTTACGATCGCCTTGATGGTACGTCCGCTCTCGGAATCGTGGATCGCCTGGTTGATGTCGGCGAAGTCGTAAAACGTCACCAGTCTGTCGAAGGGGAAGCGTCCCTGAGCATGGAGTTCGGTGAGCACGGGAATGAAGGTATCCGGATTGGATTCACCCTCGACGATGCCCATGAGCCGGCGGCCGCCGCTCATGAAATGGACCTCGTCGAGATGGATTTCGCTTCCCATGGCCGACGCACCGAGAATGCCGCAGGTACCCATGGGCGCCAGCGCCATCACCGCGCCGCGAATAACGCTGGAAATTCCCGTCGTATCGAGCGCGAAATTCAGGCCGTAGCCCGTGATCGCCAGGATCTCCGCCGTCGCATCGACTTTGCCGGGATTGATCACATGTGTGGCGCCGAGGTCCCGCGCGACGGCCAGCCGCTCATCGTTCATGTCGATCGCGATGATCGTCGTCGCGCCGACGACATTGGCGGCCATGATGGCCGAGAGCCCGACCGAACCCGAGCCGAACACGGCGACTGATTTTCCGGCCGAGACCTTGAGCGCGTTCATCACGGCACCGGCCCCTGTCTGGATACCGCAGGCCAGCGGCCCGAGCAGTTCGAGCGGCGCTGTCTCCGGCACCTTCACGACGTTCACCTCATGGCAGATGGCATAAGTGGCAAAGGAGGATTGCCCGAAGAAATTGCCGTTGATGCGCTCGTCGCCGACAGACAGCGCGCTCGAACCATCCGTCCGCGCGGCGAAGAAATTGCGCGGAAAGAACTCGTGGCAATAACTGGCATGCTGGTCCTGGCAGGTCGGGCAGTGGCCACAGGAATTGAACGTCATCACCACCCGGTCGCCGGGCTTGACCTTCGAGACGGCACGGCCGACCTTTTCGACCACGCCGGCGCCTTCATGACCGAGCACGACGGGCAGCGGTGTCGGCAACATGCCGTCGCGCACGACGATATCGGTATGGCAAACGCCGGTCGCGACGACCTTGACGAGGATTTCATTGTCTCTCGGCTCTTCGATATCGATGATTTCCAAGCTGAGGTCTGCGCCCTGAGTGCGGGCGATGGCGGCTGTGATCTGCATGGCAGGTCTCCGAGATGAGGTGTGGCTGGCGCGGGATGCGGGCGCGCAGGGCCCCGCCTCCCGCTGCTGGGAGGGGTCAATAGGGATAGGCCGTGGCAGCGTGCTTGACCGAGATCCACTTCCAGGTAGTGAATTCCTCGATGTCGGCCGGGCCGCCGATGCGGGTGCCGTTCCCGGATTTGCGTGGACCGCCGAACGGCGCGAAAGGACCGCCATTGACCGTCTGGTCGTTGACATGGACCATGCCCACATCAAGCTCGTCCGCGATCCGGAGAGCCCGGGCCGTGTCGGACGAGATGATGCCGGCGGCAAGCCCGTAGTCGCTGTCATTGGTCAAGGCGATGGCTTCCGCATCCGTCTTGAAGCTGGCGATACAGGCGACAGGTCCGAAGATTTCCTCCTCGAAGGCCCGCATGTCCGGCGTGACACCCGCGAGGACCGTCGCTGCATAGAAGCGGCCGTCATGGGTGCCGCCTGCCAGAAGACGGGCGCCTTTGGCGACGGCGTCGGCGACGATCGCCTCAATGGCCGCCACCTGCCCATCCGAGATCACAGGGCCGAGCGCCACCTGCTGGCTCGAGGGGTCGCCTGCCGGCAGATGGGATGCCTTGGCGACGAGCTTTTCCGTCAAGGCATCGACGATGGTTTCATGGGCCAGGATGAGACCCGTCGCCATGCAGATCTGGCCCTGATGCAGGAAGGCACCCCAGGCCGAGTTCGATGCGGCGATATCGAGATCGGCGTCGTCGAGAACGATGAGCGAATTCTTGCCGCCGAGTTCGAGCTGCACCTTCTTGAAGTGCTTGCCTGCGATCTCCGCGACCTTGGAGCCACCTCGCGCCGAGCCCGTAAACGAAATCATCGCGATATTGGGGTCGGTGCACATCGCCTCGCCGGCATCCGCGCCGCCAGGGACGACCTGAAGCACGCCCTTGGGCAGTCCGGCCTCTTCGAAGATCCGGGCAATGATGATGCCGCCCGAGATCGGCGTGCGCGGATCGGGCTTGTGGACCACGGCATTGCCGAAGGCCAGGGCCGCAGCGATCGAGCGGACCGACAGCACGAGGGGAAAATTGAACGGCGAGATCACGCCGACGACGCCGTGCGGCACGCGCTTGGCATAGCTGGTCCGCTCGTCGATCGACGGGATCAACAGGCCCATCGGCTGGGTCGCCAGGCTCGCCGCATGCCGAATGAAGAGCGCGCCATCCCCGATCTCGATGCCGGCCTTCGGATAGATCGAGCCGGATTCCCGCATGATCCAGGGGATCAGCTCCGAACGGTTTTCTTCAAGAAGGTCGGCGGCCCTGGACAGAATGCGCGCCCGCTCGGTGGGCAGGGTTTTCGCCCAGGCTTTCTGGGCCGCGCGCGCTTCGGCAGCGGCGCGCGCGATGTCGGACGGTCCGCCGAGGCCGACGGAGGCAATGACCGCGCCGGTCGCCGCATCCGTCACATCCATCACGCCGGCCGCGGTCGTCTGCCAATCGCCGAACAAAGCGCGACCCTGCCAGCGCTCGCTGTCGAGAAAATTCTGGTTTTCGATGTTCATCGTGTTCCTCCTCAAAAATCGCGCCGTGCTCGAAAGCAAAGGCATCCAAAGCGAAGGCACGGCTCCGCCGTCACGAGATCGGCTGTCTCGTCGCACTGCGGTCGTATCGCCTGGTTTAAAGCCTCCTGCCGCTTCCTCCAGCGGTCGCACTGGTATTGCAAAGACCGTGCCAGATGCTCTGGCCAACGCGTCATGCTGGTGGGGGACGCTGCAAGTCATTGCGGACGTTCCTGATTTCAGGGGCAGCGATAGTTCCGGACGATGCCAGGTCCGGCATCTTGAATTTCATGAAATTGTGAAATACGCTTTCCGAAATTCATGAAAGTATCGATCTGATCATGAAAGACCGACAGCCGTCCGATCACCTGATTTCCCTTGCCGAGGCCTCCCGCAAGACAGGCAAGATCCTGACGCGCGGCGCCTTCAGCGAACTCGATACGGGGGCGACCCCGACGCTCTCCGACCTCGCGGAAGCACTGCATTTTGCGCTCGGCGACGGCCGGATCTGGCTGAACGACCAGCGCATGCTCCTGATCCAGTCGCTCGTTCTCGGCCGGCTTCGGCAGGAGATCATCGATGCTTTTGGGATGGAGGCCGCCAAGGGTCTGTTCATGCGCGTCGGCTACATGCAGGGCGTTCGCGATGCGGAACTGATCCAGAAGCGTTTTGCGCAGGAAGATCTGACCCACGCCCTGGCCGCCGGTCCGCGCGTCCATACGCTCGAAGGCTTCGTCAAGGTGACCACCAAGCAGTTCCAGTTCGATCTGCGCAAGGGCACCTATTTCGGCGAATTCTACTGGGACGATTCCTCGGAAGCCGCGGAACATCTCTCGAGCTATGGCATCGCCAGCGAGCCCGTCTGCTGGATGCAGACCGGCTATCCCTCGGGCTATACCAGCACGCTCTTCGGAAAGCCGGTCGTCTTCCGCGAAATCGAATGCGCCGCCATGGGCGCACCGCGCTGCTTCGTTGTCGGCCAGCATGCCGATGCCTGGGGGGACGACGCTCCGGAACGCCATTTTCTCGGCCTCGACTGGACCGGCCGGCGTCCCGTCGCGGTGAAGACGGGGGTGCCGACCTCGACGGCGACGTCTCCCGAGGTCGCGGATGGTCAGGTGGTGGGCGTTTCCGCAAGCTTCCTGCGGACCCGGCTGATGCTGGAAAAGGTGGCCGACACGGACGCTACGGTGCTCTTCATCGGCGAATCCGGCGTGGGCAAGGAGCTGTTCTCCAACGAGTTGCACCGGCTCAGCCCGCGCAGGGACAAGCCCTTCGTGCCGATCAACTGCGCCGCGATCCCCGAAACCCTGGTCGAGTCGGAACTCTTCGGCGTCGAGAAAGGCGCCTTTACCGGCGCCATCCAGTCCCGCGCCGGCTATTTCGAACGCGCCCATGGCGGCACGCTGTTTCTCGACGAGATCGCCTCTCTCACCTATTCGGCGCAAGGCAAGGTGCTGCGGGCCATCCAGGAGCGGAAGATCGAGCGTGTCGGCGGCACGAAGACGATACCGGTGGACGTCCGCGTCGTCGTCGCCTCGAATGTCGATCTCGCCGCAGAGGTGAGGGGCGGGCGCTTCCGACAGGACCTCTATTTCCGGCTCTGCGTCTTCCCGATCGTCATCCCGCCGCTTCGCGACCGCCGCGACGATATCCCGCTGCTGGCCGCACATTTCCTCAAGCTCTTCCGGGAGCGCCATCGGCGCGATGTCGCCGGTTTTACCCGCCGCGCCATGGACGCGCTTCTGGCTTACGATTTCCCCGGCAATATTCGCGAACTGCAGAATCTCGTCGAGCGCGGCGTCATCTTTTCCGGGGGCGGGTCGTTGATCGACTTGCAGCACATGTTCACCGGTTTCGAGACGCTGCCGTCGCTGGCGCTGAAGCTGAGCGAAGGCGGTCGCATCACCGCGACTTCGCCGTCTTCCGAGCGCGGCGAGGGCGCGGGGCATCCGATGACGACACCGGACGCGCTCAGGCAGGCTGAGGCAGAGCTCTACCGCTCGGCGCTCGCCGCCGCAGGCGGCAACATTTCCGCTGCGGCGCGCCAACTCCGGATAACGCGCGCAAAGCTGGAATATCGGCTGAGGAAACTCGGGCACCTGGGATGATCGATCGACACGGTGCATCGCTGCACCTGCCGATCGGTACACCGCTGCACATGCCGAATATTCGGATGTCATCAAGCAAGCCTCTTGACTCAATGATGACGATCGTCATATTTAATGATGACGAACATCATCAAACCGGGTCGAACGCTCTCGTGGCGGCAAACCCGATCGACAGACAGCAAGAGGTGTGTGGCGTGAGCAGCGATCAGAAAACGGCGTTTTTGACAGGCGCATCGAGTGGCATTGGCAAGATGACGGCAATGACGTTGACCAAGGCCGGATACCGGGTCATCGGCACGAGCCGTAAAGCCGCGCCGGGCGAAGTTCGCGATGGCATCCGATTGATTGCGTGCGACGTAACCTCCGACGCCTCGGTGGCTGCCGCCGTCGCGGAAGCGCATGCGGAACTCGGCCGCATCGACCTCGTCATCAACAATGCAGGCTTCGGGATTGTTGGCGCAGCGGAAGAGAGCTCTCTCGAACAGGTTCGGGCGCTCTACGATACCAATGTTCTGGGTGTCGTGCGTGTCACCAATGCTGTCCTGCCGATCATGCGCGCACAGGGGAGCGGCCGCATCCTGAACGTCGGATCGGGGCTCGGCTTCATTCCGGCGCCGTTCAATACACATTACTCCGCGACCAAGCACGCCCTTGAAGGATATTCCGAAGCCCTCGATCATGAGGTTCGTGGCTTCGGCGTCCGTGTCCTGCTGGTCGAGCCGGGTGCGACGAACACCTCGTTCGAGTCGAGCTCTGTACCCGCCGATGCGCCGCTGAAGGATTATGATCGTCTTCGCACGGGTTACACCGTTGCCTATGACAAGTCGATGAAGGCGGCCGATACGGCGCAAAGCGTTGCGGACACCATCTTGCGTGCCGCAACCGATCCGAAGCCGAAGCTGCGCTATCCCTCGGGCAAGGTTGCGCAGCAAGGCGCCTTTGCCCGTCGCTTTCTGCCGCGGTCGCTCTTCGACAAGGTGCTGCACAAGCAGTTCGGCTTGGGCTAGGCCGCCGATCTGCCCCTGTTCTCCTGCCGCTATCCGTCGCCAAACGTCTGCAACGCCAAAAGTCTGCAATGAAAGAGGGCAAGACATGTCCAGTATCACCAGCATTTCACGCACCATCCATCGCTACATCGACGCACCCAATCAGAGCATCACGATTGACGGGGTTCCGTTCGCCTATCGTGAGCTCGGTCCCAAAACCGGCGTCCCGATCGTCCTCCTCAACCACTGGGGTGCGGTGCTCGACAATTTCGACCCGCGCGTTGTGGATGCGCTCGCCCTTCATCACCGGGTGATCGCGATCGACTATCGCGGCATCGGCGGATCGGGCGGCAGTGCGCCGCTCACCGTTGACGAGATGACGCAGGACACGATCCGCCTGATCCGGCAGATGGGCCTGGAGACGGTCGACCTGCTCGGCTTTTCGCTCGGCGGCTTCGTCGCGCAGGATGTCGCTTTGAAGGCGCCGGGTCTGGTGCGAAAGTTGATCCTCGCCGGCACCGGTCCCGCGGGCGGCAAGGGCATCGATAGGGTCGGTCGGGTCTCCTGGCCGCTGATCCTCAAGGGTATGCTGACGCTGCGCGACCCCAAGTTCTATCTGTTCTTTACCGCGACGGCCAATGGCCGCCACGCCGCCAAGGCTTTTCTGGCGCGTTTGAAAGAGCGCAAGGCGGATCGCGACAAGGACGTCACGCCGAAGGTGTTTCTGCGGCAGCTGAAGGCGATCACGGCCTGGGGCCGCCATGCGCCCCAGAACCTCGGTGCTCTCAAGATCCCGGTGCTGATCGCAAACGGCGACAACGACATCATGGTGCCGACGGAAAACAGCATCGACATGGCGCAACGCATCGCAGGCGCCGAGCTTGTGATCTATCCCGATGCCGGACATGGCGGCATCTTCCAGAATCATGACGCCTTCAGCAAGACGGCCTTGACGTTTCTTGCAGCCTGACGGCCCATTCACTTTTACCTTGGAGAACAGGCCTATGAAGGCTTTCATCGTTGAAAAATACAAGAAGAACGGCGCCCTGGGCAGAGCCGATGCGGCCGAACCCGTCGTTGGGGTCAACGACGTCCTGATCGAGATCAAGGCGACGGCGGTCAATCTGCTGGATTCCAAGGTCCGAGACGGCGAGTTCAAGCTGATCCTCCCGTATAAACCTCCCTTCATTCTCGGCCACGACCTTGCCGGCACGGTGCTGGCCGTCGGCCGCGGTGTTCGCGGTTTCAAGGTGGGCGACGAGGTCTATGCACGGCCGCGGGATCACCGAGTGGGCACTTTTGCGGAGCGCATTGCAACCCATGAAAGCGATGTCGCGCTCAAGCCGAAGAACCTCAACTGGACGGAAGCCGCTTCCATTCCGCTGGTGGGGCTGACGGCCTGGCAGGCGCTGGTCGAGCTGGGCAGGGTCCGGAAAGGCCACAAGGTCTTCATCCAGGCCGGTTCCGGCGGTGTCGGTACCTTCGCCATCCAGCTTGCCAAACATCTCGGTGCGACCGTCGCCACCACCACGAGTGCGAAGAACGCCGAACTCGTCAAGAGCCTGGGCGCCGATGTGGTGATCGACTACAAGACCCAGGATTTCGAGTCCGTGCTGTCCGGCTACGACCTCGTTCTGCACAGCCAGGACCAGAAGACGCTGGAGAAATCGCTGCGGGTGCTGAGGCCTGGCGGTCACCTCATTTCGATTTCCGGTCCCCCGGACCCCGCCTTCGCCAAGGCGCAGGGCCTGAATGGCTTTCTGAAACTCGTCTTCACCCTGCTCAGCCGCGGTGCGCGCAAGACGGCGCGAAAGCTCGGCGTCCGCTACGACTTCCTCTTCATGCGCGCCGACGGACGACAATTGGCCGAGATTGCGGCGCTGATCGAGAGCGGCGTCATCAAGCCTGTCGTGGACAAGGTTTTCCCGTTCGAGCAGACGGGCAATGCCCTGGCCTATGTCGAGACCGGCCGCGCGAGAGGCAAGGTCGTCATCGAGGTGCAGTAGCAATCGGTCGAGATCCGTCTGAACGCCTCTTCGGCTTTGCCGTTGCGGAGCAGGCTTCAGGATCGACCGGGCGTGATCCCGGTCGATCCTGGCAGGGCCCAGTTCGAAGCCAGGCCGAAATCCGATCCTCGTTCTTGACATCCCGGATGTCGATCATCACTTACGGACTCAATGATTACGATCGCAATCATTGCAATCAGGCAAGCAGAGAGTTTTTCGCATGACGTCCAAACCCAAAGTTCTCATCACCGGCGCCTCCACCGGCATCGGCGCCGTATACGCTCAGCGTTTCGCGGAGCGTGGACATGACCTTGTGCTCGTTGCCAGAAGCGTCGACAAGCTCGAGGCGAGTGCCGCAAGGCTCCGGAAAGAGACCGGCGTTTCGATCGAACTGCTGCCCGCCGATCTGACCGATAAGGCGCAGCTTTCGTCGGTCGAGACGCGGCTGCGCGAAGATGCCTCGATCGGCATTCTCGTCAACAATGCCGGCGGCAATGTCGGCGGCACATTCGTCACGCAAGATATTGCGGATCTGACGAAGCTGGTGACCTTGAACGCCACCAGCGTGTTGCGACTTGCTCATGCGGTCGCGCCGCGTTTTGCGGAAAAGGGTGAGGGCGCCATCATCAACATCAGCTCCGTCCTGGCACTGGCGCCCGAATGGGCCACATCCGTCTACACCGCGACGAAAGCGTTCGTGCTGTCTCTGTCCCAGGCGCTTCACGGCGAACTTGCACCGCGCGGCGTCTACGTCCAGGCCGTGGCCCCGGCCGCAACCCGAACCGACCTTTGGAACCTGGTCGAGGAGGACAAGCGTCCCCCGCTGATGGAGGTTTCCGAACTGGTCGATGCCGCCCTGGTCGGCTTCGATCGCCGCGAGGCCGTGACGATCCCGCATCTGCACGACGAGGCGCATTGGCAGGCCCTGGAGGCCGCCCGCAAGGTCTTGCTGCAGGATACGGGGCACATCACCGCCGCCGCCCGATATGCCGCATCGAAGTGATGCGAAGAGGCTTTTGGAAGTGAAGGGATCTATGAGATGAGTTTCAAGGCTCTGCTGGCAGACAAGGCCGGCGATGCGATTTCCGCAAGCATTGTGGATTTCGATGAGAAGGACCTGATGGCAGGCGATGTGACCGTTGCCGTCGAATACTCCACGGTCAACTACAAGGACGGCATGGCTCTGACGGGCGCTGCGCCCATCATCCAGACCTTCCCGCTGATCGCCGGCGTCGATTTCGCCGGCGTGGTCGAGGCCTCATCCTATCCGGGCATCCAGGTTGGCGACCGTGTCGTCGCCAACAGTTGGGGCCTGAGCCAGACCCATCATGGCGGATATGCCCAGAAGGCGCGTGTCAGCGGCGACTGGCTGGTGAAGCTGCCGGACAATATTTCCACGAAGGACGCCATGGCGCTCGGGACGGCCGGCTACACGGCGATGCTCTGCATTCTCGCGCTCGAACATGGTGGTCTGACGCCGGAGCGCGGCGATATTCTGGTCACGGGCGCCAATGGCGGCGTCGGCTCGATTGCGATCGCGCTTCTGTCGCAGCTCGGCTATCGTGTCGTCGCTTCGACCGGTCGGCTCGAGGAAGCGGACTACCTGCGGACGCTCGGGGCGGCGGAGATCATCGATCGCAAGACGCTTTCGGAACCCGGCAGTCCGATCGCCTCCGAGCGTTGGGCCGGCGCCGTCGACTCGGTCGGCAGCCACACGCTTGCCAATGTGCTGGCCCAGACTAGGTATCGCGGGGTTGTCACTGCCTGCGGGCTGGCGCAGGGGCTCGACCTGCCGGCGACGGTCCTGCCGTTCATTCTGAGAAACGTCACGCTTGCCGGCATCGATTCCGTCAACGCGCCGCAGGCCGTGCGGCTCGAAGCCTGGCGTCGCCTTGCCGTCGATCTCGATGTCGAGAAGCTGGCGAGAACGGTGACGATGGTCGGGCTTTCGGACGTCGCGGCGCTCGCTCCGAAGATCCTGAAGGGTGAGGTGCAGGGCCGAACCGTCGTCAATGTGAACGCCTGAGAGCGGCTGCGCGGCGACGGGATCTCGTCCTTGCCGCCGCGCAGCAGTCACCGTCGCGATCATCTGCGGGTCATCCGACGAGATGCCTCCAAGCAGGAGAAAAGCGTCATGAAGATCACGCGTGAACAGGTTGCGGAAAACCGACGGCGTATCCTCGATTCGGCGAGCCGGCTTTTCCGAAGCCGGGGCGTGGACGCCGTCAGCGTGGCGGACGTCATGCAAGGCGCCGGCCTGACCCATGGCGCCTTCTACCGCCATTTTGCCTCCAAGGACGACCTGGTCGCGGAGGCACTCGCCCATATCCTGACGTCGGACGGCGACGCGCCGTTCAGCCTTCGTGGCTACCTGGAGCAATATCTCTCCGCCGAACATCGGGACAATCCTGCGGAGGGATGCCCGTTCGCCGCCCTGGCGTCGGAGATTCGACATCAGAGCCCGCAAGCTCGGGCCGTGATGACGGCAGGCGCTCGCCAGATCATCGAGATGATGTCGATCGATATGCCGGCCAGCGCAGACACGGCGGAGCGTCAGACGGCGATCGGCAACTGGGCGGCAATGGTCGGAGCCATGATGATTGCGAGGGCCGTCGATGACGGCGCGCTGTCAGACCGGATTCTCGACGAGACACGTCGCTTTGTCGAATCCAGCATCAAGCCTGTCGCGAGTGCCGATCCCGAGACCGGAGTCTTGGAGGCGCCGTCTCCGCCGAACGGCTGACGCCGCTATTTCGCGAGGACAGCTTTGGCTGCTGCATCCAGAATTTCCGTCGAGAGCGCTTTGCTCTCCACAGCCCGCGCCAGAACCAGAGCGCCGATCATCGTCGCCATGGTCGCAATCGCGACCTCGCGGTCGGATGCCGCGCCCTTCGTCTCGACAATGGGTTGAAGCAAAGCCAGTTGTTCCTCGACGCCGCGCTGCATGACCCGGCGAACCTCCGGGCCATGGCGCGCTACATCCGAGCCGAGCGCCGCAAAGGCGCAGCCTTTCGAGACGCCATCGCGGTGCTGATCCGACAGATAAAAGCTGACGGCTTTCTCCAGAGCTTCGCTCGTGTCGTTTCCGATCAGGGACGACATCCGTTGCGCGGTCTGATCGAGCGCCGCCCGTGTCGCCTTGGCGATGAGGTCGTCCTTGGAGTCGAACTGCTTGTAAAAGCCGCCATGGGTGAGGCCGGCGGCCTGCATCAGGGTGCTGACCCCGACGCCGTCGAATCCCTTTTCTCGAAATAACCGGCTGGAGGTCTCGATGACCTGCTGCCGGTTTTCCTCCGCCTTTTCCTTCGTGACTTTCATGGCGTATCTCTCTTGCCTGATCGCCTATTATATATGATGATTGGCATCTTACTCAATGGGTGTCGTGCGACGGATGAGGCGGGTGCACCTCCCGTTGCCACGTAAACCCGAACTGAGGACCTCGACATGGCGTATCTGTGGGTATATACACGCAATCATGAACCCGTGTTATTCAGTGATGTTGCGAGAAGCCTCCCGGAAGGTTTCATCGATCTATGACGAAGCCCTGTCGCCTCTTGGGATCAACATCGCCCAGTTTTCACTCCTCCGGCGCATCGAGCGTCTTCAGCCGGTCAGCATGACCGATCTCGCTCGGAGTGCTCAGCTCGATCGCTCGACGATCGGGCGGAACGCGAAAGTCCTCGAACGGATGGGGCTTGTCGGCGCGGGGCGTGGCGATCTGGACCAGCGGGAAGCGACGATTACGCTGACCGAAGCCGGTGCCGGTTTGCTTGCGGAGGCCGGCCCGGTCTGGAGCGCGTGTCAGAAAGCCATGGAGGCGCGGCTCGGGCCGGTGAAGATTACCGCATTGGAGGAGATTCTTCGCTCCATCTGAATTTTCTCACGGCTCTATGCGTGTATATACCCGTATATGGGAATGGTTTCGACATCAAAGCCACGTGATCCACTCATGGCGAAGACGCCTGGCAGCACGGCCTGCATCGCGGTTGGGAGCAAGACGACGATCGCCGTCCGCTGTGTGCTTCGACGATCGGATCGGCACGGAGGCGGTCGCCGCCGTTGCCACGTTCGCCATCCAAACGCATCGACAATCCATCGGCCGCAATCGGCTTGATGACCTGACAGGGAAGGAAGCATCATGAACTACACGTCCTTTGGAAGCACAGGTTTGCGGGTCTCACAGATCGCGCTGGGCACCGCTAATATCGGCACACGCTGGGGTCACGGCGCGACGCCGGAGGAGGCCGCGCAGATCTTCAACACCTATGCCGAGGCCGGCGGTAACATGATCGATACGGCCGATATCTACCAGTTCGGCCAGTCGGAGGAGATCCTGGGCGACCTGTTGCACGATCGGCGCGACCATTTCGTGCTGGCGACAAAATACACCAGCGGGGCAGCCCCCGACGCCGATCGGCTTGTGACGGGCAACAGTCGCAAGGCCATGATCGCCTCGCTGGAAGCCAGCTTGAAGCGGCTGAAGACAGACCGCATCGATCTGTTCTGGGTTCATCATCCCGATGGGCTGACCCCGTCCGAGGAGATCGTCCGCGGGCTGGACGATCTCGCCCGCGCCGGCAAGATCCTCTATGCGGGCCTCTCGAATTTCCCCGCCTGGCGGCTGTCGCGTGCCGTGACCATTGCCGAACTCACGCGCGCAGTCCCGATTGCGGCCGCGCAGTTCGAACATAGCCTAGTGCGCCGCGAACCCGAGGCCGATCTGTTTCCGGCGGCCAAGGCGCTGGGCCTCGGCATCGTCACCTGGTCTCCGCTCGGTGGCGGTGTGCTGACAGGCAAGTATCGGAAGGGCGAAATCGGGCGTGCGGAAAAGATGGGCGGGCGCGTCTTCCAGGCCGAAAACAGCGAGCAGCGCACCCGCATTCTCGACACGGTCCTCGGCATCGCGGAAGAACTCGAAACGACCCCGGATCGCGTGGCCATTGCCTGGTCCGCCAGCCATGGGAGCATCCCGCTCATTGGTCCCAGATCGCTGGATCAGCTGAAGGCCAATATCGGCGCGGTGTCGATCGCGCTCTCCCAGGATCACATCCATCGCCTGAACGAGGCCAGTGACCTCGCCGGCCCGGCGGCGGCGCTCACGGCAAGTTCTCAGGACGCCAGTGTCACGCCCGGCAGGGTCGTTGCCTAGAGCCAAGGCAGATGGCGGCGCCCGGCCGCGGTTGGCTGAAACACAGAAGAACACCGTCAGCGTTTCGTTGACGGTCCGCTTCATCGATTGGACATCACAGGGAGAAACGCAATGGCAAACAGAGAGATCATTCTGGCGAGACCCGTGCGCACCGCGATCGGGGCGTATAATGGCGCGCTCAAGGGGGTTGCCGCGACGGAGCTCGGCGCCGTCGTCGTGCGCGAGGCGCTGCGGCGCGCGAACCTTTCCGGCGACGAAATCGGCTCGGTCGTCATGGGCAATGTCATCCAGGCCGGAAATCGCATGAACCCGGCCCGGCAGGCCTCCATCAATGGCGGGCTGCCCGTGTCCGTCCCGGCATTCACTGTCAACCGGGTCTGCGGCTCGGGCGCGCAGGCCATCGTCAGCGCCGCCCAGGACATCGGATCCGGTCAGATCAAGGCGGCGGTTGCCGGTGGAATGGAGAATATGGACCGCGCACCCTTCCTGATGGATGGGGGGCGCTGGGGCTATCGCATGGGCCCGGCCCAGATCCTCGACAGCATGCTGACGGACGGGCTCGAAGACGCGTTCTCCGGCGAGCACTCCGGCTGGCATACGGAGGATCTGGTGACGCGCCTGCAGATCACGCGCGAGGCACAGGACGTTTTCGCCGCACGCTCCCAGCAGCGTTTCGCCGCGGCCCAGGCGGCAGGTGCTTTCAAGGACGAGATCGTTCCGGTCGAGATCAAGGGCCGCAAGGGCCCGGAGATTTTCGCCGCCGATGAAGCGCCGCGGCCCGATACGACGACCGAAACGCTGTCCCGGCTGAAGCCGGCGTTTCGCAAGGACGGTACCATCACCGCCGGCAACGCGCCCGGCCTCAACAGTGGCGCGTCAGCGATGGTCGTTGCGGAGCGGGACTTTGCCGAGACGATGGGCGTCGAGCCGGTTGCCCGCCTGGTCGGTTATGGCGTCGGCGCGGTCGAGCCGGGTCTCTTCGGACTGGGGCCTGTTCCGGCGGTCCGCCGGGCGCTCGACCATGCCCGATGGTCGCTCGGCGATATCGAGCGCATCGAGATCAACGAGGCTTTCGCCGCCGTTCCGCTCGCCGTCATCCGCGAACTCGGTCTTCCCGACGATATCGTCAATGTCGATGGCGGTGCCATCGCCCACGGACATGCGATCGGGGCAACCGGGGCCGTTCTGGTGACCCGTCTTCTTCATTCGATGCGGCGCGATGGCGTGACGCGGGGCATGGTGACGCTCTGCATCGGCGGCGGGCAGGGCATCGCTCTGGCGCTGGAAACGCTGTAGCCAGCGAGATCCGAGGAGATCCAGATGTTCGAAGCCTTCGAAAGCGGCAGCCTTGCACTGGAGGATGTCGACATCTCCTATGTCGCTGCCGGTGCGGGCGAGCCCGTCCTGCTGTTGCACGGCTTTCCGCAGAACCGCGCCCTCTGGGCGAAAATCGCCCCGGCGCTCGTGGCGCAGGGCTACCGCGTCATTTGCCCGGATCTTCGCGGCTATGGGCAATCGTCCAAGCCTGCCGCGGCGCCGGATCTTTCGAACTATGGCTTTCGCGCCATGGCCGGCGATCAGATCGCGCTGATGACGCGTCTCGGATATCCGAAGTTCCATGTGGTCGGGCATGATCGCGGCGCCCGCGTGGCGCACCGGCTGTGCCTGGACCATGCGGACGCCGTCGCAAGCGTGACACTCATGGATATCGTGCCGACGCTGGAATTGCTCGCCAATCTGCGCAAGGAGGTGGCGCAAAGCTACTGGCACTGGTTCTTCCTGGCCCAACCGGCCCCGTTTCCGGAGCAGGTGATCCAGTCCAACCCGGACCTTTTCTATGAAACCTGTCTGTTTGGCTGGGGTGGTGCCAAGGCTGCGGATTTTGCGCCGGAACAGCTCGCCGCCTATCGCGCCTCATGGCACGACCCTGATGCCATTGCCGGCGGTTGCAACGACTATCGCGCGGCCTTGCAAGTGGATTTTGCCGATGATCTCGCGGATCGAGACCGCTTGATCGAGGCGCCTGCCATGATTCTCTACGGTGCGTCGGGCGCCATGGGGAGGCTCTACGACATCCCGGCGGTCTGGGAGCGTTTCTGTGCCAAGCTTGAGGCACACGCCATCCCGGGCGGACATTTCTTCCCCGACATCGAACCCGACCGCGTCAGCGATCACCTGAGCCGCTTCCTGCGGCAGCATTCGATGGTGACAGGGTCGATCGGGAATCGGACGGCATAGACCCTCAACCCTTTCCACCGGATTGATCGGGAAATGTCAGCGTTACTTCCGTGCCAGAGCCCAGTCGCGACTGGATGGCGGCATCGCCGCCGGACTGGCGGACGAAGCCGTAGACCGTTGCGAGACCGAGACCGGCGCCGCCGTCCTTGAGGCGGGTGGTGAAATAGGGCTCGAAGGCCTTGTCGATGGCCTCCGGCGTCATGCCGATCCCTTCGTCTGCGACGGAGACGATGACGGACTGTCCTTCGTGAAAGACGGAGATCGTGATGTCGCCTCCGTTCGGCATGGCTGCGGCGGCGTTGAGGCAGAGATTGAGGATCGACTGCTCGAACAGCGCGGGATCAAGGTAGACGGGCGGCAGATCGCCTGCGCTCTTCAGGCCGATGCGGCAGGTCTCGCCGACCGCAATTTCGAGCACGTCGATCATGCCGGTCAGAACGGCCCTGAGATCGACGGAGACAGGGAAGATCTGCTGCTGGCTTGCCACCGAGAGCATGCTGGACGACAGTGCCCGGCCACGGTCCGCTGCCTTGCGAATGCGGTTGAGATGGCGCTTCTGGCGATCGGTCACGCCGTCCTCGCGCTCCAGCAAGCCGAGACTGCCGGTCACGATTCCGATCATGTTGCCGACCTCGTGCGCCAGCTGGTGGGTCATGCGCGTGATGCCGTCCAGCCGCTGGGCCTTGGCAGCCTCGGCTTCCTGGCGGTCGGCTTCGGTGACGTCACGGGCGAGAAGGACGAAGCCGCCGTCCCGCTGGCGCGAGAGCGACAGCTCGACCACCTGCCCATCCGGCCGGCGCAGGCGCGAGACGAACGGCCTGCCGGGCCGATCCTCGTTTGCCAGAGCATCCTCAACGCCTTTGACATCGACGTCGGGGACACCCTCCAGGAAGCGCGGCAGGGGCAGTTTTCGCGAGGCGCCGCCGCGGCCGACAAGCTCGATCACCCGGCGGTTCATGGCGAGCGGCTTGCCGGCCGAGTCGAACAGGGCGATGCCCTCGTTCATGCTGCGAAAGATCGCGCGGATCGTTTTGGCCGCCGTGTCCGCCTTGCGGCGCATCTGGCTGACGCGATCGACGCTTTCGCGAAAGGCGCTGAAGGCCTGGACCAGCCGGATCAGTTCCGTCTCGTCGCCGCGATAGCGCGGCACGGCGATGTGTTTCTGTCCTCCGGCAAGTGCATTCATGCCGGCCGAGAGATCGACGATCCCGCGCGACACCCGGATGACGGAGCGGATGGCGAGTGCCGCGACGATCAGCATCAGGAGGGCGGTCACGATGACGATGCTGAGCAGCCGCTGGAGCATCTGCGAGATCGCCTGGACGTCGTCGCCAAGTTTCTGCACGACGCTGTCGTTCTGGGCTTCGACGGCGAGCGACAGCTCGCGCGAGACCGCGTGAAGCCGCGTGATCGCGGCGCGAATGGAAAACATCTCCCGGAGATAACGGGTCTGCGCCGCGAAGATGCGACGGTGGGCATCGAGCGCCGCCTGGTCCATACGCACCGGCGCCGCTTCGGCAATGGCGAGGTCGCGGACATACCGCCTCTGCAGCTCCCCGAGCTGGAACAGGCTGTCGGATGTCGAGGCGGATTGGGCGAGAGCGCTGAGCGTGGGCGGCAGATTGCGCACCGTGGACATGTCCCGCGTCGCGATCTGGCTCAGCGCCATCGCGGCGTCCGACTTGTGCCCCTGCGCGGCTTCAGCGTTTTCAAGCATGGAGAGCGTCTGTTGCCGGATCGTGCCGAGCAGGGCGCGGACGTCGCCCGTATCGGTGGGCACGGTCGCACGCTCGCCCCGCGGCGGCATCATGCTCATCAGGGCCTCGACCTGGGTCAGGACGGCGCGGCTTTCGCTGGAAATGCGATAGGGCGAGGTCGCGTTCATGAGAAAGGGCGCGCTGGAAACGAGGTCGGACACTTGCTTGGAAACGACGGCGGACTTGCCGAGGCTGACGAAGGCCTGCGTGCCATACGTCGCCATTTCGTTGCGCGCCTTCAGGAGGCCGAAGATGGCAATGGTGGAAATGCCGAGAACGAGGGCGCCGATAATGAGAATGGCCGCGGGAAGACGGAAGGCGATCGAGGAGAAGAAGGCCCCACGGGTCATTGCTCCGTCTCGCGGCGCGCGGTCTCGAGCACATAGCCTCGCCCGCGGCGGGTCTTGATATAGCGCGGCAATTCGGGGTTCTGCTCGATCTTGCGGCGCAGCCTGAGAACGAGCACGTCGACATTGCGGTCCACGTAACGCTCCGTGCCGCTGCCCAGCCGCTCCAGAATTTGCGCGCGGGTCACGGCCAGATTGGGCGTTTCGGCCAGCAGCTCCAGAAGCGCGAACTCGGCGGTCGTCAGCGTCTTTCCCGGTTGCGCTTCGCAAATGGCCAGCCTGCGGGTCAGATCGATCGTCCAGTTTCCCAGATGCAGCGCCGACGCCTGGGGCGCCCGGTCGGATGCGGACTGTGGTGCCGGTTCCGGGGCGCGCTCATGCTTCGGCATCAGGATCGAGCGGCGCAACACCGCCTTCATGCGGGCCGCAAGTTCGATGGGCTCGAACGGCTTGACGATATAGTCGTCGGCCGCGGTCTCGAGACCCAGCACGCGTTCGGCCGAACTGCCGGCCGCCGTCACCATGATGATGCCGACATCCATGCTGCTGCGGATGCGCTGTGCAAATGTTCGTCCAGATGCACCGGGAAGGTTATGATCCAGCAGGATGAGATGCACGATCTCCTGTGAGAGAAAGACCGTCGCCTCCTCGGCCGAGCCGGCGACGAAGGGCGTCCAACCCTCGGCCTCCACGAGATCGAACAGCATCTCCGCCATATCCGGATCGTCCTCCACGATCAGAATCTTCACCTGCATGTCGATATTCCTCCTGCCGCATCATAGGCTTCAGAAAGATTTGTTCAAATCCTCGCCGATGACGGGATCTGTCACAAATGTAATATCTGTAAGGCTGGCAACCCTCCGGATGTTCGGCTGTAACAACCGTAACCACTCCTTTCTTGAAGCCTTCGCCGTATCTGCCATTCTGACGGCGGAGGTCGGAACGGCATCGTTCCGGGAAGTGGAGGATTTTGGTGAGGACGTTCATCTGTCTGGTCGCGGCGGCGTCTCTGTCGTTCGGCGCCATCGCACGCGCAGAGCCATTGGCGCGGCTGAACGTCCTCTGCGGCGTAGACGAGGCCTGGTGCGCGACGATGAAACAGGCCGTGCTGACCCGGCTGAACATCGATGCCACCGTGACGCGCAAGAGCACCGGAGAGATCCTTGATCAGGTGCGCCGCGAAAAGGCCGATCCGCAGACGGACGTCTGGTGGGGCGGCACGGGCGACGCACATCTTCAGGCGGGCGCCGAAGGTCTGCTGCAAGCCTACCAGCCGCCATCGACCCTGACGATGTTGCCTTGGGCGGACAATTTCTTCGATCTCTCGGGCGGACACTCCGCCGGGATCTATGCCGGAGCCCTCGGCTTTGCCTATAATTCCGATCTCCTCAAGCAAAAGGGTCTGCAGGCGCCTGCCTGCTGGAAGGACCTGCTCGACGGGACCTATGCGGGTGCGATCGAGCTTGCCGACCCCAACTCGTCGGGAACGGCCTATACCGCTCTGGCAACGCTCGTTCAGCTGTTCGGGGAAGACGAGGCGTTCAAATATCTCGGCCGGCTCGGCGCCAATATCCGCGCCTTTCCGCAGTCGGGCTCCGCACCGGTCAAGGATGCCGCCCATGGTGAAACGCTGATCGGCATCTCCTTCATCCATGATGCGGTGACGCTGCGGCAGGCGGGCTATCCGCTCGAAATCGTCGCGCCCTGCGAAGGCACGGGCTACGAGATCGGAGCGGTCAGCATCGTGAAGGGTGCAAAGAACATCGAGGCGGCCCGGGCTTTCCTCGGGTTTGCGCTCAGCGCCGAGGGGCAGGCGACGGGGGCTGCCGCCGGCCAGAACCAGGTTCCGTCCAATGCCGGTGCGTCGTTGCCCCCCGGTGCGCCCGATATCTCGATGATCCGGATGGTCGATTACGATTTCGCGACCTTCGGCTCGCCCGACGAGCGACGTCGGCTTCTCAAACGCTTCGACAGCGAGATCCGCAGGATCCCCTGAACTCAAGCAAGTCCCGGACGAAACACGGCATCCCGCTCTCGGTAACAGACGGGAACGGCATCGCCATGCCGTCCGGAAGCCCGTTCACTTTTGAAAAATGTTCAACCAGGAGGAAAGACTATGAAAACTTATACAGCCGGCATGCTGCTGATGGCCGCGACCGCACTGACCGCCACGTCGGCGCAGGCGGCCGGCACGCTCAATCTCATCTGCTCGGCAGACGTCGTCATCTGCGAGCAGATGAAGGGCGACTTCGAAAAGGATCACGACATCAAGGTCAACATGGTGCGCCTGTCGTCCGGCGAGACCTATGCGAAGATCCGTGCGGAAGCCCGCAACCCCAAGACGGACCTCTGGTGGGCCGGCACCGGCGATCCCCACATGCAGGCAGCCTCTGACGGGCTCACGCAGGAATACAAGTCGCCACTGCTCGATCAGCTGCAGGATTGGGCGAAGAAACAAGCCGAAGGCTCCGGCTTCAAGACGGTCGGCGTTTACGCCGGTGCGCTCGGCTGGGGCTACAATACCGAGATCTTCAAGACCAAGGGCTTTACCGAGCCGAAGTGCTGGGCCGATCTTCTCAATCCCGCCTTCAAGGGCGAGATCCAGATCGCCAATCCGAACTCGTCCGGCACGGCCTATACGGCCCTCGCTTCGCTCGCCCAGATCATGGGTGAGGATCAGGCTTTCGATTATCTGAAGAAGCTCAACGCCAATATCTCGCAATATACCAAGTCCGGCTCGGCCCCGGTCAAGGCGGCGGCCCGCGGGGAGACCGCCATCGGCATCGTTTTCATGCACGACGCGGTCGCGCAGACGGCGGAAGGGTTTCCGGTCAAGGCCGTCGCGCCCTGCGAAGGCACCGGCTACGAGATCGGCTCCATGTCGATCGTCAAGGGCGCGAAGAACCTCGACAATGCCAAGATCTGGTATGACTGGGCCCTGACGCCCGCCGTCCAGTCGCGCATGAAGGACGCCAAGTCCTTCCAGCTGCCGTCCAACAAGTCGGCCGAGATCCCCAAGGAAGCGCCCCGCTTCGAGGACATCAAGCTGATCGACTACGACTTCAAGACCTATGGCGATCCGGCCAAGCGCAAGGAACTGCTGGAGCGCTGGGACCGCGAGATCAGCGCCAACGCGAACTGAGGCGCGTCCTGTGCCGGCCGGCGGAGGTGTCGGCCGGCACGGGGAATTGAAACATGGCATGGCTTGAGGAGGGGATCGGGATGAAGACCGACAAGGACAATCGCAACCGCAGACTGGATATCGCGCTCGGGCTGGGCATTCTGGCCTTCCTCGTCGTTCCCTGGTACAGGATCGAGGGCGGGTTTCTGGCATTCGGCTGGCTGTCTGGCTTTCCCGGAGAAGCCCCGGTTTCCCCGGGTCTTCTGCAGATTCTTCTTCATGGCCGCTGGTGGCTGGCCGTCGCGGCGCTGATGCTGGCGGTTGCCGGCATTGCCCGCTTCACGCCGGACCCAAGAATGCGCGGAGCCCTTCTGGTGGCATCCGGCGCCATCGGCACCGTGTTTCTGACATTGCAGGGTCTCGCCATCGGCTATTCCGGCTGGTCCTGGACGATCAGCGAGACGCTGTTTGGCGCCATGTCGGACGGGCAGCCGTCGATGGGGGCCGGCGCCATGCTTTCGGCGCTGGTCTTCGTGCTGCTCTTTTCCTTCGGCCTCGCCGAGCGGGGCGCCATGAAAGGCGATGCCTTCGTCGTCGCTTCCATCGCGCTTCTCGTCTTTCTGGTCGCGATCTTCGTGTTCTATCCGGTTGGAAGCATGCTGGTCGGCGCATTTCAGGATTTCGACGGCTCGCTCAACCCGGACGGCTTCACCCGCAACATCCAGGACCCTGCCATCTGGAGCCTCGGCTGCGTCGTCGGCGGGGAACGCTGCGGTGTCGCCTGGCGCACGCTGTTCCTGGCGATCATGACGGCGGGCGGCTCCACCATCATGGGGCTTGCCTTCGCGCTGGTCGCCACGCGCACGCGCTTTCCCTTCAAGAAGGGCCTGCGCCTCCTCACCGTCCTGCCGATCATCACACCGCCTTTCGTCATAGGTCTCGCGCTGACGCTGCTGTTCGGCCGCGCCGGCGTCGTCACCGAAGCGCTGTCCAGCCTGTTCGGCATCGAGCCCGGCCGCTGGCTCTACGGGATGACGGGTATCTGGATCGCGCAGGTTCTGTCATTCACGCCCATCTCCTTCCTCGTGCTCATCGGCGTGGTCGAAGGCGTCAGCCCCTCCATGGAGGAGGCGTCTCAGACGCTGCGCGCCGATCGCTGGCGCACCTTCTGGCGGGTCTCGCTGCCCTTGATGAAGCCCGGCATCGCCAACGCGTTCCTGATCGGCTTCATCGAGAGCATGGCCGATTTCGGCAATCCGCTGGTGCTCGGCGGCAGCCATGGCGTGCTCTCGACGGAGATCTTCTTTGCCGTCGTCGGTTCGCAGAACGACCCGTCGCGCGCCGCCGTGCTCGCAATCATCCTGCTCTGCTTCACGCTCACCGCCTTTCTCGCGCAGCGCTACTGGCTGTCCGGCAAGAACTTCGCGACGGTCACCGGCAAGGGCGATAGCGGCTCGCACATTGCTTTGCCGAAATCGATCTCCATCGGCGTCCATGCGCTCGTCGTTCCCTGGATGGTGTTCACCATCGTCATTTACGGCATGATTCTCTTCGGTGGCTTCGTGAAGACCTGGGGCCTCGACAATTCCCTGACGCTCGATCACTACGCCCGAGCGTTTTCGATCGAGCTGCGTGACGGGGTCATCGCCTGGACGGGGGTCGCCTGGAATTCCTTCTGGACGACCATGGAGATCGCGCTGATTTCCGCTCCGCTGACGGCGGCGGTCGGGCTGCTCACGGCCTACATCATCGTCCGCCAGAAATTCGTCGGCCGCAACGTGTTCGAATTCGCATTGATGATGAGCTTTGCCATTCCCGGCACCGTCATCGGCATCAGCTACATCATGGCGTTTAACCTGCCGCCGCTGGAAATGACCGGCACCGCGCTCATCCTCATCGCCTGTTTCGTCTTCCGCAACATGCCGGTCGGCGTGCGCGGCGGGGTGGCCGCCATGAGCCAGCTCGACAAGAGCCTGGACGAGGCCTCGCTGACGCTGCGCGCCACCAGCTTCCGCACGGTGCGCAAGGTCATCCTGCCGCTGCTGCGTCCCGCCATCACGGCAGCGCTGGTCTATTCCTTCGTGCGGGCCATCACCTCCATCAGTGCTGTCATCTTCCTCGTCAGCGCAGAATACAACATGGCGACCTCCTACATCGTCGGCCTTGTCGAAAACGGCGAGTACGGCGTCGCGATCGCCTATTCCTCCATGCTGATCGTCGTGATGATCGTGGTCATCGCCGGCTTCCAGCTTCTCGTCGGCGAACGCCGGCTGCGCCGCGAAAACCGCGTCGCAGGTCTCGGCCCCGCGCCTTCATCCCTTCTCGTTCAGGAGAAAACAGCATGATCCATCCCCGCGCCGGTTCCGTCGTCTTCCAGCACGTCAAGAAGCAGTTCGGTGCCTTCACCGCCATTCACGACCTGTCCATCACCATCGAGCCCGGCCAGCTCGTGACCCTGCTCGGCCCCTCCGGCTGCGGCAAGACCACGACCTTGCGCATGCTGGCGGGCCTCGAACATCCGTCCTCGGGGCAGATCCTCATCGGCGGCAAGGATGTGACGATGCTGCCGGCCAACGAGCGCGACGTGTCGATGGTGTTCCAGTCCTATGCGCTGTTTCCGCATATGAGTTCGCTCGACAATGTCGCCTATGGGCTCGAGTCCTCCGGCATGAAGCGCAAGGAGGCGCGGGAACGCGCGGAAGAAGGCCTGAAGCTCGTCGGTCTCGCCGGCATGGGCGCGCGGCTTCCGGCCGAGCTTTCCGGCGGTCAGCAGCAGCGCGTGGCCGTTGCCCGCGCGCTCGTGCTGGAGCCGCAGGTGCTCCTCCTCGACGAGCCGCTCTCCAACCTTGACGCGCGCCTGCGCCGGCAGGTTCGCACCGAAATCCGCGAGCTGCAGCAGCGTCTCGGCTTCACGGCCGTCTATGTCACGCATGATCAGGACGAGGCGCTCGCCGTCTCCGACCGCATCGTCATCATGAAGGACGGCGTGATCGCGCAGGAAGGGTCGCCGCGCGATCTCTATGAGGCCCCGGCCTCCGCCTTCATCGCTGATTTCATGGGCGAGGCGAACGTGATCGCCTGCGACGTCATCCGCGTCGAAGGGGCGGACGCCACGATCCGCATCGGCACGCTCGAACATCGCGTGCCCAGCCGCAATGCCCGGCCGGGGCCGGCGAAGCTTGCCGTGCGGCCGAACTCGATCACGCTGGAGCCGGCATCGGCCGCGGCCTTGCCGGGGCGGATCACCCATGCCGCCTATCTCGGCGACCATGTCGAATACGAGGTGGAAACCGGCACGGGCCGGCTGTTCGTGGTCGATCCCGCCGTGGAACGGGCGCTTTCGCCGGCAACCGATGTCTCCGTGGGCTTCAAAGGCCGCGGCATTGCCATTATCAACGACTGAGCCGCATTGCACACAAGGACTTCCCATGACGCACGATCTCGACGCCCGCTTCGCTCTCGCGCAAACGATCGCCCGCAAGGCCGGCACCGTCGCCCTCGACTACTTCAACCGGCGCGAGACGCTGGTCATCGAAACCAAGCGGGACGCCCAGGACGTCGTCTCGATCGCCGACCGCGAGGTGGAGAACCTCATCCGCGCGGCGGTAGCGGAGGCCCACGCCGATGACGGGTTTCTCGGTGAGGAATACGGCCTTGCCGCCGGTACGTCCGGTTACACCTGGGTGGTCGATCCGATCGACGGCACGAGCCCCTTCGTCAACGGCATGCCGAGCTGGTGTGTGTCCATCGCCGTCCTCAAGGAGAGCAAGCCCGTCATCGGCGTGATCTATGCGCCCTGCTTCGACGAGCTCTACGCTGCCGCCGCCGCCAAGGGCGCGACGCTGAACGGGCGGGTGCTGACGCTCGATCCGTCGCGCACCATCCGAAACGCCGTCACCGGCATCGGCGCCAACAACTACGTGACGCCGGCCTTCGTCGGAAAAATGGTCGAGTCGCTCTTGGAATCCGGCGGCAATTTCATCCGCAACGGCTCCGGTGCGCTGATGCTCGCCTATGTCGCGGCCGGTCGGCTCGTCGGCTATTACGAGCCTTACATGCATGCCTGGGATTGCCTTGCGGGCTACTGCCTCGTGACGGAAGCCGGCGGCTGGCACCATCCTTTTCCGGTCGAAGGCGAGCAACTGACCAAGGGATCGCCCGTCCTCGCCGCGGCACCGGGCGCCATAGACGATCTGCGGAGAATTGCCGGCATTTGATGCCGCGCCGTACCGCAACAGGGCGCAAGATAATCGCAGCCTTTGGCGTGCCGGATCTCCGATCGGAACCTGCGCCAGAGACGCGCGTTTCCGACTACGAGCCCCCTCAACCAACACGTCAGGCCCTTTCATGTCCCGTGTCATCGTCATCGGAGCCACCGGACATGTCGGGACCTATCTCATCCCCGCCCTTGTCGAGGCTGGACATGAGGTCGTCGCCATCAGTCGGGGCGTCGCCCAGCCGTACAGGCCGCACGCCGCCTGGCGCCACGTCGAACGGCGACAGATGGACCGCGAGGCGCTGGAGAGCGCCGGGACGTTCGGTCGGGAGATCCGGTCTTTGAATCCGGATATCGTCATCGACATGATCTGCTTCACCAGACGCAGCGCCGAGCTGCTGGTCGATGCCTTGACGGGCCATGTCGGCCATTTTCTGCACACGGGCACGATCTGGACGCATGGCACGCCCGTTGCCGTTCCCACCACCGAAGACGCACCGAAACAGCCGTTCGGAGACTACGGCATCGGGAAGACCGAAATCGAAACCTACCTTCTGAAGCGCGCGCATGCTGACGGCTTCCCGGCGACCATTGTTCATCCCGGACACATCGTCGGCCCGGGCTGGAACCCGCTTAATCCCCAGGGCAATTTCAATCCGCATGTATTTTCGGCGCTTGCGCGGGGCGACAGGCTGGCCTTGCCGAACTTCGGCCTGGAGACCGTGCATCACGTCCATGCCGAGGACGTCGCGCGCCTTTTCATGGCCGCGATATCGTCCCGATCGGCCGCGATCGGCGAGAGTTTCCACGCGGTGTCCGGGAAGGCGCTGACGCTCCGCGGCTACGCCGAGAGCATGTCACGCTGGTTCGGTCGCGAGCCCGATCTGGCATTCCTGCCCTTTGAGCAATGGGCGGCGGAGCAAGACCCGGAAGATGCGAAAGCCACCTGGGAGCATATCGCGCGCAGTCCGAACTGCTCGATGGAAAAGGCGCGCCGGCTTCTCGGCTTTATCCCCCGGCATACGTCTCTTCAAGCGGTCGAGGAAGCCGTGACCTGGCTGATCGAGCATGGCCGGGTCGAGGCAAAGGGTCAGGCTGCAGCCGGGCCCATTCAGGACCATTCGGCCAGCCTGTAGCCGACGCCGGTCTCCGTCAGAATGTAACGCGGCTGATCGGGGTTTTCCTCGATCTTCTGTCTCAACTGGCGAATATACACCCTCAGATACTGCACATCGCTGATCTCGCCCCAGACCTTTTCGAGGATGAAGCGATGGGTCAGAACCCGCCCCGAATGCTGCACCAGCAGCCGCAGAATGTCGTATTCCTTGGGCGTCATCTTCACGTCCGTTCCACGGACCTTGACGATCCGCTTCACGAGATCGACAGAGAGGTCGCCCGCCTGGAAGATCGGCTGCTCGCCCTGTGTCTGCAGCCGATGGCGCAGGGCCACGCGGATGCGCGCGACGAGTTCGTTCATGCCGAACGGCTTGGTGACATAGTCGTCGGCGCCGATTTCGAGCGCCTGGACGATGCCGGCCTCGTCCGTGCGGCTCGACAGGATGACGATGGGGAAGGGAGCCTTCTCCGACCGCCATCTCGCCAGAAGGTCATGCCCGCTGATATCGGGGAGACCGAGGTCGAGCAGCACGAGGTCGGGAACGTCCGACTGCGCCATTTCGATCGCCGACCGGGCGTTCGGCGCGCCTTTGACCGCGAACCCTTGCGACGACAGGCCGACATCGAGGAGTTTGCGGATCGGAGGCTCGTCGTCCACGACGAGGATCTTGACGGTGGCATGGGTCATGATGTCGGTCCTTTAGACATCGTCGCGGCGGGGAGCCCGATCTCGAAGACGGCGCCCGGTCTGCCCGATCGGTTCGCGGCGACGATGCTTCCGCCCATCGCCTCGATGAAACCCCGGCAGATCGACAGGCCGAGACCCGTCCCGGCTTTGACGTGGTCGATCTTGCGGACGCGGTAGAAACTGTCGAAAACACGCTCAAGATCATCCGGCGGCAGGCCCGGTCCTTCGTCCATGACGCGGAGGTAAATCATGCCGCCCGTGTTCCCGGCGTCATCAGCGTCGATCCGGATCGTCGTGCCGTCCGGGGCGTATTTGGCAGCATTGTCGATCAGGTTGAAGAGCGACTGTTCGAGCAGGACCGGATCGACCTTCACCATGGGCAGATCGTCTGGGATCGCCGTCTCCACGCGATGCTCCGCCGTGATCTTTGCCGCGCGTGCAAGAGCCGAACCGACGATATCGCCGACGAAGTGCGGCGCGCTGTTCGGTATCATCGCGCCGGATTCGATGCGGGTCATGTCGAGAAGGTTCGCGATGAAACGATGCAGGCGCTCCGATTCCTCGATCACGGTCGTCAGCAGTTCGGTCTTCGCCTCTTCCGACAAGCCGCCGCCAAAATCCTTGATCGTTCCGGCCGAGCCCATGATCGCCGCCAGCGGGGTCTTCAGGTCATGGGAAATCGAGGTCAGGAGCGCCGTTCTCAGGCGGTCGGTCTCCGCGGCAAGCTTTGCCTTGTCGACATCCGCGACGAGCTGGATGCGCTCGATGGCAAGGGCGGCCTGGTCGGCAAGCGCATCGAACAGGCGCTGCTGATCGGAGTTCAGGAGCGGCCCCTGCCGGTCATTGTCGAGCCCGACCACGCCGATCGCACCACGGCCCGTGCGCAGCGGCAAATAGAGCCGCTTCGCGCCGGGCAACGTATCCGCCGCGCGGCCTGCGGGGCGATCGTGCTCCCATGCCCAGCGTGCGGCGGCGATATCGGCATCGACAAGCGTATCGTCTGGCGGATATCCCGCCCTGACGGCGATCGTGCCGTCCTCCGGCAGCAGGAGAACGACCCGAACCTTCAGCATCGAGGCCATCTGGTAGGCCGTCGCCCAGAGAACGTCGTCCAGCGTGCCGGTGCCGGCCAGCTTTCGCGAGAAGAGATAAAGGTCCTCCGTCGTCCGCGCGCGCTGCCGCGCCGCCAGGGCTTGGCGTTGAACGGCGGCCGCAAGATTGCTCGCGACCAGAGCGGTTCCGAGAAAGAAGAGCAGGGCGACGACGCTTTCCGGGTCGCGGATGGTCAGCGTGTAGCGCGGCTCGAGGAAGAAGAAGTTGAAGGCGGTCGCGCCGAGGAAAGACGCAAACAGGCCGGGGCCGAGCCCGCCTCGGACGGCGGAGGCGAGGACTCCCATCAGGAAGACCAGCGCAAGGTTCTGCACATTGAGCACCTGATCGAGCAGGATGCCGATCACCACGGCCACCGAGACGAAAGCGAGACTGAACAGGTAGTCCTTCGGCTTGATCCGGTTGGCGGGTTTGGCGGTCCGTACGCCCCTCGGCGCGACCTCCTCGGTGCCGCCCGACATGACGTGCACGCTGATGGTGCCGGCGTGACGAATGAGGTCATGCGTGATGGACCCGTCAAGCCGCTCCCGCCACCAGCTCCGTTCGGACTTGCCGATGATGAGGTGATTGAAGTTGTTGGCCGTCGCATAGGCGAGGAGCTCGCGCGAGACGCTCGACGCCGGCAGCGTCACGGTTTCCGCCCCGAGCTGCTCGGCGAGCCGCATGCAGGCTGCCAGCCGGTCCTTGTCGGCTTCCCCGAGAAAAGCCGATTTCGCTGTTTCCAGATGGATCACCGTCCAGGGCGCCCGCAGCCTGTCGGCATGACGCCGGGCGTAGCGGACGAGCGTCGCCCCGTTCCGCCCGTGATCGAGGCAGACGAGGATGCGTTCGCCGGCCGCCCATGGCCCCGAAATCGCGTGCGCCTGCATATGGTTGAGAAGCTGGTCGTCCACCCGTTGCGCCGTGCGCCGGAGAGCCAGCTCGCGCAGGGCCGTGAGGTTTCCCGGCGAGAAATAGTTCTCGATGGCGCGCCGCGCCGTCTTGGGAACGTAGACCTTGCCGTCCTGCATCCGCTTGATCAGATCCTGCGGCGTGATGTCGATGATCTCGATGTCGTCGGCACGATCGATGATCGAGTCCGGGACCGTCTCGCGTACGCGGATACGGGTAATCTGGGCGACGATGTCGTTGAGACTTTCGACATGCTGGATGTTGAGCGTGGTATAGACATCGATGCCGCTTGCCAGCAGCTCCAGCACGTCCAGATAGCGCTTGGGATGGCGGCTGCCGGGAGTATTGGTGTGCGCCAGCTCGTCCACGAGCGCGAGGGTCGGGCGGCGTGCGAGGATGGCATCGATGTCCATTTCATCCAGCGCCCGTTCCTTATAAACGACGGACGTCCGGGCGACCGTTTCCAGTCCGGCAACGAGCGCCTCCGTTTCCTTTCGCCCGTGCGTTTCCACCACGCCGATGACGACGTCGGTGCCGTCGGCCTGTCGGGCGCGAGCGGACATCAGCATCTCATAGGTCTTGCCGACGCCCGGCGCGGCGCCGAGGAAGATCTTCAGCTTGCCACGGTCCTCCCGGTCGGCCTTGGCAAGGAGCGCGTCGGGAGACGGTCGCCGTTCCCAGCCCTGGTTGTCGTTGGCCATGATTTGCTCCACGCCGGATCGGCAGCCCGTCACACGGGCTGCCGACAGCTCTTGTGTTAGCGGATCGCGACGTTGTCCAGTGCAAGGTTGATCTCCAGCACGTTCACGAGCCTGTCCGGCGTCAGGACGCCGCCCGGCGAGACGGCGCTGCGATCGATTAGCGTGTTGACGACAGAGACCGGGACGTTGCGTGCGCGGGCGATCCGCTCGGCCTGGTAGCGGGCCGCGCGTTCGGTGATATGCGGATCGAGACCCGCACCGGATGCCGCGGCGAGGTCCGCCGGAAGCGGGTTCTCCGGCGTCGCCCCGAAGGCGGCGATGGTTTTCGAGGCACGGTCCGTTAGGTCGGTGCTCGTGGGCGACTTGTTGGAACCGCCGGCTGCTGCCGCGTTGTAATCCACCGCCGATGGACGCGGCCAGAAATAGTGCGGCTGCGTGAAGGCCTGTGCGACCTGTCGGCTGCCGATGACCCGGCCATCGAGAGTGGTGATCAGCGAACCCTGCGCCGTCTGGGGCGTGACGGCCGCGCCGACGGCCCAGACGACGCTCGTATAGCCGCCGACGCAGACGAGCATGGTTGCACAGGCGATGCGGATGCTGGAGAGGAAAAATTCCATGATGGTCGGTCTCATTTCATGAACATGACGTGTTCGGCGATCGGGCCGAGCGTGGCAGCGGGGAAGAAGGTCAGCGCGCCCACAATGACGACGGTGACGGTCAGCATGCCGGCGAAGGTGCCGTCCTCGACCGAAAGGGTGCCGCTCGATTCGGTTGCGCGGCGCTTGGCGGAGAGCGAACCGACGATGGCGAGCGGCAGGATGATCGGGATGAAGCGGGCGAGCAGCATGACCGCGCCGGTGGCGATGTTCCAGGCGACAGTATTGTCGCCGAGCCCTTCGAAGCCGGAGCCGTTGTTGGCGGCGGCGGAGGAGAACTCGTAGAGGATTTCGCTGAAGCCGTGCGGACCGATATTGTTGAGCGTCGCCGCCCCCCAGGGCGTCGCTGCGAAGATCGCCGTGCCCACGAGAATGAAGAATCCGTGCGAGAGCAGGCCCATCATGGCGAACTTCACCTCCTTCGCCTCGACGCGCCAGCCGAGATATTCCGGCGTGCGGCCGATCATCATGCCTGCGATGAAGACGCCGACGACGATGTAGAGAAACATGTTGATCATGCCGACCCCGACCCCGCCGAAGTCTTCGTTGAGCCACATGCCGATCATCGGCATGAGACCCGTCAGCGGATTGAGGCTGTCATGCATGGCGTTGACGGAGCCGTTGCTGGTGGAGGTCGTCACGACCGCCCAGACGGGACCTGCCGCCGAACCGAAGCGCAGTTCCTTGCCTTCGAGATTGCCGGCATCCTGCGTGATCGGCAAGGATGCGAAGGCATGGGTCGGTTCGGACTCAAAGCCGATCGCGCCGGTGATGCGGGCGCCCATGAGGATGAGCATCACGGCAAAGAGAACGGCGGCATGCTTCATCCGCCCGATGATGCGGCCGAACATCCAGACGCAGCCCATGGGAATGATGAGGATCGAAACGGTTTGCAGGACGTTCGACCAGAAGGTCGGGTTTTCGAGCGGATGGGTGCTGTTCGGCCCGAAGAAGCCGCCACCATTGGTGCCGAGTTGCTTGATCGCGACGAAGGCTGCAACCGGGCCCCGCGCGATCGTCTGCTGGACGCCCTCCAGCGTGGTCGCGACCGCCGCGCCCTGGAAGGTCATCGGCACCCCCGTGAAGAGCAGGAGAATTGCGACGACGAGGGCAAGCGGCAGGAGGACGAGGAAGGTGGCGCGCTGCACGTCGAGGAAGAAATTGCCGAGCGGGCGTCCCGCCAGTCCGCGCGCCAGCGCCGCGAGCGCCGCAAGGCCGACGGCCGCCGAGACGAATTGAAGCCACATCAGCGCGGCCAGCTGCGACAGGTAGCTCATCGCCACCTCGCCCGAATAATGCTGCAGATTGGTGTTGGCGACGAAGGAACTCGTGGTGTTGAAGATCAGGCTGCCTTCCAGCGCTTGCCTGCCGTCGGGATTGAGCGGCAGATCGTGCTGAAAGGCAAGCAGCGTGAAGCAGACGACGAACATAACGACATTGAAGCCGAGGAGGGAGACGACGTAGCGCTTCCAGTCCTGCATCTGCGTCGTCGCCGTCCCGCCGATCGTCTGGAATGCCGCGGTGACGCGGTTCGGTTTTCCCTGGCCGGCGCCCGGGTCCATCGCCCAGCGCATGTAGCGGCCGAGTGGCCAGGAGAGCAGCGCGGTGCCCCCGATGATCATGATGACGAAGAGGATTGCCTGTATCATTGTCGTGTCTCCGGCGTCAGGCTTTGTCGAGGGCGGATGCCAAGGCGAAGAGGAGTCCGAACAGGACCATGCCGAGGAGGAAGGTGAGGATTGTCATGGTCTGCTCCGGTCATGCGAGGTTGAGCGCTGAGACGATCATGTCGATCAGCTTGATGCCGACAAAGGGCACGACGAGGCCGCCGAGGCCGTAGATCAGCAGGTTGCGGCGCAGGAGCGGTCCCGCACCGATCGGCTTGTAGGCAACACCCTTCAGGGCCAGCGGAATGAGCGCGATGATGATCAGCGCGTTGAAGATGATCGCCGACAGGATGGCGCTTTGCGGCGTGGCGAGGCCCATGACGTTCAGCGCATCGAGCGGGGGATAGAGGACGACGAACATCGCCGGGATGATCGCGAAATACTTGGCGACGTCGTTTGCGATCGAGAAGGTGGTCAGCGACCCGCGCGTCATCAGCAACTGCTTGCCGATCTCCACGATCTCGATGAGCTTGGTCGGATCGCTGTCGAGGTCCACCATGTTGCCGGCTTCGCGGGCGGCGACCGTGCCCGTGTTCATCGCGACGCCCACATCCGCCTGGGCCAGCGCCGGCGCATCATTGGTGCCGTCGCCGCACATGGCGACCAGCTTGCCCTTTGCCTGCTCGTCGCGGATGAGCTGCAACTTGTTCTCGGGCGTCGCCTGGGCAAGGAAGTCGTCAACGCCGGCCTCGGCCGCGATGGCTGCAGCAGTCATGGGGTTGTCGCCGGTGATCATCACCGTCCGGATTCCCATGCGGCGCAGTTCCGCGAAGCGCTCGCGAATGCCGCCCTTGACGATGTCCTTCAGGTGGATGATGCCGAGCAGGTTCCCATCCCGGACAACGGCGAGCGGCGTGCCGCCGGCCTTGGCAATCGAGTCCGCGATCGCCTGGCCTTCTCGCGCCCGCGCGTCTGATACCGCACTGCCCGTCTCGGATTGCAAATATTTGAGCACCGACTCCACCGCGCCCTTGCGGATCGAGCTTCCCTCGAGATCCATCCCCGACATCCGGCTCTGGGCGGTGAAGGGGACGAAGGTCGCGTTGAGGTCTTTCATGTCGCGTGCGCGAAGACCGTATTTCTCCTTGGCCAGGACGACGATGGACCGGCCCTCGGGCGTCTCGTCGGCAAGCGAGGCGAGCTGCGCGGCATCGGCGAGATCCTGTTCCGTTACGCCGGTGACCGGACGGAATTCGGTCGCCTGACGATTGCCGAGCGTGATCGTCCCGGTCTTGTCGAGCAGCAGCGTATCGATGTCCCCCGCAGCCTCCACCGCGCGGCCGGACATGGCCAGCACGTTGAAGCGGACGAGGCGGTCCATGCCCGCGATACCGATGGCCGAGAGCAGCGCGCCGATGGTGGTGGGGATGAGCGTGACGAACAGCGCGACGAGCACGACGATCGGGATGGAGCCGCCGGCATAGCTGGCGAAGGCCGGGATCGTCGCCGTTGCCATCACGAAGATGAGCGTCATGGCGGCGAGCAGGATGTTGAGGGCGATCTCGTTCGGCGTCTTCTGGCGTTCGGCCCCCTCGACCAGCGCGATCATGCGGTCGATGAAGGTGGAGCCGGCAGCCGCGGTGATGCGCACCTTGATCCAGTCGGACAGAACCTGCGTGCCGCCGGTGACGGCGGAGCGATCGCCACCGGACTCGCGGATGACGGGCGCGGATTCGCCGGTGATCGCCGCTTCGTTGACGGAGGCGATCCCCTCGATGATTTCGCCGTCCGAGGGAATGATGTCGCCCGCTTCCACAAGCACGATATCGTTGACCTTCAGCGCCGCGCCGGGGACATCCGTCCAGTCGCGGCTATCGGCGGAGGTCAGGCGTTTCGCCTGCGTTTCCGAGCGCGTGCGGCGGAGCGACTCGGCCTGCGCCTTGCCCCGGCCCTCGGCCACGGCTTCGGCGAAATTGGCAAACAGCACGGTGAACCACAGCCAGAGGATGATCTGGAACGAGAAGCCGAGCCCTGCGGCCCCGGTTGCGAGGTCCTTGAAGAAGAGAACCGTGGTCAGGGCGGAGACGACGGCGACCACGAACATGACCGGGTTCCTGGCCAGGGTTCGCGGATCGAGTTTGCGAAACGCGCCGCCGATGGCCGGCACGAGGATGCGGGCATCGAGGAGGCTCGCAGATGTGGGTTTGCTCATGAGAGACCCCGGATGATGGTTGGATGGAAGAAGGTCGGATCAGTCGGACGCAAAGAGGATCGCGAGCGCTTCCGAGAGCGCGGCAACAGCGCCGAGAACGAAAACCATGCCGATGATGATGGTCGTCCCCCGGCAGGCCTCGTGACGGTCGAGACGCGGGAGAACCGCGTGTCTGAACCGCGAAAGCCGGCGGGTCATGGGGCTAGAAGCGCTCCGGCCGCCAGAGGGCATAGGCGAGATAGGCCGTGAGAAAGAGGGTCACGCCGCCGCTGAGGATATAGTCGAATGTCATGTCGCACCTGTCGTTTCTGTCGAAACCCGGCGCTTTAGCACCGCGGTCGCAGAAACTATGCGACCGATCGGCGTAGGAATTCGAGACGGGGGACGGGGCAAAGATATAAAGATTCCATAGGAATCTCGCTCCGCGGAGAGCGATGTCGGGCCTGTTTATGCACCCGAAGCTTTGCCGTAACGCCGCTTTGGACTTTGGAAGTAGCGCGCCGACATGTCGGCCTCCGAGAGAGGCTTGCTGTAGAGATAGCCTTGCATGACATCGCAGCCATAGAGGCGGGCGATGCTGGACTGCAGCTCCGTTTCGATGCCCTCGATCGTGACCGCGATGCCCATGGCGTTGGCAAGCGCAACGGTTGCCTGCAGCACGGGCGCCGTATCGTTCTTCGTATCGAGAGCCGCCACCAGCGACTTGTCCACCTTGACGCGGTCGAAGGGGAAGCTGCGCAACATGCCGATGCTGGCAAAGCCCGTGCCGAAGTCGTCGAGGGCAATGCCTATGCCGAGGTCCTTCAGCGCGGTGATGGCTTTCAGGGCCTGCTCCGGATGGCTGATCAGGACGCCCTCCGTAATCTCGAGTGTCAGTCTCCTGGCATCGAACCCGGCGTCCGAGAGGATCGATGCGACCGCGGTGGCGAAACCATGATCCTGCAATTGCACCGGCGAAACGTTGACGCAGACCCCGATATCGGGCCAGCCTGCCGACGCGCGGATGGCCTTGCGCAGAACCTGCAAGCCGAGCGTCTCGATGAGGCCTGCCTTCTCGGCGACGGAGATGAAGACATCAGGGGGGACGCGGCCGAGCGGCGAACTGCTCCAGCGTGCCAGGGCCTCGACGCCGCAGATCGACTGGTCGATGCTTCGGAACAGCGGCTGGTAGAAGACGTCGATCCCTTCGGTCTCCAAGGTCGTCTTCAGATACTGCTCCATGGTCATGTCGTCGCGCCGGCGCTGCTCGAGCTCGCTGTCGAAGGTGACGATGCGGCCGCGGCCGAGATCCTTCGCCCGATAGAGGGCAACGTCGGCCGCCCGCATCAGGTCGCCCATATCCACATCGGCCAACCGCGCCGTCGCCCGCCCGATGCTCGCTGCGACCTGGATCTGCCGGGTTCCGAGCGCAAAGACGTCGCATGTCGCCGCAAGCGCACGATCCGCAACGTCATCCCCGATGTTCGTGTCCGACGTTCTCGCCGCAACGATCGCGAATTCGTCTCCGCCCAGACGGGCGATGAAGGCCTCCGGCGGGAGAACGTTTCGCAAGCGGGCGGCCACGGTCGCGATGAGTTCGTCGCCCGCCGCATGGCCCCAGGCGTCATTGACGCGCTTGAACCCGTCGAGGTCGAGAAGACACAGTTCGACGGTTCCCTCCCGTTCGCGCCGGGTGAGGTCGGCCAGGTGCTCCAGCAGGGCACGTCGGTTCCACAAGCCCGTCAACGCATCGCGAAGTGCGGCGTGCCGCGCCGCGGCCTCGTCCTGCCGGAGCTTTCGAACGGCCACCCATCCCGCGACCGCGATGCCGGTGAGAAAGACGAAGAGAATGGCCGCGCCGACCGCAAGCTGCGTCTTGACCGTGAGGAAGCTGCGGCTGCCGGGAAGCTTGGACGGCCAGCTGAGATAGGCGATTGCCGTGCCGTCGAGATCGGTCAGCGGCACGTTCAAGGCATTTTCGGCCCGCGCCAGGCTGAGATTCAGTTTTTCGATCCGGAAGCTCTGTGCGAGATCGCCGATCACCCGAGGCGTCAGATGCCGCGCCATGAACAGCGTGTAGAGATTGCGCTCCTCGATCCGCGTGTTGGTGCTGCTTGGCCGGATCTTGGCCGCAGCCATCAGCGCGATGCCGCTCTTGGAGCGCACGGCATAGACCGGGGTGATGCCGGCCTGTTCGCCCAACTGATCGGCATTGCGCACGATGGTGGTAAAGTGATCGCCGAAAAACACCGCCGGCGGCTCGGTCAGTTCTTCGCCGTCCTTGTAGGCGACGATTACCTTGCCGCGTGCGTCTGTGACGACGGCGGTATCGTAGGCCGGGTTGTCCGCACCCGTGTTGGCCCAGTTCTCGATGACCCAGTACTTGCGATTGATCGAATTGAGCTGTTTATAGGCCCCGTCCCAGGTGGCATTGTCGTGGAGAATGCCGAACAGCTGCGTGCGGAGCGCATCCACGGCGGCCGTCGTCGCATCCAGCGCACGCTCGTCGTCGATCCGGTTCGCCGTGTCCCTCATGGCGTCGACCGAGCGGAAGACGATGCCGGCAAAGATGCTGGCGACGAGAATAAACAGGAATGCCACGGCCAGGACCGCGCGTCGCCGTCGCCGGTTATCGGTATGGGGCAGCATCATCCGTTTATTCCTCCCCTCCGGCAGCAACGCTGTCGGAGCTCATTGGAGACAGATTTAATCGTAAGCCATCAAGAAATGGTGACCAAGACGCACCTAAGACGGTAAGTTTTTACTGTGGGACATCGTCGATAACGCGTCGTTGTCGGCGAATAGGTCGTAGAGCGGCGTGACAGGGGAGATCGCTAGCGCGAGCGCGCTAGAAAACATGCGCCAAGACGCTGCGGTTGCGGCCTCTGATATCGATCGTCAAGGAATGGGCGACCTCGCGCCCCGAGGGCGTGCCGCCGGCGGCTTGCAGGCAGGCGTCCGACACCACGAGGCGTCCCTCCAGGTCACGGGTCGCGCGCTCCAGGCGGCTGGCGACGTTCACGACATCGCCGATGACGGTGAACTCGCGGCGTTCGCTGGTGCCGACATTGCCGACGATCACTTCGCCGAAGTGGAGGCCGATGGCGATGCGGATCGGCTCGGCGCCACGTCGTGTCCTCTTTGCCGACCACGCGGCATAGGTGTCGAGCAGCTGGAACGCGCAGGAAAGCGCACGCTCCGCCGCATCGTCCTGTGGCTGCACGCCGCCGAAGGTCGCCATGAACCCGTCGCCCAGAAACTTGTCGAGCGTACCGCCGCACGGGAAGATCACATTGCAGCCGCGCTCCTGAAAGCTGCGCAGGAGGGTCAGCGCCTGCTCCGGCGAGCGCATTTCGGCCATGCGCGTGAAGCCGACGATATCCACGAACATGACGGCGACCTCGCGTTTCGCTGGGACTCCGAAGCTGTCGGCGCCGTCGCCCATGGCGTGGGCGACATCGGGCGAAACATAGCGTGCGAGCGAGGCTCGAACCGTGTTGTCCTTGATCTGGGCAATGAGCGTGTTGCGGCTTCGCAGGACGGCGATGGCAAGCATGAGCGTGAACAGCCCGGTCGCCACCACCTGAACCCACATCTGAAGCAGGCCGACGAAGTACGGATTGAGAAACCGCTCGAGCGCCTGCATTTCCGACATGCCCGCGGTCGTGTCGAACCGGACGGTTTCCGGCCTGTCATAGAGGGTGTTGATGCCGAAGGACCAGATGGCGATGATGATGCCGCCCGTCCAGACGACGAGGATGGGCGAATAGGTGAGGGCCGACTCCGCCAGCAGCAGGAGCACATAGAGAAATTCCGGGCCCCGCGTTCGGGTCTGGATCGGCCAGTCGGACGCGATGCCGCCGATGGGCGGCAGAAGGATGGTGGAGGTGATCAGCGCGACATCCAGAATGGTGCAGGCGAGCTTGATCGTCCACGCGGCCCGATGATGCCGCGTCGCGTAAGGGATATAGCTCAGGGCCAGAAAGATCAGGCTGACAGCGAGGTAGTAGACGTTTCGCGGCCAGGCGGTGCTGACGAGCAGCCAGGCGGCGATGACGGCCACGGCGCACAGCCGGACGCGGAAGGCCACAGCCAGCCCCTCCAACTCCGCGTCGTGCAGGCGCTTGAATTGCTCGTCGGATGGGACGCGTCCCGGCAGCGCCGCGGACAGCTGAAGTTGAAGCCATTCAAGCATGGGGCACGTTCACCTCGACCAGGATCCGGACGCGATCCGATCGATGATCTGTCGCACGACAGAGTGTCGGGGAGCAATGACATACCATCGCCGCGGGTGCGCACCACCCGCAACAAGCGGTGAACAGCTGCCGCCGCTGTCTGAAGCTGGTTCCGGGTCGTTCGCGGTGCTGCAGACGACTGGCGTCAAAGACCCATGATCAGACGACCACCCAGCGCTTCTCCCGATAGGACTGCGCCATGGCGTGGACGCTGCGCTCGATCCGCAGCCCATCCTCGAAGGTCACCGCGGTGAAGGGCTTGCCGGCGATGGCCTGATGAAGCTGGTGGCACTCGATGATCTTCAGATCGTTGAAGCCGAGGCCGTGGCCGGGGGCGGGGATGAAGCGGTCATAAGGCGGGTGGATCGGGGCCGTGAGGACGCGGGCGAAGCCACGCGTCGCTTCGGGACCGGTGGTCGTATAGAGTTCGAATTCGTTCATCCGCTCCTGGTCGTAGAGGATCGATCCTTTCGAGCCGAAGATCTGCAAGGCGATGCGACCCTTGCGGCCCCAGGCCGAGCGGTTCGCCATGAGAACGGCGGTGATGTTACCCTCCAGCTTCAGCAGCACACTGGCGATATCATGGTTCTCGACCTCCCGGCGGTCGCCCGCCTTCGTCGGACGGTCTGCATATGGCTTGCCGAGATCGGCGATGACCTCCTGCACATGGCCGAAGAGATGCCAGAGCAGCGACAGGGGATGGACGGCGAAATCGTCGAGCGCGCCATAGCCGGAGCTCGCCTCGCTCTTCCAGTAGAACAGCGCCTCCGGATCGGCCATGAAGTCTTCGTCCATCTCGACCCGCACATGGTTGACCGTGCCGATCGTGCCATCCTCGATCAGGCGGCGGATCTGCGCGATCGCCGGGTTCTGAATGTAGTTGTAGCCGAGAATGGCGATCTTGCCGGTGCTGCGCGCCGCCGCCAGCATGGCTTCCGCATCGCCAAGGGCCGGGGCCATCGGCTTTTCGCACCAGACGTGCTTGCCGGCCTGAAGAGCGGCAATCGCCATTTCCGGATGGAAGGCATTCGGCGTCGTGACCGAGATCACATCGACCTCCGGGTCGGCCAGAAGATCGCGCCAGTTGCCGGTCGACTTGCGAAAGCCGAAGGCGCTGGCGCGGCTCGCCGCCATCTCGGCATTGGACTCGGCGAGGGCGACCAGCTGCGGCGCGGGAACGTCGCCGAAGATCTGGCGAACGCCGTTCCAGGCCAATGCATGGCACTTGCCCATGTACCCCGTTCCGATGAGGCCGACGCCTAGAGCTTTCATGTCTGTCTCCCGATATGTCTTGGCGGTACGCGTTTCCGCCGTTTTGAATGCGAAAGGCTTTGGGTCGTCTAACGCCGTCGGCCCTCAGGCCTTGGAGCGCTTCTTCTGGCGGTAGACGTCGACCACGACGGCCGTCACGATGATGAGACCTTTGACGATTTCCTGATAATAGGCGTCGACCCTGAGGAAAGTGAAGCCCGAGGTCATGACGCCGAGGATGACCGTGCCGATGACGGTGCCCGTGATCCGGCCGACGCCGCCATTCAGCGATGTGCCGCCGATGACGGTCGCGGCGATGGCATCGAGCTCGTACATCACGCCCATGCCGGATTGTGCCGTCTGGGCACGGGCCGCGGTGACCACGCCGGCGAGGCCCGCCAGCATGCCGGCAATGGCATAGACCTTGATCAGATGGCCTTCGACATTGATGCCGGACACCCGCGCGGCCTGCATGTTGGCGCCGATCGCATAGGTGAACTTGCCGTAGCGGGTATAGCGCAGCGTGATGTGGAAGATGAGCGCGACGACGAGAAAGACGACGACCGGCCAGATGCCCGTGCCGATGAAATTGAACTGATCGGTCAGACCGGAGACCGGCTGGCCCTTCGTGTACCATTTCGAAATGCCGCGCGCCGAGACCATCATGCCGAGCGTGGCGATGAAAGGCGGGATCTTGGTGCGGGCGATCAACTGCCCGTTGACGAAGCCGGCGAGCAGGCCGATGCCGATGCCGAGCGCGATCGGCACGACGAACGGCATGTCGGTCAATGACGGATAGACCGCGCGCGGCCAGGTGGAGGCCTGCGCGACGCTCGCCGAGATCATCGCGGTCATGCCGACGACGGAGCCGGAGGACAGGTCGATGCCGCCGGTGATGATAACCTGGGTAACGCCGACGGCGATGATGCCGATGACGGAGACCTGCAGGATCATGATCGTCAGGCGCTGCGTGTTCATCAGGAAGCTCTGGCCGATGAAGATCCAGCCGAGAATTTCGTAGACGAGCGCAATGGCGACCAGCACGAGAAAGATGTTGAACTCGGACGGCAGTTTCCGCCGCGACGGTGGCGAGACCGGCGATGTTCCGTGCAAGGCTTCATTGTTGGCCATTGATAGTCCTCCCTGACGCGATGGAAAGCGGTGTGAACAGCACGTTCAACGCGCTGCCAGCTCCATCACCTTGATTTGCGTGGCTTCGGCACGATCGAGAAATCCGGTGACGCGCCCTTCGTGCATCACCATGATGCGATCGCTCATGCCGAGAACTTCCGGCATTTCCGACGAGATCATGATGATTGCCACGCCGTTGCGGGCCATCTCGGTGACGAGGCGGTGAATCTCGGCCTTCGCGCCGACGTCGATGCCGCGTGTCGGCTCGTCGAGAATGAGAATGCGGGGATCGGTCAGCATCCACCGCCCGATCAGCGCCTTCTGCTGGTTGCCGCCCGAGAGGTTCTCGATCCGCTCCTCCAGATTGGGCGTCTTGACGCGCAGCTTGCGCGCCATGTCCGCACATTTTTCCGCAAGCATCTTCTGCTGCACGAAGCCGTGCTTGATGAACTTGTCCTGCAGAACGGCGATCTGCATGTTCTCGAGAACGTTGAGGATCAGCAGGCAGCCGGTGTCCTTGCGGTCTTCCGTGAGGAAGGCCATGCGGTTGGCGATGGCCTTGGTCGGCGTGTCGATCACGACGTCGCGGCCATTGATGGCGATGGTGCCCGAGGAGGCCGGCGTCACGCCGAAGAGGGCTTCCGCGACATTCGAGCGACCCGAGCCGACAAGGCCGGCGATGCCGAGGATTTCGCCCGCGCGCACTTCGAACGAGATATCGGCAAACACCCCGCGCAGCGACAGATTGCGGACCGAGAGCACGGTCTCGCCGATCGGGACATCTTCTTTTGGAAACATCTGGGTGATTTCGCGCCCGACCATCATGCGGATGATGTCGTCGCGCGTGACGTCCGTGGACGCGTGGGTGCCGATATACTTGCCATCGCGGAACACGGAAAACTCGTCGGCGATCTCGAACAGCTCGTTCATTTTATGGGTGATGTAGACGATGCCGATCCCCTGTTCCCGCAGGCTGCGGATGATGGCGAACAGGTGCTCCACCTCGCGTTCGGTCAGCGCGGATGTCGGCTCGTCCATGATGAGGACATCGGATTCGTAGGAGACGGCCTTGGCGATCTCGACCATCTGGCGGTTTGCGACCGAGAGATCGCCGACCAGCGCCTCCGGATCGAGTGCGATGTTCAGCCGTTTGAAGAGGTCCGCCGTCTGGCGGCTCATGGCGCCGTGATCGATCAGGCCGAAGCGCCCCTTGGGCTCGCGGCGGATCCAGATGTTTTCGGCAACCGTCATGAAGGGCATCAGGTTCAGTTCCTGATGGATCATGGCAATGCCGTTTTCGAGCGCGTCCAGTGGCGAGGACAACTCGATATCGACACCCTTGAGGCGAACCTGTCCGCGATCCGGCGTATAGATGCCGGCGAGAATCTTCATCAGAGTCGATTTGCCCGCCCCGTTCTCGCCCATCAACGCGTGAACCGTGCCGCGTCTCAACCGGAAGGTGACGTCGTCAAGCGCGACGACTCCGGGAAATTCCTTGCGAACGCCCTCGGCCGTCAGCAGAAATTCGGCATTGGGAACCGCGCCACTCTTGCGCACAGCGGCCATCGTCGACGGGCTGACCATCGCTATCCTCCTCGAAAGATCGTGGAGCCCGTCCGAAGATGAAACCTCGCCGGACGGGCCGTCTCTCCAGTTCACCGCCATCTGTCCGGACTCAAGGCTGCGGCCTTGGCGGGGGGACGTGGGCGGGGACCGGACTGCGGACGGTGCCCGCAGTCCCTTTCAGGCCTCAGTTCTTGGCCTGGTAGTCCTTGAGGTTGGCAGGCGTGACGAGTTCGAACGGGATGTAGACCTTCTTCTCGACGGTCTCGCCCTTTACCAGCTTGAGCGCGGCATCCACGGCGCCTTTGCCCTGGCCGGCGGCATTCTGGAACACGGTCACATCGAGGTCGCCGGCTGCCATCGCGGCAAGCGCATCCTGCGTCGCATCGACGCCGGCAATGACGACCTTGTCCATCGGACGGCCGGCGGCTTTCAGCGCCTGCATGGCGCCAATGGCCATTTCGTCATTGTTGGCGATCACGGCGTCGAATTCCGTGCCGGCGGAGAGCCAGTTGGTGATGAGGTCGGCGCCTTCGGTGCGCTGCCAGTTGGCGGTCTGTTCCTCGACGATGGAAATGCCCTTGCAGGCGTCCGTCGCCAGAACGTCATGAACGGCAGCGGTGCGCATGCGGGCACCCTGGTTCGACAGTTCGCCCATCATCACGACGGCCTTGCCCTTGCCGCCGAGAAGACGGCAGACTTCCTGCGCTTCGAGCGTGCCGGCGACGGTTTCTTCCGATGCGACGAAGGCCTGCTTGTCCGGCAGGGTGTCGAGGTTTGCCGGCTGGCGGTTGACGTAGACGAGCGGGATCTTGGCGTCGGAGGCGATCTTCGACATGGCGGCGGTCGCGTCGGTGTCCACCGGATTGACGATGATCGCATCGACGCCGGCCGCGATGAAGTTCTGGATCTGGCTCTGCTGCTTGGCGACGTCGTTCTGGGCGTCTTCGACCTGCAGCGAAACGCCGTTCAGCGTCTGCGCGTAATCGCTCATGCCGTTGCGCAGCACGGTCAGGAAGTTGTCGTCGAACTTGGCGATGGACACGCCGATCGTCTCGGCATGGGCAGCCGTCGAAAGCATAACGGCGAGAGCCGCGCTGAAAATGATCTTTTTCATGTTTCCTCCTCAGACGGTGTCCGGTGGCACCTTTTTTCCGGATTCCCCAAAACGGGTCCTGGCATGTCCGTCAGGCAAAGCCAAAACGGTACAAAACATACAAAATAAATCCTCTTGGAATTTTTATTCCACTTTTTAGGATCGCCGTCAAATTGTATTTTCGCAGGTTGTTGAGAAGCGATGGCACATGGGCGGCGGGAGTCTTCCGGCGACGGCAAACGAAGATGGGCGGCGGGATCACGAGGATCGCCGCCGCCCATATCGATGCGTCGTCTTCAGCCGCCGGTCATGCGCTACGGCTTGCGGCGCAGTACCATTCCTGCGTGGTAGAGACTGCCGTCTCTGAAATCGCCATCCGCCGTGAACCCGGTATCGTCCACGTATTCGATGTGGTCGCCGCTCACGACATACCGTCCCTGGTAAGCGCTCTCACGGGTTCCCCGCGCTTCGTCGTAACGACCGTTCGGCAGCAGCCGGTGGCGAATGTGGCCGTCGTCCGTTTGCCAAAGACCGAGGTAAGGATGGAATGATTGTTCCATGGGCGTGTCGGTCCTCAGTTCGGCGACCGTGTCGGCCGAACGACGATCTCGTTGATGTCGACGTCGTCGGGCTGCTCGATCGCGAATCGGACGGCGCGGCCGATGGCGTCCGGGGTGAGGGCGATGGCACGGTAGGCCTTCATCGCATCCACAGCGACCGGATCGGTGATCGTTGCGGCCAGTTCACTTTCCACGACGCCGGGATGAATGCAGGTGACGCGAAGATCGTCCTGTTCCTGCCGCAGCCCATCGGAGATCGCCCGGACGGCGAACTTGGTCGCGCAGTAGACGGCGGCCGTCGGCGAGACGCTCAGCGCGCCGATCGAGGCGATGTTGATGATATGGCCAGAGCCGCGCGCCGTCATCTCCGGCAGAACGGCGGCGACGCCGTAGAGAACGCCCTTGATGTTGACGTCGATCATGCGATCCCATTCCTCGACTTTCAGCGAGGCCATCAGCGACAGCGGCATGATGCCGGCATTGTTGACGATGACATCGATGCGACCGAAAGCGTCTCTGGCGGCCTCGGCAAAGGCGGCGACGTCGGCGCGGTCGGTCACGTCGAGTGTCTGGACCATGACCTTTGCGCCTTCGGCCCGAAGCTCGGTCGCGAGGCTTTCCAGCCGGTCGAGGCGCCGGGCACCGAGCACCAGGGTGGCGCCGGATTTCGCCAGTTCGCGCGCGATGCCGGCGCCGATGCCGCTGGAAGCGCCTGTGATGAGAACGATCTTTTCCATAGTCTCTGCCTTTCCGTTGCAGGTTTCGATGGACACAGACTAGATCCTGGCGATTGTAGCGATAAGCCGCTAATCCGTATCTACGGAGGTAAGGAATTCTAACCAATGAACGTCGATCTGAACGCGCTGTCCGTTTTCGTTCTCGTTGCCGAAGAGCGAAATTTCCGCGCCGCCGCGGATCGCATGGGCGTCACCCGATCCGCCGTCAGCCAGACGATCCGCAGGCTCGAGGAGACGCTCGGCATCGCTCTTGTCACGCGGACGACACGGAGCGTCACCTTGACCGAGGCGGGCGAGCAGCTCTATCGGAGTGCGGCACCGGCGGTCGCCGAGATGCACGCGGCCATGGAAAGTGCGAGCGTTCCCTCCGGCCCGCCGCGTGGACAGCTGCGGCTCGCCGTTTCCTCCATCGCCGAGAGTTTTTTGACCGGGCCGCTGCTTGCGACCTTCGCGGAGGCGCATCGCCAGGTGAAACTGCACATCACGGTGACGGACGAGGAGTTCGACATCGTGGCCGAGGGCTATGATGCGGGGGTTCGGCTCGGCGAGGTGATCGCGCAGGATATGATCGCGATACCGGTCTCGGCCGAGCAGCGTCAGCTTCCGTTCGCATCGCCGGACTATCTTCGCGCCCATGGCACCCCGTCCCATCCGCGCGAGCTGAGCGACCGGCGCTGCATCGGCTGGCGCGCCGGCGTCCATCTCGCGCCCTATCGCTGGGAATTCGAGGAAGACGGAAAAGCGTTTTCGGTCGCGGTCGATGATGCCATCACGACGACCGACATGGCGTTGATGATCCGCCTCGCCGTGGCCGGGGCGGGCATCACGTTCGGCCTGGAGGAAAGTTTTCGCGCGCCGGTGGCGCGCGGCGAACTGGTGCCGCTGCTCGAGCCGTTCTGTCCCCGGTTTCCCGGCTTCTACCTCTATTACCCGAACCGCCACAACATGGCGCCCAAGCTTCGGGCCTTCATCGATCACCTGAAGCGCTGATGCGCAGGCGATCCCGCCTCTTTCCCGTCAGCAACACTCTTTCCGTCGTGGCATGTGAAAGGGGCAGGACCTTTCGGCCCCACCCCCATCGTTCTCTTTCAGGTCAATTCGCCGTCAGATCATAGCCATCAGCTTGCGGGACGCAGCTGCAGGCGGGAGATGCCGGCGGCGACGTTAAGGCCGGTTCCGGCCTGCGTGCTCAGCGGCTGGAGGCCAAAATTCTTGGCATTGCCACCGACAAGTGCGTTGGCGCCGAGACCAAGGCCGACGGCGGCACTGGCCGACGCGCCGACATAGGTGCCGGCGAGGCTGCCCTGACCAACCGTGGTGGGCACCGTATTGACGACGATCCAGCGCAGATAGGACGTGCCGGTGATGCCGACGTCGATGCCGAGCTTGCCGATCGTGCCCGTATACCGTTCCGTTTTTCCGCCGCGCTGGGCGAAGGTGCAATCGACGGCCTTGCTTGACCCGATCAGCAGGCCGATGCCGCCGGCCACCTCGCAGGACAGCGTGCCCAGGCGCTCACGCGGCTCGTCTGCAACGACGCGGCTGTGATGCTTCTTGGCAGGCGTCTTTGCAGGCGTCATGTCGGCCGCCGACGCGGTGGTGCCGACGGCAAGGGTTGCAGCAAGGGCGAGGATGAGGGTCTTCTTCATAGGATACTCCGATATTGACGATATGCGTTGTGGTCGTGTGTGATGTGTGTTGGAGAGCCGAGCGCCGAAACGCGCCCGTGATAACGCGCCTGTGATCGGGCCGCAGTCTCAGGCCGCAGTGGGCGCGACGATCTCGATGTCGCTGACGACGCGGCGCGGCGACAGGTCGGCCGCGATGTCGATGGCCATCTCGATCGCCTCACAGCTTGGGGCGGTTCCCGAGAGCAGGACGTGGTCGTCGCGTACGGAAACGTCGATCCTGCACTCTTCCAGCCCATAGGTATAGGCAAGGACGCAGGCGATCGTCGCTTCGGTCGAGCCGAGGTCCGGCGTCAGGACGCCGTTCGAAAGAACGGGGAACAACATGATGGCTCTGCCTCTCAAACGGGCTATTGGTCGGGCTTTCGGCCGGTCGCTCAAGGTGGGATCGTTTGGCCTGCGACCCGGCTCCCGAGGGGGCGGGAGCCGGGAGCCATGGCGGCTTATTTCAGCGCGTCCTTGATAGCATCCTTGGCCTTGCCGATCGTGCTCTGGGTCTTGCCCTCGACCTTGTCGGCCTTGCCTTCGGCTTCGAGGCGCTCGTTGCCGACCAGCTTGCCGACGGCTTCCTTGATCGTGCCCTTGACGTCCTTGGCTCCGCCTTCGATACGGTTCTTGTCCATTCCGATTCTCCTTAAAACACGTGTTCAGGTTCAGATGGCAGCGAGGGTGCCGCTGTCATGACACGGAAATAAGGAAGTTGGATTGAGGATTTCAGAGCGGAAAATACCAGTCCGCCTAGTATCAAATGACCTTTTTCAGGGTTGCCGACGATTTTTCGCTATTTTTGTCGGCCGGGCCGTTTGGCGAGCTTGGCGTCCGGCAGGCCGGTGAAGCCGCGCTCCCGCGCCCAGATGACCGCTGCGGCACGGCGGTTGACGCCGATCTTGCCGTAGAGCGAGGCAATGTGATTGCGGATCGTGTTCTTGGAGAGGTGCAGGGTGTCGCTCATCTCCGCATCGGTCTGCCCACTGCAGACCAAGCCGAGGATTTCCCGTTCCCGGTCGCTCAGCGCCACGAGTTGCGCCGACGGTGCGGCCGTCGAGGTCTGCTTCAAGGTTGCCAGTCGATCGACGATCGAGCGGCTCAGCCAGGAGGTATCGGCCATCACGCTTTCGATCGCCTCCACCAGCTGCGCTTCGCTCCGGCGGCGTTCGGTCACGTCCTGGAGGGCCCAGATGACGCATTGCTCGTCGTTGATCTCGACGCGCTCGGCCGAGACGAGGCATTCGGCGAAGGCACCGTCCTTCTGCTTCATACGCATCGGCTCGTCGCGCACAAAGGTATTGTCGCGCAGCTTCTGTTCCAGGCCACGGCGCGCGGCAACATCGTCCCACAGGTGCAGCTCGCCGGCCGTCCGGCCAATGACATCGCTGGCGGCATAGCCCGAGATCTGCAGGAAGGCATCGTTCGCCTCGGTGAAGACGAAATCGTCTAGCCGCGAGATGGCTGCGGGGGCAGGCGACAGGCGGAAGGATTTCGAGAAACGCTCCTCGCTCTGGCGCAGGGCGTTCTGCGCCTTCCGGCGCGCGTCCAGATCGGCGAAGGTGAAGAGCATGCACGGCTCCTCCACCACGGCGATCGGCTCGCCGGCAACGATCACCAGCCGGTCGCCGCCGACCGGCAGCGGCACCAGCGCCTCGCGATGCCGGATGACGCGGCCCTCGCCGAGCTTCGTCAGCGCGTCCTCGCCGCTCTCGCAGTTGGAAAACAGCCCGATCGCCTCCACCGTGCGACCGATGATGTCTTCCTTCATGAAGCCGGTCATTTCCAGAAAGCCCTGGTTGACGCGAATGAACCGCTGGTCGTCCAGACGGCAGATGAGGCCGGGGGCGGGGTTGGCATTGAAGGACCGCTCGAATCGCTCCTCCGCTTCGAAGCGGGGCGTCTCGTCGCGGACGACAAGCGCCAGAACGGTCTCGTCCGCGTCTTTGCCGGCAATCGCCATGCTCCGGTTCGTATGCACCCAGGCGGTATCGAGATCGCTCGCCGGCGAGATCTCCACGGTCACGTCCTCGACGGTTTCCCCCGCCAGAAGACGCTCGATCGGATACTCTCCTTCCTCCAGCGGGTGATTGTTGCGGTAGCGCAGGGTGAAGGTCCGCCGATAGCCTTTCGCGTCGCCGCCGAGGTCGGCGATGGTCTCGACGCGGTGCATCGCGAGCGCCGCGGCGTTGGCGAAGGTGATGCGACCCTTCTCATCGAGGAAGATGACGCCTTCGCTGATGCCGCCGAGGAATTCCTGAAGGGTGGCTCGGTCGAGGCTCGGGGCTTTCAGGCGTTCGGGCATGTTGGTCTTCCGGTTGATGCGGCGCAGGCAGGAACGGCTATCGGGTCTGGGAGCGGACGACCATGGTGGTTGCCACAATCGCAAGGACCAGAGCCGCCAGCGCGATGAGAAGGTGGATGTGCAGGCGCAGATGGCCGAACAGGGTCTGCACGGCATTGCCGAAGAGGAAGCCGATGGCGGTGATCGCGGTGCCCCAGAGACACGCGGCAATGCCGTTCAGCACGAGAAAACGCAGTGCGGAAATGTTGGTCCGGCTGATCAGCAGCGGGCTGATGATGCGCATGCCGTAGATGAAGCGGAAGGCGAGGATGAAGCCGACCGGATACCGCTCCAGCAGACCTTTCGCGCGGCGCATGGCCGGGGTCGCCTCAAGCCGCGAGACGAAGCGAAACCGCGCGGCATGGCGACCGATCAGGAAGAACAGCTGGTCGGCCACGAACGAGCCGAGCGCCGCAGCGGCTGCGACCTGCCAATAGACGAGCAGGCCGCGATGGGCGAGCACGCCGCCGAGGAAGGCGACGGCCTCCCCCTCGACACCCGCGCCGATGAGAACGGCCCAGATGCCGTAGGCGGAGATCAGCGCTTCCAAACAGCGCCGCCTGCTATCCGCGCACCGCGCCCCGAACCCCCGGCCATATGTAACCCTCCATCAACGATCGCTTTTCAAGATAGCTCTCGATCGCGTTTTTTGAAGAGCGCGCCGGACCGGAGATGAAAAGGTCTCATGTGATGAAGAGCGTGCCCCGCCATCGTCGCTGCGGGGCACGCGGTTCCTGCCTCAGACGCGTTCGAAGGCCACCGCGATGCCCTGGCCGACGCCGATGCACATGGTCGCGAGCGCGCGGCGATGGCTTCCGAGCGAGAGCTCGAGTGCGGCCGTTCCGGCGATGCGCGCACCGGACATTCCCAAGGGATGCCCGAGAGCGATGGCGCCGCCGTTGCGGTTCACATGGGCGGCATCCTCCGGAATGCCGAGCGCCCGCAGGACGGCGATGGCCTGGGAGGCAAAGGCCTCGTTCAGTTCCACCACGTCGAAGTCTGTCGGCGAGAGGCCGAGGCGCGCCGTCAGCTTCTGTGTCGCCGGCACGGGACCGATGCCCATGACCCGTGGGGGCACGCCGGCCGCAGCACCCCCGAGGATGCGCGCGATCGGGGTCAGGCCATGACGTCTGGCTGCGGCTTCGGACGCGATGATCAGCGCCGCCGCGCCATCGTTGACGCCGGACGCATTGCCCGCCGTGACGGTGCCCGCCTTGCTGACGGATCTCAGGCCCGCAAGTGCCGCGAGGCTCGTCGCGCGGGGGTGCTCGTCCTTGGCGACGACGAGCGGATCGCCCTTGCGCTGGGGAACGCTGACCGGCGTTATCTCGCGCTCGAGACGACCATTCGCCTGCGCGGCGGCGGCCTTCTCCTGCGAACGGACCGAGAAGAGGTCCTGATCTTCTCGCGAGATGTGAAAATCGGCAGCGACGTTGTCACCGGTCTCCGGCATGGAATCGACGCCATAAAGCGCTTTCATCTGCGGGTTGACGAAACGCCAGCCGATCGTCGTGTCATGAATTTCCGCCTGACGGGAATAGGCCGTCTCCGCCTTGGGCATGACGAAGGGTGCGCGGCTCATGCTTTCCACGCCGCCGGCGATCATCAGCTCGGCTTCGCCCGAGCGGATCGCCCGCGCGGCGCTGATCACCGCATCCATGCCGGAGCCGCAGAGGCGGTTGATCGTCGTCCCGCCGACCGTGAGCGGCAGGCCGGCGAGCAGAAGCGACATGCGGGCGACATTGCGGTTGTCTTCGCCGGCCTGATTGGCGCAGCCGAAAATCACGTCATCGACGGCCTCCCAATCGACCGCGGCGTTGCGTGCCATCAGCGCTTTCAGCGGCACGGCTCCCAGATCGTCGGGGCGGACGGACGCGAGCGCGCCGCCGAAGCGGCCGATCGGCGTGCGGATATAGTCGCAGATGAAAGCCTCTGGCATGGGCTCAGCTCCTTCTAGAGTTCGGGCACGACGAGATCGACGACCGGGGCGGCGACATGGAGCGGCGCACCCGTCATGGCCTGCAGATCGTCCATCGACAGGGCCGCAAGCTTCTCGCGCACCACGAAGCGGCCATCCGCGATATCGATGACGGCGTGGCTGGTATAGACCCGCGTGATGCAGGCCACGCCGGTCAGCGGAAAGCTGCAGGCCTCGACCAGCTTCGGCTTGCCGTCCTTCGTCACGTGCTCGGTGATGACGAAGACCTGCTTTGCGCCGTGCACCAGATCCATCGCGCCGCCAACGGCGGGGACGCCCTTGGAGCCGACCCGCCAATTGGCAAGATCGCCGGTCTGGGCGACCTGATAGGCGCCGAGAATGGCGACGTCGAGGTGTCCGCCGCGCACCATGGCGAAGCTGTCGGCATGGTGGAAGAAGGCGGCGCCCGGGTTCAAGGTCACGGCCCGCTTGCCGGCATTGATCAGATCCCAGTCTTCCTGTCCGGGCGGCGGTGGCTCGCCGAAATCGAGAATGCCGTTCTCTGTGTGGAAGATCGCCCGGCGACCGGGCGGCTGATAGCGCGCCACCATTTCGGGAAAGCCGATGCCGAGATTGACATAGGCGCCGTCTTCGATGTCCTGCGCGGCACGCCAGGCGATCTGGGCGTTGGAAAGTTTGATGTCGTCGAGGCTTTCGGTGCTCATGCGTAGGATACTCCGGCCCGAATAAGGTCTTCTTCCTGCTGCGGATGTTCGACCTCTGCGATGCGATTCACGAAGAGGCCCGGCGTGACGACATGCTCCGGATCGATCTCGCCGGGCGCGACGATCCTGGATACCTGCGCGATCGTCGTCGTCGCGGCCATGCACATCAGCGGATTGAAGTTCCGTCCGGCCTTGTTGTAGGTCAGATTGCCGTGGCGATCGCCCAAATGAGCTTTGACGATGGCGAAATCCGCCTTCAGCCAGCGCTCCTGCACGTAGTGGCGCCCGTCGAATTCGGCGATCGGCTTGCCTTCGGCAAGCTCGGTGCCATAGGCGGTCGGGGTGTAGAAGGCGGGAATGCCGGCGCCGCCTGCGCGGATGCGTTCGGCCAGCGTGCCCTGGGGCACGAGTTCCAGCTCGATCTCGCCGGCGAGATAGCGATCCGTGAAGGCACGGGGATCGGACGAGCGCGGAAACGAGCAGATCATCTTGCGCACCATGCCGGCGTCGATCATCGCGGCAATCCCGATGCGGCCGTTGCCGGCATTGTTGTTGATCACGGTGAGCCCGGTCGGGCGCCTGTCGATCAGGGCATGAATGAGTTCGATCGGTGCGCCCGATCCACCAAAGCCGCCGATCATGATGGTGGCGCCATCGCCGATATCCTTGACCGCGTCGGCCGTGTTCTTGACCGTCTTGTCCACTGCGTCCTCCTCGGGGGAACCGGATCTTTCATCAGCCGGCAATGCGAAACGATAAGGCGATCGCCCATCGACGGCAACGGATTTGTGCGATATCGTGCATTTGTTGCGATATCGCACAATGGGAGTTGAGCTGTGGAGACGAAGCAGAGCGACATGATGGGCGGGCTCGCCAAGGGTTTGCGGGTCATCGAGGCCTTCACGGTCGAAACGCCGCGCCTCAGCATTTCCGAAGCGTCGGCCATTGCGGGGCTCGACCGGGCGACGACCCGCCGCTGCCTGCTGACGCTCGCGGAACACGGCTACTGCGCCTATGACGGCAAGTACTTTACGGTCACGCCGCGGGTGCTGAGACTCGGCACGGGCTGCCTTGCCACGATGCCGCTGCCACGCATCGTCCAGCCATGGCTCGACGCGCTCTCGGAAGAGATCGGCCAGAGCACCTCGGTCGCCATCCTTGACGAGGCCGAGATCGTCTATGTCGCGCGGGCGGCGCAACGGAAGGTGATGTCGATCGCGCTGATGCCGGGTTCACGCCTGCCGGCATATTGCACCTCGATGGGCCGCGTGCTGCTGGCGGCCCTGCCGGCCGAGACCGCGCGAAACCGTCTTCTCGCAGCGCCGCTCCCCCAGCGGACGCCGCGGACGATCACGGAGATCGATAGGCTGATGACCGCGCTGGACCGGGTTCGGACCGAGGGATATGGGGTCGTCGACGAGGAGGTCGAACTCGGGTTGCGGTCGATCGCCGTTCCCATCGTCAACGCCCGAGGAGCGACCGTTGCGGCGCTGAATACGGGGTTTCCCGCGTCCTCGGAAACGATGGAGAAAGCCCAAGAGAGGTTCCTTGGTCCGCTTCTTCATGTGCGACAGGAGCTGTCCCGCATCCTCAACTGATGCCTCCCGCATGGCAGACGGCAGTGTTTCGCGTCACGTGCGCCGGTCGGGTTTCAACAGCAGGGCCACCAGCGCCGTCCACCCGGTCTGGTGCGAAGCGCCGAGGCCCTGTCCGGTGTCGCCATGGAAGAACTCGTTGAAGGTGATGCGGTCGATATCGGCGGGGTCGCTCGCGTCGCCGGGACGGATCATCGCCGGGCGTCGGCCTTCATCGTCTTTCAGAAACAGCGCGCAGAGGCGGCGGCAAATCTCGTCGCAGATGGCGGGCAGGCCGAGCATCCGGCCGGAGCCGGCGGGACACTCGATCGCGAATCCGTCGCCATAGAAGCGGTCGAACTCGCGCAGCGCATCGATGATCATGGCGTTGAGCGGCATCCAGACCGGTCCGCGCCAGTTGGAATTGCCGCCGAACATCGCCGATTTGGACAGCCCCGGCTCGTAGCGAACCTCGAAGCGCGCGCCGTCCAGATCGAGCGCGAAGGGGGTTTCCTCATGCGCTTTGGACAGCGACCGCAGGCCAAAGGGCGAGAGGAACTCGGTCTCGTCCAGCATGCGCGTCAGAAGTGCGGTCATGCGGCTGCGACGCAGAAGCGAGAGCAGCAGGCGCCTGTCCTGCCCGGGCTCGGTAAAGCGGGAGACCTGACCGGTGAGGTCCGGCCGGTGCTTCAGCATCCAGCCGAGGCGTGCCGCGAAACCTGGATGCCGCGTCGCGATATCGGCATCCAGCACCTCGACGGCGCAGAGCGGGATCAGCCCGACCAGCGAACGGACGCGCAGCGTCGTCTCACTGCCGTCCGGCAGCACCAGGGCATCGTAGAAGAAGCCGTCTTCGTCATCCCACAGGCCGCGGCCACTCTCGCCCTTCTCGGCCTCGCTGCCGCCGACATGGGTCATGGCCGAGGCGATGGTCAGAAAATGCTCGAAGAACTTCGATGCGACGTCCTCATAGACCGCGTTCTCTCGGGCAAGTTCGAGCGCCATCCGCATGAGGTTCAGCGCATACATCGCCATCCAGGCGGTGCCGTCCGATTGTTCGATATAGCCGCCGCCGGGGATCGGTTTCGATCGGTCGAACACGCCGATATTGTCGAGTCCGAGAAACCCGCCCTGGAACAGGTTGCGGCCGGCCGCATCCTTGCGGTTCACCCACCAGGTGAAGTTGATCATCAGCTTGTGGAAGATCCGCTCCAGAAAGGCCCGGTCGGCCGTGCCGGTCAGCGCCGCATCCATCCTGTAGACGCGGAGGGCGGCAAAGGCATGGATCGGGGGATTGGCATCGTCGAACGCCCATTCATAGGCCGGCAGCTGCCCGCTCGGATGCATGTACCATTCGCGGGTGAGGAGCAGGAGCTGGCCCTTGGCGAAGGCGGGATCGACGAGGGCGGCGCTGATCGCGTGGAAGGCGAGATCCCAGGAGGCGTACCAGGGATATTCCCACTTGTCCGGCATCAGCACGACATCGGTATTGGCGAGATGCGTCCAGTCGGCATTGCGGCCGCTGCGGCGCGCCTCGGGCGGTGGAGGACGCGTCGGATCGCCATCGAGCCAGCGCTTGACGTCGTAGCGATAGACCTGCTTCGACCAGAGCAGGCTTCCCAGCGCCTGACGCTGCACGAGCCGGGCGTCCGGGTCGGAGATGTCGGCCTGCACGCAGGCGTAGAAATCATCCGCCTCCCGCAAGCGTTGCGCAAAGACCGCGTCGAAGTCCTCGACCGATAGTGGCGTGCTCTCCTCCGGTGACAGGCGATAGCGGAGCACGAGCGTGTCGCCGGCGGCGATGCGATGGTCCGACAGTGCCGCGCATTTGGTGCCATGGTCGGGCAGGGCGGTCGCCTTGCCGCCGATCAGGTGATCGTTGATGGCGTCCTTGAAGGCCTTTCCGTCGTCGCTCTGGAAAAGCTGGGCGTCGTCGGGGAGGCGCCGGATATTGGTCTCGTTCTCGCAGAAGAGCATCTGCGCCGGCTGCAGCGCCCGGAAGCGCCGGGGTGGCAATGCGCGATGGCGGGTCGCGACGCTGTTGTCCTCGACCAGCGTCATCGCGGGCTTTTCGCCCGCAGCGCCCCAGCTCCAGATATTGCGGAAAACGAGCTGCGGCAGGACGTGGAGCGACGCCGCGTCCGGCCCCCGGTTGACGATCGAGACGCGCATCAGAATGTCGTCGGCGGTCGCCTTAACATAGCTTACCGCGACGTCGAAATAGCGGTGCCCATCGAGAACGCCGGTGTCCTCGATCTTGTATTCCGGCAGGTCGCCGCCCTTGCGGCGGGCGTTCTCCGCCACGAGGTCGTCATAGGGGAAGGCTGCCTGCGGATAGCGGTAGAGCATCGTCTGGTAGCTGTGCGACGGTGTCGCATCGAGATACCACCAGACCTCCTTCACATCCTCGCCGTGATTGCCCTCATCATTGGCGAGACCGAACATCCGCTCCTTGACGATCGGGTCCGCGCCGTTCCAGAGCGCTAGCGACAGGCAGAGATATTGGTGTTCGTCGCAAAAGCCGGCGATCCCGTCCTCGCCCCAGCGATAGGCGCGCGAGCGCGCATGGTCGTGCGGAAAAGAGGACCAGGCATCGCCATCGGCGCTGTAATCCTCCCGCACCGTGCCCCATTGCCGCTCGCTGAGAAACGGCCCCCATCGCCGCCAGCCCCCGGCTTCGGCATCCGCGACACGCCGGCCTTCTTCCGTATCGTCCCGTGCGTCTGCCATGCCGGTTCCCGTTTCGTCTTCAAGCGCATCATCTGCGCTCACGCCCTGGCGGCCTTTTCGAAGGTTTCGCGCGCATCATGGACTTTGGCAAGGTTCTCTTCGGCCCAGATCCACACGCCACAGAAGGCCGCGCCAAGGCTCTGGCCAAGCTCGGTCAGCCGATACTCCACCTTGGGCGGAACGACGGGGTGGATCGTGCGCTTGATCAGCCCGTCACGCTCCATCTGTCGAAGCGTCTGCGTCAGCATCTTCTGGCTGATGGTGCCGATCTCACGGCTGAGCTGCGTGAACCGCAGCTCGCCCTTTTCCTCCAGCGTTTCCAGGATCAGCATCGTCCACTTGTCCGCCACGCGGCCGATCAACTCGTGGACCAGCGCTTCGACACGCGGGTCCACGACCTCGGGAAGGATACGAGGCGGCGCCTCGGCGGGACGACGGTGGAGGCTTTGCATCGACACTCTCCTTCGGGTGCGTATAAATCTTTTCGGTGCCTTCTGTTCGATGGAGAGTAGCAACGTTAGCTTCGATTAACAATCAACGCCAACTCCATCCATCACTTGCGAGGCAGGACATGAAAACCAGCGGAAACACCATTCTCGTCACCGGCGGCGCGTCCGGCATCGGGCGCGAACTGGCCGAGCGCTTTCACGCGCAGGGCAACACCGTCATCATCGCCGGCCGCCGGCAGGAGCGCCTGGACGAGGTTGCCGCTGCCCATGAGGGCATCGTCGGCTACGCGCTCGATATCGCCGATCCCGACAGCATCGAAGCCTTCGCGGCGACGGTCGTGCGCAACCATCCGGAGCTGAACGTCCTCATCAACAATGCCGGCGTGATGATGTTCGAGGACCTGACGCGGTCGCGTGACCTCAGCGACGCGGACGCGACCATCGCGACCAATCTCCTCGGCCCGATCCGGCTGACCAATGCCCTGATCGATCATCTGACGACGCGGCCGGATGCCGCCATCGTCAATGTCACCTCGGGCCTCGCCTTCGTGCCGCTGGTTGCGACGCCGACCTATTCCGCGACCAAGGCGGCGATCCATTCCTATACGGTCAGCCTGCGCGACGTACTGAAGGGCAAGGTCGAGGTCATCGAGCTTGCGCCGCCTGCGGTGCAGACGGAGCTGACGCCCGGACAGTCCACGCGCGCAGGCTACATGCCGCTGAACGACTTCATGGACGAGGTCATGGCGCTGTTCTCGCAGCAGCCGACGCCTACCGAGATCCTGGTGGAGAAGGTCGGCTTCCTCCGCTTTGCCGAGGCGGAAAAGCGCTTCGACGAAACGCTTGCGACGCTCAACGACTTTGCGCGGCAGGCGCGGGAGAGCGGGCATTGATCGACAACCCCGCGACATGAGGGAGGGCAGATTATATTTTCGTCCTCTGTCATGAACGGGCTTGTCCGATGCGGTCCTTGTCCCACTTCATGGCGGACGGCACGGCGTCCTATCGAATGTCGCTGGGTCGATGTTGCAGACAGGTCGTCGTTGCCGGGACGCGGGCGCCCGCCGCCCGCCCGGCCATGGGAAAATCGTGAATGGTGGACCTCTCCTTCGATGCATTGCGCGCCCGATATCTGACGACACCGGTATTGTTGCGCTCCATCCCGGTCGGCATCGTCATCGCCGCCGGTGTGGTCGCGACCACCTGGACGCACATGCTGCTCAGCGATCATCAGGACCTCGTCATCCACACCTATGAGGTGATTGACACCACCAAGGACGTGCTGATCGGCCTGGACGATTCTGAGACCGGCCAGCGCGGCTACCTGCTCAGTGGCGACCGCCGCTATCTCGACCCCTACGACAAGGCGCTCAGCCGTCTTTCGGATCTGCGCATCACCCTCCGGGCGCACATCTCCGACAATCCCGAACAGATCACGCGGGTAGAGACGCTGAACGGGATGATCGACGACAAGCTCGGCGAGCTGAAGCGATCGATCGACGTCCACGACACGGACGGTTTCGAGGCGGCTCGAAAGCTGGAGATCGCGATGATGGAGCGCGCCACGATGGACGGCATCCGTCGTGCGATCGGGTCGATCACCGAGAGCGAGAAGGCGCTTCTCTCCGCGCGTCAGTCAGAGGTCGATCGCGACGAAATGCGCATCCGCATCGTCGCAATCCTCGTCGGCCTCGCCTCGTTCCTGACGCGGGCGGCAATCGAGCTTTATCTCGCAAGGCGCGGAGAGGCCGGTGTGGTCCGCAAGCTGCGGAAACGGTGAACGCCCCGATCGGCTGACCGGAGCGCTCATGATCCGCGACGATGGCTCTCTATCAGTCGCCGGCGCAGGCAGCGGCCACCTTCTTCATCGAGACGAGCCAGATGACCAATCCGCAGACGGCAAAGCCCGCGAGCGTCAGATAGGCGGCGGAGAAGCCGTAGTGCGAGACGATCACCCCGGCGATGGCGGGGCTGAGCGACGCGCCGATGCCCTGCACCGTCATGACGGCACCGAGGCCGGCATTGATATGCCCTGTTCCCTTGAGCATGCGCGCGACGAGACCGGGCACGGCGACGCCCAGAAGACCGGCACCGACGCCGTCGAGCATCTGGACAGGAATAAGCGCATAGGGGCTCGGCCAGAGGCCCGCGATCAGGCCGCGAACGGGCAAGGCGACGAGAGCGGCAACAAGAAGCAGGAAGTAGCCGCGCCGTCCGGCGAAGCCGGCAGCGAGAAGGGCGATCGGGATCATCGTCAGCTGCGCGATGATGACGGTCGCAGCCGTGTAGGAGACCGGATCCGACAAGAGGCTCTGCAGCGACGAGGGCTGGCTCACCGGCTGCGCCGCGGGCTGGCCCGGCTTGCTCTGTCCGGGGGGAAGCGTCGTGACAGTGCCGTTGTTCTCCCCGGTGGTGGTCGTGGTATTCGTCGACGCCGTGCCGTCGTCGGTGGGCGCACCGGAACCTTCCGCCTGCGTCGCGACCTGCTGTCCGAGGAGGGGGAGCATGGCGCCGTTGCCGAAATGGAAGAGCATCAGCGTTGCCGCAAGAACGAGGAGCGGCGTGGATTTCCACAAGACGCTGAAGCCCGAGGGCGCCTCGGCGTCCTGGCCCTCCTTCTTCTCGATGCCGCGGGCGGCATCGTGGTCGATATCCTCAGGCTTGATCATGAGAACGGCGACGATCGACCCTGCGGCCATCGCGGTCATGAGGATGAAGACGGCGGTGAGACCGAATTCGTAGCCGAAGAAACCGGCGCCGGCCGCCGCGAAGACGTTGCCGCCATGGTTCCAGGCCTCGTTCCGCCCAAGCTGCGGGGCAAGCCCCTTTTGTCCGACGAGCCCGAGCGTCAGGCCGGCAACGGCGGGGCCGATGGCGGCGCCCGCGATGCCGGTCGCGATCTGCGAGGCCGCGACGAAGGTGAGGGTGGGCACGAACAGGATGGCGAGCGACGCGACGATGACGAGCGCGGCACAGAAGCCGACCATGAAGCGCTTGGCCTTGGAGGCGTCGGCGAGCGCGCCGAGCGGCGTGGTCGCCAGCATGCCGGCAATGCCGCCGATCGTCATGACGACCCCGATGGTCGCCGTGCTCCAGCCCTGGCCGATCAGGAAGATGCCGAGGAAAGGTCCCAGCCCGTCGCGGACGTCCGCGAGGAAGAAATTGACCGCGCTGAGGGCTTTAACCGACCGCGAGCGAGGTTGTACAGGCGCCACATGTGCGCTTGCCGCCATTGTACTCATCGAGGAGTTCCTGTGCTGGGACGTTATGTCGGTTTGAGAATTCCGCTCCGGAACGCGCAAGGCGATCAAAGGTTTCTCATAAAGGGCAAGTTTATCAACGATCTGCTTTCATGCCCGGCGGGGCATCAGCCATCATGTCGCTATTGCACCGTCCAGCACTGTGATCGCGGCCAGTCCTTGTCGCTTTCAGATCAGGCGTCACACGGGCTAAGCTCTACAATCGCGTGACATCAGAGATACGAGGCAGGCAATGGCAGAGTTTCCAAGCAGAGCAAAGGTCGTCATCATCGGGCTGGGCGGTATCGTCGGCGCCTCCATCGCGCATCATCTGATCGAGCGCGGCTGGGACGATATCGTCGGCATCGACAAGTCCGGCATCCCCACCGATATCGGTTCGACGGCTCATGCCTCGGACTTCTGCTACACGACCAGCCATGATTACCTGTCGGTCTGGACCACGCAGTACTCGATCGATTTCTACGAGAAGATGGGTCACTACGCCCGGATCGGCGGGCTGGAAGTGGCCCGCACCGGCGACGACAGCTGGATGGAGGAGATCAAGCGCAAGCTGTCCTCCGCCAAGGCCTTCGGTACGCGGGCGCATTATGTCAGCCCGTCCGAGATCAAGCAGATGTTTCCGCTGATCGAGGAAGACCAGGTGCAGGGCGGCCTTTTCGATCCGGATGCCGGCCTCGTCATTCCCCGCTCGCAGACCGTCGCCGGCAAGCTGATCGATGCGGCCGAGAAATCCGGCAAGCTGAAGATCTTCGGCAATACGCCTGCGACCTCGCTGATCGTCGAGAACGGCCACATCAAGGGCGTGGTCACGCATCGCGGCACCATTCTCGCGGATCACGTCATCGTCTGCGCCGGTATCTGGGGCCGGCTGATCGCCGAAATGGTCGGCGAGGACCTGCCGGTCATGCCGGTCGATCACCCGCTGACCTTCTTCGGCCCCTACAACGAATTCGCCGGCACCGGCAAGGAAATCGGTTTTCCGCTGCTGCGCGACCAGGGCAATTCCGCCTATATGCGCGACACCGGCGACCCGAACACGACCGAGGGCGGTCAGATCGAGTGGGGCTATTACGAGGCCGAGAACCCGCGCCTCTGCCATCCGCGCGAGATCCTCGAAAAGCACGAGGCGCGCCTGTCGCCCTCCCAGCGCGATCTCGACATGGAGCAGATCCTTGCGCCGCTCGAACGCGCGATGGAGTTGACGCCGATTCTCGGCGAGCTCGGCTACAACGAGGGACATTCGTTCAACGGCCTCCTGCAGGTTTCGGCCGCCGGCGGCCCGTCCTGCGGCGAGAGCCAGAAGGTGCGTGGCCTCTGGTACTGCGTCGCCATCTGGGTCAAGGACGGCCCTGGCTACGGCAAGCTGATCGCCGACTGGATGACCGATGGGCGCACCGAGGTCGATCACAGCTCGATCGATTATGCGCGCTTCTATCCGCATCAGCTGACGGAAGAGTTCATCGAGAGCCGCAGCTACGAAGCGGCGCAGAAGATCTACTTCCCGGCAATCCATCCGCGCGAACCCTATGCCTCGGGCCGCGGCGCCAAGCGCTCTCCCTTCCATGAGCGCGAAACGGCGCTGGGCGGCTATTTCATGGAGCTTGGCGGCTGGGAGCGGGCCCATGGCTACAAGGCCAACGAGCATCTGCTGGAAACCTATAGCGACCGCGTGCCGGTGCGCGAGAACGAATGGGACAATCGCCATTTCTGGCGCGTCTCCAATGCCGAGCATCTGGCGATGAGCGAGGATTGCGGCATCGTCAACCTCTCGCATTTCCACATGGTGGACATCGAAGGCCCGGACCATGTCGACCTGCTCGAATGGCTCTGTGCCGCCAAGATCGGCGGCGACGGCAATATCGGCAAAGGAATCTACACCCACTTCCTCGATGACGAAGGCATGGTGCGGGCCGACTTCACCGTCATCCGCATGGCCGACCGCTGCCGTCTCATCAACGGCGCCGATGCCGGCCCGCGCGACTTCCACTACATGAAGCGGGTGGCGGAGGATCGCGGCCTCGACGTCGTGATTACCGACGTCTCGGAGAAGTTCACGACCATCGGCATCTGGGGGCCGAACGCGCGCGAGACGCTGAAGAAGGTCGTGGCCGATCCGGCAGCGCTCGACGCTGAGAACTTCGCCTTCGCGGCGATCAAGCCCATCGAGATCGCGGGCGTGACCGTGACCGCCTTCCGTATTTCCTATGTCGGCGAGCAGGGCTGGGAACTGCATATGAACTACGCGGACGGCCTGGCCGTCTGGGATGCGTTGCGCGCGACCGGCGTCATGGCCTTCGGCGTGGAAACGTATGCGAACTCCCGCCGCATGGAAAAGAGCCTGCGCCTGCAGAATGGCGACCTCCTGACCCAGTACAATCTGATCGAGGCGGATCTGGCCCGACCGAAGGTCAAGGAGGCGGATTTCCGCGGCAAGGCCAAGCACCTCGAATACAAGGCGCGCGCGCACCAGCCGGCCATGCTCTGCACGCTGGTGATGACGGAGAACACGGATGCGAGCGGCGTCAAGCGCTATCCCGTCGGATCGCTGCCGGTCATCGATCCGGAAACGGGCGCCGTGCTGGTCGATGACCTCGGCCGCCGCTCCTACACGACCTCGATCGCCTATGGCCCGACGATCGGCAAGAATATCGCGCTCGCCTATATCCCGCACGCCTATTGCGAGGTCGGCCGGACGCTCAACGTCGAATATTTCAACGAGAGCTTCCCGGTCGAGATCGTCGCCGTCGGCTACAAGCCGCTCTACGATCCGGAAAACCTGAAGCCGAGAAGCTGAAGCTTCCCTTGCGACGTCGGTGCGGCCTGGAAACTCAGGCCGCCCGGCCTTTCTGCAGGAGCACGATCACGACGAAGGCGGCGCCGATCGAGCTCGTGACGATGCCGACGGGCAGTTCCTGCGGCGGCAGGAGCGTGCGGGCGATGAGATCGCTGCCGAGCAGCAGGGCTGCACCGAAAAAAGCGCAGAGGATCGTCAGGCGCTTGTGCAGCGGGCCGACCAGTGTGCGTGCGACATGCGGGATCATCAGGCCGATAAAACCGATGACGCCGGTGATCGAGACGAGGAGAGCGGTGGCGAAGCTTGCTGCCAGAAACGTCTCCCGCCGCAGCCGTCGCACGGAAATCCCCAGACTTTCCGCCGTCTGCTCGCCGCCGAGCAGAGCGTCGAGCTGCCGGTGACGCGCCATCGCGTAGCCGATCGCAACCGACGAGCCCAGTATCCCGATGCCGATGTTCTGCCAGCTGGCAAGTCCGAGACCGCCCATGGTCCAGAACAACACGGAGTGCGCGGCGCGCTGATCGCCGGAAAACACCAGATAGTTGGTCAGCGCCGTAAACAGGAACGAGACCGCGAGACCGGCGAGAATCAGCCGCTCGGGACCGAAACCCTGGGCACGTCGGATGAGCATCAACACGATCGCGGTCGCGCACATGCCACCGACGAAGGCCGCGATCGGCAGCGTCAGCACGCCGAGCCGGTCTCCAAGCCGGGTGATGACGATGACGGCACCGGCGGCCGCCCCCGCCGACAGGCCAAACAGGAACGGATCGGCGAGATCGTTGCGCGTCACCGTCTGCAGTAGCAGGCCGATGACGCCGAGCCCCGCCCCGACGGCGATGGCAAGGATCGCGCGCGGCAGCCGGAGATCGACGATGATCCGGTCGACCACGCCGGCCGGGTCCATCTGGGTCATGCCCGCGGCGCGGGCGAGCGCAGCGAAAACCTGCGGCAGCGGGATGATGGTCGAGCCATAGGCGATGGAGATGCAGGCAAGGGCTGCGACGCCGAGGGACGCCAGGAGGACGCCGAGCGGAAATGCGGCTCGCACCGTCAGAAAGCCTCGGGGTGCAGCGCACGGGCGATCTTGCCGATGGCCGCGATATTTTCCGGTCCGGGCGTCAGTTCCTCGTATCGCAGCGCCACGAAGCGTTCGTTCTTTACGGCATCCGTTTCCTTCATCGCGGGATGGGCTTTGAGGAAATCGAGGAGTTTTCGGTAGCCGGTGTCGGTCTGGTAATCGAGCAGCACGAGGAATTGCGGATTGCGCATGGCGACCGTTTCCCAATCCGTGGTGCCCCAGCTCGTTTCCATGTCGGCCATGATATTGACGCCGCCGGCCGCCTTGATCATGGCTGTGGGAATGGCGAACTTGCCGGCGGTGAACGGCTTGTCCTCGCCGCTGTCGTAGAGAAAGACGCGCATGCCGTCGTCAGAGGCGACCTTCGCCTCGATGTCCGCAAGCGCCGCTTTCCATCCCTTGATCAGGGCGTCGGCCTGCGTCTTCCTGTCGAAGATGACGCCGAGTTTTTCAACGTCGCCATAGAGCAGATCCATGGACGCTGCGGGACGGGTCTTGTCGAGGTGCACGCAGCTTTCGGTGAGCACGAGCGTCTGGATGCCGTGCGGCGCCAGCGTCTCCGGCGTCACGTCGCCGCCGGGCTTCATGCCGTAATACCAGCCGGCGAAGAAGAAGTCGGGCTCGGCGGCAACGAGATTTTCCAGCGGCGGATATTTCGGTGCCAGTTCCGGGATCGCGCCTTGCTCCGTTCGAAACGCATCGTCCAGCTTGTACCAGCCGCTGATGCCGGTGACGCCGACCATCTTCGGCTGAAGACCGAGGGCGAAGGCCATCTTCGCCATGTTGATGTCGTGCACGACGGCACGCTCCGGCGCTTTTTCGAAAGTCAGCGTCTGTCCGCAGCTTTCGACCGTGACGGGAAAAGCAAAGGCCGCAGAGCCGGTCAACGAGAGGACGGCAGCGAGGAGGAGGCGTTTCATGGCGGAGAATCCGGGTTCAGAGAGGGGCGGCGATGTCGAAGACCGTGAGTTCTCGGTCTTCATGCGGGTGCGGCAGGCGCAGGAGGTCGATGCCGAAGACCTCGCGGACGACGGTTTTCGTGAGCGTTTCGGCAACGGGCCCGTTTGCGACCGAACGCCTATCCTTCAGCACCACCACATGGGTGGCGAAATCGGGAACGAGATGCAGATCGTGCAGGACCGCGACGACGGTCATGTCGAGATCCGCGACCAGCGCGAGCAAGGTGCGGCGTGCCAGCGGATCGAGATGATTGGTCGGCTCGTCGAGGAACAGGATACGGGGCGCCTGTGCCAGCGCCCGTGCGATCTGTGCCCTCTGCCGCTCGCCGCCGGAAAGCGACCCCATGGCGCGCGTCGCGAGAGCGGCAAGACCGGTTCGTGCGAGTGCGTCTTCCACGAGCCGGCGCCCCTCGTCACGTGTCGTCCGCATGGCGTGAGGAATGCGGCCGAGTTCGACATAGTCGCGAACGCAGATGCGGTGGTCCGGCTGGTCGGATTGTCCGACAACGGCCGTCAACCGTGCCCGCTCCTGCGGGGTCATGGATTCCAGCGGCCGGCCGACGAGGCAGATGCTGCCCGTCGTCGGCTGCAGCATGCCGGAGAGAAGCCGAAGCAGCGTCGTCTTGCCGGCACCATTGGGTCCGACGATGGCCAGCCGGTTGCCATGCGCAAGCCTGAGGGAGATATCCTGCAGGATCGGCATCGTTCGGATCGACCATCCAAGACCACTCGCTGACAGGGTCGAATCGTGCACGCAACGTCCTTTTGCTTCGGCAGGCAACGCGTCGTCAGGGGCGAAGAAACGCGGGGGCGGCGATTGTCGGGTCATCTAGCCGGGTTTTCCCTGGATGTAAAAACGATGGTGCGACAGGAGAGTCGCTCGTAACATACGAATGTAATAACATTACAGGTGTGTGTGGTGTCAAGTACCTTCAGGCGATCGGTTGCGCTTGTCCCGCCGCCGTGGCGTGCGCGTGCGACCCATCGTTCCCTGGCAGAAGGACGGGCGTACAAGATGTCGCGATGACAGGCGAGAGGAAGTATGGCATTCGGGAGGCATGACATTCTGGCGCCGGATCATCGCAGACCGACAATCGGGAGGACTCCTCGGCGTCCTGCTGGCCCTGTCGTTCGCGATCCAGACGCTGCTGACGGGATGGTCGAGTGCTGCGATGGCGGCGCCGGATCCCCTGTCGGTCATTTGCACATCGGAGCTTGGCGCACACCGCCCGGCCGATCGTCATCAGCATCAGCATCAGGATTGCCCCTGCAGCAAGCTTTGCCATGCCGGCGTGCAGATGCAGTCCATGTTGGCGCCTGCCGACGTTCACGGCCTGCCGATCCGCTTCTCCGTCTCCGTGGACCGCAGCACCGACGTCGCCGTGATCCGATCCGCCTCGACGGAGGTCAGGCGATACGACGCGCAAGGGCCCCCGGCCTGAACCGAAAAAGCACCTGACGGGCCATCGTGCTCGTTTCATTGATGCCCAGCATATCGCGGCTGCGTGCTTTCAGGCGCCGTCGATGTCCTGCGCTCCGACGCCTTTTCGGCCGGCCCCGCGCGTCTTTCCGCGCCGGTCTGCGCCCTCGATCCAGGATTGACCATGACAGATCTCACCGCAACCCGGCAGGCAGGCGTTTCGACGCTGTCCGTCGATACCTACCGCGCCATCTGGCGCTGGCATTTCTATGCCGGCCTGATCGCCGTGCCCTTCATGATCCTGCTGGCCGTCACCGGTTCGCTCTATCTTTTCCGAGACGAGATTGACCGCACGGCCTTTGCCTCCCGCACGATCGTCGCCGAGGCGACGACGCCGCAGCAGGTGCCGAGTGCCCTCATCGCCACCGCACAAACGGCCTTCCCGGCCGCGCGTGTCGAAGCCTATCGACCGCCCGTCGGCCCGACGGCATCGGCGCGCGTGACGCTCGACACCGATGCGGGTACGGCCTACGTGTTTCTCAATCCCTATTCCGGCGCCATTCTCGCGACCATGCTGAAAACGCAAGAGTTCAACGAGGTGGTGCGCAAGCTGCACAGCCTTGAATATTTCGGCACGTACGCCAACCGGGTGATCGAGGCGATGGCGGGATTTGCGATCATCCTCGTGGTCTCCGGCCTTTATCTCTGGTGGCCGCGACGGCAGACGGGGGGCGTCCTCAGCGTGCGCGGCACGCCGTCGCGTCGCGTGTTCTGGCGTGACACGCATGCCGTGACCGGGGCGATCGCGGGCGGCTTCATTGCCTTTCTTGCGCTCTCTGGCCTGCCCTGGTCGTCTTTCTGGGGCGGCAAGCTGACGGAACTGACGGTGGCGACCGGCACCGGCTATCCCGCCGCGCTCTGGGACAACGTGCCGACATCGGGCGAGCATGCTCAGCATGCCATGCAGACGGTGGGATGGACCATGGAGGCCTCGCCGATGCCGATGTCGCAGCATTCCATGGGCGATGGTACGATGGGCGATAGTGCGATGGGCGATGGAATGATGGGCGACGCCGCGAAAGCCGCGCCTCTCGGCATCGACAGGATCGTCGAGATCGCCCGCGAGCGCGGGATGGCGCCGGGCTTCGAGGTCACGCTTCCGAGCGATGCGACCGGGGTTTTCACGACGGCGGTTTACCCCGACGATCTCTCCCAGGTGCGCACGATCCATATCGATCAATATAGCGGCAAGCCGCTGGTCGATATCGGCTATGCCGATTACGGCCCTGTCGCCAAGGTCACGGAATTCGGGATCAACGTCCATATGGGGCAGGAATTCGGGCTCCCGAACCAGCTGCTGATGCTGGCGACGTGTCTGGCGATCATCCTCTCCTCAGTCGCCGCCGTCGTCATGTGGCTCAAGCGGCGGCCGGCCGGTCGCCTCGGCGTGCCTCCCTATCCCACGAGCCGCAGGGTCTACGGCGCGTTGTGGGGCATGGCCTTGGTGTTCGGCGTGCTGTTTCCGCTTTCGGGCCTGCTGATCGTCGCGATGATCGCCCTCGACGTCCTCGTCATTCGACGGGTGCCGGTGCTGAAACGGACATTTGCCTGAGGCGAGGCGCCTGCTCGCGGCACTTATAAGGCCGAGGTGGGCAAAGGGGATTGGCGCGCCTGCGTCGTCAGCCGGATCGCGGCGTTCGCAGCGCCGAGCCCGCGATAGCCGCGCCGTTCGACGATCTCGAAAAAGAAACCGCCTTCGAGTGTTCCCAGATAGATCTGGAAATACTCGCCGTCCTCGTCCCGGTCGTAGAGAATGTCGCCCGCCCGCATCGCGGCGAGCGTCTCCGGGGCGATGTCGAACTTGGCGTCGAGATCGTCATAATAATTGCCCGAAATCGGCAGCAGCGAGACGCCGCTGGCGCGCAGGGCCTCGACCGTCGCGAAGATGTCGGCCGTCGCAAAGGCCACATGCTGCACGCCCGGGCCGACGAATTGCGACACGAAGCGCGACGAGAGCGTGCGCATGGACTGCGAGCCGTTGAGGACGATCCGCAGGCTGGCGTCGTCGTTCTGGAGGACCTGGCTCAGCACGAGACCGCCGGGATCGGGCACTTCGACGGGCGGAAGCGGTTTGAGGTCGAAGATGGACCGGTAGAACAGGGTCCAGGAGAGAATGTCCTCGTAACGCACCGTCTGGGCGATGTGATCGACCGAGGCCAGCCCTGCGCCGGAATGCCGGTTCCAGCCCGGTTCGAGCGCGAAGTCCGTTTCCCACTGCCGATCGAGCGCTGCGTCCTCGGGAACGAGATGGAGCAGGCTGCCGCCCATTCCAAACAAGGCGGGCAGTTCCAGTTCGCCGGGCCCGGCAGGCGGCGTGTAGACCGTCGCCAGCAGACCGGCGGCACGCGCCATCCCCTGCTCCACATCGGCCATGCGCAGGCCGAGCGCCGAAACGTTGGTGCCGTGGACGACATAGGCCGAATGCGCCATGCCTTCCGTTTCCGTGTTGATCACGACCCGGAGATCGTTCTGCGTATAGAGATCGACATCCTTCGAGCGATGACGGCCGGCATGGCGGAAGCCGAGAGAGACGAGCAACGTGGACAGCGGCACGGCGGACTGCATGTCGGTGGCGAACTCGACGAAGGAGATGCCCGCGGTGCGCGCCGGCGGCGGCAGGGGGCTCGGTTCGGACGGGCCCTTGACCGCGCGGCCCTCGGCCTTCAACCGGTCCATCATGTAGATCAGCGAGCGTCGGCCATCGATCGCCGTCTGCTGGGCCGAACCGGCGCGGAACTGGTCGTTGAAGATTTCGAGCGAGTAGTAGCCGTCATAGCCCGTCGCCTCGATCGCGGCCATGAAGTCGGCGACGGGAAGATCTCCCTGACCGGGCATGTTGCGGTAATGCCGGCTCCAGGACAGGAGATCGAGATCGAGCTTCGGCGCGTCGGCCATCTGGACGATGAAGATCTTGTCCTTGGGGATGGAGCGGATCGAGGCGCTGTCGATGCTGCGGGCGAGCGAGTGGAAGCTGTCGAGGATCAGCCCCACCTGTTCATGGTCGGCGCGCCGCACGATCTCCCAGGCATCGCGGTGATCGTTGATGTAGCGTCCCCAGGCCAGCGCCTCGTAGCCGATGCGGACGCCATGCTCGCGGGCGATGTCGCCGAGCGCGCGCAGATCGTCCGCCGCACGATCGATGCCGCCGAGCGCGAGCGGCGAGACGTTGGAGCAGATCAGGACAAGGTCGGTGCCGAGATCGTTCATCGTCTCGAACTTGCGCTTCGCACGCTCGAAAGCGCGGCTGCGCTGCGGCTCCGGCAGGCCCTCGAAATCGCGAAACGGCTGGAACAGGCAGATTTCCAGGCCGGCATCGCGAACCATCCGGCCGACATCGCGCGGACCATGGTTGAAGGCGAGGAAGTCGTTCTCAAAAATCTCGACGGCGCCGAAGCCGGCAGCGGCGATGGCTGCGAGTTTCTCCGAAAGATCGCCGGAGATGGACACGGTGGCAATGGAGGTTTTCATCGGCGTGTTCCCTGTTCAGCGATCGGCGTCATGGTCTTGATCTCCTCAGGTGCCGCTGGTGCCCATCGCGGCGAAATGGGCGAGCATTCGCGGTGCATCGGGCTCGATCCCCGTAAAGAGGCGGAAGGCGCCGACCGCCTGAAACACTGCCATGCCACCGCCGTCGACCGTGGCGCAGCCTTTGGCGCGCGCGACCCGCAGAAGCGCGGTTTCGAGCGGGAAGTAGACGATTTCTGCGACGAAATGCTCAGGGCGCAGCAGGTCGGCCGGCAATGGCAGGCCGGGATGCGCGGCCATGCCGGTCGGCGTCGCGTGGACGAGACCGTTCGCGCCGGACATAGCGGCTTCAAGGTCGTCGCCGGGCGCGATGCGCGCCTGGGGGAAAAGGGGAGCGAGCCTTTGCGTCAACGCCTCGGCGCGGGCGGCATCGTTGTCGAAGATCGTCAGGTGTTTCGTGCCGAGCTGGAGCATGGCATGGGCAACGGCCGCACCGGCACCGCCGGCGCCGAGCTGGACCGTGGCGGAAATGTCGGTCCGGGGCAGCGCGAGCCGAAAGCCCTCGGCAAATCCCGAACAATCCGTGTTATGACCGATCCGCCGGCCATCCCGAAGCACGACCGTGTTGACGGCGCCGAGCGCCTCGGCCTCCGGAGAGAGGCTGTCGAGATGCGGAATCACGGCCTGTTTTGCCGGATGCGTGACGTTGACGCCGGCAAAGCCGCGACGCTCCGCGTCACGCAGGATGTCGCCGAGCGCCTCGATGCCGACCGTGTGTCCCGCCTTTTCGCTGAGCAGGTCGAGATCGATCAGCTCATAGGAAAGCGCCAGCCCGTTTGCCCTGCCTTCCGCCTCGTGAAGGGCGGGCGAGCGTGAGAGCTGGATGCCGCTGCCGATGAGGCCGACCTGGATCGTGCGGGTGGATCGTTCGAGCATGTTGACGTCCTTCATCGGGCGGATGGGGCGGCAGGACGGATCGACCCGTCCTGCCGCTGATCGCGTTACTGGCCGCGAATGGTCTTCAGCTGCGCGAAGACGGCATCGACGGTTTCCGCACCGATCGTGTCGCGGAACTGGGCGACCACCGGTTCGACGGCCTTGCGAAAGCCGGCGAGTTGTTCGGCATTGGGTTCGACGACCTCCATGCCGCTCTTCTTGATCTCTGCGAGGAAGCCGGCATTGGCATCGCGCGAGGCCTTGCGCTGATAGTCGCGGGCCTGGGTGGCGGCATCCTGCAGCAGCGCCTGTTCCTCGGGATCGAGCTTGTCCCAGAACACCTTGGAGATAATGACGATCTGCGGATTGTACTGGTGGCCCGTCAGCGTCAGATACTTCTGAACCTCGGTGAACTTGGCGTTGACGATGTTGGCAAGCGGATTTTCCTGGCCATCGACGGTGCCCGTTTCCAATGCGCTGTAGAGCTCGGGATAGGGGAGCGGAATGGCATTGGCGCCGAGCGTGTTGAAGGTGGCGAGCGGCACCGCGGACTGGACGGTGCGGATCTTCAGGCCCTTCACATCCTCGACGGTGTTGACGGCATGGCGATTGTTGGTGAGGTGGCGGAAGCCGAGTTCCCAGAAACCGAGGCCAACGAGGCGCTGGGCCGGCAGACGGTTCGCCAGATCCGTGCCGATCGGCCCGTCCATGACGGCGTCGGCTTCCTCGGGCGTGCCGAACAGGAACGGCAGGTCGACCACGCCGAATTCCTTGATGGTGCCGGAGAGAATGCCGGCATTCATGACGCTCATCTCGACGATTCCGCCCTGTACGGAGGCGAGCGTCTGGACGTCGCCACCGAGCGTGCCGCCGGGGAACAGCTTGACCTCGATCTTGCCGCCGCTCTTTTCCTTCACGATTTCCGCGAAGCGCTCCATGCCCATGACCTGGGGGTGGCCCTTGGAGTTCTGGGCGGCGAACTTGATGGTCCGTTCGCTGATCTCGGCATGGGCGCCGGCGGCGCCGAAGATGGATGCGGCCGCCAGCAGGGCGGCGATCGTTTGGGTCAGTCTCATGGGGTTTCCTCCGGGTATCGGCGCCTCCCGACGCCTTGGTTGCTTATGGTTTCCCCGCCGGGCCCTCCCTTGGACGCCGGCGCGGCAGGTCGTGGGGTCAGCGGCCGGCGAAGAAAGCCGCCGGGCCGGTGACGAGGACGGGGAACAGGACGAGCAGGATGAGCACGATCAGCTGCGCGATCATGAACGGCCAGACGCCCTTGATGAGTTTTTCCATCGAGATCTTGCCGACGCCGCAGACGACGTTGAGCACCGTGCCGACCGGCGGCGTGATGAGGCCGATGGAATTGTTGATGATGAACAGCACGCCGAAATAGACGGGATCGATGCCGGCCTGCTTGACGACCGGCAAAAGCACCGGCGTCAGGATGAGGATGGTCGGCGTCATGTCCATGGCGGTGCCGACCGCGACGATCAGCACCATGATGGCGATCAGCAGCAGCGTCTGGTTGCCCATCAGCGGTTCCAGCAGCGCCACCATCGCGCCCGGCAGGTCGGCAATCGTGATCAGCCAGGCGGAAACCGAGGCGGCGGCCACCAGGAACATGACGATGGCGGTGGTCTTTGCGGCTGAGATGAAGACGTCGAGCAGCATGCCGGGCGTCAGCTCGCGATAGACGACCATGGCGACGAACAGCGAATAGACGGCAGCGACGACGCCCGCTTCGGTCGGCGTGAACACGCCGAGTTTCAGTCCGAAGATGATGATGACCGGCAGCATCAGCGCCCAGAGGCTCGACACCAGCGCATGCCGACGCTCCGCCCACGAGGCTTTCGGGGGCATGGCGAAGGTCTCCTTGCGGATCACCACCAGCCAGGCGATGCACAGCGCCGCGCCGATCATCAGGCCGGGCGCGATGCCCGCGAGGAAAAGCTTGGTGATGGAGACGCCGCCGACGACGCCGTAGAGAATGAAGCCGATGGAGGGCGGGATGATCGGGCCGATGATGGCCGAGGAGGCGATGAGGCCGCCCGAACGGGCCGGATCGTGACCGGACTTGATCATCATCGGCATCAGGAGCGCGGCGAGCGCCGCCGCATCCGCCACGGCCGAGCCGGACAGGCTGGAGAGAACGCAGGCTGCAAGGATGCAGACGAAGCCCAGACCGCCGCGCTTATGCCCGACCAGCGCAATCGCGAGATTGACGATGCGCTTGGAAAGGCCGCCCTGGTTCATGACCTCGCCGGCCAGCATGAAGAAAGGCACGGCAATGAGCGTGAAGCTGTCGGCGCCCTGCAGGATCGTCTGGGCGACGATCTGCCCGTCGAAAAGATCCATGTGGACCATGAGCGCGATCCCCGAAAGGATCAGTGCGAAGGCGATCGGCATGCCCAATGCCATGGTGCCGAGAAGCGAGCCGAGAAAAACCGCGATGACCATCGTCGTCTCCCCCTCAGCGACCGAAGCCGGATGCCGCTGGAAGCGGCGGTGCGGGCGTGGCGGTCGGTGGCGGCAGATCCTCGGATTCCTGCACGAGAACGATATTTGCGACATCGAGGCGGCCGGTGAGAATTGCGAGCATCTCGGCCCCGAGATGCAGCAGGGCCGTCACCGAAAAGACGACGGCGGGGATCATGAACCAGGCCATGGAGATGCCCGCCGCGGGCGTGACCGCGCTCCAGGTCAGAACCGACTGCGCCCAGGCGCCCTGGAGAAGAAGGACGCAGGCGAGCAGCATCAGGAGATAACCGAGAAGCACCGCCGCTTTCGCCAGTTTCGGTGGCAGGGCGCGGATCATGGTGTCGATGCCGATATGGGCATGCTCGCGCAGCGCGACGGCCGCGCCCAGGAAGACCAGCCAGACGAAGGCCAGCCGCGACATTTCTTCCGAAATCGTCAGGCCGCTGTTCAGCGCATAGCGCAGGACGACATTGGTGAAAACGAGAATGACCATCGCTGCCAGGAGCAGGGCAATGGAGACGCGCAGTAGCGCAAAATACAGATCGACGATCCGTTTCATGAAAGTCCTCCCATGCGACCCGACACTCCCTGCCGGATCGTCTGCTCCCGATCGCCGATGCGGATCCCTCCAGACCCTCTGTCACCGTCGTCATGTCCAGCCGTCGCTCTGTTGGGCCGGAAGACGTTCGATCGTCCGGCAAACATGACGTCTGATGACGAGACCGCACAGGCCACTTCCCGGCCAGCGTCTCATGATGTAAAAGTGTACGAACTGGTTCGTTAAGTCAATGCGAAAGTTTCCGGCTTTCAACTCGATGAATGACGCGGCAGGGGATAACGTGCAGGATAGGTCTGCCGAGGCGTTCGGTTGGCCACGCCCAGGGGAGGGGATCGGGGAGAATGACGACGGATATTGCCGACACGGACCGTGTTGACGAGACCGGGGATGCGGAAAGTGGTCTGCGCGCCGGTCAACGGCGAGTGAAGCAGAGGGATCGCACGACGAAAACCCGTGACGACATTCTGCTTGTCGCGCGCGAGGAGTTTGCGGCCAACGGTCTTTCGGGGGCCCGCGTCGATGCCATTGCGGAGCGCACGCGCACCTCCAAGCGGATGATCTACTATCACTTCAGCTCGAAAGAGGGCCTGTACCTCGCCGTGCTCGAACATGCCTATGCCGACATCCGCAAGGTGGAGGCGGAGCTGCGTCTGGCGGATGGAGACCCTGTCGATGCCATGCGCCGTCTGATCGGCTTTACCTTCGACTATGACGAGGCCAATCCCGATTTCATCCGTCTGGTCACGATCGAGAACATCCATCGCGCCAGCCACATGCGCCAGTCCTCGAGCCTCGGCCGGCTCAACACGTCGATCATCGACACCATCGCCGCGATCCTTCGGCGGGGACAGGAAACCGGCGTGTTCCGCCGCGAGGTCGATCCCATCGACCTGCATATGCTGATCTCGTCCTTCTGCTTCTTCCGCATCTCCAACCGCCATACCTTCGGACATATCTTCGGCCGCGATCTCGGCGAGGCCACGATGCGCGGCCGCCATCGCGTCCTGTTGCAGGACGCCGTCATCGCGCTGCTCCGCGATCCGCACGCTGCCGGGACGGCGCGGGAAGGGGCCTGATCGAGCCTCGCAACGGCGACGGCAACCTGGGGATTTGGTCACGCCACGCGCTTTCATCAAGCATCGGACCCGGTGTAGACAACGATCATGATGCTCCGCTCGATGTCCGCCCGGAACTACCGTTCGCTTCGCTCGATCCGCATGGATTTGGGAAGCGTCAACATGTTCATCGGCGAAAACGGCGTCGGCAAGTCCAACCTCTATCGCGCTTTACAACTCGTGCAGGCCGCCGTGACGGGCTCGCTCGCCTACGAGATCGCGGCGGAAGGCGGGATGGCCTCCGCGCTCTGGTCGGGCCCAAGACGAATCGAGAAGAACTTCCGCATCAAGCTCGATGTCGAGGTGCTGGACGAGGAGCGGGCGGTGACGTTCCGCTACGGCGTCGAGGCGGGCTTGAGGCCGCCGAAGGCCGCCGCCGGCTTCGCTTTCGAGCCGCAGATCAAGGAAGAGGTGCTGTCGGTCGAAGGCGGCGCAAGACCGGTCACGATGATGAAGCGCACCGGGCCGGGCGTGATGGTGCGCGGCGCACGCGGGCGGATGGAGGAGTATCCGCAGCCGGCGATGACCTCGGAGACCGCAATCGCCATGCTCGGCGATGCCGGAAATTATCCGGAGATCGGCGCGTTCCGGCGGCTGGTCGATGGCTGGCGCTTCTTCCACGGCTTTCGCACCGACCGGGATGCGCCACTGCGCCGACCATGTCTTGCCGTCACGTCACCACTTCTCGATGAGGATGGCGGAAATCTGGCCGCGGTCTTTGCGACGCTCGTCCACACCCGCGGCGACACGGTCGAACTCGACCGGGCGATTGCCGCAGCCCTTGGCGGCGCGAGGCTGCACGTGCCGGAGCCCGGGGAATTCGCGGCGTTCGGCCTGATCTTTCCTGATTTTCCCCAACGCGTCTTCCAGCCGCGCGAACTCTCCGACGGGCAGGTCCGCTTTCTCGCTCTGGCCGCGGCGCTCATGTCCTACCGGCAGCCGCCGCTGATCGCGCTGAACGAGCCGGAGGCGAGCCTGCATCCGGATATGCTGCCGCCGCTCGCCGACATGATCGCGAGGGCTGCGGCGGCCAGCCAGATCTGGATCGTTACGCACTCCGAAGCACTGGCCGCCGCCGTTTCGCAGCGCTGCGGAAGCCGCCCGAAGCGCGTCATCCGCAAGGACGGCGCAACCTGGATCGAGGGCATGCGGCTAACCGGCGTGATCGACGAGGACGAGGACGAAGCGTAGCGGCGAGCCCGTCTGCGGCACCCCGAACCGAGCAACGAACCGTCCTCTTTCTGCAACCGGCGTGACGACCATCATCCAACCGTCACACAGGGCGGTTATGGCTGCCGCATTCAGTCTCCTCTCCACCCGAACGAGGTTTTCATGCGGACCCTTCTTGCAGCGCTTGTCGCGACCACCATCCTTGCCGGCACGGCCCAGGCCACGACCGTCTACCCGCTGTCCCGTGCGACGATTCTCGCCGGATCGCCGTTCGACTTCAAGATCGAGCTGCCCGCCGTGGTGAAGGCGGAGGATGTGAAGGTCACCGTCAACGGTGAGGATTACACCGCAACGCTCGGCTCGGCCGCGGAATTCGTCGCCGAGGAAAAGGGCAAGGACGACAAGGTTCTCGGGTCCGCCCTGATCCTGCGCGGCGCGCGGATCCTCAAGGCCGGCAGCTACAAGGTCGACGTGACCGCCGGTGGCGAGACGAAATCGGTGACCTGGGAGGTCTACGAGACCACCGCGCAGCCGAAGGCGAAGAATGTGATCTTCCTGCTCGGCGACGGCCTGTCCGTCGCGCACCGCACCGGCGCCCGCATCATGTCCAAGGGCATGACCGAAGGAAAGGCCAATGGCCGTCTCGCCATGGACGATCTCGATCACATGGCCTTCGTCGGCACATCGGCAACCGACGCAATCGCGACCGACAGCGCCAACACGATGTCGGCCTACATGACCGGCCACAAGACGGCCGTCAACGCGCTGGGCGTCTATGCCGACCGTACGCCGGCGAGCCTCGACGACCCCAAGGTCGAAACCATCGCCGAAGCTCTGCGCCGCACCACGAAGAAGGCGATCGGCGTCGTCTCCACCGCCGAGATCGAGGACGCGACGCCCGCCGCCGTCGTTTCTCACACCCGCAAGCGCGCCGACAAGGCCGATATCGTCGGCATGTTCTACACCGTGCAGCCGGACGTCATCCTCGGCGGCGGCTCCGCCTATTTCCTGCCGCAGGCGACGCCGGGCTCCAAGCGCAAGGACGACAAGGACTATATCCAGCTGTTCAAGGATGCCGGCTATGCGCTGGCAACCGACAAGACCGAGCTCGAAGCCTCGTCCGGCACCAACGCCGCCAAGCTGCTCGGCCTGTTCAACACCGGCAATATGGACACGGTCCTCGATCGCAACATTCTGAAGAAGGGGACGGTTTCCAAGTTCCCGAACCAGCCCGGCCTGGTCGACATGACCAACGCCGCGCTGACGCAGCTGTCCAAGAACCAGGACGGCTTCTTCCTGATGGTCGAGGGCGCCTCGATCGACAAGATGTCCCATCCGATGGACTGGGACCGGGCGCTGTATGAAACGATCGAGTTCGACAAGGCCGTCGGCGTCGCGCGGGAGTTTGCTGCCAAGAACCCGGATACGCTGATCGTCGTCACCGGCGACCACACGCACGGCGTTTCGGTCATCGGCACCATCGACGACGAGAAGCCGGGCACCGAGATGCGCCAGAAGGTCGGCGTCTACGCCGATGCCGGCTTCCCGAACTATGAGGACAAGGACGGCGACGGCTATCCCGACAAGGTCGATCCGACGCGCCGCCTGGCCGTCTTCTCCAGCAACTTCCCGGACTACTACGAGACGTTCCGCCCGAAGCTCGACGGCCCCTTCGAGCCGGCCATCCAGAACGAGAAGAAGGAATACGTCGCCAACCCGGCCTATAAGGACGTTCCCGGCGCCGTGCTGCGCGAAGGCAACCTGCCGAAGACGTCCGACAGCGCGGTCCACGCGGTCGATGACGTCGTGCTGCAGGCAACCGGTCCCGGTTCGGAAGCGTTCAAGGGCTACATGGAAGAAAGCGACATCTACCGCGTGCTGGCCGACAGCCTCGCTCTCGGCTCGCCGGAGAAGATCGGCGCGAAGTAAGCATCGATCTCGCACGATAAGGCACTTCCGGCGCGCATGGCACGCCGGAAGTGCTGCGATTCATGGCTTGTGCCGCAGCATCCCGCATTGAAGCAATGTCGCTTCGAATGGGGATGGCACAGTCCACGGCGTCCGATCGAGGATACGCTATGACAAACATTGACGCTCTGCGACGCCGCACATTCCTCGGCTTGCTCGCATCTCTGCCGGCCATGGCTGCGCTGTCGCCGGCCACTGCTGCGGATACCGAGATCGGCTTTGACGATCTCTATGGCAGCGTCGGCGTTCTCGGCCTGACCTTTTCCGACACGGTGAAGGCGTTGAACGGCAAGGGCGTGACGATGAGCGGCTTCATGGCGCCGCCGCTCAAGGCCGAAGCGGCCTTCTTCGTCCTCACCGAAATCCCCATGTCGATCTGCCCCTTCTGCTCGTCGGACTCCGACTGGCCGGACAATATCGTCGTCGTCTATCTCGACGCGGCACAGACCTTCGTTCAGCCGGGCACGCGGATCTCGGTTTCCGGCACGCTGGACGTCGGCACGTGGACGGATCCCGAGACCGGCTTCGTCAGTCGCCTGCGCCTGCGCGACGCCCACTACTGGTCGGTGTGAACGATGCTGTCTCTGACGCTCAAGGACATTACCGTATCCTACTCCGGGCTTGCCGCACCGGTCCTCTCCGTCCCGCGTCTGCAGGTCGATGCGGGGGAGAGTATCGCGGTGACGGGCGCCTCGGGCTCCGGCAAGAGCACCTTCGTCAATCTCATCTCGGGTCTGGAGCCTGTCCGCACGGGACAGGTGGAGTGGAGCGGGACCGACCTCGTGCGGCTTGCTGAGCATCGGCGTGATCGTTGGCGCGGGGAGCATGTCGGTCTCGTCATGCAGGATTTCCATCTCTTCCCCGGCCTGTCGGCACTCGATAACGTGCTGTTGCCGGCGCGCCTTGCCGCGCAGGCGTCCGCCGCGGTGAAGCGGAGGGCACGCGATCTCCTCGCCGAAATGGGCCTCGATCGGCCCGGGCAGGTGGTGGAGACGATGTCGCGCGGCGAAATGCAGCGCGTCGCCATTGCGCGCGCGCTGGTTCGCGGGCCGGGCGTGGTCATTGCCGACGAGCCCACGGCAAGCCTTGATCGAGAGAGCGGACAGGTCATCGCCGACCTTCTGATCGGCCTGGCCGGTGCAGCCGGGGCGACGTTGATCGTGGTCTCGCACGATCCCGGCCTGATCGCGCGCCTGCCGCGCCGGATCACCCTCGAAAGCGGGCAGATCGCGCAGGACAGCCGGGCGGTAACGCCATGATCGGCTTCATCCTTGCGGACATCCGCCGGCACAAGGCTGGAACCGTCGCCATTCTGCTGCTGGTCGCCTTTGCGGTGGCGCTCGCCGTCTCGGTGACGCTGCAGGAGCGGGCGCTGCGGCTCGGCAGCGCACGGGCGGCAAACGCGTTCGACCTGGTGATCGGCGCCGCGGGGAGCGAGACGCAGCTGGTTCTCTCTTCGGTGTTCCTTCAGGCAGCGCCGCTGCCGCTGATGGACGGCGCCGTGCTGCAGCGGCTCGCAGCCGATCCGCGCGTGGCGTTTGCAGTGCCGATCGGCTTTGGAGACAGCTTTTCGGGCTACCCACTGGTCGGCACCTCGACGGCGCTCGTGGCGCATCTTTCACCGCAGTTGCAGGAGGGCGCAAGCTTCCGGCAGGAGGGTGACGCCGTCATCGGCTCGGCGGTCGATCTCACCCTGGGTGCCGTGATCAAGCCGATGCATGGCACGGCGGAAGAGGGTGGCCATACCCATACCGGCCTTGCCTATGCCGTCGTCGGCCGGATGAAGCCGACCGGCACGCCGTGGGACCGGGCGATCCTCGTGCCCATCCAGGCCGTGTGGGAGCTGCATGGGATGGGCCATACGGAGACGGATCATTCGGAGCCTGCTCACGCCGAGGGCGGTCGGGAGCACGGCGCGGACGCGACGGCCGCGGTCGATGAGGATTGGGCGGAACACGCCGCCGGCCTCCCGGCCGTGCTGGTCAAGCCGAAGACGATTGCGGACGCCTACAAGCTTCGCCAGGATTATCGCCGCGACACGACGCTTGCCGTCTTCCCCGGCGAAGTCCTGACGCGGCTCTATGCGACGCTCGGAGATGCCAAGGTCCTGCTGCTGGCGGTTGCGGTGGGCACGCAGATCCTGATCGCCGCAGCCCTCCTGCTGGTCACGATCATGCATGTCGGGCAGCGTCGGCGCCAGATCGGCGCTCTGCGCGCTTTCGGCGCGCCGCGCACGGTCGTGTTTCGAATCGTCTGGCTGCAGCTTTTCGCAATCAGCCTGGCCGGCATTCTTCTCGGCTTCGGCCTCGGCTACCTCGTTTCCGAAATCATCGGCGGCATCGTCTCGCGCCACAACGGCTTCACCATGCCCGTGGCGTTCGACCGGCAGGATATCGTCTTTGCGGCCTCGGTCACGGCGTTCGCAGCGGTGCTTGCCATCGTCCCGGCCGTGCTCGCTTATCGCCAGTCGCCCGCAGCGGCGCTGAAGGGGTGAGGGCCGCGTCGTCGTCAGACGGCCGAGGGTGGACGCTCGAGCGGAAAGACGAGGAGGGTCGATGTCGCGCTGGCGCAGAGCCGCCCGTCGCGATCGGTCAGCGTCGCCTCGGCAAACGCCGCGCGCCGCCCGATCGACAGAATGCGACCTTCGGCACGAACCGGGCCGCTCGCTTCGGTCAGCGGGCGGTGATAGGCGATCTTGAGTTCGAGCGTCGTGTAGCCCTGGTCGGCGGATAGCTTGGAATGGACGGCGCAGCCGCAGGCGCTGTCAAGCAGCGTTGCGGCATAACCGCCATGCACCGAACCGATCGGATTGTAGACGCTGCGATCCGGGCTTCCTTCGAAGACGACTCGACCTTCCTCGATTTCGGTCAGCACGAACTTCATCGTCTCGTTGATCGGCGGCGGCGTATTCGTTGCCAGCAAGGCCTGCAACTGAGCGAGACCCGAAAGGCCCGCCTGATTGTTCCTGAGGACGTCCATGCTTTTTCCTGTCTGTCGAGAGGGTTCTAAGGTGCGAGGCGCATCACGGTGAGCGGTTACGAAGCGGGCGCGGACGATGGTAAACGGCATCTTTTCGAGAATTGGGTCCTCATCGCATCGACATCGGTGCCACGACCGCTGTGACCGGAACCGCGGCTTCGCTCTCTCCCGTCATCTGTGAGGAAGTTTTAATATGACGATGATCATTTAACAAGGGCACCCGCGAAGCCGGCGGCTCGGCGGTTCATGGCTTGCATAAGGCGGCCTTCGTGAGGGCAACTGCAGAAAAGACATTGGCGTGTTGACTCTGTCTCTGAAAAAAAATTCGCGGAGGAAACCACACGAATTATGCGAAGCTCGTAAAGCTGACGCTGCGATGGTTGTCGTTTTAGCTGTTTTTTTGGCTCGCTATGGAACGGCCTGCCTCAGCGAGCCGGGAAAATTCCCTTAATCTAGGGTTAATTGCTTGCTGCGGTACACGCTCTCTAAGGCTGCCAAGTCGTTGTTTCCGTGGTGCTACACTACCATGGTAGCTTGACCTTAACGTGTGTTTTCGCTAACGCTTGTACACGTAATGCCTTCCCGCCATTTCCAGCTTCGGACCTGTAACGATGACCGCATTGTATAAGAGTTCTGCCCAATCCATTGAAAACCGTGTTGTCGATCTTCTCGGCCGAATGAGCATCGAGGAAAAGATCGCACAGATGCATGCCTTCTGGCTTCTTCTGTCGGAAGATGGAAAGCACGCGGTGCGCGCGGACGAATTTACGGGTGCTGCCGATGCGGACCGACTGAAGGAAAAGCTCTCTTTCGGTCTCGGGCAGATCACCCGGCCCCTCGGCAGCCGTCCGGTCGCGCCGGCTGCCGGCGTCCGGGCTCTCAACAGCCTCCAGAAATTCCTCGTCGAGGAAACGCGGCTTGGCATCCCCGTGATCTCTCACGAGGAATGTCTGTCCGGCATCATGGCGCAAGGCGGTACGCTGTTCCCCTCCTCGCTTGCCTTCGGCGCAACCTTCGATCCCGCCTTGATCGAGGAGGTCGGTAAGGTCATCGGCCAGGAGGCACGCTCGATCGGCTGTCGCCAGGGGCTTGCCCCGGTTCTCGACGTGGCACGCGACGCCCGCTGGGGTCGCACGGAAGAGACGTTCGGCGAGGATCCCTATCTCGTCGGCCTGATGGCCACCAGCTATGTCCGCGGCCTGCAGGGCAGCGACCGCGACTTCCTGGCGACGCTCAAGCATTATGCCGGTCACTCGCTTTCGGAGGGCGCGCGAAACCATGCGCCGGTCAATCTCGGCTGGCGGGAACTGAACGATACCTTCCTGCTCCCCTTCGAAATGGCCGTGCGGCTTGCGGATGCCGGATCGGTCATGCCCGCGTATCACGATATCGACGGCGAGCCGTGCCATTCCTCCCATCATCTGCTGACGAAGGTCCTGCGGTCGGACTGGGGTTTCGACGGTCTCGTCGTTGCGGACTACATCGGCATCAGCCTGCTCTACAAGCATCACGGCGTCGCGGCCGATCCGGCGGAAGCGGCCGCCCTTGCCTTCAATGCGGGGCTCGACGTCGAGCTCCCGGGCGACGACTGCGCCCGTCATCTGAAGCAGGCTCTGGACCGGGGCCTGATCGGCATCGACACGATCGACGCGATCGTGCGACGGATCCTCACCGAAAAGATGCGCCTCGGCCTTTTTGAGAACCCCTACACGGACGAGGGCGGGATCGCATTGCAGACCCCGGAGGCGATCGACGTCGCGCGCCGCGTGGCCGACCAGTCGATCACCATCCTCTCGAACGACGGTGTTCTTCCGCTGGCGGAAGGACGAACCATCGCCCTGATCGGCCCGACGGCGGACGATCCGCTGGCGCTGCTCGGAGATTATTCCTTCCCTGTCCACCTGATCGTCAGCGATATCGCGGATTCCGCTTCGGCCGTGGTCACGCCGCGCGCAGCCTTCGAGGCGCGGTTCGGCAAGGAGAGCATTCGCTACGCCAAGGGCTGCCACATTCTGGAGTCCCGTCAATCCGGCGCGCCGGTGTTTCCGGGCGATGTTCCCGACATGACGACGCTTTCGCAGACCTCTCCGATCTCGACCAGCCTCGCTCTCATTCCTGCCGCCGTCGCGGCTGCCCGACAGGCCGATGTGGCGATCGTCTGCGTCGGAGATCTCTCGGGCATCTTCCAGACCGGCACGGTGGGCGAGGGCTCGGACACCGACACCCTGGCACTGCCCGGTGTCCAGCAGGCCTTGCTGCACGCTGTGGTGGAGACGGGGACACCCGTCGTCGTCGTCATCACCTCCGGCCGGCCCTACAATCTCGGTGGGCTCGAGGATCGCGTGGCGGCTCAGGTGATGGCCTTCTTCGGTGGCCAGGAGGGCGGTCCCGCTTTGTGCGACGTGCTCACCGGCGCCGTCGAACCGTCCGGCCGCCTGACCGTTTCCGTGCCGCGCAGCGGCGGCGCCGCACCCTATTTCTATAACCACAAGTTCAAGAGCGCAGGCACGCCTGTCGCGCGCCATTTCGGCAGCCGCTACCCCTTCGGCCACGGGCTCTCCTACACGAGTTTCGCCTACGAGGACATGGCGCTGGACCGCTCGACCGTCCAGAGCGAGAACGGCAGCGTCGGGCTCTCCTTCACGCTGCGCAATACGGGCGATAGAGCCGGGTTCGAGGTGCCGCAGCTTTACGTCCGGGACCTCCAGAGTTCCGTCGTCCGCCCGATCAAGGAGTTGAAGGCGTTCAGGCGCGTGCATCTGGAACCGGGCGAAAGCGCGTGCGTCACCTTCCGCGTGCCAACGGATATGCTGTCTTTCACGGGGCCCGAGGGCGTTCGCATCGTCGAGCCGGGCACTTTCGAACTGATGGTCGGTTCCTCGAGCGCGGCCATTCATCTGCGTGGCGAAATCGAGGTCACGGGTCCGGTGCGCCGCATCGAGGGCGACTGGAAGATGGTCAGCCGGGTCTGTGTCTGTCATCCCTGATGCAGAACAGATCGTCCGGTTCGGAGACGACCCCGACGGGCGCTAAAGCTTCGGCCTTGCCTGTCTCATAAGGGGCGGCTTTGCCGACCAGACCAGTGCGGCACCGGCCAGAAGCAGGATGCTGGTGCCGATGAAGACGACGGGCATGCCGATATGGCCGCCGATGAAACCGCCCAACAACGGTCCCGCGACCTGGCCGACATATTGCGAGGAAACGGAGAGACCGAGTGCGGTTCCGGCAGACCGATCCGGCACGGCGTGCCGGATGACCGCCGCAATGCAGGGGAGGAGGCCGCCGAGCGCCACACCCATCAGGAAGCGCAGCAGGATCAACTGCCAGACGCTGGTGACGAAGGCCTGCGGCACCAGCAGAACACCGGCGGCAACAAGGGCACCGGCGATGACCGGCCAATGGCCGATGCGGTCTGCGAGCCGCCCCAGACGGGAGGCGGACAGGATGCTGCCGAGGGCGGCCGTCGACATGACCAGCCCGGCCCACATCGTCACCGTTTCCGGCCTCTGGACCAGTTGCGCCACATAGACCGTGATGATCGGCTCGATCGACATATTGGCGAGCATCAGCAGCATGCCTGTCGCGAGCATGGCGATGACGGGCGCCTTGTCCGGTATGGCGGCCCAGCCGCCACCCGCCTTGGCCGCCTGCCTGCGGCCGGGAACGGATTCCTCCTTGATGAGAAAGGTCGTTGCGAGGAAGGCGAGAAAGATCAGCCCGCCTGCGGCGAGGAAGGTGTTGCGGATGCCGGTCAGCGGCGGCAGCACCCCTCCGATCAGCGGTCCCACGAGGTTGCCGGCCATGATGCCGGACGACAGCATGCCGAGCGCCCAGGCCGAGCGATCACGCGGCGTCTGCGTCGCCACGAGCACCATGGAACCCGAGGAATAGCCACCGGCAAGACCGACGAACAGCCGCAAGGCGACAAGCTGCCAGACGTTTTCGGCAACGCCCATCAGCCCGATGGCGACCGTCATGCCGAGGCTTGCCCGCACCAGCATCAGCTTGCGCCCGTAGATATCGCCGAGACGTCCCCAGAGGGGCGCGACGAGCGCGGCCGCAAAGAAGGTGGCGCCATAGGCGATCCCCGACCATTGCACGATGGCCGCGTGATCGGTCACGCCGAGCTCCTCGACATAGAGCGGCAGGAACGGAAGCAGCAGCGTCATCGCGATGATGGTGGTGAACGAGCCGACAAGCGAGACCGCAAGGTTTCGCTTCCAGTGAATGGAGCCGCCTGCGGCCGTTCCCGGGTTTGCATCCGTCATCGTTTTCGCCTGTTCGAGGTGAGCCTCCCCTATCGCGCCACACCCGCGGTGACAAGGTCGGGAAACCCGACGTCCGGCGCGTCGCTGGCCGGATCAGCCGCCCAGTTTGGCAGGTCTTGGCCCGCCATAGGCCCAATCGAGAAGCTCGACCGTATGGACGATCGGGACCGCCGTTCCCGAGCCGATCTGTGTCAGGCAACCGATGTTTCCGGCCGCGATCACATCGGGTTTCGTGGCTTCGAGGTTTTTGACCTTTCGCCGCTTCAGCGTCGCCGATATCTCCGGCTGGAGGATGTTGTAGGTTCCGGCCGAGCCGCAGCAGAGATGACCTTCCACCGGATCGCGAACGGTAAATCCGGCCGTCTTCAGAAGGAGTTTTGGCAGGGCCGTGATCTTCTGACCGTGCTGCAGCGAGCAGGCGGAATGATAGGCGACGACGAGATCGTGTTTCGGCAGGGGTTCGAGATCGAGCGTCGAGAGATATTCGGTGATGTCCCTGGCAAGTGCCGACACCCGTGCCGCCTTCGCCGCATAGAGCGGATCGAGGCGCAGCATGTGGCCGTAATCCTTGATGGTCGTGCCGCAGCCCGACGCGGTGATGAGGATGGCGTCAAGCCCGCCCGCCTCGATCTCCCGCGTCCAGGCATCGATATTGCGGCGGGCGAAATCGAGCGCTTGTGGCTCGCGGCCCATGTGATGCACCAGCGCACCGCAGCAGCCTTCGCCCTTGGGCGTCGCGATGGCGACGCCGCGCCGGGTCAGCAGCCGGACCGTGGCGGCATTGATGCCGGGGTCGAGCGCGGGCTGGGCACAGCCTTCCAGCAGGATCACGCGGCCATGGGCTGCCGGATGATCGCCTGGTGCAGGCGCCGGCCTGCACTTTGCCGCGCGGCGCGGCGCCAGATCGAGCATGGCCGCAAGCGGCGCCAGAGGTTTTACCCGCCGCAGGAGCGGAGCGAAGGGTCGGGCCACCCGCGCCAGTGCGAGCGCTGCGCGAAACCGGGCGGGATAGGGGAGAACGGCCGCCAGCAGGCCGCGGATCATCCGGTCTCCGAGCGGGCGTTTATACGTTTGCTCGATATGCACACGGGCGTGGTCGATCAGGTGCATGTAGTCCACGCCGGATGGACAGGTCGTCGTGCAGGCGAGGCAGGAGAGGCAGCGATCGATATGCGTCACGACCTCGCGATCCGCAGGCCGGTCGTTCTCGAGCATGTCCTTGATGAGATAGATGCGACCGCGCGGACTGTCGAGCTCGTTGCCGAGCGTGACATAGGTCGGGCAGGTGGCGGTGCAGAAGCCGCAATGGACGCAGCGCCGCAGGATCTTTTCGGATTCCGCCACATGCGGGTCGGCCAGCTGTTGGGGTGTGAAGGAGGTTTGCATCTCTGGCTATCCCGTCATTCCGATCGGCCCGGCTTTCGCGCCAAGAACGGTCGCCATCCTCCCCGGCGAGAAGATGCCGGCCGGATCGAGCTTGGCCTTGATGCGCGCGGAGAGGGCCGCGATCGGCTCCGGCTGCGGCTCGAATGCGGAAACGCCGGATCGCTGATCCTCGGATGCGCGGATCAGCGTTGCGTGTCCGCCACCGACGGCCGCGATCGTCCGGCGCACGACGTCTGCCTGCGGCTGCCCGCTCATCTGCAGCCAGACGAGACCGCCCTGCCAGTCGTAGAGCGCGGCGATGTCGGCTTGCTGCCGGAGTGCTGCCACCAGCCTGTGGCCGGCGGTCGGCGCGACGGATACCCGCCACAGCGGCAGATCCTGTCGCACCTGCAACGGCGTCACGTCGCGAATGGCGCGCCATAAGGTGTTGCTGGCCAAGGCATCGAGCGTCTCGACGGATGCGAAAGCCGACAGCCTCGCTGCGAGCGCGGTGACGCGCACGGCAACCGATGCCGATAGGCCTTCGAGGCGCAGAGCCGTCCAAGCTGTCTTCCGGCCAAGGACATCGGAGAACGGCTGCGCCAAGGCCTGCGGAATGTGGGCCGCAGCGGAAACGTCGCTTGCCTGCGCCACCGCTGCCGCCATCGCCTGGCTGGCCGTCGCGTCGTCGAGGCCCGGTAAGAGGATCGTCGCTTCCGTTTCCGGTCGCGGCAGCACACGGAAGGTCACCTCGGTGACGAAGCCGAGCGTGCCGTGCGATCCTGCCAGGAGCTTGACGAGATCGAGGCCCGTCACGTTCTTCATCACGCGCCCGCCGGCACGGATCGCCTCGCCGCGTCCATTGATGAAACGCAGTCCGAGCAGGCTGTCGCGCGCCGCCCCGGCCGACAGGCGGCGCGGGCCCGAGGCGTTGGAGAGGAAGACGCCGCCGATGGTCGGCGCGCCCTGCGTGTTCAGAAGGCCGCGATGGTCGATCGGCTCGAAGGCGAGCATCTGGTTGTTGGCGGCAAGAGCTGCCTCTAGGTCGGATAGCGGCGTTCCGGCCCGAGCCGTCATCACCATCTCGCCGGGGTCGTAATCGACAATGCCGGCAAGGCCGGTGGAACAGAGCACGGCCCGCGCTTGCACGCGATTGCCGAGGCCCGCGCGCGTGTTGCCGCCGAGGAGGGAGAGGCCCGTGCCCGTGCCGGCCGCATGGCGGATCACCTCGCAGGCTTCCGCCTCGGTTTGCGGACGATGGACATCGCTCATGCTGCGGGCCGTCCTTCCAGCGGGAAGACCTTGGACGGGTTCAACAGCCAGTCCGCGTCGAAGGCGTAGCGCACGGCCATCTGCTGGGCGAGATCGGCATCCGAGAACTGGAAGCGCATCAGGTCGCGCTTCTCGATGCCGACGCCGTGTTCGCCGGTCAGGCAGCCGCCTGCCTCCACGCAGACCTTGAGGATTTCGTTGCCCGCCTCTTCCGCCTTGGCGGCTTCCGCCGGGTCGTTGGCGTTGAAGAGGATGAGCGGATGCATATTGCCGTCGCCGGCATGGAAGACATTGGCGACGCGCAGGCCGAGCCCCGTGCAGATTTCCTCCGTCCGCTGCAGCACGTGCGACAGCTTGCCGAGCGGCACCGTGCCGTCCATGCAGATATAGTCGGCGATGCGCCCGGTCGCGCCGAACGCCGACTTGCGGCCCTTCCAGATCAGCGCGGCCTCGGTTGCCGACTGGCTTTCGCGCACCGTCATAACGCTGTGGCGGCGGGCGATGGTGACGATCGCGGCCAGCATCGCCTCCATCTCCGCTTCCGAACCCTCGACCTCGATGATGAGCAGCGCGCCGACATGGAGCGGATAGCCCGCCTTGGCAAAGGCCTCGCAGATCTCGATCGCCTGGCGGTCCATGAACTCGATCGCGACCGGAATGATGCCGGCGCCGATAATCTCGGCGACGCAGGCGCCGGCCTCCTGCGATGTGGCAAAGCCGAAGAGCACCGGCCGGGCGCCCTCGGCCTTCGCCAGAATCCGCACAGTCGCCTCGGTGACGATGCCGAGCTGCCCCTCCGAGCCGCAGACGAGCCCAAGCAGGTCGTAGCCCGCGGCATCGAGATGGGCGCCGCCGAGCGTAATGACGGTCCCGTCCATCAGCACCATGGTCACGCCGAGCAGGTTGTTGGTGGTGACGCCATATTTGAGGCAATGCGCGCCGCCCGAGTTCATGCCGATATTGCCGCCGATGGTGCAGGCAAGCTGGGAACTCGGGTCCGGCGCATAGAAGAAGCCCTCCGGCCCGACGGTCTCGGAAATCGACAGGTTGGTGACCCCCGCCTGCACCCGCGCGACCCGGTTGTCGAGATCGACGTCGAGGATGGCGGACATGCGGGACAGACCAAGCACCACGGCATCCGGTTGTGGAATGGCTCCGCCGCAGAGCGAGGTGCCCGCGCCGCGCGGCACCACGGGAATGCCGTGGCTGTTGCAATAGGCGAGCACGGCGGACACTTCCTGCGTCGTGCGGGGCAGGGCGACGGCGAGCGGCAGCTGGCGATAGGCGACATAGGCATCCGTCTCGAACGGCACCAGTTCGCGTGCTTCGTGCACCAGCCCGCCATCCGGCAGAAGAGCGGCGAGATCGGCGATGATCCGCGCCCGCTGCGACAAGACTGCGGCACGCGGCGGCAGAAAGGCGATGGGTTGCGACACGGTCTCTCCTCCCCGTGAATGATGCTCGTTGCATCCGTGAGGGGAGTATAGGCATCCTGCCGTGGTGCGCGAGAGGAAATGCGGATCGGGCGATAAAAGACCGGATCGCGGTCCGACCCGGAGAGGCCTCAGCGGCCCTCGTCCGGGCCCGGCTTGCGCGCTTTCGACAGGCGTCCGATCTTGTGCCACGCAGAGAGCCGCGCGAGCCGCCCATAGGGCGGCATCATGCCAGCGAGCCTCGCAATGTCCATGCGGGGTTGGATGTAGATCGACCTTGCATGGCTGAAGGTCCGGAACCCGTCCCGTCCATGATAGGCGCCCATCCCCGAGGGGCCGATGCCACCGAAGGGGAGGTCGTCCGGAAGCGCGTGAAAAAGAACGTCGTTGATGGTCACGCCACCGGAAATCGTGCGCTCGACCACGTGGCGCTGTTCCGTGATGTCCTCGCCGAAGTAATAGAGGGCGAGGGGATGCGCGCGTCGATGAACCTGCGCAATCGCGTCCGCCATATCGTCGTAGCGCCGGATCGGAAGGATCGGACCGAAAATCTCTTCCTGCATCACCCGCATGTCGTCGGTCGCGCCGCGGATGATGTGCAGAGGCATCTTGCGCCCGTTCGCACGGGAAAAATCCTCCTTGGCGGGATTGACGACCTCGATCTCGGCGCCTTTCGCACGAGCGTCGTCCACGAGCTCGGTCAGGCGTGAGATATGCCGGTCGCTGATGATCGACGTGTAGTCCGGATTGTCGAGCATGGTCGGGTACATTCTCTCGACAGCGGCTTTCAGCCCCGCAACGACGGCGTCGTCATCCGCATCGCGCACCAGCATGTAGTCGGGTGCAAGGCAGACCTGTCCGGCATTCAGCATCTTTCCCAGTGCCACGCGTCCGGTCGCGCGGGCGATATCGGCGCCGCTTCCGATGATGACCGGCGATTTTCCGCCGAGTTCCAGCGTGACCGGGACAAGATTGTCGGCGGCGGCATGAAGGATATGGCGGGCAATATCCGTTGCCCCGGTGAAGATCAGATGATCGAAGCGGAGTGCCGAGAAGGTCCGACCGACGTCGGCACCCCCTGTCACGAAGCTCACTTCATCGTCCTCGAAATAGCGATCGGCCACCGCCGAGAAGACGGCATTGGTTGCCGGTGTGTATTCGCTGGTCTTGACCATCGCGCGGTTGCCGGCTGCGAGAACGCCGGCCATAGGCGTCATGATGAGGTTGATCGGAAAATTCCAGGGCGCGATGATCCCGACGACACCCTTCGGCTGATACTCGACCTGTGCCCGCGCGCCGAGGAGTGAGAGCGGAAACTGCAAGGGCCGCCGCTCCGGCTTCGACCATGCGTGCAGGTTTTTTGCGGCGTGGTCGAGCGCACCGATCGAGACGGCGATATCGGTCAGCATGGATTGCTCGACGCTGCGATGCCCGAAATCCTCCGAGAGTGCTGCGCAGAAGGTTTTGGCATTGTCTCGGATCATCGATGCCGCGCGCCTCAGTCGATCGACGCGAAGAGCGACCGGCTCCGGCAGGGCCGTCAGGAAGGCGCGGCGTTGTTTGGCGAGAAGGGCGTCGAGATCGGTCATGGCTGACTCTATCGGTTCACGGAGCGCAGGATCAAGTCGGCGGCCCGTTCGCCGATCATGGCACTCGGCGCTTGGGTGTTGCCGCTGACGAGTGTCGGCATGATCGAAGCGTCGGCGATACGCAGGCCCGAGACGCCGCGGACGCGCAGCTCCGGATCGACAACGGACGCCGGATCGCTGCCCATCCGGCAGGTGCCGACAGGGTGGTAGATCGTATCGGCGTGGTTGCGGATGCTTGCCTCGATCGCTGCATCGTCCTGCGGATCGAGCGCACGGAACGGGCGACCCCTGTGTTGCTCGAAAGCCGGTTGCCGGAGGATATGCTCGGCGATGCGCACGCCCTCGATCAGCGTCTGAAGGTCGCCGGCATCGGAGAGATAGCGCGGATCGATGAGGAGCGGGCTCGTCGGATCGGCATTGGCCAGCGTTACGGTGCCCCGGCTGGCGGGACGGAGAACGCAGACGTGAAGCGAGATGCCTGTCTTGAGCAGGATGCGGCGCGCATGATCGTCCACCAAACCGATGGTGAAATGAAACTGAAGATCCGGACGATCCACCAGGGGCGAGGATCGCACGAACCCGCCCGCTTCTGCAAAGTTGCTGGAGAGGCTTCCCCGCCGTCTCCGCAGGAACGGCAGGATGCCGCGCACCAGCGGAACCGATCCGAGAGGCGTCGTTCCGATTGCTCCGCCGCCGCGGATGAGCCTGCTGCTGATATGGTCGAGATGATCCTGCAGGTTGGCACCCACCTGCGCCCGGTCGGAGATGACGGCGATCCCATGCCGGCGCAGATCTTCCGCCGGGCCGACGCCGGAGAGCATGAGAAGTTGCGGCGTACCGAAGGCGCCGCCGGCCAGCACGATTTCGCCGCGTGCGGTGATGGTGCGGGTTCGTCCGCCGTGCCGGACCTCCACTCCGGTGGCCCTGTTCTGCTGGAAGGTCAGGCGCAGGGCCTGCGTTTCGGACAGCACAGCGAGGTTCGGGCCGCGCCGCGTGTGGATATAGGCCCGGCCGGCATCGAAGCGGCGGCCGTCTTTCTGGAACAGCTGGTATGCACCGAAGCCCTCCTGGGTCGGCCCGTTGAAGTCGCTGTTCAGCGGATAGCCCGCCTGTTCTGCCGCGGTGATGAAATCGCCGGTCAGCGCGACATCCGTCCACAGGTCGTCTACGTGCAGAGGTCCGCCTTTTCCGTGAAAGGCGTCCGCTCCGCGGGTATTGTCCTCCCCGCGCAGAAAAAGCGGCAGGACATCGCGCCAGCCCCAGCCGATGCATCCCTGGGCCGCCCAGCCATCGTAGTCTTCCGCCTGCCCGCGCATGTAGATCATCGCATTGATGAGGCTGCTGCCCCCGACGCCGCGGCCACGCGGCTGGAAGCCGCGCCGACCGTTGAGCTCCGGCTGCGGAACAGTCTCATAGGCATAATTGTGGCGATTGCGACGGCCGACGAGGCCACTGATGCCGGCCGGGATGGAGACCAGCATGTTGCCCGTTGCCGGCCCCGTCTCGACCAGTGCGATCCGCCAGTCGGGCCGGGCCTCCGAGATCCGCGCCGCCGTCGCGCAGCCTCCGGGGCCCGCGCCGATCACGATGATGTCGAAAACATCCGCGCTCATGCCGCGCGCCGCAGGATTTCGACCCGGCAATGTCTCCTCGGACGGGAGAACCGGATGGCGTCTACCATCGGCAGCGACGGTTTCAGATTGTCGGCAGCGGCGCTCCACCGCCAACCCTGCTCACGGCGTGCGACCGCCAGGGCTCGGCGCCATGTCGCAGATCGCACCTCGCCTGCGGGCGTCATGGTCACGTGGATCCTCCCTCCCATCGCGGCCTCCCATTCCGGATCGCTGTTTTAGCGATGCCGGAACGGTGGGCGCTCGCCGCCCGTCTGTCAAGCGCTTGTCTCGCGGCGGAAGCAAGGCATGCGCATCGGCACGGCGGGGCCCGCCGAACCTGCCATGGCGCACGGGTCGCTGACGTGTGGGAAAGAATGGAAAGCCGATCGGTTCTCAGCAGAATCCGTTGAGCTTCAGGATCTTGTGAGCCTCGATCGTCGCCTGAAGGTCGGTCTCCGACGAGCGATTTCCGGCGTTTGCATCGGGGTGATGGAGCTTGATCCGCTCCTTGTAGCGCCGGTTGATCTGATCCGCCGTGGCATCGTGCGGCAGGCCGAGTGTTTCGAAGGCCTTCGCTTCGAGCACTTTCAGTTTCCGCGCCTGTGCCTCCCGCTTCTGCATCAGGCGTTCGGCCGCACTCTTCCGGGCGTTCAGGGACTTTGCCGAACCCGAGCGCACGGTAAACGGCATCGGCAGTTCGGTTGCTTCCTGGATCGGCTTGCCAAAGCTTGGCCGCGCGCCGCTGATCGCGTCGCGCTGGTAGCGCGCAACAACCGGGTCGGAGAGATCCGGTGAGAAGTTGTAGCCCTTGTTGTATTCCTTGATGTGGTCGAGGCAGAACATCAGGAACAGGCCTTCGCCGCCGAGACCGACCGGTGCGCGATGCGTCCCGGTCTTCTCGCACCCCTGCCATTGACACTGCGGCCCCGTGGGCGCCTCAGAGGCTTTGGACTTCTTCTTGGCCGACTTGAGGCCGACGAAAATTCGTGAATCAGACATGCAGGGCTTATGCGATCAGACGCGCGATCCCGCAAGACCGCTTTGTGGGGTCACGATCATTCTCTGGCGGTTCAGCACTTCACAATGTCGCGCGGCGCGGGTCGATCTTTCAGGCCTTGTGCTTTGCGAAGAGCGGTGCGGCGGCCGAAACCAGTAGGACGACGATGCCGCCAAGGATCGCGCCGAAAACCGCTTGCACCAGCGTTGCCGCCAGCCAATGGACGACGTCGGGCAGGACGGGAACGACCGTCTGCGCAAACGCAGCGGTTGCCTCGACGATATGTTCCGGCTGCGCGATGCCGAATTCGGCAAGGCCATGAATGACGATGCTCCCGCCGACCCAGAGCATGGCGGCGGTTCCCACGATCGCGAGGATCTGCAGAAAGACCGGAACGCCCTTGACGAGGCCGTGCCCGACGGACCTGCCGATCCCGCCGCCCGTCGCGACCAGATGCAGGCCGATATCGTCGGCTTTGACGATGAAGGCCACGACACCGTAGACGGCGACCGTGATCAGGATGCCGACGGCGGCCAGCACCGCAATCTGCGTCACGAGGTTCGAGGCGGAGACGCCGGCAAGCGTCAGCGCCATGATTTCTGCCGAAAGAATGAAGTCCGTCCGGATGGCGCCGGAGACCTTCTGCTCTTCGAGCGTCGCCGGATCGACGGTCGAGGCCGCGGTCGCGTCGGCATGGCCGTGTCCCGACAGCGCGGAATCGATTTTTTCTGCGCCCTCGAAACAGAGATAGGTGCCGCCGATCATCAGCAGCGGGGTGATCAGCCACGGCGCGAAGCTGCCCATGAGCAGGCAGGCGGGCAGCAGGAAGACGAGCTTGTTGCGCAAGGAGCCCTTGGCGATCCGCCAGATGATCGGCAGTTCCCGGCTCGGCGACAGTCCGACCACATAGGTCGGTGTTACCGCGGTATCGTCGATGACGACGCCTGCGGCCTTGATGCTGGCCTTCGCGGTCTGCGCCCCGACATCGTCGAGAGAGGCGGCCGCAAGCTTTGCGATGGCCGCGATGTCATCCAGTAGCGCTATCAAGCCTGTCGCCAACGCAACGTCCTTTCCCGTCCGATGCCGGACCCGGACCCGGGAACATGCTGGCATCGCAATGCAATTGCTGTTTCGATCGGTGTGCAGCGTTATTGTCTGCGCACGCAGACAGGGCCGCAAGACGGCTTTCGAGTCAACGTCCAAGTCTCTGCATTCGAACGATGATCCGCAAAAATCGGGACAATGCGGTCTTGCATCGTCGGCCATGAGACGATCGTCATTCTGCTGACACAGGAAAGGCTGTAACGTCCCGCACTGCTTGACCTTATCCTTTCCGGAGCCTCCATGAACATCAACGACCCGGCCCAGCTCGCACGTATCAAGGCGGAAATCATCGACAGTTTCGACGAAGAGCTGGAAATGCAGATGGAAGAGGATCGCCTGGACGATCTTCTTGACGATGGCGTGGAGCCGACGGCCGAGCAGCTGCTCGATCGCAAGGTCTATTTCCGAGAACTGTTCCGCCTTCAGCATGAGCTCGTGCGTCTGCAGGATTGGGTCCAGCACAAGAAGCTGAAGGTCGTCGTGCTGTTCGAGGGACGCGATTCCGCCGGCAAGGGCGGGGCCATCAAGCGCGTGACGCAGAGGCTGAACCCGCGCGTCTGCCGCGTGGTCGCGCTGCCGGCACCGTCGGAGCGCGAGCGTCACCAGTGGTATTTCCAGCGATACGTGCAGCATCTGCCGACCGCCGGCGAGATCGTGCTGTTCGACCGCAGCTGGTACAACCGGGCCGGCGTGGAGCGCGTGATGGGCTTCTGCACGCCCGACGAGCTGGAGGAGTTCTTCCAGTCCGTTCCCCAGTTCGAGACCATGCTCGTGCGCTCAGGCATCATCCTCATCAAATACTGGTTCTCGATCACCGACGAGGAGCAGGCCTTCCGCTTCAACATGCGGATCCGCGATCCCCTGAAGCAGTGGAAGCTGTCTCCGATGGACCTGGAGAGCCGCATCCACTGGGAGGCCTACACCAAGGCCAAGGAGGATATGCTGGAGCGGACGCATCGCCCGGAATCCCCCTGGTGGGTGGTGGATGCCGTCGACAAGCGCAAGGCGCGCCTAAACTGCATTTCGCATCTCCTGCAGCAGATCCCCTACGAGGACGTGCCGAAGATGTCGATCGAGCTGCCGGATCGCACCCGCAATGCCGATTACTACCGCAAGCCCGTGCCGACGGACATGTACGTGCCGGACGAATATGGCGGCGCGACGGGCACGGACATGGCTCGGAAGAGCGGTCGCTAGGCTTCAGGCAACAAGCCGCCCGGCTATTCCTGAAGGCTATTCCTTGAAGGCTTTTTCGAGGAAGGCGATCAGCGAGGGCCTCCAGACGTCCATTTCGTGCTGGAGGTCCTTGTACTCGTGATACGCGTGGGTGATCTTCTTTTCGTCCAGTTTCGCCTTCAGCCCGGCAATGTCCTTGCCTGTCACCATGTCTTTCGACCCCACGGTCACGGTGAAGTTGCGAAGCGCCTTGTTGATCGTGTCCGGCGCGTTCAGCGCCGCATCGACCGCCGTGTTGGGCACCGTGGTGGTGGAGACACCGCTGAAGGTCGCGACCCAGCCAAAGGTGCCGAGATGCGATAGCCCGGAGACCAGGGCCTGATAGCCGCCCTGCGAGAGGCCGGCGACGGCGCGCCCGTCGGCATCCGTGCGCACGCGGTAGGTTTTCTCCATATAGGGAATGAGATCCGTGATCAGCTCGCGGTCGATCGCGTCCGCGTTGATCGGATAGAAGTCCTTGCGGCGCTGGGCCGCCGGAAAATTCTCGGCGATCGCTTCGGGTATGTCGGCTTCTGTATCCGGGATGACCACGATCATCGGCCGGATCTTCGGTTCCGCCAGCAGATTGTCGAGAATCTGGGGCGCGCGTCCCTGTGTGACCCAGGAGTCCACCGTGTCTCCGAAGCCGTGATAGAGGTAGACGACGGGCAGGGGCTCGGACGCATCGGTGTAGCCCGGTGGCGTGTAGACATGCATCTGGCGCTGCGATTTCAGGGCCTTCGACGACACGGTCACCAGGCGTAGATCGCCATGCGGTACGTCGCGCGTGTCGAGAATGCTGCCTGGCACGAGAACGAGGCTTGTGTTCACCTGCCTCTGCGGTTTCGGCTGGTTTGTACCGGTGTCGATGCTGCGGAAACCGTCGACGTCGAAATAATACTCGTAAAGGTTCGGCGCGAGACGGTCGCTCTTGGCTGTCCAGACGCCGTTCTCGCTCCAAGTCATCGTCATCGGGTCACGCTGCCCGAGGACGACGGAAACCGATTTCGCGGCCGGGGCGAAGAGGCGGAAGGTGATCGACCCGTCCGCCTCGACCGAGGTGACGAACGCCTTCAGCGGCTTGTCTGCCGGCGGAGAGGCGGGGCCTGCTGGCGCAGGCGCTTGAGGTTCCGCTGCCAACGCTGGCGCGCTGATGATCATGGCCGCAGCGCAACCTGCCGCAACAAAGCCCGGCAATAGCTTGAACATGATGATCTCCTCCGCATCGCATCAACCTCATCCCACAGGAAACCTACATCCGTGCGGCCTGTTTTCAACGGCCGTTCCGCAGGTTTCGATCGGGTGCCCTTCGTCCGAGACATCGAAGCGTGTCGAACGAGGGGCGATGCGATGGGCGGGCGAAAGGCTCGCCGCTATCCCTCCGTCACCTCCGGCCAAAATGCGGCGGTGGCCTCCAGAAGTGCTGCGGTGCCTGCCGCGATCCAGGGAATGTCGGCCTCGCCGTCCGGGCCGGTGCGCAGACCGATGCGGACGTCGAGACCGGCCTCGCGGGCAAGCACGGCGCCGCCGGCGATGTCCCACATGGTGGTCAATTTCTGGAGGTGCCCGTCGAAAATGCCGCGGGCGGCGAACACCAGCGAGACCGACGTGGTGTGCAACGCTTCGACCACCCATCCTGCTTCGCGCAGGCCGGTGTGCAGCGCCCCGATCTCCGCGATGTCGTCCTTTGCGCTGTCGCCGAGCGAGACGACGCGGACGTCGCTGAGGGGCGCTCCGCGGGCAAGAGGCGCGCCGTTGCGCAGCAGGCCGGTGCCCTCGGCGGCGCCATAGACCTCGCCGAACACCGGGAGGGCGACCACGCCGAGGTCGGGACGCCCGTCGGTGACATGCCCGAGCGAGATGCCCCAGAGCGGCGAGCCGCGCAGAAAATTCGCGGTGCCGTCGATCGGATCGATGATCCAGTAGGCGTTTCCACCCACGCCACCGAGCTCTTCACCGACGATGGCTTCTCCCGGAAAGGCTGCAGCAAGCCGTTTCCGGATCAGGGTCTCGATACTGGTATCGGCTTCGGAAACGAAATCCTGGAAACCCTTCTCCCGCGTGGCGATCGTCTCGCGGGCGGCAAAGAAGGTCATCGCCTCGTGCAGGGCCTCTTCCACGATGCCCGTCGCCCTTGCTAGGCGGTTTTCTGCCTCCGTCATGCCGAAGCTCCCTCCTGTCGGGTCGCCCAGGCCCGGAAGGCCTCGACCTCGTCGGTCTGGATGGCGCCGACACCCGCCTGTGCCAGCCGGCCCCAGACCGACTGCGGATCGCGAAGGGCCCGGCTGTCGTTGTAGTCGAGGCAGTGGGAAACATCGAGCGTATTGATCCAGACGCGGATATTCTGGCGGTCGAGCTCGTCGCGTGCCGCGGCCACATCGTCGAGATCGTCGAACCTGACCTCGATCATCGGCGCGCGGAGCGGCGCGATGCGCCGGAGATCCTCGGCAAAGCGCCCCTTGCGCACCCGGAACATCGGCATGTGCGGGATCTGGCCGAACCAGTCCTCGCCGAGCAGCGGGAAGGTCGTCGCGTCGATGTCGATATCGGTCTTGACGAGGATCTGCGCTGCGACGCCGAGGCGAAGCACCGTTTCCATGACGCGCGGAAGATCGCGCTCGAACTTCGTGTCGATGTTGACCGCGATGCGCCCGCGTGCGGCCTCCAGGATCTCTTCCAGCGTCGGCACGATTTCTGCCGTCGGCGCGGCGTTCTCGCCCCCGGCGCCGGCCTTCAGCCGTGAATTCCGGACGATCTCGAACGGCAGTTCGGCGACGATGCCGGAGCCGGTCGTCGTGCGCTCCAGCGTCTTGTCATGGATGACGACGAGGTGCCCGTCGGCGGTTGCCTGGGTGTCGATTTCGACCATCTCGACGCCAAGCGCGATGGCGGCTTCGATCGAGGCGATCGAATTCTCCGCCGTCGTCATCCAGAAGCCGCGATGGGCGATGGTGAGGATGCCGGGATTGTCGCGCGAGGCCATGAGGAGGACGTCGGGCCGGTGCGACGGGGTGGCGGCGAGGCGGCTTTGCGAATTGGGCATGAGGTCTTGCTTTCGGCTGGTGGGAAGGCTTGTGGACATCAGATCTTGCCCATGCCCGCGGCCATCAGGTCGTCGCGCAGCACGCGGCCGGCGATGACGAAGACGATGAGGGCGGGCAGGAGCAGGAGGAAGGAGACGATGGAGGCGAGCGGCAGCTGCATCGAATAGGGATCGAGATACATGTAGAGCTTGATCGGGAGGGTCTCGACCACGGGAGCGCCGACGATGAACGACTTGTCGAACTCCTCGAAGCTGCCGACGAAGGACATGAGACCGCCGGCGAGAAGGCCGGGCACGGCAAGCGGCAGCACGATGTGCCTGACGATGCCGGGCGTGCCGGCGCCGAGCGAGCGGGCGGCGTGGATCAGGTCGTCGGGAATGGTCTCGAGCGCGGCCGTCATCAGGCGGATCATCAGCGGCAGGGTGCCGACGATCTGGACGAGGATGACGCCGGCCACCGAATAGGCGAGCCCGAGCGCGAGGAAGATCTGCCCGATGCCGACGGCCACCACGATGCCGGGAATGATGATCGGCGCCAGGATGAAGACCTCCACCACCCGTTTCAGCCGAAAGGGAAACCGCGCCATGGCCCAGGCCGTGGGCAAGGCGATGATCGCCGTGGCGAAGGTGACGACGATCGCGATGACGACGCTGTTGATCGCCGCGCGCAACAGCCCGTCATCGGCGAGCACGTCCGCCCATCTCGCCGCTGTGTAGGCCTGCGGCAGCAGGTTCGGCGGGCGCCAGCCGTCGGCGATGCTCCAGAGGAACATCAGGCCGAGCGGAAGGGCGATCGCCAGGAACAGCGAGACATAGAGGCCGATCGCGACCGGGAGCCGGTCGTCGCTCGTGAAGCGCAAGCTGCGGGCTTGGCGAAGTGCTGGCGCGGGGTCTGAAAGGGCGGTCATCGGGCGTCTCCGCGTCCATGCGCATCGCCGATGCGCGATGTGAGGGTGTAGTAGGCGACGAGCACGGCGACCGCGAAGGCGCTGAGCACCATGCCCATGGCGAAGACCTGAGGAAAGCGGCCGAGGTTGAATTCCTCGACCATCAGCACCGACAGCGGCCTTGCGGTCGGCGGGCCGACGATATCGGGGATGGCATAGGAGCCCATGGAGCCGATGAAGGTGAGGAGCACGGCCGCCGTGATGCCGGGCATCGCAAGCGGGACCTCCACGAGGAAGAACGTGGCAAGGCGTGACGCCCCGAGCGTTCTCCCGGCGAAACGGATATCCTCCGGGATCGCGGCGAAGGCACTGGTGATGATCAGCGTCATGAAGGGGATCTGCTTCCAGACGCTGGCGAGAATGACGCCGACGCCCCAATCGTCCCGCACGAGCTTCGGCAGGCCGAAACCGAGCGGGGCGATCGCCCGATCGATAAAACCGCCGCGTTCGAAGAGCACGATGATCATCAGGCCGACGATGATGCCCGGCACCGCGAGTGGCAGCTTGTAGAGGCCGCTGAACAGTTTTCGCCCGACGAAATGCCGCCGGATGGCCAGCGATAACGGCACGGAGACGATGAGCGAGACGACGACCGGCGCCACCCCGAAATAGATGGACGTGCCGAGACCACGCAGCATGGAGGGTCGCGTGAAGATGCGGCTGTACCAGTCGAGCGTGAAGCTGCCGTCCTCCAGGCGCAGGCTGCCGATGAAAGCAGAGGCGAGCGGCCCGCCGAAGAAGAGGAGGAGATAGCCGACGCCGGGCGCCAGAAGCAGCGGCAGGAGCATGCGCCGATCGCGCAGGAGCATCGACATCATGCCGCCTCCCGGTCGGGGGCGCGGTCTTCGAGCAGCGGCAGGCGGTCCGGAAAACTCAGCGCGACGGTGCGGCCGGGCTCGATCAGCGCATCGCCGCCCGCCTGGCTCACCTTCAGGAGCGTATCGCCGATGGCCACCGTGTAGAGCGCGCTCGCACCCATGAAGGAAACGCCGGCGACGGTTGCCGGCGCGCTGAAGCCTGTGTCCCGCCCGCCGCGATCGCAGGCGCGGATGCCGATGCTTTCGGGGCGCACGGACACCTGGCCCGGGCCTGCGGCGTCTTCGGCCAGATCGACCAGCTGTCCCCAGGGCAGGTGCGCCTTGCGGCCGGACGCGGTGACGGCGAGAAGGTTGGTCTGTCCGAGGAAACCGGCCGTGAAAGCCTGTCGCGGCGATCGGTAGAGCTCCAGCGGCGTCCCGACCTCGATCACGCGGCCGGCATTCATGACGACGATCCGGTCCGACATGGCCATCGCCTCGGCCTGGTCGTGCGTGACGTAGAGGCTGGTCGCGCCGATGCGCCGGTGCAGCGCAACGAGTTCGTGGCGCAGCGTGTCGCGCAGTTTCGCATCGAGATTGGACAGCGGCTCGTCGAAGAGCAGCAGGTTCGGCTGCATGACGATGGCGCGGGCGAGCGCAACGCGCTGCTGCTGCCCGCCGGAAAGCTGGCGCGGCATGCGGCTCGACAGGCCCGTCAGCGTGCAGATCTCCATGGCATGTGCGATCCGCCTTTGCTGCTCCGCCTTGGCGACGTTCTTCATTCGCAGGCCGAAGCGAAGGTTCTGCTCCACGGTCATATGCGGAAAGAGGGCGTAGGATTGGAACACCATGGCGATGTCGCGCCGTTCCGGCGGCAGCACGTCGACGCGCTTTCCGGCAAGGCGGATCTCGCCGCCGCTCTGCTGGCTGATGCCCATGACGATCCGTAGGAGCGAGGACTTTCCGCACCCGGACGGGCCGAGAATGGTGACGAACTCGCCCTCGTCGACGGACAGCGAGACCGGATGAAGGGCACGGCTGGTGCCGTAATCCTTGGTGATATCGGTGATCTCAAGCATGCTCATGGCGGTTTCCTGATGGATCGATAGGGGCGGCGTCGAGGGAGGATCGCGGCTGGCGCAGCCCCGGCAGCGACATGCCGCCGCCGGGGATGGCCGAACGGCTACTGGTTGAGGACCTTCACATCCAGCACGTTGGAAAGCGCGGTGGCCATGTCCCAGAAGGGCGTGACGGTGAGGCGCGGATAGACGCTGGCCGGCAGCATCTGCGCCTGCTTGTCGGCCGGCACCTGGGCGCTCGTCACATCCGTGCGCGGCGAGCGCGAGGCCTTGGTCTCAAGCTTCCAGAGCTGAAAATCCTTGCTCATCGCCAGGTCGATCAGGAGAAGAGCCGCGGCCACATGCCGGGCGTTGGCCGGCACGAACATCGCATCGCCCGAACCGACCTGACCTTTTTCGAGCAGGGTCAGCCGCATGGTTTCCGGGAGCTGCTTCGTCCCGAGGAAGGTCATCACCTGATCCTCCCAGACCGTACCCATGGCAAGCTGGCGATTGTTGATGAGGTTCAGCGTATCCGCATTGCCGTTGGTCAGTTCGGCGACGGCCAGCAGACGACGGTAATAGTCCCAGACCGGGTCGAGGCATTCCGTGTCCATGGCCCAGTCCTCGGCCTCTTGCGCGCTCTGGCGCGTGTCGGTCAGCTGTGTCTTGCAGTCGCCGGTGAGACGGTCGAGCGCCAGAGAATAGAGAAACCCGCTGCCCGAACCGCCCTTGGCCGGCGAGGTGATGCCGACGCGCTTCGGGTTCTTTTCTGCCCAGACGAGCAGATCCTCGAAAGTTCTGGGCACGTCTGAAGCCGCGACCACGGCGCTGTCATACCCGATGGCGGTCTGGTTGAGATGGACGAGCGGGAAGCTGCCGCCATGGGGCTTGCCGAAGACGCTGTCGCTCAGAACCGGGTCGTAGTGGTCCATATTGGGCAGGATCTTCGTCAATGCGATCTTGCCGACGACACCCTTGGACGACAGCAGCGGATAACCGCCGCCACCGGCGAAATAGACATCGACCGGAGAATCCTGGCCGGCGGCCTGCACGGCGATGAGCTGCTGGTTCGCCTGGTCGCCCTTTACGTCGCTGTAGGTGACCTTGATGCCGTATGTCTCCTCGAAGCGGCGGATGAGTTCCTTCCACGTATCGCCGAAGCTGCCGGCGAAGTTGTACATCGTCACCGCGCCTTCGGCCTTCGCCGCAGGCACGACGATGTCGTAGAAATTCTCGCGGGTGACCGACGAGAGATCGAAGCTGAGGTTCTTCATGTTGGTTTCGGCGCCACGTGCGGGCACGGTGGCTGCCGTCAGCATCAAGGCAGTCGCTGCAAGAAGGGTCCGGAACATGGGGTCTCCTGTGATCCGAGGAAGGGTCGTGATGGGGCTGTCGTGCCTCTGGAGGCATGCGCGTTGACGTCGGCGGAGTATTACTACACCTTGAGTGTAATATTTATGACGGTTTGATGAATTTCACGATTTGCCTTGCCGGTCGTTGCCGGGCGGGACCCGGCGCGATATCCAGCGGCCGTGACGTGAGAGCCGAGACGGCCGGAGGACGAGGACATGCCAGCGGAACGGGACGCGCTTTCGCAGATGCCGCTGGCCAGCGACAACGAGCGCATGATCCTCGATGTCCTGCGTCGCCACGGCGCGATGGCGCGATCGACCATCACGAGCCACACGAACCTGACGCAGCAGTCGGTCCACCGGCTGGTCGAGGGGCTGGTCGAGCGTGGCCTGTTGCGAACCGGGGCGCCGATCGGCGGCATGCGAGGTCAGCCGAGCCCGACGATCGAACTGGCGCGCGGCGGGGCAAGCGCGATTGGCCTCTCCGTCAACACGGACTCGGTCGTCCTCTGCATCACCGATCTCGCCTGCGACATCATCGTGCACGAGAGGATGGACCTCAACCCGAGCGACCGGGAAACGACCCTGCAGGCGATCTCCACACGGCTCGACGCGCTGCTGGAGCAATACCGGGTCCCGAAAAGCACCCTTGCCGGTCTGGGCTTTTCGATGTCGGGTTTCTTCGTGTCGGAGGATCGCGCCTTCAATGCACCGGAACCGCTCGCCGACTGGTCCTTGCGCAATCTGCGCCCGGAGCTGGAACAGGCGTTCGGCCTGCCGGTCTGGCTGGAGAACAACGCGACGACGGCGGCGATCGGCGAGAGCATGCGCGGCGTCGGCCTCTGGTGCCGGACCTTCGCCTTCCTCTCCTTCAATTACGGCTTTGGCGGCGGTCTGATCCTCGACGGCAAGCCGTTCCACGGCTTCCATGGCAATGCCGGCGAGTTCAGCGGCATCTACATCCCCGGCGAATCCGAACGACGCCCGGCGTTGCAATATCTCCTGGCGCGGCTGCAGGAGAACGGCATCGACATCGATAGCGTCGAGGTGCTGCGCCGGGATTTCGACCCGTCATGGCCGGGCGTCGAGGCCTGGCTGACGGATACCATGCCGCAGGTCGATCGCCTGATCGCAACGCTCGTCGCCGTGCTCGACCCCCAGGCCATCGTCTTCGGCGGCCAGCTTCCGCCCGCCCTCGGCCGCATGATGATCGCGCGCGCCCATCTTCCCTCCGCGCGCATCCACCGCTACGGCATCGGGCCGCCCGAGGCGCAACTCGTCCTCAGCGAAACCGCCGGCGACCCCGCCGCCATCGGCGCCGCCGTCCTGCCGCTGAAGCTGCGGTATTTTGCGTGACACGATGTGCAAGGATGCTTTGCAGTGCAGGGTGAGGGATGGCTGCTGACGCCAGGCGGCCATCATCTCACGGTTCCACACGTTGAGTTTCTTGATTGACGGACAGTCAAACGCCGCCGCGCGCATGGGAAACCGCAGAGATGGAAACCTTGCCTTTCGGTTCCGCAGGGCTGGGCCGGATGTCCGTTCCTCGACACAAAGGACTTCAGACCAGCCGCGGGAATGCCTCGGCATCCGGGGCGTTGGCCCAGCTCTGCAGGGTCTGGCCGCCGTCGATCAGCCAGTCGACGCCGGTCACGTGGCGCGCATCGTCCGAGGCGAGGAAGGCGACCGCGGCAGCCACGTCTTCCGGCTGGCCGATGCGGCGCAAGGGAATGCGGTCGGAAAACCGACGGATGCCGGCGTCATAAGCGGCATCGTCCCCCGCGGGGACGCCGAGCCGCGTCTCGATCACACCGGGGCAGATGGCGTTGACGCGAATGCCATAGGGCGCGGAATCGAGCGCTGCGATGCGGGTTAGGCCGACGACGGCCTGTTTGGTCGATGCATAGCCCGCTCCGCCCGAGAGTACGTCCCAGCCCGCCATGGACGAACCCATGTTCACCACGGCGCCTTCGACTTTCGCTTCGATCATGACGGCCAGTGTGGCGCGCAACACGTAGAAAATGCCGTTGAGATTGATGCCGACGATCTGCTGCCAGTCCTCGATGGCGAGTTCGTGGACCGGTGCGACCTTGCCCGAGATGCCCGCATTGTTGAACAGCACGTCGATACGGCCAAAATGGGCAGCGACATCGCCCACCATCGCGGCGGCCGATGCAGGATCCGCCACATCGACGGCAAAGGCCTTCGCTCTCGCACCGAAGCTCGTGGCAAGCGCTTCGGCCCTGTCGAAATCGATGTCAGCGATGGCAATGCGAGCGCCTTCTGCCATGAAGCGCTGCACGGCCGCGCGTCCGATGGCGCCTGCAGCGCCTGTGATCAGCACGACCTTGTCAGCAAACCGCATCATTGCCACTCCTCTCGCATTTCAGTTTTCGGATGCCGGATAATCCCGCCAGGAATGGCGCGGCGCAAAGCCAAGCTGCCGCTCAGCGGCCGATGTGTCGATCAATGCGGCGCAGCCTGCAATCGACGTGCGGATCGGCGTATCCGGATACGCCTTTCCAATCAGATCCGCGCTGGCGCAATCCATATAGCTGTCGGCGGCGCTGATGAACACGCGCACGTGCCCGGTCAGCGGCCGCTCGACGGCAGCCACGAAGGCTGCGGCCGCATCGCGCGCATCGAGATAGGCCCAGAGGTCGCGTGCGGCATCCGCATGCAAGCGTCTCGGGCCGATGGCCGCGTGAAAGGTGTCCGGCGTCTGGATCCACGGCATGCGCAGGCTGACGGCCGAGAAGGCGCCGCGTCGAACCATCGTCTCGACAAGCTCTTCACCCAGCCATTTGGTTGTCGCGTAGACATCTTGCGCGCCGATCGGATGCGCTTCGTCGATCGGCAGGTAAGCCGGTATGATCGTCTTCTCGAAAAACGGGAAGCCGAGCACGCTGAAGGACGAGGCATAGACGAACCTGCGAACGCCACTGAGGCGCGCAGCCTCCACCGCGGCATACATCGCCGCCATATTGATGCGGAACACATCGACCGCTGGCCGGCCGGTCGGGCGGGGAATGGCGGCGATATGAACGAGCGCATCCATATCCTTGGCCGTTTCGGCCATCACGGCAAGGTCGCCGGCCTCGCCGGTGACATGAGACCAGGTTGCGTCTCCCGGTGGCGCGACGACATCGAGCCCAGTCACCGCGTGGCCGGCTTCCCCAAGGCTTGAAGCGACGTGACGACCGAGCAAGCCGCTCGAACCGGTCACCAGAATGCGGCTCATCGGAAAATCCCTTGTTGAACGAAGCCGAACACGGGTTGCCGCTTTCGGGGATGCGAACAGGATGTCATGAAAACGCCAGCTCCCGACATCGGATATCGAGGCGCCAAAACCGCACAGATGGCTGCCAATATCGTTGATGGTCATACGATTAGGTCTCATCACGTGGACGATGTCAAGACGGGTTTTCCGCTTGTTTTTCCCTAGAATTTTAGAAAGAAGGAAACGCTTCAGCGCCAGACGTCTGACGAAATTCCGGAGACGTCTCAGATAAACCGCTTGACTTCATCGACCTTCGATTGCTTGTTTGATCATCAATGAGTTTTACCATTGCTCCTCCCCTTCATCACGGAGACGCCCATGTCGCTCGACGTCTTTTCTGCACATCTTGAACAGCAGGACATCCGCCTGGATGGAAAGCGGAGCGCTCTGATCGTCATCGACATGATCAACGAGTTCTGCAAGCCGGGCGGCAAGATGGTGTTGCCGGGCTATGAGGCACTGGTCGGGCCGCAACGGGCGCTGGTGGAGGCCGCGCGTGCGGCCGGAGTGCCGGTCATCTGGGTTCACGACGCGCACCGGCCGGGAATGCGGCATGAGCGCGAATGGGCAAAGCGCACGCCGCACGGACTGGAAAATACCTGGGCGACGGAGATCATCGAGGATCTCGGCGCCCGACCCGACGACATCCACGTTATCAAGCGTCGCTACTCGGCCTTCTTCCAGACCGATCTCGATCTGACGTTAAAGGACATGCAGATCGACCAGCTCGTCATCTGCGGTGTCGTCACCAATATCTGCGTGCGCTCGACCGTCCATGACGCGTTCTTCAACGGATACGCGGTGGTTGTGCCGGCTGATGCCTGCGCTGCGACCGGGCCACGCGAACAGGAGAGTTCGCTCTACGACATCGCCACGCATTTCGGCATTGTTTCGGATACGCAATCCGTCGTTGCCGCGCTCGGCAGGGGCGACACGCTCACCAATATGATTGCGGCCTGACCGCGCAGGCGGCGATTGCGGCCCAACAAGAGCGCGACCGCCCCCAGGACTTGCCAATCGAATGGAAGAGCTTTTGAAGACGATCGATCCCATCTCTCCTGATCTCCTATCGCCGAACGCGAACGACGAGGCCGCTGCGACCGCGCTTCCCGAACTCGGCCGCGATGAAATCCAGGCGTATTATGCCCGGACCGGATATTCGCTGGAGCATCATGCGGCGCATCTGCTGCGACGCGCGCATCAGCGGGCGACGGCCTGCTTTCAGGCGGTCATGCCCGAAAACGACCTGACGCCGACGCAGCTCGCCGCTTTGGCGACGCTTTTGAAACAGGGCGAGCTTTCTCAGAACCATTTGGGCCGCATGACGCAGATGGACCCGTCAACCATCAGTCTTGTCGTCAAGGCACTGATGAAGCGCGGGTTGATCGCGCGCAAGCGCTCGGAAACCGACCAGCGCATGACGATGATCACGTTGACCAATGCCGGCGTGCACTACACCTTGCCGCTGCTCGACCGCTCCATGCAGGTGGCGCGCCGGCTGCTGTCACCGCTCTCGCCCGGCGAGCAGGCAACGCTGCTCGACTTGCTGAACAGGGTCGGCGAACCCGAAGCGGACTGACGCCAGCCGATACGCGGGCGCCGTCATGCCACGCCGCAATTGCCACGATCAAGCCCTGAGGAATTCCGACGATGCAACCCTCTTTCGACCGTCTTCTCATTCGCAATCTCGGCTTGGTGCTCACCGGCGACCTCGCCGCGCCAATTGCAGATGCGGACACCATTCTTGTCGAGGACGGGCGGATCTCGGCGATCGGACGGGCATCCTCCATGGCGCTTCCGGACGGCATCACGGTGATCGACGCCAAGGGCTCGGCCATCATGCCGGGCATGATCGACAATCATTCGCATCCTGTCATGGGCGACTGGACGCCGCGGCAGAACCAACTCGGCTGGATCGATTCCACCTTGCATGGCGGTGTGACGACTCTGGTCTCGGCCGGCGAGGTGCATGTGCCCGGTCGTCCGCGCGACGTGATCGGCGTCAAGGCGCTCGCCATCACCGCCCAGCGCGCCTTCAGCGCGTTTTCCCCGACAGGCATGAAAGTGCTCGCAGGGGCCTTGATCCTCGAGCACGGGCTGACCGAAGCGGACTTCGTCGAACTTGCGGCAGCCGGCATCACGCTCATCGGGGAGGTTGGCCTCGGATCGGTCAAGGATGGGGCCACCGGTCGGCAGATGGTCGCCTGGGCACGGCAGAACGGCATGACCTCCATGACCCATGTCGGCGGCCATTCCATTCCCGGCTCGGCGCGCATCGGGGCAGAGACGGTGCTGGAAGTCGATGCCGATGTCGCCGCACATCTGAACGGGGGGCCGACTTCCCTGCCGGAAGCGGAACTTCGCCTTATCTGCGAAGAGAGCAGGCGCGGTCTCGAGATCGTCCACAACGGGAACATGCGGGCAGGTCTTTTCGTGCTCGATACCGTGCGCGACGTGGGTGCGCTCGATCGCCTCGTGCTCGGCACGGATGGTCCGGCGGGCTCCGGTGTTCAGCCGCTCGGCATGCTGCGGCTCCTCACCATGCTGGCTTCTCTCGGCAGCCTCGCGCCGGAAGTCGCGATATGCCTGGCGACGGGCAATGTCGCGCGCCTGCGGGGCCTGTCGGATCGAGGACGCATCGCGGTGGGCCTTGCCGCCGATCTCGTCTTTATCGATCAGGCCATGGGCGGGGCGGGCAAGGGCGTTCTTGACAGCATGACGCTCGGCAACATGCCGGGGATCGGAATGATCCTGGTGGATGGCGTCCCCCGCATCACCCGCAGCCGCAACACGCCGCCGTCGATCCTCGTGCCCGAGCTTCTGGCCGGCTGACGGCATCAGGACAGGCAAAAGCCGCGCGCCTGTCCAGCTGCGGCCTTTGCCTGTCGGTGAGAGGGAAAGTTTAGACCACGCCGTCCTTGCCGATGATTTTGTCCACCGTCAGGCCGCCGACGCGCGGGTGCGGCCGGCCACTGTCGGTCACCGCGATCGCCACGGCGATTTCGTCGGCGCGGGGGGCGTCCGGCACACGGACCTCCATGCCGTCGAAATGGCTACGCACCCGGGCTGCATCCTTGTGGCCGAGCGGAATGTCGAAGGTCGCACCCGCGGCGCCGCGTTTCTTTGAGGAGGGGATGAGGGCAGCGCCGCCGCCGAGCACGGCGCGAAACGGTGCGCCGAGCTCCGGATGGATCAGGGCCGCAGCATGTTCCAGTTCGCCATCCTCACCGACGAGGACGGCCTTGCCGAAGCTTTCGATCCGCGAGCCCTCGATCGCCAGGGCTGCCACGGCCCGCTCCGGCAGAATACGGCCGAGCACCTGTCCCACGGCCTCAAGCGCGGAGAGATCCTCGACATAGTGTCCGGCTAGGGGGTTGTGGATGACGGCGACGGAGGCCGCCCGCCGGGTCGGCTTTTCAAGCTTTCGCCCCCCCTCGATCAGCGTTTCTTCAACCACGGTCAGGATGCGGCGCAGGCCGATGGTGTCGCTCTCGCTCATCGCAGGCCATCCTCGCCCTTGATCTCGCCGGCCTTCAACCCGCCGACACGCGCATGAACGCGCGGACCCGTGGTCATCGCGAGGGCCAGCACGATTTCGTTTGCGCGCGGCGCGTCGCCGATGCCGACCTCGACCGCATCGAAATGGCTGCGGACATAGGATGCGTTGATGTGCGTGATCGGCACATCGAGGCGCGTGCCGGGTCCGCCGACTTTCTTGGTCGAGGGAACGATGGCCCGGGCATCGCCCAGGAGCTCCCGCATGGAATAGCCGCCCGGATTATGCCAGAGGGCCGCATGTTCCAGCTCTCCGGCCGATCCGACGATCGCGCCCTTGCCATAGCCTTCGACGACGGCGGGATCGCCGCCCAGCGCATCGATCAGCCGGCGCGCCATCTCCAGTCCAAGCGGCTTCAGATCATCCATGAAGAAGGCGATGTCCTTGACGTAGGCGCCGGCAAATGGGTTCTCGATGACGGCAAGCACGGAGGCGCGCCGCAGCGGCGTGTCGGTAACCGGTCCTCCCTCGTGAAAGATCTCATCCACGGAAACGACGAATTTTCGGACGACCACGTCTGCCATGTACCTCTCCATATTTGTTAGAGTGGTAACAATTCATCAGCTCCTATCGTTGTCAAGAGAGGGCGCCGAGAAACCGTTTCTCATCGCCTTCACGATGTTCCAGAGCGACGGCAATGAACGATTCTGAGCTGCAATGCAGCAAGATGAAAAAAGCGTCAGAAAGCGATTGACAAGAATTGGAAGTCGACACAGTATTCGTATGACCATCAACTAATGCGGCTTCAAGACCGGATGATGGATCTGCCGAGAAGGCTACCAGAGGGAAAGAACCACAATGAAGATTTTTGCCCGCTTCTTAGCGGCCGGCGTCGTGCTGGCTGCATCCGCCCTTCCGTCCGTCGCTGCCGAGAAGGTGCACATCGCTGCCATCTCCGGCTATTTCGCGCAAGGCTTCGGCATTTCCATCGTCAACGGCCTGAACAAGGCCAAGGACGATTTCGGCATCGATCTCAAGCTTGTCGACACGGGCAACCGTGCGCTCGATTACGAAGAGCAGTTCGCCAATCTGGCTAAGAGCGGGCAGTACGACCTGATCTTCGTCATGGGCTGGGAACTGGTGGACGCGCTGCAGAAGGTCGGCGCCCAGTATCCCAATCAGCGCTTCGTCTTCATCGACGGCGTGCTCGATGCAAAAACGATGGTCTACGCCAATTTCGCCGAAGAGCAGGGCTCGTTCATCGCCGGTGCGCTTGCGGGCCTCGTCGAGGACATGGGGCCTGAATTCGACAAGATCGGCGACGGCAAGGCGATCGGTTTCGTCGGCGGACGCGATATTCCCGTCATCCGCAACTTCCTCGGCGGTTACGAACAGGGCGCGAAATACGTTGCCCCGGATGTAAAGGTCAATTCCGTCTTCGCTGGCACCTTCGATGATCCGGCAAAGGGCAGCGAACTGGCCATGGCGCTTTACGGGCAGGGCGCCGACATCGTCTACAACGTTGCCGGACCGACGGGCGAGGGCGTGATGCAAGCCAGCGCCGCCGCCGACAAGTATTCGCTCGGCGTCGATATCGACATGTGCGCCAGTGCACCCGGCAACGTGTTGGCCAGCATGCTGAAGCGCGGCGACGTCGCCGTCTACGCGATCATCAAGGATGAGGTCGAAGGCCGCAAGGTCACGCCGGGTACGCGCACTTTCGATCTCGCCTCGGGCGGCGTCGAGGTGAAGGTCTGCGACGACGTCGCGGCAAAGCTTCCGGCCGCGATCAAGGATAAGCTCGAAACCATCCGGACGGATGTGATCGCCGGCAAGATCCAGATCGCCCGCGCGAAGTAAGCCAGATCGCCCGCGCGAAGTAAGACCGTCCGGCGAGGAGGGGGGTAGCGCCGTCGTCCTCGCCGCCTCGGATGCCTCGACCGGCGGCGCGGGCTCCCGGCGTCCAGCCGATCGGGCGGCGTGGCAATGACAGATGTCAAAGTCCGTTTTCCGTACGTGTCTCCCGCGCCGACCTTCGCATCTTCTTCTCCTGCCCCGGTATGCCTCATGGACCCTGCCGTCGATCTCTCCGGTATCACCAAGCGCTTCGGCGCCTTCACCGCCAATGACGGCATCGACCTCGCCGTCCGACGCGGCGAAATTCACGCAATCATCGGCGAGAACGGTGCGGGCAAGACAACGCTGATGAACATCCTGTTCGGCCTTCTGCAGCCGGACGCCGGCACCATCTCGATCGGCGGCAAGACCATGCTTGTCGACAGTCCGGCGGTCGCGATCAACGAGGGGCTCGGTATGGTGCACCAGCATTTCAAGCTGGTGCCCTCGCTGACCGTTGCCGACAATATCTTTCTCGGAATGGAAATCCGTCGCAACGGGCTGATCGACCGCGCCGCCCAGGTGGAGCGCACCCGCGTTCTCTCGGAGAAGTTCGGCCTGCGGGTCGATCCGCAGGAGCGGGTGGCAGGCCTTTCGGTTGGCATCGAGCAGCGCATCGAAATCCTGAAGGTTCTGGCGCGCAACGCCCGCACCATCATCCTCGACGAGCCCACCGCCGTTCTGACCCCGCAGGAAAGCCGCGATCTGTTCCAGACGCTGCGCAGCTTCGTGGACGACGGCATGACGGTGATCTTCATTTCGCATCATCTCGAGGAGGTGATGGCGGTGTCGGACACGGTGACCGTGCTGCGGGACGGCCGCGTCGTCGCCACGAAACCGAAGAGCGCGCTCACGAAGCGTGAGCTCGTCCGGCTCATGGTCGGCCGCGACGTCAGTTTCGACAGGCGCCCTCGAACCCGAAACGATGGGGCTGTCGCGCTTGAGGTCAAAGATCTCTGGGCGCGGGACGACCGTCGGCTGACAGCCCTGAAGTCGGTGGATCTGACGGTCCGCGCGGGCGAGATCGTCGGCATCGCCGGTGTTGCCGGCAACGGCCAGACCGAGCTGGCGGAGGTTCTCTCCGGACTGCGCCCAGCAAGCCATGGCGGCGCGCAGCTACACGGACACGACATTCTCGAGAGGACGCCGGCCGAGATCCGAAATCGTGGGCTCGCCCATGTCCCCGGCGACCGCATGGTGCGGGGCGTCGATCGCACGGCCTCGCTCTCGGCCAACATGCTGATGGGCCGGCAATCGAAAAAGCCCTTCGCCCGCTTCGGCGTGATCGACTGGGCGGCGGTGCATGGAACGATGCGCGCGCTGATCCAGCGTTTCGACATCCGCGCGCGCGGGCCGAAGGATCCGGCGCGCAGCCTGTCCGGCGGCAACATTCAGAAGGTCGTGCTGGCGCGGGAGTTCACGGCCGGTGGCGACGTGCTTCTCATCGACCAGCCGACCCGCGGTGTCGATATCGGCGCGCAGGAGGCGATCCACGACGAGATCATGCGCCAGCGGGCCGATGGCCGCGCTATCCTCCTGATCTCCACCCAGCTCGACGAACTGAAGGCGCTGGCCGATCGGATCCTCGTGATGTTCGACGGCCGGATCATGGGTGAGGTCGATGGCGCCGTGGTGGACGACGACGCAATCGGATTGATGATGGCCGGGATCGACCCGGCCGAGTTGACGGAGGCCTCATGACGAACCGCCTGCTCTTCCGGGGGCTCTTCTCAAAAGGGTTGGCACGAACGCTGGCGGGCCAAGCGCTCGCCTTCGCCATCGCGCTGGCGCTGGGTGCCGTCATCATTCTCATGATCGATGAAAGTCCGGTCGCCGTCCTCATGACGCTGATGCGTGGCGCCTTTGGCGATGCGGAGAAGATCGCGGGGACGCTGCTGCAGACGACGCCGATCCTGATCTGCGGCATCGCGGCCTGCATCGCCCTTCGCGGCGGCATGTTCAATGTCGGCATCGAGGGACAGCTCTTCCTCGGTGGTTTCGCGGCCGCCTGGGTCGGCTTCGCCTTTTCGCTGCCGCCGGTGCTGCATGTGCTTGCCGCGATGACGCTTGCGGTGATTGCCGGTGCGCTCTGGATCGCGATACCCGCCTTCTTCCGCGTTCGCTTCGGCACCAACGAGGTGGTGTCGACCATCCTTGCCAATTACATCGCGACGCTGCTGACCTCCTATTTCACGATCTTTCTGTTCAAGCGTCCGGGCGGGTGGTCGGAAACGCCACCGATCCTGACGAGCGCCTATCTGCCCGAACTCTTCTCCTTCTCCCGCTTGAACATCGGCCTCCTCATCGGCCTGGCGCTCGCCATCGGCGTCGCCGCCTTCTTCCGCTGGACCTCTGCCGGCTATGCCGCGACCATGGTCGGCTCCGCGCCGAAATTCGCGGAATATGGCGGCGTCAACGTGCGCCGTGTCGGTTTCGGCATCCTCCTCGTCTCCGGCGCCGTCGGCGGCCTTGCAGGCGGCGTCGAGACGCTCGGCGTGCATCACCGGTTCATGGAGGGCTTTGCGCCGGGTTTTGGCTTCGATGGGCTCATCGCGGCCCTGCTCGCCAACGGTTCGCCCATCGGCACCATCTTCACGGCCCTGTTCTTCGGCGCCCTCCGGGCCGGTTCGCTCCTGCTCGAAGTCGATACCACCGCCTCGCGCGAGATCATAACGGTCATCCAGGCACTGATCATTCTGGCGGTCTCCGCCGATCTCATGATGCGCCGACGCGGCGACCGTACGGGAGAGCGTCGATGGAAATTCTGAGCAACCTGTTCAATGTCGCCCTCCTCGTCGCGACGATCCGCACCACGACGCCGATCCTGCTGGTGGCGCTCGGCGGATCGTTCACCACCAAGGCCGGCATCTTCAATATCGGCCTGGAAGGACAGATGCTGATCGCCGCCTTCTTCGCCGTCGTCGGCTCGATCTATACCGGCTCGTCGCTCGGCGGCATGGTCATCGGCGTCTCCGCGGCCCTCGTCTTCGCCCTGATCTATGCCGTTCTCGTCGTCAGTTTCCGGGCAAACGAGGTCGTGGTGGGGCTGGCGCTCAATATCCTTGCCGGCGGCATGACCGTTTCGCTGCTGAAAGCGATCTTCGGGACGCGCGGCTCGGTGGTCGGACGCGGCATCGTCGGCCTGCCGAAGGTGCACATCCCCGGTGCGCGGGATCTCCTCGGACCCTCGACCGCGCAGCTGATCTCGGGCTACACGCCACTCGTCTACGTCGCCTTCTTCGCCGTTCCGCTGCTCATCCTCGTCTACAACCGCACCCGGCTTGGCCTTTATATCCGCGTGGTCGGAGAGAAGCCCGAAGCGGCCGAGGCGCTCGGTATCTCGATCGTGCGGATCCGCTATGCAGCATCGCTCCTCTGCGGCCTTTTCGCAGGGCTTGCGGGCGCGCACATGTCGCTCGGCTACATCACCATGTTCACCGAAAACATGTCGTCGGGCCGCGGGTTCATGGCGGTGGCGATCCTGATTTTCTCCGGTGGCGACCCGCTGAAGGTTCTGGCCGGCTGCCTGTTGTTCGGCTTTGCCGATGCATTCTCGCTCCGTCTCCAGACCTTCGGTTTCCCGTCCTATCTGGTTCTGGCCGTACCCTATGCCGTGGCGCTCGTCGCCCTGTTCGTGCTCTCCTGGCGCGCACGGCCGAAGCGCATCCGCGAAACGGTCGAGACCATCCGCCGCGCCTTGTCCGTCCATCCCTCCGGAGAAGCCGGCCGCGAAGCGCCGCTTCCCCGTTCCTGAAAACCCGAGACCTCGAAGGCTTCCCATGCAGCGTATCATCCTCGACGTGGACTCCGCCGGCGACGACATTCTCGCCGTGCTGTTTGCCGCCGCCCATCCGGATATCAAGCTGGAGGGCGTCACCACCGTCACTGGCGCCGCCGGACCGATCAAGCAGGTGACCGACGTCGTGCTGAACACGCTGTCGCTTGCCGGTCGCGACGACATTCCGGTGCATGCCGGCGCCTGGCGGCCGATTGTCGGCCACGCCAAGGCGGCCATGGAGGCGCCCGTTCATTTTGAGAAGCGGCTGACGGCGCGCTTCGGCGATCGTCTGACGGTGTTCAATCCGCCCGCGCCGGAGCCGACCCGGCAGGCCAATCCGGGCCATGCCGTCGATTTCATCATCGACACGGTCAGGGCCAATCCCGGCGAGATCACGCTGGTGACGACGGGGCCGACGACCAATGCGGCGCTCGCCATCCTGCAGGAGCCCGCTCTGCCGTCGCTCCTGAAGAACATACTGGTGCTCGGCGGCAACTTCACGACGCCCGGCAATATGACGCCCCTGTCGGAGTATAATATCTGGGCCGATCCGGAGGCGTCGCGCATCGTCCTCAATGCCGATGTCGACAAGATCCTCGTGCCACTGGATATCTGCGAGGACAATCGTGTAGCCGACAGCATGCTGACGCGCGACGATCTTGCCGACATGGCTTCGGTCGGCGCGCACAATGCCGTTGTGGACATGATCGGCAAAGTGTTTCCGATCTACATCGATATCTGGCGCGAATTCTTCGGCCTCGTCGGCTTTCCCATGGATGACGTCATCACCGTCGCGCTGGCCTTCGCGCCGGATCTCGTAACGACGACGGCGCCGCTCTTTGCCGATGTCGTCATTGAAAAAGGCGTCGCGCGGGGTCAGGTGGTGGCCTATCGCGGCCACCAGATCCTGCCCGGCGGTGACGGGCCCAGGACGACCCGTATCGCCACCGGCCTCGATGGCCGCCGCTTCCTCTCGATCTTCAAGGCCACCATGGCGCGCTATGCGCGTGCCGAAGGTCTTGGCACCGCAGCCTGAAGGACGTTTCCGATGCCGACACCCATCCTCTACGATTGCGACCCGGGCCACGACGACGCGATCGCCCTGGTCATGGCGCACCGCTCGCCGGATATCGCGCTTCTGGGCGTGACGACGACCTGCGGAAATGCCGAGCTCGACAAGACCACCTCGAACGCCATCCGTATTCTCGACTTCATCGGCGCGGGAGACGTGCCGGTCGCGGCCGGCTGCATTCGTCCGCTCGCCCGCCCGCTCGTGCTCGGAACGGCGGACGGCCCGAGCGGCCTCGAGGGCTCGCCCTACCTGCCGATGCCGCAGCGCGAACCCTTGGCCCAGCATGCCGTCGATTTTCTGGCCGAACGGCTGGCGGCGGCGCCCGAGCCGATCATCGTGGTGGCGACCGGGCCGCTCAGCAATATCGGTCTGCTCGTGCTCAAGCATCCGCAGGTGCTGCCCAAGATCAAGGAACTGATCTGGATGGGCGGCGTGTTCTACCGAAAGAGCGAGATCATCACCCCCACCGAATTCAACGCCTTCTGCGATCCCGAAGCCGTCCGGCTGGTGCTCGATAGCGGCGTGCCCGTGACCATGGTCGGGCTGGACGTGACGATGCAGGTTCTGGTCGAGGCGGAACAATATGCGGAACTAGCGACCATCGACACCGAACTCGGCAGGCTCGTCATGGACTGGCTGCGCTTCTACGAAAAACTCCACCGCAACTCCATGGGTGTCGGTGGCGCGATGCATGATCCCCTGGCTCTGGCCCTGGTGATCGACCCGACGCTGGTGCGCACGAGGCCTGCCCATATCGCCGTCGATCTCGACGGGACGTTCGCCTTCGGCGCGACAGTTGCCGATTTCTGGAAGGAACGCGGCGAGCCCGACAATGCCCGCATCGCTTATGAGGTCGATAGCGACCGCTTCTTCAAGCTGATGTTCGACCTGCTGCGCGATGCGCCTCTGGACCCATGACAGCGCTCGACGCATTCTGCACAGACGCAGAAACGACGAGCGGGGATAGCATCGGTGCCTCATGATCTTGCCATCATCGGCGGCGGCATCGTCGGACTGTCCACCGCGCTGGAAATCGCCACCCGCCTGCCCGGACTGTCCATCGTGGTGCTGGAGAAGGAGGCTGAGGTCGCCACGCACCAGACCGGGCGCAACAGCGGCGTGATCCATGCCGGGGTCTATTATCAGCCGGGGAGCCTCAAGGCGCGCTTCTGCCGGGAGGGCGTGAGCGCAACAATCGATTTCTGTCGCGAGCACGGCATTCCGTTCGAGCAATGCGGAAAAATGCTCGTGGCGACGGCCGCGGAAGAGATGCCGCGTCTCGCGGCACTGGAGGATCGATGCCGGCAGAACGGCCTGCCGGTGGAACGGCTGGATGCTGCTGAGCTCGTCCGGCGGGAACCGCATATCCGCGGCGTCGGGGCACTGTTCGTGCCGACCAGCGGCATCGTCGATTATGGACTGATCGCCCGCACGATGGCCGACCTTCTCGCCGCGAGAGGTGTCGAGATCCGCACCGGTGCCACGGTCGAGACCCTGCGCGAGGAGGCCGACGGCGTTCGCATTCAGCTTCCGCAGGAAGAGATCTGCGCCCGGCACGTTATCGCCTGCGCGGGAATCATGGCCGACAGACTGGCGCGGCTCTGCGGTCTCGCGCTCGATTTCCGCATCGTGCCCTTTCGCGGCGAATATTACCGTCTGGGTCCGGACAAGGACGCTATCGTCAACCATCTCATCTACCCGATCCCCGACCCCGCTTTGCCCTTCCTGGGCGTCCACCTGACGAAGATGATTGGCGGCTATGTGACCGTGGGGCCGAATGCGGTTCTCGCCTTTGCGCGGGAGGGCTACCGGTTTTCCGATGTCGATTTCCGAGATCTCAAGGAGATGATTGCCTATCCCGGCTTTCGCCGCCTGGTCCGCAACAATCTCCGCTCCGGCCTGTCGGAAATGGGCAATTCTCTCAGCAAGCGCCGCTACCTCGCGCTGTGCCGGCGATACTGCCCGGAATTGCAGCTCGATGACCTCTATCCCTATCGGTCGGGCATCCGCGCCCAGGCGGTTCTCGCCGACGGGAGCCTCGTCCATGATTTTCTGATCCGCGAAACCCGCAGGACGATCCATGTCTGCAACGCGCCATCGCCTGCCGCGACATCGGCGATGCCGATCGCGCGGCATCTGGCGGATCGCGCTGCGGCGCTGTTCGAATGGCGGAACGGGAGTAAGAGGGGCTAGAGGAACCGCTACCTTCCAAGAGAGTGTATGCCTGTCCGGCGAGCCGCTTCAGGGCGCGGCCGGACGCACGACGAGGGGATTGGCGAGCGCCTGGTCGCATGATCCCGCTACATTGGAGACCGATATGAGCGATATGGCACCCTTTTCCTGGAACGACCCCTTCCTGCTTGACGATCAGCTGAGCGAGGAGGAACGGATGATCCGCGATGCGGCGCGGGCCTTCGCGGAGAGCGAGCTTTCACCGCGGATCAAGGACGCCTATCTCGATGAGACGACCGATCCCGGCATCTTTCGCGCCATGGGCCGCGCGGGGCTTCTGGGCGTCACGCTTCCGGAAGTCTATGGTGCGGCCGGCGCCGGCTATGTCGCCTACGGGCTTGTGGCGCGGGAGATCGAGCGCGTGGATTCCGGCTATCGCTCGATGATGAGCGTCCAGAGTTCGCTGGTAATCTTCCCGATCCACGCCTATGGCAGTGAGGCGCAGAAGGACAGGTATCTTCCCGGTCTCGTTTCGGGCGATCTTATCGGATGTTTCGGACTGACGGAACCGGATGCCGGGTCCGATCCCGGCGGCATGACGACGCGTGCGGAAAAGACGGCGACGGGCTACCGGCTGAGTGGGGCGAAGATGTGGATCTCGAACGCCCCGATTGCCGACGTGTTCGTGGTCTGGGCAAAATCGGCCGCGCATGACGACGCTATTCGCGGGTTCATTCTGGAAAAGGGCATGAAGGGCCTCTCCGCCCCGAAGATCGGCGGCAAGCTGAGCCTGCGTGCCTCGGTGACCGGCGAGATCGTCATGGAGGATGTGGAGGTGGGGGAGGATGCGCTCCTGCCGGGCGTCTCCGGCCTGAAAGGCCCGTTCGGCTGCCTGAACCGGGCGCGATACGGCATTTCCTGGGGCGTCATGGGTGCGGCCGAGGATTGCTGGGAGCGCGCCCGCGCCTATGGCCTCGATCGCAAGCAGTTCGGCCGGCCACTGGCCGCAACGCAGTTGTTCCAGAAGAAGCTTGCGGATATGCAGACGGAGATCGCACTCGGACTTCAGGCGTCGCTGCGCGTCGGGCGCCTGATGGACGAGCATCGCTTCGCGCCGGAGATGATCTCGCTGATCAAGCGTAACAATTGCGGCAAGGCGCTCGATATCGCCCGGCAAGCCCGCGACATGCATGGCGGCAATGGCATTCAGATCGAGTATCACGTGATGCGCCACGCGCAGAATCTGGAAACCGTCAATACCTATGAGGGCACGCACGACGTCCATGCGCTGATCCTCGGGCGGGCGCAGACGGGCCTTCAGGCGTTCTTCTAGGACATTTCCAGCCGAAGCAGGCTCGCTTCGGCGTCGGAGAATGCGTCAAAAGCAAAGACCTAGACCATTTCCTGTAAACCCGTGTTCACAGGAAATGGTCGAGCATCACACGCACGCAGGAGATTTCCCATGTCCGCACCGCTCGAAGGTCTCCGCGTGATCGAGCTTGCCCGTATTCTGGCCGGACCGTGGATCGGGCAGACGCTTGCCGATCTCGGAGCGGATGTCATCAAGGTCGAGAGCGCGGAGGGCGACGACACGAGACGCTGGGGTCCGCCCTATATCGATGACGCGCAGACGCCATCGGCTGCCTATTTCCACGCCTGCAATCGCGGCAAGCGGGGAATGGTGCTCGACTTTTCCACAGCCGAGGGGCAGGCGGCGGTGAAGACCTTGATCCTGACGGCGGATGTCGTCGTGGAGAATTTCAAGGTCGGGGCGCTGGCGAAGTATGGCCTCGACTATGCAAGTCTATCCAAGGACCATCCGCGGCTGATCTACTGCTCGATCACCGGTTTCGGCCAGACAGGTCCACAGGCGCAGAGGGCTGGCTACGACTTCATGATCCAGGGTATCTCCGGCATCATGGATTTGACCGGGGAACCGGACGGCGCGCCACAGAAGATCGGCGTCGCCTTTGCCGATATTTTCAGCGGCCTCTACGGCGTCGTCGGCATCCAGGCCGCCCTCCTGCAACGAGCGCGAACGGGACGAGGGCAGCAGGTCGATATCTCGCTTCTCGACTGCATGGGCGGTGTGCTCGCCAACCAGGCAATGAACTATCTGGCGACCGGCACCGCACCGAAGCGGCTCGGCAACGCGCATCCGAACATCGCACCCTACCAGACCGTCCCGGTCTCGGATGGCCACATCATCATCGCCTGCGGCAACGATGCGCAGTTTGCCCGTCTCGCGATTCTGCTCGACCTTGCCGACATGGCACTCGATCCGAGATTTGCGGCGAACGCGGCGCGGGTGGAAAACCGCGATGGGCTGACCGCCGCGATCGAGGACAGAACCCGGCTCTGGACGAAAGCGGACCTTCTCGGCCGGCTCGAGGCAATCGGCGTTCCCGCAGGCCCGATCAACACCGTGGCGGAGCTGTTCGCCGACGTGCAGTTCAGGTCGCGCAACATGCAGATCGATGTCGATGGCGTGCCGGGCGTTCGCACGCCGCTTGTGTTCTCGGAAGCCCAACTTGCCTTGTCGCGCCGGGCGCCGCGGCTTGGCGAGCATACGCAGGACATTCTGAAGGAGCTTTCCGACCGAGCGCCTTCACGGGAGTAAAGGTGGCAGCTACCGCTCGAACGGCTCGCCGAGCGAGGCGACGCCGTTGAGTTTGAGGAGGCGCCGGTCGGCCGAGATGATGCCGAGGACGATGATGGTGACGAGGTAGGGGAGGCTGGACAGGAGTTGCGAGGGCAGGTCGAGGCCTGTGGCCTGTGCGGTAAGCGACATCAGCGACACCGCCCCGAACAGGCAGGCGCCGAGGAAGATGCGGCCGGTGAGCCAGGTGCCGAAGACGACGAGCGCGATCGCGATCCAGCCGCGGCCGGCGATCATGCCGTCGGCCCAGAGCGGCGTGTAGACCGCGGCCGCATAGGCGCCGGCAAAGCCCGCCATCATGCCGCCGAAGGCGATGGCCGCGACCCGCACGGCGATCACGGGATAGCCGATCGCATGGGCCGCCTTCGGATTCTCTCCGACCGCGCGAAGGACGAGCCCGACCCGGGTCAAGGCAAAGGTGGCCCAGATCGCCAGCGTCGCGGCAAGGGACAGCCAGACGACCATGTCCTGCACGAAGAGGCCGCCGACGATCGGGATCTCGGACAGGCCGGGCACGGGAAGTTTCGGCAGGCCCTTGATCGTCAGGCTCTCGTAGCTCTTGCCGAACAGCGCCGAGAGGCCCTGTCCGAGAATGCCGATGGCAAGACCGGTGGCGACCTGGTTGGCCCGAAAGCCGAGAGCGACGAAGGCGAAGACGAGCGAGAGGAGCGCACTCGCCGCACCCGCCGCGAGGAAACCGAGGATATGGCCACCGCCGTGATAGACGGTGATGAAGGCGATGACGGCGCCGAGCGCCATGAGGCCTTCCACCCCCAGATTGAGGACGCCGGCGCGCTCGACCACCATTTCGCCGAGCGCTGCCAGCAGGAAGGGGGTGGCCGCGGCCAGCATGCCGGCCAGGATGAACTCGATCGCGTTCATGTCGGGTTCCTTGCGGCGGTCGGCCAGGCGAGACGGTAGCGCACGAAGGACACCGCGATCAGATAGGACAGAAGCAGGACGCCCTGGAAGACCCGCACCACGGCAATGGGCAGGTTGGCCGACACCATCGCATTGTCGCCGCCGATATAGATGACCGCCATGACCAGCGAGGAAACGACGATGCCGAGCGGATGCAGGGCCCCGAGATAGGCGACGATGATCGCGGCATAGCCGTAACCCGTAGGGATGGAGCGCTGCAACTGGCCGAGCGGGCCGGCAACCTCCGCCGCCCCGGCCAGACCCGCCGCAAAGCCGCCGATCAGGAGCGACAGCCAGATCGCGCGGCCTTCGCTGAAGCCGGCATAGCGCGCGGCGCGCGGCGCCATGCCGCCCACCTGCAGCGTGTAGCCCATGAAGCTTTTCTGCATGAACACCCAGGCGGCGAGAGACGCGGCGAAGGCGAGGAGCAGCGAGACGTTGACCCGGGTGCCCGGGATGAGGGTCGGCACCATTGCATCATATTGAAACAGCACCGATTGGGGAAAGTTGAAGCCGTTCGGGTCCTTCCAGGGCCCGAGCAGCAGAAAATAGAGAAACTGGATCGCCACCAGGCTCAGCATCAGCGAGACGAGGATCTCGTTCGCATTCAGCCGGACCCGCCAGAAGGCCGCGATCGAGGCCCAGAGCGCACCGCCGACGGCCCCGAGCAGCAGCATCGATGGCCAGATCCAGCCGCCTGTCGCCTGCGGAAACCAGACCGGAATGGCCGAGGCGAAAATGGCGCCGAGCACGAACTGGCCCTCCGCCCCGATATTGAAGACCCGCGCGCGAAAGCCGATCGCAAGCCCCTGTGCGATCAGCAGCAGGGGCCCCGTCTTCAGGAGTACCTCGGAGAAGGACGCCCGGGACAGAAAGGGTTCGAGAAGCATCGCGTGCAGCACCGTGGCCGGATCCCGATCGATGGCCACGGACAGAAGCAGATTGAGAAGGATCGCAACGGCGAGCGCGATCGGCGGTGCGATGAGCGTTGCGGTCAGCGACGCACGGTCGCGGCGCACGAGGGAGGGGAAGAGATCGAGGAGAGATCGTGTCATGCCGTGGTCTTTCCGCCCTGCGCCTGTGCGCCGATCATGTAGCGGCCGATCTCCTCCGGCAGGGTGTCCCGCGTGACCAGCGGCCGGCTGAGCGTTCCGTGGTAGAGCACCTGGATCGTGTCGCAGAGCTCGAACAACTCTTCGAGTTCCTCGGAGATGACGAGGATGGCCATGCCGGCATTGCGCAGCGCGATGAGCCGCTGGCGGACGGCCGAGGCGGCGCCGATGTCCACGCCCCAGGTCGGTTGCGCGACGAAGAGCAGCTTCGGCGCCAGCATGATCTCGCGTCCGACGATGAATTTCTGGAGATTGCCGCCGGAGAGCGAGCCGGCTTCGCTCTCCGGCCCGCCCGTGCGGACGTCGAAGTCGCGGATGCAGTCGGTCGTGAACGCGCGCGCCCGGGCGCGATCGACGAGGCCCCGTTTCAGGAGGTTCAGCGGATGCGCCGTCAACAGGCTGTTGAGCACCAGCGACATTTCGGGGACCGTGCCGCGGCCCAGGCGGTCTTCCGGCACGAACGCGAATCCAAGGGCACGCCGCTCCGCCGGGCGCAGCGGCCCGACATCCCGGCCCATCATGAAGATGCGGTCCGGATGCTCGCGGCCGAGCCGGGTTTCGCCCGAGATCAGGCCCGCCAGCTCCCTCTGGCCGTTGCCGGAAACGCCGGCAATGCCCAGGATTTCGCCGGCGCGGACGGACATCGTGATCTGGGAGAGGGGGACGGCGAAAGGATCATCGGGCGTGTGGTCGAGGCCGATGATCTCCAGCTGCTTGTCTCCGTCCGCAAAGGGCACGGCCGGGATCGGCTCCGGCATGTCGCGGCCGATCATCATCCGCGCGAGATCCTGCGCATCGTGCTCGCGCGGATCGACATGGCCCGTCACCCGGCCGCCGCGCAGGATCGTCGCCCGATCGCAGATCGCCCGGATCTCGTCCAGCTTGTGGGAGATGAAGAGGATGGAGACGCCACCGTCACGCAGGCGTCGCAGCGTCTCGAACAATTTTTCCACCAGCTGCGGCGGCAGCACGGAGGTGGGTTCGTCGAGGATCAGAAGTTTCGGATCGGTCATCAGGCAACGGATGATCTCCACCCGCTGGCGTTCCCCCACGGAGAGCGCATGCACCTGAGCCAGCGGATCGACGTCGAGGCCGAAGCTGCGCCCGAGCGTGCGGATGCGGTCGACCAGCGCGGCCTTGCGGCCGGGCACGACGAGCCGGATGTTGTCGACCACCGTCAGGGTCTCGAACAGCGAGAAGTGCTGGAAGACCATGCCGATGCCCTTGCGCCGCGCGTCCGCCGGCGACGCAAGGCTCAAGGGTTCGCCCTGCCAGACGGCGCTTCCGCCGTCCGGCTTTTCCACGCCGTAGATGAGCTTCATCAGCGTCGATTTGCCGGCCCCGTTTTCGCCGAGGATCGCATGGATCGAGCTTTCGCCCACATCGAGATCGATCTCCCGATTGGCCTTGATCGGACCATAGCTCTTCGAAATGCCGCGAAGCGACAGAAGCGGGGCTGTCATGACTTACTTGGGCAGGGGGGTGGCGACACCCTTGACGTGCCAGTTCATGGCGATGATTTCCGCATCCGCCATCGTCGCGCCGGCTGCCACGCCCTCGCTGCCATCCGCCTTGGCGATCGGCCCGGTGAACGGCGAGAAGCTGCCGGCCGCGATCTTGGCCTCCAGGTCCTTGATCTTCGCCATGGTGTCGGCGGGGATGGCCGGGTTCCAGTCCACGACCTCCACGACCTTTTCCGCAACGCCGAGGAACGCGTTCGCGCCCTTGAACGTGCCGGCCACATGGGCATCGACGGACGCCTTGAAGAAGGGCGACCAGTCGGTCGCCACGCAGCCGAGATAGGTCTTCTCGGCATATTTCTTCATCGAGGAATTCAGGTTGAAGGCGTAGACGCCAGCCTCTTCGCAGGCTGCGACGACCGAGGGCGTGTCCTGCGCGTTGGAGAAGATCACATCGCATGTCTGCGCGATCAGCGCCTTGGCGGCTTCCTGCTCCTTGGCCGGATCGAACCAGGAGTTGACCCAGACCACGGAGACCTCGATCGCAGGATTGACCGCCTGCGCGCCGAGCGTGAAGGCATTGATCGAGGTGATCAGTTCCGGAATGGCGAAAGCCGAGACCGAGCCGAGCTTGCCGGTCTTGGACAGGGCGGCGGCGGCCATGCCGAGCAGGTAGGTGCCCTGGAAATACTTGGCGGCAAACGGCGAGAAGTTCGGCGCAACCTGAAAGCCGGAGGCGTGCAGCACGGTGACGCTCGGGTCGCGGCGGGCGATCTGCAGCGCACCGTTCTGGTATCCGAAGGAGCCGGCGATCAGCACCTTGTTCCCGTCGGCAACCGTCTTGGTCATGATGCGGTCGGCGTCGGGGCCTTCGGCGATGTTTTCGAGAATGGTGACCTTCACCTTGTCGCCATAGGCGGCCTTGATCGGCTCGAGGCCGGCGGCGAGCGCGTGGCCCCAGCCCACATCGCCGACCGGCGAGGGGATGACGAGGGCAATGCCCAGCGGCTCGTCGGCGGCAAAGGCAAGGCGGCTGCCCAGCGCACCGGCAAGGCCGGTTGCCGCAGCGGCTTTCATCAGGTGTCGGCGTGTCAGTTCGGTGTTCACCATTGTCGGTTCCCTTTGTTATCGTTCTTAGAATTCAACGGTTGCGAGCGCGGCTTCGGCGTCGGCGGCCAGTTTCGCCTCGTCCAGCCCCGGAAACTCGCCGTTCTGCCAGACGACACGGCCATTGATCATCGTCATGTCCACCGTGGCGCCGATGCCGACGCGCGCAATCAGGCTCAGCGGGTCGTGCCGTGTGCCGACATAGTCCATGCGGCGCGTGTCGATGGCGAAGAGATCCGCGGCCATGCCGGGCGCGAGGCGGCCGATGTCGCGGCGACCGAGCAGGCTCGCCCCGCCGCTCGTGCCATAGCGCAGGAAATCGACCGGCGGCGGCACAGGATGCGCGCGCGTGGACGAAACCAGGCACTGGAGCATGTAGGCCGAGTGCAGGCAGTGCATCAGGTTGGAATTGTCGTTGGAGGCCGCACCGTCGCAGCCGAGCCCGAGGCGCAGGCCGAAGGCGGACATGGCGGGGATATCGGTCACCTCGGCGCCGACGAGATAGACCGGTTCCGGGCAATGGGAGACACCCGTGCCGCTCGCCGCCATCGTCCGCAGTTCGTCATGGGTCAGTTCCCAGCAATGGGCGTAGAACGTGTCCGGCCCGGCAAAGCCGAGGTCTTCCAGATAATCGACGGTGCGCCGCCCGTGCCGCGCCTGCATGACCGGGCTTTCGCCCTCCCCGACATGGGTGTGGAGCATCACGCCGCGGTCCCGCGCGAGCGCCACGGACTCCACGAAGGTCTCGCGGTAGCAGTTGACCGGCTGGCAGGGCGCGACGACGACCTGGCGCATGCTGAACGGGCCGGCATCGTGAAAGGTGTCGATCAGGCGGTCGCAATCGGCGATGAATTCGTCCGTCGTCTCCAGCATCTCGTCGGGGATTGTCGATCCCTCCGATTTCGGCAGCGTATTGCCGCCGCGACCGGCGTGGAACCGCATGCCCAGGAGATCGGCAGCCTCGAACTGACGGTCGATCAGCCGCTTTCCGGCGTGGCGGGGAAAATTGTACTGGTGGTCGAAGGCGGTGGTGCAGCCGTGCTTGATCAGCTCGGCCATGGCGGTCAGCGACGATTGGTAGAAACACGCCTCGTTGAGCTGTGAAAAGATCGGATAGATGCGGTCGAGCCATTCGATCACCGACAGCTTCGTCCAGTCGAGATCGGCCCGGTTGCGCACGAAGCACTGGAAGAAATGGTGATGCGTGTTCACGAGACCGGGGTAGACGAACCAGCCGCTGGCATCCTGCTCGATGGTGCCGGCCGGCAGAGATCCCAGCGCGAGATCGGCGCCGATGGCGGAAATGGCGGCCCCTCGCGTGAGGAGATCGACATTGCGGCGCACGAAAGGACCGTCGCCCTCGTCCACGATCACGGCCGCACAATTCCTGAGGAGATAGCCGCTCATGTCAGACCTCGCTCTGTTCGAGATTTGGTTCGGGTTTCAGCTCATGCAGGCGGTGAATGCCGGGCATCTCGATGAAGCCGGGGAGCGCGCGAAGCGCGCGCGACCAGAGGCGGATCGTCGGATAGGGATCGAGCGACACGCCGCCGTCCGGCGCCAGCGCGACATAAGGGAAGCAGGCGATATCGGCGACGGTCGGCCGGTCGGACACGAGGAAATTCCGGCCCCGCAGCCGCTGCTCGACGAGACCCGCCTCCAGTTCGCGAAGTGCGGCGATGCCCGCCGCCTGCAAAGCGGCGAGATCGCCCGGACGCAGCAACATTTCGTGCAGACGCGCACCACCGAGGCTCGTCGTCAGCCGGCCCGAGAAGGACAGCCACTGCTGTTCGCGCGCAGCATCTTCCGCCGAGACGCGCCCGAGCCATTCCGGTGCTGCTTTCGCGGCGAGATAGACGAGGATCGCCGCGGACTCCGTGAGGATCAGGTCGCCATCGACCAGGATCGGGATGGAGCCTCCCGGGTTGAGCGAAAGCAGTTCCGGGCCGCGATGCTCCCCGCCGGGGTGGAAATCGACGGCCCTGAGGTCGAGTGTCGCGCCGGCAAGCGCTGCCATCAGGCGAACTTTGTAGCAACTGGGCGAGAGGATATAGTCATAGAGTTTCATTATCGCGCCACCAGCTGAGCGCCGTAGGTGAAATTGTGCCGCTTCAGCCAGCGCCGATAGGCGATGGACGTCAGGTCGGCCCGTGTCGGAATTTCCATGCCGGGATCGAGCGGCAGGAGCCGGGGGATCTGGTTCTCGAGGATCGAGCGATCCTGCAGGAAGATCATCTGCTGGAAATGGATGAGATCCGTCATCGATGTCTCATCGTCGAACAGCGCCATCCAGGGCCAGACGTCACACCGATCCTCGGCCAGCGGCTGGACGAAGAGCGTGATCACATCCCACTCGCTCGGCCGCGGCGGGCAGGTCTTGTAGAGCACGGAACAGGTCGGCGCGGGCACGCGGTACATATATTCGGTCGTGATGCCCCCGCTGGCCGACTTCGAGGCCTGTGGCTGGTAGAATTTGACCTGGGTCGCCCAGACCTCGTCCACATCGGGCCGGATCTCGGCCGTGTAGTTCAAGACCTCGGTATGCGGTTCGGCGCCGAGCACATCGGTGTGGACGAATGGAAAATGGGCGATGTCGAGGAAATTCTCGACCGCGCGCAGCGGCGAGCAGCGCACCCGCACGACGCCGACATCCACGAAGCGGCGACCCGGCTGATCGGCCTCCGGAATCGGGAAGATATCCTTCGTCGGTGCGCCGACCGACGACCAGACATGACCATAGCGGACCTTGACCGGCAGGATGCGACCGTTGCCGCCCGTGACGATCGGACGGCCGTCGGCATCCCCGGCGACAACGATCTTCTCGCCCATGAGCGCCGTGTGCCGGCCGGCCCTGTCGAGCTGGCTGACGAGGCCGACGGGATACCATTCGTCGAGCATGGCTTGACGGGAGGGGGCTTGATGGGAGGTGGCCGGAGCAGATCCTGTCATGGCACGTTCCCTTCTGCAGAGGTCGTCTCCGCCATCCGCCGCAGCCTCTCGACGTTGCGCGAAGCCGCGATGCGTTGAGGCGCCTGGCTTCCCGTCGCCACCAGCACATGGACGACCGTCCGGACACCGGTCTGGCTTTGTTGCGAACCGGACAGCAGCAGACAGAGATCCTCGCCGTCCCGCGCGATCTCGATCAGGCCGTCGGCGTTTGCCGGCACACCGGCGGCAGCCTCGATCGCTGCGCGGTCGGCCTCGACCGTCAGCGAGCGCAAGGGGGTCAACCCGTCCAGCGATAGCGGATCCGACGCGGGCGTGCCTTCCGCGACCCAGACGACACCGCTGGTATCTCGCACCGCATGTGTCACTACGCGGATCGTCTCGGGCGGCGTCAGGCTGGGATGCGCGGGAATGCGAACACAGTGTCCGCTCATCCCGTAGCTCCATCCATGATAGATGCAGGAAAGCGCCTCGCCGCGGACAAAACCATGCGACAGGCTCATGCCGCGATGGGGACAGCGATCCGCCGAAGCTGCAATCTGTCCGGCCTGGCTTCGCCAGAGGGCGATGGTGCCGGCGGAGACATGGGCCGGAATGACAGTTCCGGAGGGAATGTCGGCAGAAAGGGCGACTGGCGTCCAAAAGCCTGTCGTATCGGAGCGCATGCGTTCATTTCCCGGGAAGATTCAACTCTCTCAAGGGGACGATACGGCTCGTGCCGCCGGACCCTCAGCTCCGTCCGACTTAGGTTTGCATATAAAAACTGCATTGGCAATCATGGTCAAATAACGGGCAACAAGATTTTGCATGCCCCGGCCAAGCCGTTGTTTTCACGCCAGTCGGCGCGTCTCCAGTGGCTGGCGGTCGATCGTCTCCACCCAGACATCGATCGGCCCCAGAAGGCAGCCGACCTCCATCATGTCGATCAGCTCTTCCGGGCCGCGCAGGTCGAGTTCGATCCGCCCGTTATCGGCATGGGAAATCGTCTGGCGCAAACCCAGCTTGGCGGCATGCCGGTTGATCCAGGGGAGGAAGGCGGCGATATCGAGGTCGCCGAGGATCGTCATCCGCTGCTGCAGCTCGTCCCGATCGTCCTGCATCATCCCGACTCCGTTCTTTCGCGTTTTTGACCGGAGCATCCTCGACCATCAGGTGCTTGGGATCAATCCGTCACGGATGACGAGGAGATCTTCCGGGTTCGGAGATGGCCAGGCGACGAACCGACCCTATCTCTGCTGCTGGAAAGTTCAGGGAGCGGGGTGCGATGCAGACAATTCTGGCGGAAGGTGAGACCTGCTGGCGGACCGCCCGCGCTGACAGGCTTTCGGTCATCGTCGATGCCGAGGCTTTTTTTCGCCATGCGCGGACGGCGATGATGAAAGCCAAACGATCGATCGTGCTGATCGGTTGGGATTTCGACACGCGCATCGACCTGGTGCCGGGCAAGAGCACGGACGGTTCGCCCGACAAGCTCGGCCGGTTTTTTAACTGGCTCGCCAAGCGCAACGACGCGCTGAACATCCGCATCCTCAAATGGGACATGGGCCTGTTTGCCTCGCTCGTGCGGGGCGAGACACCGGTTTACATGCTGGGCTGGCTGTTTTCCGATCGCGTCAGCCTGAAGCTCGACAGCGCCCACCCGGCCATGTCCGCGCATCATATGAAACTGCTGGTCATCGATGACGCGGTCGCCTTCTGCGGCGGCATCGACATGACGGTCGGACGGTGGGACACGACGGATCACATCGAAAAGGACAAGCGCCGCCGTTCGCCGCTCGGCTTTCCGCAGGACCCCTGGCATGACGCGACGACCTGCTTTTCCGGTGAGGCCGCGGCGGCTCTGGCCGAACTCGCGCGCTCCCGCTGGCAGGAGGCCACGGGGGAAACTCTGGAGCCCGTCGAGAGCGGATCAGACGCCTGGCCGGACGATCTCGCCGTGGGTTTTCGGGATATCGATCTGGGCATCGCCCGCACTCTGCCGCAATACGACGAGCGCCAGCAGGTGGTCGAGATCGAGACGGCAACGCTCGCGATCATCGCCGCGGCGCAGAAGACACTCTACATCGAAAGCCAGTATTTCGCATCGCGTCGAATCGCCGAAGCCCTGGCCAAGCGTCTGGCGGAGCCGGACGGCCCCGAGATCGTCGTCATCAATCCGGAAGGCGCGAACGGCTGGCTCGAGGCGCAGGTCATGGATTCCGCCCGTATCCGCCTGATGAAGCTCGTGCGCGATGCCGACGGGTTCGACAGGTTCCGTATCCTCTATCCGGTCAACGATGCAGGCACGCCGATCTACGTCCACGCGAAGATCATGATCGCCGATGACCGCATCCTCAAGCTCGGCTCCGCCAACCTCAACAATCGGTCCATGGGCTACGACACGGAATGCGACGTGCTGATCGAGGCGCCGGAGAACCGGCCGGAGACGGCGCAGACGATCTTGGCCTGTCGCAACGCGCTGATCGGCGAGCATCTCGGGCGCACCGAGCACGCGGTGGCCGCGGCCATCACCGAGCATGGCTCGCTGATCAAGGCCATCGAGAGGCTCACGGCCGAGACGGGACGGCGGCTGGTGCCGGTGGTCATGCGGGAGCTTACGACGGCGGAGGAGCTGATGGCGGAGTCGGACATCGCCGATCCCGAACGGCCGGCCGGTGTCAAATACAAGACGGCGAAATTCCTCAAACGGCGGTTCCGTCGGTCCTGAGGACACGTGCCAACGGAGCTCAGGGCACGACGAGGACGCGGATCTCACCGTTTCCGGCGGGCTGGGAAATGGCCTCGGCGGCATCATCGAGGCGGATCGTGCGGCTGACGAGTTCGGCGACCTTGACGGTGCCCGAGGCGATGAGGGCGGCCGCCCGGGCATGGGTAAACGGGTTCAGGAACGACGGGATGACCCTGACTTCGCGAAACAGGAGGTCGAACGGCGAGAACGCGACCGTCGTGCCCTGCGGGAGAACGCCGAGGACGATGACGCTTCCGCCGCGTCGCGCGAGGTGCGGCGCCTGTTCGACGGTTTCAGCCAGTCCGGCGCATTCGAACACCACATCCGCCCCACCCGCTATCATGCCCTGCGCCCCGACGGTGCGGTCGATGACATCGCCCGAAGAAGGATCGAGCGTTGCCGTCGCGCCGAGATTTTCGGCAAGTCTGCGCTTGCTCTCGCTGCGCGTGACGAGGACGACATCGGTTGCGCCCGCCAGCCGTGCGAGTTGCACGACGAGCAGCCCGATGACGCCGCCGCCGATGACGATGACGGAGGCTCCCGGTTTGATCTCCGCCAGATCAACGCCATGCAGGCAGCAGGCGAGGGGTTCGCAGAAGGCGCCATGCAGGGAATCGAGCGTCTGGGGCAGGGCGAAAGCCTGCGTTTCCGGCAGGATGACGAATTCCGCAAAGCCGCCATTGCGATGAATGCCGATGGCCTGAAGATTGTGGCAGAGATTGACGCGGCCCCGGTGACATTCCGGGCAGCGGCCGCAGGCGATGTTCGGATCGCCGGTCACGCGCATGCCGGGCGCAAAACCCGAGACGCGCTCGCCGATGGCTTCGATGATACCGGAGAATTCGTGCCCCAGCGTGACCGGCGGTTTTGCGGGAAACTCTCCGAGATAGAGATGCCGGTCCGTGCCGCAGATGCCGCAGGCCTCCACGCGCACGAGGAGGTCATGCGGACCGGGCTCGGGCCTGGCGGTTTCCCGCAAGGCCAATTGTCCGACATCATCGAGAAAAAGCGCTTTCATCCTATTCCTCCATCCCGCGTTCAGGAGAGCCAGGCCGGATAGTCGGAGACGAGCAGCTGGGCCGGTGCCTCGTCCTCCTCGATCCCGGAAAACCGGGTCACATCGGGGTTCTCGAAGATATTGTCGGCGGCATCGTCGTTGACGGTCGAGACCTCCGCGACGAAGACGTCCGCCTTTTCCGCCCAGAAGGCATGCCAGTCGCCAGGCCGCAGCGTCACGCTCTCTCCAGGGGCAAGCGCGAGCTTTGCGCCCGGCGGCAGCACGCGCTCGATGCCATCGCAGAGCACGGTCGTTCCCCGGGTCCGGTCGCAGTGCCCGTCGGTGTCGCCGAAGAGCTCGATGACCAGCGTTCCCCCGCCGCGATTGATGATGTCCTCGGTCTTCAGGACATGCGTGTGGCTGGGCGTGACCTGATGTTCCCGCGAGATCATTGCCTTTTCGGCGTAGAGCATGCCGCCGCCGCGCTTCAGGTCGGCCAGTCGGCCGTTGCGGGTCGTGAACAGAAGAAGCCCGGTTCGCGCGAAATCGCCGAGGCCGAAATCGGTCATGTCCCAGCCGAGACCCGCATCGATGATGTTGCCGATCTCGCCCCGGCGCGCCTGCATCGCGGCGGGCGTCCAGTTGGCGAAGGGCGGCAGGATGTAACCGTGGGAGGCCATGAAGGCCTGGGCCTCATGCAGGATGCGGTTGATGTCGCTTCTCAGCAGCTTGTTCGTCATGGCGGTTCTCCCGGATGTTTCAACGCACGCCGATGCCGGCGGTGAGACCGCCGTCTATGCGGTGGTCGGAGCCTGTGATGAAGGCGGCCTTGTCGGAGACCAGGAACGCGACGAGATCCGCCACTTCTTCCGGCTCGCCGATTCGCCCGATCGGATGGGCGGCGCCGAACCGGCGGAAAACCTCTTCGATATCCGCGTCCGGTCCCTCGAATGTGCGCGCCGCCAGCGCCAGAATGGGCGAGCGCACCGAACCGGGACTGATCGAGACGACGCGGATGCGGTCCGCGGCGAAATCGAGCGCCATCGCCCGGGTCATCGCGTGAATGGCGCCCTTGGAGGCGACATAGGCGGAAACGCCGCTCTGGCAGGCATGGCCCTGGACGCTCGACAGGTTGACGATGACGCCGCCGCCGCGCCTGCGCATCTCGGGCACGCCGAACTGTGCCATCAGGTGGATGGAGCCGACATTGACCGCCATGCAGCGCAGAAAATCCTCGAACGGCGTCTGCGTCGCATCGCCATAGGGATGGATCGCGGCGGCATTGACGATGATATCGATGCCGCCGCCGGGCGCAGCAGCGGTCGCGATCGCCTGTTCGACGGCTGTGGGGACGGACACATCGACGTCGAGCACCGAAACCGCAAGGCCGATCGAACCGGCGTCGTCGCGCAGCGCCGCATTGGCCGCCTGATCGATTCCGAGAGCAAACACCGTCGCCCCGCTCTCTGCGAGATTAAGGGCAACGGCCCGTCCGATGCCGGTCGTGCCGGTGACGACGGCGATTTTTTCCGCCAACGCGCGCTTCTCTTCACTCACGGCCCGTCTCCTGCTGCTGTCCGGATCGATATGTCTCAGCGCCGGGCATGAAGACGAGCCCTGCACTCAAGTGCCGGTCCATGTGGTAGGCAAAGCCGATCCGGTCGCGGTTGCGCAGCGCCTCCAGGATCGCCTGATGCTCGACGAAGACGTGCTCCAGCGTGGATCGCTTGGTCTTGCCCGCCATCATCAGCCGACGGATGACCGGTTTCAGCATGCCATAGGTCTCCGTCAACGTGCGATTGCCGGCCGCAGCGACGAGCGCCATGTGAAAGGCGTAATCGCGCTCCGAGGCCTCGTCGGCGCTGCCGGCCGTGGGGATGGCGGCGTTGATGGCCTCCAGTCGGGCCAGAACCTCCGCATCCAGATGCGCCATCAGCAGGTCGAAGAGGTTCATCTCGGTCAGGCGCCGAAAGCCCTGAATGTCCTGGAACGCATCCGTCGAGACCTCCATCGCAAAGGCGAAGAGGTCCTGCATGGCCGTGTTGTGCCCGTCTGTGAGGACCGCGCCGAGCTTCTGGCGGGATTCCGCAATGCCGTAGGCCTTCAGCGTGCGAATGGCTTCGCGGATCGTGCCGCGGCTTGTCGCGAACATATCGGCAAGTTCGACCTCGCCCGGCAGGACGTCGCCGATGCCCATGCGGCGGTCGCGGATCATGGCGCGGATCTGGATCACCACATCATCCACGGCCGAGGCCTTCGTGTCCGGCATGTGGGATGTCGCAGTCACTCTTGCAGCCATCTCGACGGCCTCGACGTTATGTTGGGCATTTTAGCCTGGAAATGGTTTGATCTTGCATTTCCGTCCCTCTGATGTGCTTATTGTCCTACATTAAATCGAGGAGACGTCAATGCTGGAAAGTTGGAGATGGTTCGGCGAGAGCGACCCGGTGACCCTGTCGCATGCGCGCCAAGCCGGTGCGCAGGGCATCGTCACGGCCCTGCACCACATCTATGACGGTCGCGCCTGGTCTCTAGAGGACGTTTCCGAGCGGAAGGCTGCCATCGAGCGTGCCGGCATGGTCTGGTCGGTCTGCGAATCCATTCCGGTCAACTCCGCGATCAAGCTGCGCAACGGGCAATGGCGCGACTATGTCGATCGCTGGAAGGTGAGTCTTGCCAATCTGGGCCGCGCCGGCATTCCCGTCGTCTGCTACAATTTCATGCCGGTGGTCGATTGGACGCGCACGGATCTGCGGTATCCGACCGCGACCGGCGGGCTCGCCCTGCGGTTCGATATGGCCGATTTTGCCGCCTACGATCTGTTCGTGTTGAAGCGCGCCCGAGCCGAGGAAAGCTACCGGCCCGATCTCGTGGAAACGGCGCGCCGGCGCTTCGAGGCTCTGTCCGAAGACGCCTTGCTGCGGCTCGAGACCAATATTATCGCGGGCCTCCCGGGCAAGGAGGATACGCATACGCGCGAGGGTATCCGCACCCAGATCGCCAGTTTCGACGAGATCTCCTCGGCCGACATGCGCGCCAATCTCATCGCGTTCCTGAAAGAGGTCGTGCCGGTTGCGGCCGAGCACGGGGTTCGCCTTGCGATCCACCCCGACGATCCGCCGTTCTCGCTGTTCGGCCTGCCGCGTGTCGTCTCGACCGCCGAAGATATCTCGGCCATCCTTGAGAGTGTCGATCATGAGGCCAACGGGTTGACGCTGTGTGCCGGCTCCTACGGGTCGCGACCCGACAACGACCTGACGCAGATGGCGACGCGGTTTGCCGACCGGATCCATTTCGTGCATCTGCGCAACGTTCGCAAGGAAGCGGACGGGTCCTTCATCGAGTCGGATCATCTCGATGGCGATGTCGATATGGTCGCGCTGGCGACGGCGCTGCGGCGCGAAGAACGGCGGCGCGAAGCAGCGGGACGGACAGACAGCGTCATCCCCTTCCGCCCGGACCACGGCCATCTCCTGATCGACGATCAGGCGAAGACCGTCAATCCAGGCTATTCCTGCATCGGTCGGCTCAAGGGGCTGGCCGAGCTGCGCGGCGTCATCGCCGCCGTCGACGCATTCGACGGCGCGCGCCCCGTCTGAGGTATCGTGTCTCCAGCGGCGACTACATGGCCGACTACATGGCCGACATATCGTCCAGAAGGTTCTGCGCGAGTTCGCTGATGGCGACCTCGGCTTCTTCGAGACCCCAGCCGACCTTCTCGGCCTCTTTCGCCAGGCGCTGGAGCGGCGGCGGAAGGCGGCCAGAGGCGGTCTCGACGATGTTTTCCGGCGTCAGACCCTTGGCGATGTCGAGGAACGTCTGCTCCACGGCTTCCTGGCAGGCGATGTCCCTATCGGGATAAGGCCCTTTTCCGCGCGGCTTGTTCAGTAGCAGCATGTCTTCTCGCTCCTGTCGTTATCCGTTGCGGGTCTAAGCCAGTCGGTAGAGCATCGCAACATAGGCAATCGCGACGACGACGGTCACGCCGGTGCGAAGCCTGAAATACCATCTCTGTCCCACATCCGCTGCAAAGACGATCCTGTCGGCCAGAAGCAGCAGGCCGAAGACGATCAGCTGAAGCCCGGCCGAGAGCGCTGGCTGCTGCAGAAGCAGCGTGGCGAAGGAGAGGAGTGCGAGAACATTGCTTGCGAAAATGGTCGCAAGCCCCGCCCCGCCCATCTGCGCCACACCCCAGAGCGTGCCGGCCATGAAGGCCGAGATGACGGCGCCATAGGCAAGGAATGCCTGCACCGTATCGATGCCGAAGAGGCTCGCGGGCGCCAGGAGCAGCAACCAGAACGGCAGGGCGCCAGCATAGGTCAGCAGGGTGGATGTGGCTTTCGACATCGGCGTCATTCGGCTGGTTTCCTCAGCATCGGAACGAGCGCGTCCGCCAACTGGCTGGCGCTCTGAAAGGCGGCTTCGACGCGGCCGGCGATGCACCAATCGCCGCAACAGGCGAGATGGCGCTCCGGATCGAGCAGAAACGGCCGGCCGGCAGGCCGTGCGACATTGGCATAGCTCCAGCGCTTGATGACGGCGCCCGCAGCCTCGCCGGCATCGAGCGGCACATAGCGACGCAGAGCGCCGAGCATCTCCGCCTTCACACCGTCAAGCGGCGCCTCGATATGCGCGTCCGACCAGTGCGGACTGGCATTCGCGACAAGACACGGCTGCTCCCCGCGGCCGGGTTTGCGATCGTTGCGCGAGATCCAGCTGAGGACCGGATCATCGAGGCGCGCCGCTGCAAAGGGCGTGCCTGCGCCGGCGCGCAGGGTCACCATCAGGGTGAAGCAGGCATTCATCGCGGTATTCTGCAAAGTATCGCGATGACCGAAGGTCGATGGCAACAGCCTGGCCGACTGTGGTGCCGGTGCGGTTGCGATCACCCAGTCGAAGGGGCCGATGTCTCCCGTTTCCGTCTTTAAGATCCAGTTTCGTGGCGTCCCGGTGATCGACGCGATCTCGACATTAAAGGCGATATCGCAGTCTTTCGCCATCCAGGCCGGCAAGGCTTTCATCGACGGCGCGCCGACATATCGCGCCTCGCTTTGCCGCGGGGCGCTTGCCGTCTCAGGACCGCCTGCGGGCGTGGCGGGCAGAGAGACGATGTCGGCGTTCCAACGCTCTGCGGCGCCGTCCGCGATCGCCCCGTCCAGCAGGCTGCGAAAGCGCGTGTCACGGAGCGTGAAATATTGAGCCCCGTGATCGAACGACGCGCCCCCGATCCGTCTCGTCGCCATCCGGCCGCCGACGGCCTTGCTCTTCTCGAAGATACGGACGGAGGCGTGGCTGGAGAGAGCCTTTGCGAGCGTCAGTCCGGCCATTCCCGCACCGATGATCGCCACGCGTTTCGGATTGCTCATCTCTCTCCCGATCCGTTCTTGCGCCTCTGCGCACGTGGCGAGCCGCTGATCCACGATCTAACGCCGTCGCCCGCGACGGCAACTGCCAGGATGACGCTTCATCGAAACAGGCGCTGCAGACGCGGGCGAACCCGGAGAAATCCCCGATAGGCCATGTCGAAGAGGGGCGTTACCGGTTTCCAGCCGGCGGCGATGCCAAGCGGCCGCAGCGCCGGGATCGCCCGCCACATGGCCGCGAAGGCCGCCGCGCCCGACAACAGCCGGCCGTTCTCTTCGGCATGGAAGCGCGCGAGGATCTCGCCCCTATCGATCGGGCAGGACGCACGGGGGTCGTAGGCATCGACGAAGCGAATGGCGGCCCTCCGGTCGAGCCGTCGCATCAGCGAAATCTCGCGCTGGCAGAGCGGGCAGCTGCTATCAAACCAGACGGTGACGGTCTCGACCATGCCTCGGAACTCCAGAAACCGCGTGGGCCAGCAGGCCCGAAGGTTGATCGCGGTGTCTGCGAGATACGGGACTGCTGTCCCTCCGGATCAAGCTGTCACCGTCCCTGACCTCGAAAACGGCTTGCTTTGATCGGTGATGTTTGATCAAACTTTCTGCCTAAAGGAGCTCGGTTTGTTGTGACGAAGGTGCGTGGCATCGTGGGATCGGATCGCTCGGATGACGGCAGGGAGGAGGCTGCGCTCTCTCCGGTCGGGCGCGAGACGCTGCAGGATCGCGTCTACGCCCAGCTTCGCCATTCGCTGATCAACGGCATGTTCGATGCCGGCGACGTGCTGCGCATCGTCGATCTCGCCGAACGGCTTCAGACGAGCACCATGCCGGTTCGCGAGGCGCTGGGGCGTCTCGTCTCGGAAAAGGCGCTGGAATCCCTGCCCAATCGCTCCGTCCGCGTGCCGTTGATCACCCGCTCCCGGCTTGACGATCTCGCCCGCGCCCGCATCCTTATCGAGGGACGGATGGTCTCGCTGGCGCTGCCGCATCTGACGCGCGACGATCTCTCCGTTCTGAAGCAGGCCAATCTCGATTGCGATGCCGCCTTCGAGGAACATGGTCGGGATATCGGCCACGTCACCTCCGCGCTGAACCAGCGCTTCCATTTCCACCTCTACAGCGTCGCGCGCTCGCCTGTGCTCCTGTCGATCGTCGAGAGCCTCTGGCTGCAGTCCGGCGCGATCATCCGGCAGGCGGCGCAGATCCACGATGCGCAAGGCGGGCTGGCCGCGACGGACCATCACTGGGCGCTGATTGCAGCCCTGGAAGCCGGCGACGAGGCGGCCGCACTGCAGTCGCTCACCAATGATATCAGCCGCTCGTTCAACCTCATCCGCGGGCGGCTGGACACGCAGGAGACAGCGGAGGTGCGATATGGCTGAGGCTGGCGATGATGGTTTCGACCTCTACGATCTGCGCGTCGATATCATCATTCCCGAGGGCGGCGTCGTCTATTGCGGCGCGAGGCCGGGAGACCATTTCGAGCTGCGCGGCGAGATGCTGCATCTCCCGGAGGGGCAGGGCGTCTCGATCTATTCCCTCGCATCCGTGCTGCCGCTTCTTGCCGCCAAGCAGAGGCCGACGCATCGCAACGACTGGATGACGACGGACACGGAGATCGCCTGCCCGGACCCCAACTGCTCGACTCGATTGCGGATCACGCGGTTGCGCCACCGGCGTTTCAGCCATGCCGCCACCACGGCCGTCCCCCTGACCGACGAAACATAGGCTTCCCGACATGCAACGCTTTGCCATCGCCCCCGGCTACGAGATTTCCCGCGTCATCCGCGGCGGCTGGCAACTGGCCGGCGGCCATGGAGCCATCGATGCCGATGCGGCGGTGGACGACATGATCGCCTTTGCCGATGCCGGCATCACGACGTTCGACTGTGCCGATATCTACACCGGCGTCGAAGAGCTGATCGGCCGCTTCCGGCTTGCCTACGGTCGCCTGCGCGGTGCGGAAGCCCTGTCGCGCATTCGTGTCCATACCAAGTTCGTACCCGATCTCACGGTCCTCCCGACCATCGACAAGGCCTATGTCGAGAGCGTCATCGATACCTCGCGCAAGCGGCTGAACCTCGAAACGCTCGATCTGGTGCAGTTCCACTGGTGGGCGCTCGATGTTCCCGGCTGGCTGGAGACGGCGGGATGGCTGCGGGAGCTTTCGGAGGAGGGCCGGATCGGGAAGGTGAGTCTCACCAATTTCGATACCGACCACGTGGCGGCCATCATCGAGGCCGGCGTTCCCGTCGCCTCGCTGCAGCTGCAATATTCGCTTCTCGACCGGCGGCCGGAGAAGCGCATGGCCGATCTCGCCCGCGACAAGGGCTTTGCCCTGTTCTGCTACGGCACGGTCGCCGGCGGCTTTCTCAGCGATCGCTGGCTGGGGCAGGTGGAACCGGAGCATCCGCTCGAAAATCGATCGCTGACGAAATACAAGCTGATCATCGACGATTTCGGCGGATGGGATCTCTTCCAGTCCCTGCTCGCCACGCTGCGCCGCATCGCCGACCGCCATGGAACCGATATCGCGACGGTTGCGAGCGCTGCCCTGCTGACGAAGCCCGCCGTCGCTGCCGTGATCGTCGGCGCCCGTAACCGCAGCCATCTGCCGGCCAATCTCGCCATCTCCGATATCGCGCTCGATGGCAGCGACCATGCGGCTCTCGATGCCGTGCTGGCCGAGGCGCTGCCGCTGGACGGCGATGTCTATGCGCTGGAGCGCGACCGCACGGGTCGCCACGGTTCCATCATGAAATACAATCTCAACAAAGGGGAATCAAAATGAGATCGTCCTATCTGCTCGCCGCCCTGTTCACGACGCTGGCCGCCTCCGCATCGCCCGCCCTTTCCGCCGATTGCGACATCACGGTCGGTCTGGTGATGGAATTGACGGGGCCGGCCGGCGAGTATGGCCAGGCAGGTGCGAAATCCGTCGAGATGGCCTTCCGCGACATCAACGAGGCCGGCGGCGTGGCGGGCTGCAAGCTGGTGGCGGACACGCGCGACAGCCAGAGCCAGGGCAACGTCGCCGTCGATCAGGCGACGCAGCTCGTCAACATCAAGAAGGTGCCGGTCATCATCGGCGGCATCATCTCCTCCGTCTCCATTCCGATCCTGACCTCGGTGACCGCGCCGGCCGGCGTCGTGCAGGTGTCCCCGGCCTCTTCTTCGCCGACGCTCACCGCGCTCGGCCGCGACGGCAAGACGAACGGCGTCTTCTTCCGCACCATCACCTCGGACGCGCTGCAGGGAACGGCGGCGGCGAAATACGCGATCGACCAGGGTTTGAAGAAGATCGCCATCATCAACGTCAACAACGACTTCGGCGTCAACATGGTGCGCGAATTCAAGACGGCCTACGAAAAGCTTGGCGGCACGATCACCTCGATGACGCCCTATAACGAGAAACAGTCGAGCTACGCCTCCGAGGCGAGTGCCGCGATGGCTGGCGAACCGGATGCGCTCTATCTCGTCAGCACGCCGGTGGACGGCGCCACGATCGCCCGCGCCTGGATTTCCGGCGGCGGCAAGCAGACCTTCCTTCTGAACGACGGCATGAACTCCAAGGACTTCATCGAGAGCGTCGGCGCGCAATATCTCGAAAACGCCTATGGCACCTCCTCGGGCACCAGCCCGACGGCATCGACCGAATATTTCAACGCCAACTATGAGGCCTTCTCCGGCGGTATCGCACCCTCGGCGCCGGCCGCCGATCGGTCCTACGATGCCGGCGCGATCGTCGGCCTCGCCATTGCCAAGGCCGGCAAATCGGATGCGGCAGCCATCAAGACCGCGATGCGCGAGGTCGTGGCCGCGGGCGGCACGCCGATCCATGCGGGCAAGGACGAGTTCGTCAAGGCCCTGTCCCTGATCAAGGAGGGCAAGCCGGTGAAATATGAAGGCGTCATCGGCCCCGTCAGCTTCGACCAGTACGGCGATATCACCGGTCCGTTCCGCCTGTGGAAGATCACCAATGGCGACGTCACCACCGTGGGCGAACTGAGTGCCGACGAGGTCGGCAAGCTGAAAGACGGCAAGTAAGTTCCTGAACGTGCGAGGGGTCCGGCAGGCGCTGTCCTGCCGGTCCCGTTGCAGCCATCTTGCAAAGCGGATGACATCGGCGTGTGCTCCGCGATCGTCTTTTTGGCGGCTGCCCGTAAACGTGACGATGCTGTCATGGCGCCGGTTCGATCGCGGCGGGCAGGCATTTGTCATCATTTGAACGCGTATGATGCGCCGCGATGCTGCCGAGCGGCGGCCGCATTCCGATCCAGTCGTCCCGTCTCTTTGGCGAAGGACAGCGCCGAGGTTAGGCTCTGCGCCCAGCCGAAAACCTTCTGAACTGCCGTTGATGTCGTGCCCGTCCGAGATGACGGAGAGACTGTCGCGTTCGGACGCGTTTTTCCGCGTCCCTTGCGGTCCGGAGCGGCACGCTCCTGCGCGATTGTCGCCCCTTGTAAATGTCATCCATATGTGAACACTATATTCACATAAGAAAGTGATGAGGCAGGCCAGAGGGAGATGTACAGCGCCTCGCTGCTGGCACGCTCCCGCCAGGAACAGTCTGGCCAGCCGTCCGATCGCTCCTCTGAAAACCTCGGCGATCTCGCCGTCATCGAAAAGTCAGCGTCATGCCCCTGTCCGATCTCCCGACCTCCGTTTCCTCCTTCGCGACCACAACGGAGACCGCGGATTCAGACCTTCCCTTGAGCGGACTGCTCGTCTTGGATATGAGCCAGTTCCTGTCCGGTCCCTATTGTTCGCTGCGGCTGATGGATCTCGGCGCCCGCGTGATCAAGATCGAGCGGCCCGATGGCGGCGATCTTTCGCGGCGGCTTTATCTGAGCGACACCGAGATCGGCGGCGATTCCACGATCTTCCATGCGATCAACCGTGCCAAGGAAAGCCTCGCGATCGATCTGAAGAACACGGACGACCTTGCAGCGCTCCGCAAGTTGCTGGAGAGCGCCGACGTCGTCATCCAGAATTTTCGCCCCGGCGTCATCGAGCGGCTTGGGCTCGACTATCCCAAGGTCAGGGCGATCAATCCGCGCATCGTGTTCTGCTCGATCAGCGGCTACGGCAATGAAGGCCCCTGGGTGTCGCGGCCCGGTCAGGATCTTCTGGCGCAGTCGCGCTCGGGCGTCATGTGGCTGAACGGCGACGAGGGGCAGGGGCCGGTGCCCTTCGGGCTTGCCATCGGCGACATGCTGGCCGGCGCGGCCGCAGCGCAGGGTATCCTTGCCGCCCTCGTGCGCCGCGGGGTGACGGGCAAAGGCAGCCATGTGGAAACGAGCCTTCTCGAGGCCCTGGTCGATCTGCAGTTCGAAGTCCTGACCACGCATCTGAACGATGGCCGTCGCCTGCCGAAGCGCTCTGATTTCCGCAGCGCGCACGCCTATCTCTCCGCGCCCTACGGCGTCTATCCCGCAGCCGACGGTTATCTCGCCATCGCGATGACGCCGATCTCCAAGCTCGCGGACCTTCTGGAGATGGACGAGCTCGCGCTGTTCCGCGACGACCCGGCGAGCTGGTTTACCGCGCGCGACGCGATCAAGGCGCTGATCGCCAAACGCATTTCCGAAAAGACCATCGACGAATGGCTCGCCATCCTGGAGCCGGCCGATATCTGGTGCGCCAAGGTGATGGACTGGAAGGAACTGATGGAAAGCGACGGCTTCCGCCATCTCGACATGCTGCAGACGGTGTCGCGCGACGATGGCGTCTCCATTCACACCACGCGTTCGCCGCTGCGCATCGACGGCGTCCGGCCGACGTTCGGGCGTGCCGCTCCGAAGATCGGGGAGCAGAGCGCCGCCATCCGCAAGGAGTTCGGCCTGTGAGCGCGCAAGGCATCGCCCTCAAGGGCATGACCTGGAACCATCCTCGCGGTTACGATCCCCTGGTCGCCTGCGCGCGCCTCTGGCAGGAGCAGACCGGGGTCGCCGTCACCTGGGATAAACGATCCCTGCAGGATTTCGAGACCTATCCGGTCGAGGAGCTGGCGCGCGCCTACGATCTCATCGTCATCGACCATCCGCATGTCGGCCAGATCACGCGCGAGAATTGCCTCGCGCCGCTCGATGTTCCGGAAAAGGTGGCCGAGGCCGAAGCGCTTCGCGCAGGCAGCGTCGGCGCATCCTTTCCGAGCTACAACTGGCAGGGCCGGCAATGGGCGCTCCCGATCGACGCCGCTACGCAGGTGCAGGCGTTCCGGCCGGATCTCCTATCCGCACCTCCGCAGCGGTGGGAGGAGATGCTGGATCTCGCGCGCAGGGGCCTGGTGCTGCTGCCTCTTCGCCCGCCGCACAGCCTCATGAGTTTCTATACACTGGCGGCCAACCTCGGCACGCCGTGCGCCGTCGAGGGTGGTCAGCTCATTGTACCGGAGGCCGGTGTGGCCGCGTTCGAGGCGCTGCGGGAGCTTGCCGCCCTTGTCCCAGAAAAATGTTTCGAGATGGACCCGATCGCCGTCCTCGAAGCCATGGCGGATACCCGCTCGGCGCATGCCCTGTCGCCGCTGATCTACGGCTATGTCAGCTATGCCATGAAGGGCTTCCGGGAAAAGCCAATCCATTTTCACGACATACCGTCCGCGGGTCACGAAGGGCCGGTCGGCTCTGCCATCGGTGGCACCGGCATCGCTGTCTCCGCCTTCTCGACATCGCCGGAAGAAGCGCTCGATTTCGCCTACTGGATCGCGAGTGGCGATGTGCAGAAGGGGCACTATGCCGCGTCCAGCGGGCAGCCGGGACACGCCGCAGCCTGGGAAGACGAGACGGTGAACGCCGCGACCGCCGATTTCTATCATGCCACGCGGGCAACGCTGGAGGCGGCCTGGGTTCGGCCACGCCATGATGGCTACATGCCGTTCCAGCAGGCAGCCTCTGAGACGATCAATCGCGGCCTTCTGGAAAGGCGGCCGGCCCCGGCGGTCGTCGCCGAGCTCAACCGCCTGTTCCGCGACAGTTTCAAGGCGCGCTAGTCACCTCGTCTTCACCCCCGCCTGGGGAGGTCGAGGCTCCAGAGCTTCAGGGCGTTGCCGGCGAGCAGCGCGTGGCGCTCGGCATCGCTGCTGGTTGCCAGCAGCGCATGCGTGGCGGCAACCCAGGTCGAGAGACTGCCGGCGAGCGTGCAGACCGGCCAGTCACTGCCCCAGACCACCCGGTCCCAGCCAAACTGCAGGATCGCGGTTTCCACGTAAGGTCGGATCGTTTCCACCGACCAGCTGTCGGGATCCGTATAGGCGATCAGCCCGGAGATCTTGCAAACGACGTTCGGCCGGCGGGCAACGTTCTTCAGCTCGTCCCGCCACAGCGACATGTCGCCCGAACGGATATCGGGAACGCCGCAATGGTCGAGGATGAACGTCACGTCCGGCGCGAGGTCGGCCAGCGCGGCCGCATGACCGAGCTGCCGCGGCAGGGTGCAGAGATCAAAGGTGAGGCCGGTACCCCCGAGACGTTTGATGTTGTCACGAAAAACGGCGCTTTCCGAAAGCGCGTCGGGCATGACGTGCAGGACGCGGCGAAACCCCTTGACGAGCGGATTGTCGCGCTGGCGCTCCAGCGTTGCGGGAAACGTCTCATCCTCCGGCCGACAGGCGGCGATAGCGCCGACGATCAGGCTTTCGGGCGTTGCTGCCAGTTGCCCGACATGCCGCGTCTCCGCCTCGATCTCGTCAGCGGCGACATCGACCTCCATGTGCAGGCTTGCGGCGATACCGCAACGGAGCGCTTCCTGGCGATAGGTTTCGTAAAGATAGTCCCGATCCAGCGCCGGCACTGCGGAAAGCCAGGGATAGGTGAGCGCCGTCTTGTCGATCAGATGAAGATGCGTGTCGATGATCATGGATGCTCCTCCCCGGGCAATGCGCGCGCAACACTCTCACAGGCAGGCAGAGGTTTCAAATAAGAATGCGGTCGCCCGCCGACAGTGCGGAGCCTCAAGCCTCCGTCGGTGCATCGTGCTGCACATCGGAGCCTGCCAGAAGGGAGAGCTGCTCGGCGGTCTTCTGCAGGAGAGAGATCGTGGTCGAGATGTCCGGCGCCGTCGGTGCGTTGACGAGGCTGATATAGGGAACGGTCAGAGCGGCGATGCTGCGGCGGTCCGGCCCGAGAATGGGCGCCGACAGGTTGAACACGCCAGCCGTCTGGGCGCTCGCCATCATCTCGTAGCCGCGGGCGCGGATCTCGTCCAGGCGCGCGAAGAACTCCGGCGTCAGCCCGATCTCCGTCCGGCTCTTCACATGTTCGGAGATCATCATCTCCCGTTCCTCCGGCGGGCGAAAGGCGAGGAGCACATGGCCCGAGCCGGTATCGAATAGACTGATATGCGAGCCGACCCGAATGGAAATGCCCCAGTAATCCGGGGCTTCCTGTTGCGCGATGACGACGGCCGAGCCACGATCGAACACCGCAAGCTGGTTTGCCTGCCGCGTCCGCTGGGCGAGATCGCGCATCAGCGGCGTCGCATAGGCGGCGAGACGACGCGTCGGCGCGTGCAATTGCGCCAGTCCGAACAGCTTGAGCGTCAGCGAAAATCGGTCGCCATCGATGCGGGTGATGTAGCCGCGCCGCAGGAGGCGATCGAGCATTCGGTAGAACTCGTTGGGGCTGCGATTGAGTTTTTTGGAAATCTCCGCCTGCGTCAGCCCGCCATCGACACCGGCCAGAAGCTCGAGGATATCCAGCCCCTTGTCCAGCGCCGGTGCGCGGTAGCGATCGTCTTCTGCGTCCGACATGTCGGATCCCCTGTGAATATCGAATTCCATATACGAAGATCGAGAGGCCGACAAAGCAAACTTGTGCTTGACGCTGCATGAGAATAACGTTTGTATATGAATGAACTTCTCGTGGATGAGAGGAGCGGCTTCCGAGGAGGCATTCGGTGGAGAAAGCCTCATGAAGACGCAGCCGTGCGACCCGTGCATTCCCGAATGGGCAATGATGGAAAAGGTCTTCCATCATGACTGAGACCCGCCGGAACAGCCCGGACTTCGATCCCGCGAGCTTGCAGCAATGGTGGCCGCAGCCGAGCCGCCCGCGTCCGATCGCCATTTTCGGCGCCGGCAGCATCGTTGGCGATGCGCATTTGCCCGCTTACCAGAAGGCCGGTTTCCTAGTTGCCGGGCTCTACGATCCGGACCTGGAGAAAGCCCGCGCGATGGCCGCCCGCTTTGGGGTCGAGGTCTTTTCCTCCGCCGAGGAGGCCGCCGCCGTCGAGGGCGCGATCTTCGATCTGGCGACACCGCCCGCAGCTCATGCGCGCAGTCTCGCTCTGCTCCCTGAGGGCGCTTATGTCCTCATCCAGAAGCCGATGGGTGCGGATCTGAATGCTGCGACCGAGATCCTCGATCTCTGCCGGCGGCGCAAGTTGCAGGCCGCCGTGAACTTCCAGCTTCGCTTCGCGCCGATGATGCTGGCATTGCAGGACGCCATCCGGTGCGGATATCTCGGCGATGTCGTGGATATCGACGCCCATCTGGCGCTGTCGACACCCTGGGGCCTGTGGCCGTTTCTCAAAGGGCTGCCACGCATCGAGATCGCCATGCATTCGATCCACTATCTCGATCTCATCCGCGGCCTGCTCGGCGACCCCCAAGGCATTCACGCAAAGACCATCGGCCATCCCAACCACGATGTCGCGCAGACGCGCACGAGCGCGATCCTCGACTATGGCGACCGCGTGCGCTGCGCCCTGTCGATCAATCACGACCATGATTTTGGACGGACGTTTCAGGCCAGCGAATTCCGCATCTGCGGCACCAATGGTGCGGCCTATGTGAAGCTCGGGGTCAATCTCGACTATCCTAGGGGCGAGCCGGACGAACTCTGGATCTTTCCAGCCGGCGGTGATGGCTGGGTCGAGATCCCGCTTGAAGGCACCTGGTTTCCCGACGCCTTCATCGGCCGGATGGCGAATTTGCAGCGCTTCGCGCTCGGCGAGGACGAGACGCTGGTCGGCGCGGTGGACGACGCCTGGCGGACCATGGCACTGGTGGACGCCGCCTATCAATCCAGCGCACAGCCGGCGACGCCCGTGCGTCCGCTGCCGGAGGCCTGAGATGATCGAGCAGACGCTGTATTTCGAAGATTACGACCTCGGCCACGCGCGGCTGACGACGGGGCGGACCATCACCGAGACGGATTTCGTCGTACATGCCGGCCATACCGGCGATTTCTTTCCGCATCATATGGACAGCGAATTCGCAAAGACCCTGCCCGGCGGGCAGCGGATCGCGCATGGCACGATGATCTTCTCGATCGGCATCGGAATGACGGCATCGCTCATCAATCCGGTCGCCTTTTCCTACGGTTACGATAGGTTGAGGTTCGTGCGCCCGGTGCATATCGGCGACACGATCAGGACCCGGGTGACGATCTGCGCCAAGGAGGACGATCCCAAGCGGGCGGACAGGGGCCGGGTCATCGAACGCTGCGAGGTGCTGAACCAGCGCAACGAGGTGGTGCTGGCCGCAGACCATATTCTGCTCGTCGAACGAAAACAGAAGTAGGAGAAACCCATGACGACGACAATGACGGGCAGGACGGTGTTGATCACCGCCGCGGCCCAGGGGATCGGCCGGGCGACGGCTCTCGCCTTCGCCAAGGCGGGCGCGACCGTTCACGCGACCGACATCAACCTCGACATCCTGTCCGAGATCGCCAACGAGCCGGGCATCCTCACGCACAAGCTCGACGTCCTCGACGAAGCCGCGGTCAAGGCGATCGTCGCCGAGATCGGTGCCGTGGACGTGCTCTTCAATTGCGCCGGCGTCGTTCATTCCGGCTCGATCCTCGATATGCCGGACAAGGATCTCGACTTCGCCTTCGACCTCAACGTCAAGGCGATGATCCGCACCATCCGGGCGGTCCTGCCGGCCATGATCGAGCGCAAGGATGGCGCCATCATCAACATGGCCTCCGTCGCCTCCAGCATCAAGGGCGTGCCGAACCGCTTCGCCTATGGCACGACGAAGGCCGCCGTGATCGGCCTCACCAAGGCGGTTGCCGCCGATTATGTCGCGGCCGGCATCCGGTGCAATGCGATCTGCCCGGGCACGGTCGAAAGCCCCTCGCTCGAAGGACGCATGCGCGCCCAGGGCGACTACGAGACGGCGCGCGCCGCCTTCATCGCCCGCCAGCCGATGGGCCGGCTCGGAACGGCGGAGGAGATCGCCGATCTCGCCGTCTATCTCGCCGGCGCCACCTATACGACCGGCCAGGCCTATGCCATCGACGGTGGCTGGTCGATCTGACCGACCGCCCGCCCTTTCAAAGAACTGCAAGGATAATTCCATGAAATTCGTTCGTTACGGTGCCGAGGGCGCCGAGAAGCCCGGTCTGATCGACGCAGCCGGCGCCATTCGCGACCTCTCGGGTCATATCTCCGATCTTTCCGGCGCCGCCATCGATCCCGATGCGCTGGCGACACTTGCCTCGGTCGATCCGGCATCGCTGCCGCTGGTCTCTGCCGACGAGCGGCTCGGCGCCTGCGTGGCCGGCACGGGCAAGTTCATCTGCATCGGTCTCAACTATTCCGACCACGCCGCCGAAACCGGCGCGACCGTGCCGCCCGAGCCGATCATCTTCATGAAGGCGACCTCGGCGATCTCAGGTCCGAACGACGATCTCCTCATCCCGCGCGGCTCGGAAAAGACCGACTGGGAGGTCGAACTCGGCATCGTCATCGGCCGCAAGGCCAAATATGTGAGCGAGGCGGAAGCGCTCGATTATGTCGCTGGCTATTGCACGATCCACGATGTCAGCGAACGCGCCTTCCAGACGGAACGCTCGGGCCAGTGGACCAAGGGCAAGTCCTGCGACACGTTCGGGCCGACCGGGCCCTGGCTGGTGACGAAGGACGAGGTTCCCGATCCGCAGGATCTGCGCCTCTGGCTGACGGTCAACGGCGAGACGATGCAGGACGGCACGACGAAGACCATGGTCTACGGCGCGGCCTATCTCGTGTCCTATCTTTCGCAGTTCATGTCGCTGCAGCCGGGCGATATCATCTCGACGGGCACGCCGCCCGGCGTCGGCATGGGCATGAAGCCGCCGCGCTACCTCAAGCCCGGCGACGTGATCGAACTGGGGATCGACGGTCTCGGTTCGCAGCGCCAGACCGCCCGCGCTGACGCCTGATCTCCCTTAACTCTCTCCGGAGCCCCCATGACCCGCATTACCGACCTGCGCGTGTTCGACCTGCGCTTTCCGACGTCCCAGAGCCTCGACGGCTCGGATGCCATGAATCCCGATCCGGATTACTCGGCAGCTTATGTCATTCTCGACACGGACACGCCCGGTCTCTCGGGTCATGGCCTGACCTTCACCATCGGCCGCGGCAACGAGATCTGCTGCATGGCCATCCAGGCGATGCGGCATCTCGTCGTGGGCACCGAGCTTTCCAAGGTTCTGGAAAATCCCGGCCGCTACTGGCGGCATCTGACGAGCGACAGCCAGTTGCGCTGGATCGGGCCTGAGAAAGGCGCAATGCACCTGGCGACCGGTGCGGTCGTCAATGCGGTCTGGGACCTGCTCGCCAAGCAAGCCGGCAAGCCGGTGTGGCAGATGGTCGGCGAGATGTCGCCGGAAGAGATCGCCGACATCGTCGATTACCGCTATCTCACCGACGTGCTGACCCGCGACGAGGCGATCGACATCCTCAAGCGCGCCGAGCCCGGCAAGGCCGAGCGCATGGCCATGCTGCGGACGGAAGGCTATACCTGTTACACGACGTCGGCCGGCTGGCTCGGCTACGACGACGACAAGCTGCGCCGGCTCTGCCAGGAGGCGATCGACGCGGGGTTCAACCACGTCAAGATGAAGGTGGGCCGCGATCTCGAGGACGATATCCGTCGCCTGACGATCGCGCGCGAGGTGATCGGCCCCGATCGCTATCTGATGATCGACGCCAACCAGGTCTGGGAGGTCGGCGAGGCGATCGACTGGGTCAAACAACTCGCCTTCTGCAAACCGTTCTTCATCGAGGAACCGACGAGCCCCGACGATGTCGCCGGCCATCGCAAGATCCGGCAGGCGATCGCGCCGGTCAAGGTCGCAACCGGCGAGATGTGCCAGAACCGCATCATGTTCAAGCAGTTCATCGCCGAGGGCGCGATCGACATCGTGCAGATCGACAGCTGCCGCATGGGCGGGCTGAACGAGGTTCTCGCCGTCCTGCTCGTCGCTGCGAAATACGAGCTGCCGGTCTGGCCGCATGCCGGCGGCGTCGGGCTGTGCGAATATGTCCAGCATCTCTCGATGATCGACTATATCGCCGTGTCCGGCACGAAGACCGACCGCGTCATCGAATATGTCGATCATCTGCACGAGCATTTCCTCGAGCCCTGCGTGATCGAAAATGCCGCCTATATGCCCCCGACCCAGCCGGGATTCTCCATCGAGATGAAGGCGCAGTCGATTGCGGATTATACGTTCAAGGGCTGATCGAGGGCTCTGCTTCTCGTGAGTTTCCGAAGCCGGGCTGTTCGCAGCCCGGCTCAGACTGCTGACAAACCCCTGGCCACAGCCGGGGGTTTATGATTCACTGGGACATGTTGAAGAAACCTGCTCCCGAACAGACGGCTCTTGAGATGGTGACGCTCGACAGCCTGGTGCCGAAGGATCATCTGCTTCGCAAGATCGATGCGGTGATCGACTTTTCCTTCATTCATGATCGCGTTGCCGGTCTTTACTGCGCCGACAACGGGCGGCCGGCGCTCGATCCGACGCTGATGTTCAAGGCGCTGTTCATCGGCTACCTGTTTGGCGTGCGTTCTGAGCGGCAGTTGGTGCGCGAGATCGAGGTGAATGTCGCCTATCGCTGGTTTCTTCGCATAAAGCTGACGGACCCGGTCTTCGATGCCTCGACGCTCAGCCAGAACCGTCGCCGTCGCTTCAAGGATACCGACGTTGCGCAGGACATCTTCGACGCCATCGTCGAGCAGGCGATCCGTCATAGTCTGGTTGATGGCACGGTGCTGTATACGGATTCGACGCATCTGAAGGCCAATGCCAACAAGGGCAAGTCCGATCTGGAGATGCTCCAGAAGTCGCGGGCCGATTACTGGGCCGATCTCGACCGGGCGATCGAGGCCGAGCGCGCGGCGCATGGCCAGAAGCCGCTGAAGGCAAAGGCGCGCGAGCCGGAGGTGAAGGAAGCCAAGGTCAGCCGCACCGATCCGGAGGCGGGCTACATGGTGCGCGACGGCAAGCCCAAGGGCTTCTTCTATCTCGATCATCGCACCGTCGATGGTCGCCATGCGATCATCACCGATACGCATGTGACGCCAGCCAATGTGCATGACAGCATCGTCTACCTGGAGCGGCTCGACCGGCAGCGCCAACGCTTCGACTTAGCGGTCGGCGCGGTGGGGCTCGATGCGGGCTATGCCACATCCGGCATCGCCAAGGGTCTGGAGGATCGACAGATCCTTGGTGTCACCGGCTATCGCAATCCGACCCCGCCCAAGGACGGGATGATGCGCAAGTCGACGTTCGTCTTTGAGCCCGAGACAGACGGCTATCGCTGTCCTCCGGGCCAGTTGCTCCCCTACGCCACCACCGACCGCAACGGCTACAAGCACTATCGCTCCGACCCGACCATCTGCCGCGACTGCCCGCTTCTGGCGTCCTGCACATCCAATGCCAAGGCAGAACGGACCATCACCCGCCATGTCTGGGCCGACGCGCGCGAACGAACGGATGCCAATCGCAAAACGCCTTGGGGCAAGGCGATCTATAAGCGACGAAAGGAGACGGTCGAGCGCTCCTTCGCCGATGCAAAACAGCTTCACGGGCACCGCTATGCCCGCTTCCGCGGCCTCATCAAGGTCAGATGGCAATGTCTGCTGGCCGCAGCCGCGCAGAATATCAAGAAGATCGCAACCGCAATGACCAAAGCCCCCAAGCCAGCCTGGGGATGAGGCCCGCGCCCCTGTCTCTGATAAAAAACGCACCGAAAAAACACCACCTGCGCGCGCACCCCAGAAACGACAAAAACCCGCCGAAAAAATCGACGGGTTTGTCAGCAGTCTGAGCCGGGCTGTTCGCAGCCCGGCTTTTTCATGCGCGAGAGAAGCGCCGCGTACGGGCAGTGGAAGAAGCACATTTCATAGAAGCCGCCGCCATCGACGACGATCCGTTCGATGTCACCGTCCCAGGTCGTGGCGCCGGGGACATGGGCCTGCCATTCCCCAAGAAAGGTCCAACGTGCACTGTTCGTGTGACGAAATGGCGGATCGGTCCGAGCTCTTCCCGTTGCCGGAGAAGCACGGCAAAAAACCGGGTCGCCGAATGCACCCGGAGCCCACCGTCTGCCGATCGCACGATCGTCATCCGCACCGGCAGGGGAAGAATGCCCATGGCCATCATCGGGCCGCTGTCGACGATCCAGACATTTTCGGCGATCTGTTTCGGTCGGTCGAGCGGTGGATCGGTGTTCTGTCTGGTTGGCATGGCGCGATCCTCTGTTCGCGCCACAACCGCCATTGCGCCGGCGGGGTCCCTGCGGGGCGTGATGCCCGGCCGTTCAGGCGACGCGGCGCAGTCGCGGCTCGCTGTAGGTGAAGACTGCGAGAAGCTGGCGAAGCGCCGTCGTCTGCGCCGCCAGTTCCACGCTCGCAGCCGTGCTCTCTTCCGCCATGGCGGCATTCTGCTGCGTCGCCTGGTCCATGGCGTTGACCGCGATGTTGATCTCGCGAAGGCCGACCGCCTGCTCCCGACCCGCCTGGACGATCGCTGTAATATTGACGTCGATCAGGCCGACCTTGCTGACGATGTCCTCCAGCGCCCGCCCGGTCTGGCCGACCAGATCGACGCCGTTGCGCACGATGCCGTTCGAAGCGGCAATCAGGGCGCCGATCTCCTTGGCTGCCTGCGCCGAACGTTGCGCCAGTTCGCGAACCTCCTGCGCCACGACGGCAAACCCTCGGCCCGCCTCGCCGGCACGTGCGGCTTCGATGCCGGCGTTGAGCGCCAGCAGGTTCGTCTGGAACGCGATCTCGTCGATGACGCCGATGATGCTCGTGATCGATTGCGACGAAGAGGCGATTTCGGCCATGGCGGAGACGGCGCGCTCGACCACGGCACCGGAACGCTCGGCGCCGCTGCGCGTCTGGTTGACGAGGCTGCCGGCTTCCTGCGCCCGGGCGCTCGTGTCGTTGACGGTGGTGGTGATCTCTTCGAGTGCTGCGGCCGTCTCCTCGAGGCTTGCCGCATTCTGTTCGGTGCGGCGCGACAGGCTCCCGGCGTTCTGGCTGATCTCGTTCGATCCGTCTGCGATGGCAGCGACGCTGATGCCGATATTCTCCATCGTGCTGCGCAACTGCGCCATCGTCGCATTGAAGTGATGGCGGAGGTCCTCCATCGAGGGGACGAACGACCTGTCGAGCGTGTGGGTCAGGTCGCCGTCGGACATCGCCTTCATCGCGCTGCCGATCTCGGCGATGGCGCTCATGCGCTCGGTCACGTCGGTCGCGAACTTGACGACCTTGCAGACCTTGCCGCGGGAATCCAGAATCGGATTGTAGGCGGCTTGAATCCAGATTTCCTTGCCACCCTTGCCGATGCGCACGAATTCGTTCGCGATGAATTCTCCGTCGGCCAGCCTGGTCCAGAAGCTCTTATATTCCGGCGTGGTGACATGATCTTTTCGGCAGAACATGCTGTGATGCCGTCCGGCGATCTCGCTCAGCGCGTAGCCGAGCGTCTTGCAGAAATTCTCGTTCGCCGTGATGATCTCGCCGGTTGGGTGGAATTCGATGACGGCTTGAGAGCGCGAGATGGCATCGAGCTTGCCGGCATCCTCGATGGCCTTTTCCTTCGCCGCGGTGATGTCGGCGGCGAATTTTACCACCTTGTAAGGCTTTCCGTTCTTCATCACGGGATTGTAGGTCGCCTGGATCCAGATCTCGCGACCGCCTTTGCCGATGCGCTTGTAGGCTCCGGCGTCGAAGGTGCCGCTGCCCAGCCGCTTCCAGAATGCCCCGTATTCGGGGGAGGCCGCCGTCTGGGGATCGCAGAAGAGACGATGATGCTGGCCGACGATCTCCCCCATCGTATAGCCAAGCGCCCGGCAGAAATTCTCGTTCGCCCGCAGGATGTTCCCCTCGAGGTCGAATTCGATGATCGCCTGAGATTTGGAGAGCGCATCCGAGATATCGGATCCCTGTCCCGCGGCCTGGTTCAATCCAAACATGTGCCCCACTCGTTTCTCAAAGGTTCGTCACTCTGTCGACGCGAAGCTCCCGCGCGCCGCAGACCGTCGCCGATTTCAGTTGCTGCCGTTCGAAGAATGAAACCCCATGGACGACCGCCGTCCCTGAGTGATCTGCAGAGACCGTCGCGGTCGGTCAGTCGGGATATGCCAAGCAATGTCTCGAAACGCGCGGCCCGCGCCAATGGCGGGTCTGACCGCAGCAGGCGCTGCGGCGTCACGCAAAACACGTGACATGTTCAACATCCCCAACCTCAAAGTTGCCGTTCAACCAAGCCCCCTCGGTCAACCGTAAGTTTGCGCTTAATTGTCTAATGGCCCGTTAACTGCCGAGCCCCTTTTCCTTGCATGTATCGCGCATTTCTATCTGAAGTTATTATCATCCCGTAAAATCATCATAAACGAGCCGTTCGTGGACGCACCGTCTCGGTGTCCGGACGATTATGTGCAATCGCGGCGCCTTCGTACCGATCCAGGCGTGTATTACCCTCATCGACATTCCACCACGTTTCTTTAAGAAATACCTTATATATACGGCTGTCCGTCCAGAGGGACGTCTTTTCCGCGCGGCCGGCGGCTCGGTCACCATCGACGGATGCGTTTTAACGTACGTTTGGCCCGCAAGCTGCGGCTGGCAGGCATGACGGCCGTCGCAGACACACTGTCGATATCATCATATTCATAAATCATCTTGTATGATGATTGGATATCTGCTGTTATCGTTGCCAGGCGCGATGATCGGCGAAAGCAGACCCCCGCGTCACGAAGCACACTTGCCGCGGTGCGGCGGAATCGGATCGAACCCAGTTGGAGGCGTTGATGAGAAGACCGCGGGATCGTGTCGTATTTCTGACGGAGACGCCCAGCAGCGACGCCGCGGTCAAACGTCCGCGCGTGCAGAAGAACGTGACGCGGTCTCTGGCCACCGATATCTGCAACGATCTCTTTCCACCCAACGGCATGTTGCCGACGGAAGGCGAACTTTGTATCCGCTACGGTGTCAGCCGCACGGTGATCCGGGAGTCGCTCAAGATTCTCGAATCGAAGGGCATGGTGCGCGGGCGCTCGCGCATCGGCACCCAGATCTGCCCGCGTGAGGACTGGAACCTCCTCGACCGGCAGGTGCTGGAATGGATCGGCCCCCGCATCTTCGATCTCGATCTTCTCCAGAGCATCCTCGACGCGCGCCGCGCGACGGAGCCCTATGCCGCGGAATTGGCTGCCGAGCGCGCGACCGTACAGGAGATCGCGGACATCGAGAGCGCGTGGCAGCGCATGAAAGAGGCCGAGGGTGATGTCGAAGCCTTTACGGCGGCCGATGTCGCGTTTCACACCAATCTGATGAAGGCGAGCCACAACCAGGTCTTCATGCAACTGTCGAGCATCATCCAGGCCGCACTCGAATTTTCCCTTCACGCCTCCAACGAGGCTGTCGATGCCAGGGACGAGGCGGTGGAAATCCATCGCGCTTTGATCGAAGCCTTGAGGGTGCGGGACAAAGCCGCCGCTCGGGCCTCGTCGTTGCAGATGCTGGATCTTGCGGCTCGCGATCTCGCAACCGCGCTGCGAAAACATCCGCGCCATCCCTCGTCCTGAAACCGACCCCGTCACCGTCAAACGCCAACCTAGAGACAACCTTCATGAAAATCACGAAACTGACCACCTACATCGTGCCGCCGCGGTGGATGTTCCTCAAGATCGAGACCGACGAGGGCATCACGGGCTGGGGCGAGCCCGTGGTCGAGGGCCGGGCGCTGACCGTGCAGGCGGCCGTCCATGAGCTTGAAGACTACCTGATCGGCAAGGACCCGTTCCTGATCGAGGACCATTGGAACGTGATGTATCGCGGCGGCTTCTACCGCGGCGGCGCGATCCACATGAGCGCGATTGCCGGCATCGACCAGGCGCTGTGGGACATCAAGGGCAAGGCGCTCGGCCAGCCGATCCACTCGCTGCTGGGCGGCCAGGTCCGCGACAAGATCAAGGTCTATTCCTGGATCGGCGGCGATCGTCCGAGCGATGTCGCGAACAATGCCCGTGAGGTCGTCGCCCGCGGCTTCAAGGCCATCAAGCTGAACGGCTGCGAGGAAATGCAGATCGTCGATAGCTGGGACAAGGTCGAGCGTGCCGTCGAGACGATCGCCATCATCCGCGAGGCGATCGGTCCGCATATCGGCATCGGCGTTGATTTCCACGGCCGCGTGCACCGGCCGATGGCCAAGGTGTTGGCGAAGGAGCTGCAGCCCTACAATCTGATGTTCATCGAAGAGCCCGTGCTTTCGGAGAACCGCGAGGCGCTGAAGGAAATCGCCAATCATTGCTCGACGCCGATTGCGCTCGGAGAGCGGCTCTATTCGCGCTGGGATTTCAAGCAGGTGCTCTCCGACGGCTATGTCGATATTCTGCAGCCGGATCTGTCGCATGCCGGCGGGATCACGGAATGCCGCAAGATCGCCGCGATGGCCGAAGCCTATGATGTGGCGCTGGCGCCGCATTGCCCGCTCGGACCCATCGCGCTGGCCGCCTGCCTGCAGGTCGATGCCGTCAGCTACAATGCCTTCATCCAGGAACAGAGCCTGGGCATTCACTACAACAAGGGCAACGATATCCTCGACTACGTCTCCAACAAGGAGGTCTTCCACTACGAGGACGGCTTCGTTTCCATTCCGCAGGGACCGGGACTCGGCATCGAGGTGGACGAGGACTATGTGATCGCCCGCGCCGCCGAAGGTCACCGCTGGCGCAACCCGCTGTGGCGTCATTCCGACGGCAGCGTTGCCGAATGGTAGGCGTCCGATCGCTCTAGCTCTTTCTCGTGAAAGCATTGTGCGACACCGAAGCGATCCCGCTTCGGCCGAAAACGCTCCATTGGCCTTCTAGACATCAAAAGCATCCCGACCGCCGGTGCCCCAAGGGGTATCGGCGGTCGGTGTTTACACCGCGTGATAGGCGCGGTCGAAGTAGAACAGCGCCTTGCCCTCCGCGCGGGACGCGGTGGAGACCACGCGGCAGAACAAAACGTCGTGCGTGCCCTGGGCGACCGTGCTTTCGATCACGCAGTCGAAGGAGACGAGCGCGTCGTCCAGTGCCGGGGCGCCCGTTGAGAGGACAGACCAGTCGGCGGCCGCGAAGCGCTCATCCGCCGGGGTCTTTCCGCCGAAGAGCTGCGACAGCGCCTGATGCCCGGCGGTCAGCGTGTTGACGCAGAGCACCTTGTTGGACGTTACGGCGCCGTAAACCGAGGCCGAGCGGTTGAGGCAGACGAGGAGGGTCGGCGGGTCGTCGGTGACGCTGCAGACGGCGGATGCCGCAAAGCCTGTCCGTCCGCCCGGGCCATCCGTGGTGATAATGTTGACCGCGGCGCCAAGCCTCGCCATCGCGCCGCGGAAAGCCGCACGCCGTGCATCGCTGTCTGTGATCTCCGCAAGATCCGTGCGAATGGAAGCGGCAATATTCATGAAGCGTTGACCTTCGTGTAGTTAGAACCGGTGAGAAACCGCTGCAGCCGAAGATTGAAGAGGCCGGGATCGACCACGTTGACGGCATGGCCGCCGTGATCGACGAGATCCAGTGCGGCATTCGGTAGCCCATCGGCCAGCCTTTGCGAGCGCGTCCAGGGAACGAGAAGATCGTCCTTGGTCGCGATCACCAACGTCTCGTGGGGGATGTCGGAAAGCCTGGCATCGACGTCGAACGCGCGGAGCGCGGCGATGCGGCGCAGGACATTCGTTTTGCCTTGAAAATGCGCGATGCCATGCGCTTCGTCCGCCGCGATCCGGTCGGCATGCTCCGCCATCCACGCCGCTGGGTAGAGGAACAGGGGTTGCGCCTTGACGAAGGCGGGCACGCCGGATTTTTCCAGAAGTTCGATGCGGATGTCGAAGCAGCGGCCCGAATGCGGATCGGCCTTGCTCCAGGCATTGATGAGCACCAGACGGCCGACGCGGCCCGGCTGACGCAGTGCGAGATCAAGACCGATCAGTCCGCCCAGCGCGTGACCGACGAAATCGACCTGGTCGATCTCCAGCCTATCGAGAAGATCCAGCACGTCATCCGCCATCGCCGCAATGCCGCCGGTCTCCGGCACCTCGCCGCCCGTTCGCCCCGTGCCGCGATGATCATAGGTCACGATGCGGAAATCACCCGCCAATGCCGGAATCTGCTCCGCCCAATAGGTGCCCGACCCGCCGAGGCCGGAGGACAGCAGGAGGGTGCGGGCGGCCGGATCCGTCCGGCCGTGGAGTTCGAAATGCATGTCCTGGCCCTTCCAGAGCGTTTCTGCTTTTCCTCGAACCGCGAAAACGCGTCGCATGTTTTCTGAGCGCGCCGTCAGCCGATATGGGCGATGGTCGCGATCTCGATCAGCGCGTCGGGCTTGACGAGGCCGCACTGGATGCAGAACCGGGCCGGCTTGTCGCCCGGGAAGTATTCGGCATAGACGGCATTCACGGCCTGATAGTTCGCCCAATCGGTGAGGAAGATGTGGTTCATGGTCACGTCGTCCATCGTGCCGCCGGCGGTCTCGATCACCGACTTGATGGTTTCGAGCACATGGCGCGTTTGCGCGCCGGCGTCGCCGATGTGGACGACGTCGTTGTTCTTGTCGAAGGGCAGGGTGCCCGAGACATAGACGACGCCATCCGCAAGGGTGCCTGGCGAAAACGGGGCGATCGGCTTGTGCGTGCCTTCCGGGACGATGATGGACTTCGGCATGGTGTCTCCTTGAACGAACGAGGCGTTTGTGGTTTCCGGGTTCAGATCTTGTCGGGCGCGACCTGCGAGATCGCGCCGCAGAAATCGTTGACGGTCGATACCCAGCCGAAAAACTTTTCGACATTGTAGACCGTGGCCTGCTGGATGAAATCCGGGCCGAGATGATGCGTCGCATCCTCCAGCATGATCCCGAAATATTCGAGATGGAAGGCATCGCGCAGCGAGCTTTCCACGCAGACATTGGTGGCGATGCCGACGAAGACGAGATTGCGGATGCCGCGCGCGCGCAACACGCTGTCCATATTGGTGTTGAAAAACCCGCTATAGCGCGTCTTCGGCACGAGGATATCGCCCGGCTGGGGCTGCAACTCGTCCACGATTGCATAATCCCATGTGCCCTTGGCGAGGAGCTGCCCCTGCAATTCCGGGCGGGCGCGCATGGTCTTCAGCGCATTCGACTTGTGCCAGTTCGGTGAACCCGGGCCGCCGGCCTCTACATAATCCTTGTCCCAGCCGTTCTGAAAATAGACGACGAGCACGCCGGCCGCACGGGCCGCATCCAGCGTCTTCTTGATGTTGGCGATCGTGCCCTTGGCGCCGGCGATGTCGAAGCCGGCGAGATCGACATAGCCGCCCTCGGTCGAGTAGGCGTTCTGCATATCCACGACCACCACGGCCGTTTCGTTCGGCTTCAGGCTGATCGGCTCTGGCCGCGCCGGCAGGGTGACGCTCTGCACGTGGCGGCGAGGCAACTGGTAGCCGGCGGTGACGGTGTCGCTCATTGTGCGGCCTCCAGGGTCATCGTGCGCACATGCTGGCGGCAGGTCATCAGCGGCTGGATGCGCGTTCCGAAATCCTCGACGCCCTTGAGGAAGTCGTCGAAGGTGAGCAGCACGCCGCCCGTGCCGGGAACCGTCGGCACCTCGTCGAGAAGGCGGGCGACCGTTTCGAAGGAGCCGACCAGCGTTCCCATGTTGATGTTCACGGCCGAGACCGGATCGGCCATCTGGCGGACGTTGGTGTCCGTGCCGGAGCGCGTATCGGCAGCACCCTGGATGCCGAGCCACTGGATCGCCTCCTGATCGGCGCCGGCCTTGTAGTGTTCCCACTTGGCGCGGGCGGCCTCGTCGGTCTCGTCGGCGATGATCATGAAGAGGACGAAGGACGAGACCTCCCGGCCGGTCTTTTCCGTCGCGGCGATCAACCGCTCGGCGGCGGGCGCAAAGGCCTTGGGCGTGTTGACGCCGACGCCGAAGCAGAAATTGTAATCGGCATACTGCGCCGAGAAATCCATTCCGGCCGTGGACGAGCCGGCGCAGATGATCTTCATGTCCGCCTGGGGGCGGGGAGACAGGCGGCAATCCTCCATCTGGAAGAACTCGCCCTTGAGGTCGCTCGTTCCGGTTTCCCAGAGATCGCGCAGGACGGTCGCGTATTCCGCCAGATATTCATACCGCTTCGAAAAATACGCGTCGCCCGGCCACAGTCCCATCTGGGAATATTCCGGACGCTGCCAGCCCGTGACGAGGTTGAGGCCGAAGCGGCCATGGGAAATGCTGTCGATGGTGGAGGCCATGCGCGCCACGATGGCCGGCGGCATGACGAGGCTGGCGGCCGTCGCAAACAGCTTGATGCGGGTGGTGACGGCGGCAAGGCCCGCCATCAGCGTGAAGGATTCCAGATTGTGGTCCCAGAACTCGGTCTTGCCGCCGAAGCCGCGCAGCTTGATCATGGAGAGCACGAAATCGAGACCGTATTTCTCGGCCTTCAGCGTGATTTCCTTGTTCAGCTCGAAGGTGGGCTTGTACTGCGGAGCATTCTCCGAGAGCAGCCAGCCATTGTTGCCGATCGGGATGAAGATGCCAATTTCCAAGGTGCGATCCTCTCGTTGTCCGCCTGAATCCGGCCCCCTGGGCTCGGTTTCCGCGACAAACCTGCACCGAAAAAAACGAAGGCACCAGCGATAAATTTATCAAAAGGTAAAATTTTTATCGTCCGGTAAAAATATGCGTAACCTGTTGGCAGCGTGCTGAAAATTTGACCTGCGCCCGCATAAACCATGGGCAATTTCGCCTCTCGCAGAGGACCATCGGCGCTTTGGAAGAGGCGATCTACAGGCCGCTCAGAACACTGTTCGCAAAGATTGAGGCCAGCAGGGGCCATCCGGAAATTTCGTCGAGGGGGGAGTGTGGCACGTCGTTCCGGCGTCAAGCACAGATGTGGCGTGCGGTGCGCAGTGGGCCCGTCTTGCGGTCCCAGCGCTCCGCGGGAAGGAGATCCGGCAGCGTCGCCATGCAGCGGGCGTCGAGTTGGTGATCCGTCGCAGATCGAGTGACCGTGCCGCTGCGCCTGGCGCATCCGGCACGGTCGTCAGCGTTTCAGCCCTTCTTGCCCGAAGTGGCGGCCTTGACCTGCGAACCCAGCGTCGGTGCAGGGGCTGCGGCTGCCTTGTCCTTCTTGGGCTTGCGGGTTTCCTTGTTGCCGCGAACTTGACCTTTGGCCATGGTGTCCTCCGAAAGTGATTGGGGCTTCGGCTGGCTTACCAGACAAAACCCATGAGCGTGCAGTAGGTGATGAAGATCAGCGACAGAGCGGGCGTTACCTTAACGAGGAAGAGCGCCGTCTGGGATGTGACAGTCGGAACGAATGCGGTCGACGTGGAAGACATAATGTCCCCCTTAGCTTGGGGCCAGGGTGTCATCACCCCGAAGCGGCAGCGCCCGCATCATATGCTGCCGAAGGCATCATCTTGCGCCTAAATCGGTGACTTGGCAATGGGTTGCGGGGTCAGGAGGGCCTGACGAGGCGGGCTTCCCGGGTGTTTCCGCCGTGCGTCAGTACTTCTTCTTCCGGAAGATCTTGTTGCCCTTCGGCCCGCTCGAGACAGGCGTCTTTTCGCGATTTTCGGCAAGGAGCCCGCGCCAGCGTTCCAGGCGCCCGGCGTCCAGCGTGCCCGCGGCAATGGCAGCCTGCAAGGCACAGCCCGGCTCGTGCTGGTGGGTGCAATCGCGGAAACGGCATAGCGGTGCGAGTTCGATGATCTCCGCAAACAGCGTATCGATGCCATCCGTCACGTCGCTGACATAGAGGGTCCGGATGCCGGGCGTGTCGATCACCCATCCGCCGCCGGCAATCGGATGAAGAGAGCGGGCGGTCGTGGTATGGCGGCCTTTCGCATCGTGCTGGCGGATTTCGCCGGTTTTCTGCTGGGCCTCGACCCCGGAACCGGCCAGCGTGTTCACGAGCGTCGATTTGCCGACGCCCGAGGAGCCGACGAGGGCGACGGTCTCGCCCGGGCCACACCAGGGCGAGAGCTTTTCCAGGGCATCCGGCGAGCGGGCATTGAGGACCACGACCGGAAGCTCTCGCTGCAGCGCGCGCGCCTGCATCTCGAAGGTCGCGGCATCCTCCACCGTATCGGCCTTCGTCAGCACGATCACGGGTCGGGTTCCTGCTTGGTTCGCCATGATGAGGTAGCGCTCGAGCCGCGCGGGGTTGAAATCCGCATTGCAGGACGTGACGATGAAAAGCGTATCGACATTGGCGGCGGCAAGCTGTTGTCCGTGGCTCCCCTCGGTCCGGCGCTGCAGCACGGTCTTGCGCTCCAGCCGCCGCACGAAATCGCCGGTCTGCGGCGACGAGAGCACCCAGTCTCCAACGGCGAAATCGGCCGTGTTCGTATTCGGCGCAAGGTTGACATCGGCAGGGCCGTCCGCATCGATGACATCGATGCGCGAGCGATGAACCGAGGACACGCGGAGAACCCGCAGGTCGATCTCGTCAGACGACAACTGATCGGAAAAGGTGTCGGACCAGCCCATCCGGTGCAGGCGGTCCGTCTCTTCGAAGGCCGTCAAAGCCGCGTCCGAACAAAGGTGAGCGATATCATGGCCGGGCCTTCGGTGCTGGTGTTCGTGAGTCCATCGGGCGGATGCACGGCCGCGCCGTGCACCCCATCCCTATATGAACGACCGACGCGTGCCTGCAAGCCCTGATGTCGCGATCGACGTCGCAGTGGAGACAAGCCGAGCGGCGACGAAATGGCGAGACGTCCGGTTACTTGTTCTGGAGCAACCAGATTTTGCCGGCCATCGTGATTTCATGCGGGGTTTCCAGCGGCGCGCTGTCGGCCTCGATAGCGCGGAGAAGGCCCATGCCACGCAGTTCGTCGAGCGTCGTGGTCGTCACGAACTTGATCTTCTGCGGGCGTTCCTTGAAACGGTCGGTCTTCGCATAGGTGATGGTGGCGTTCTCATGCGTCCACTTCTTGGCCTCCTGCGGGAAGAGATTACCGTCCTTGGCAAGCTTCAATCCCCGGATCTGGGTCGGCGTCAGTGTAAGAGTGGTCATGTCTGGTCCTTCAAGTGGGATATGCGCCCATCCCACATCTATGGGCCACGATCTCGCGATCTCACGGGCACGGCAGTCTGCCAGCGGTTGCCCGCCAATGGAAAGGGTAGAGCAGGCGGGCCTTGCGAAACGCCGTCGGATCTGTCGCTTGCTACAGCGTTCTAACGTGCTGCACCGAACGTCGGGGCTTCGGCGGGGAAGCCAGCCGGATCGTCGGTCGGACGAGGCCCGAGCTCCGATAACCGCGATCGATCAGAGGAGATGCGGCACCTTGCCCTTGCCAATGCCGACTTAAGAGTGTTCGGCACTTGTGTTCATTCTGTCAGACAACGGGATGGCGGCGACAGGCACCGCCATCGACCGATTGTCGGGCAAATCAGCCCTGGCGGGCCTTGCGGGCCGCATAGCGGCGGTCGCGTTCGGCCTTGCGGGCTGCCTCGTCGGCCACGACGCGCGCAACGCGGTCGTTGACTTCCGCCTGCTTGGCTTCGGCTTCCGCGCGCTCGTTGGCTTCCGCCGCCGCAGCCGCTTCCGCCGCTTCCGCCATCAACCGGTCGTTCTCGGCCTTCTTGAGGGCGTCACGTTCGGCGCGACGCGCCTCGCGCGCCTTTGCGGTCGCTTCGCGGGCCGCAAGCTGTGCCTGCATTTCAGGATCGGTCGGCTTGGGAGCTGCAGCAAATTTTGCGAGAAGCTGCTTCTTGGCTTCGATCGCCGTCTTCCGGCGTTCGTTGAAGCCATTGTCGTTCGGGTGTCTCAACGTGTCTTCCTTGTTCTACTTTCTCGATGGCAGCCGAGCTGCCGCGTCTTCCGTCACGGACCGGATCCGTGGCATCCCACGCTTAGCGGGTCGGCGACCTGCCGGCCCTCATGTGGCCAGCCGTCGCATCATGCCTCAAATCCGCGCCGACCGAAAGAACGTGCGTCGTCGGCGCGTGCCGGAAACGCTGCCAATCGTGATTGTCAGCCGACGCAAAAAGGCCAGGCATCCGCCTGACCTTTCATCATCTCATGCTTCCACTGCCGGTACATCCGCGGTCAGGGGGAGCGAAAGACTTAAGCCGCCTGGAGCGAACCGGCGGACATCTTGCCCGACTTGCGGTCCTTCTCGAGCTCGAAGCCGAGCTTCTGGCCTTCGACGATTTCGCGCATTCCAGCGCGTTCGACGGCCGAGATGTGGACGAAAACGTCAGCAGAGCCGTCGTCCGGCTGGATGAAGCCGAAGCCCTTGGTGGCGTTGAACCATTTTACGGTGCCTGTGGTCATGACAAACCCTTTCAGTGCAATATTCGTTGCCCACCATACGACGCATGGCAGGATTTCTGTCGACTTTTGAGAGGGGATTTTATCACGAGGCGCGAGGCGCAGCAAAAAAACGATCTGCAAACAAAGTATCGATGAACACCGTGTACGGCAGAAGACACGGTTTGTCAAACGCGGCAGGCAAAAATGCGGGAGGGCGCACACAGAATAACAAAGAGGAGGCTCCGAAATACTGTCATAGAACTGCGAAACGGACGCAACCTGTCGGTGAGCGTGTCCGCGAAATCGCTTGTGGACGTTTTCGAAACGCCGTCGATTCCATGACCGCAATGCGGAATTGCTGCTAGTGTCGCGTTTTACATTCCACACGAGGACACGATTGATGGCGATCACCCCCCGCCGGCCCATGAGCGCCAAGGATGCAGCCGAAGCGCTGTTCAAACCCGTCAAGAAGCCGGTCGCGCCGGCCGTCGAGCGTCAGCTCGTTCCGAAGACCCGGGAGATGGTCACGCTGAAAATCGATAGCGATGTTCTCGCACACTTCCAGGCGGGCGGACCGGGCTGGCAGGAGCGGGTCAATGCGACGCTCCGCGCCGAGATGAAGGACGCTGCAGCGAAGAACAAGGAATAGGTTCCGCAGAGGCGCGGATCGACGGACCCCGCAGGCTGGCGGGCGCGAGCGATCGGGAGAGGAGACGCCCGATCGCTTGGGCGCGTCGCTGGTTGGGACGATAGGGTGAGGAGACTGAAGTGAAGAACGGCGTATCCATTCTCGGTATTTTCGTGGCCGACACGGCCTACCTCGCGGCCCGCATGCCGGTGATCGGCGAGACGATCCGCGGCAGCGGATTTGCCGTCGGGCCGGGCGGAAAAGGCTCCAATCAGGCAGTCGCGGCAGCGAGGGCGGGTGCTGCTGTGTCCTTCATCTCGAAGATCGGTCGCGATACCTTCGGCGATCTCGCGCAAAAAACTTATGCGGAAGCTGGCGTCACGCCGATTCTGACCGTCATGGAGACGGAACCGACCGGCGCGGCCTTCATCTACGTCAATGACAGCAACGGCGACAATGCGATCATCGTCTATCCCGGCGCGGCCGGCACGATCGCCGTCGAGGATGTCGAGGCGGCGCGCGCGACGATCGAGGGTTCCACCGTTTTCGTCACCCAGTTGGAGCAGCCGGTGGCGGCCGCGCAGCGGGCGCTGGAAATCGCGCGCGGCGCCGGTGTCGTTACCCTTTTCAATCCTGCGCCGGCCGAGACCTTTCCCGACGCGCTCTATGGTTTGAGCGACTACATCATACCGAACGAAACCGAGGCGGCGGCTCTCGTCGGCTTTGGCATCGAAACGCTCGACGATGCGCGGCGCGCGGGCGACGCCTTGATGAAGCGCGGTGCGCGGGCGGCTGTGATCACGCTCGGCGGTCGCGGCGTGCTACTGCACACGTCCGGGCAGTCGGTTCACCTCCCGGTTTTCAGCGTCGGGCCCGTCATCGATACGACGGGTGCAGGCGATGCTTTCGTCGGTGGCTTCTCGGCCGCATTGTCCGTCGGGCGCGATCCCCTGGACGCCGTGCGCTTCGGCTGCGCCACGGCCGGCATCTCGGTGACGCGGCGCGGAACGGCGCCAGCCATGCCGTCTCTCGACGAGATCGAAGCCGTTCTCGCACGCGGCTAACGCGGCCGATTGTGCTCCTTTCGTTTTCTGCCTAGACTGAAGAAAACGAAAGAGGAGGAAACCGTGCTGCTATCATCGCGCCAGAGCGAGATCGTGTCCATTGCACGCGAGCAGGGCCGCGTTCTGGTCGAGGATCTTGCGCTCCGTTTTTCCGTGTCGCCCCAGACGATCCGAAAGGATCTGAACGACCTCTGTGACGGGCGGACATTGAACCGCATCCATGGCGGCGCGGTCTTCCCGCGGGGCAATGAAAACGTCGAGTATGAGGAGCGCCGGTCGATGGCCGCGCTGGAGAAGCAGGCGATCGGCCGGGCCGCCGCAGCCCTCATTCCCGACAACGCCTCGCTCTTCATCAATATCGGCACGACGACCGAAACGGTGGGCGACGCGCTGGTCGACCATGCATCACTGATGGTGATCACCAATAATATCAATGTTGCCAATCGATTGCGGGTCTATCCGCAGATCGAGGTGGTCATTGCCGGGGGCGTGGTCCGGGGCTCGGACGGCGGCATCGTCGGCGAGGCGGCGGTCGATTTCATCCGCCAGTTCAAGGTCGATTTCGCGATCATCGGCGTCTCCGCCATCGATGAGGACGGCGCCTTGCTCGACTACGACTTCCGCGAGGTCAAAGTCGCGCAGGCCATCATCGCCAATGCGCGCCATGTAATTCTGGTGTCCGATTCGTCCAAGTTCGATCGCACGGCACCGGTCCGCATCGGCCATATCTCCCAGGTCGATACGTTCATCACCGACCGCTGCCCCTCCGACAGCGTCCGCGCCATCTGTCGCGAGCACAAAGTCGAGCTGATGGAGACGGCTTGACGCCTTTTCCAGTCCGAAAGCATCAATTTACATTCACTTTCATTTGACATTCGTTTCGATTTCGCTTTAGATGATCTTGTTTCGCAGATGCGCTCTTATGCTGCATTGCGAAAGGGGTGGAGAACTATGGCAGGGCAGGAACCATTCGATATCTTCGTCATCGGTGGCGGGATCAACGGCTGCGGCATCGCGCGTGATGCCATCGGTCGCGGATATTCGGTCGGCCTTGCCGAGATGAACGATTTCGCTTCGGGCACCTCGTCCGGTGCCACAAAGCTCATCCATGGCGGCCTGCGCTATCTCGAGCATTACGAGTTCCGGCTCGTCCGCGAATCCCTGATGGAGCGCGAAGTGCTCTGGGCCATGGCCCCGCACATCATCTGGCCGATGCGCTTCGTTCTGCCGTTCCACAAGGGCGGCATTCGCCCGGCCTGGCTCATCCGCCTCGGCCTCTTCCTCTACGACCATATCGGCGGGCGCAAGCTCCTGCCGGCGACGAAGACCCTCGACATGCGGCGCGATCCCGCCGGAAAGCCGCTGAAGCCGCTGTTCACCAAGGCCTTCGAATATTCGGATGGCTGGGTGGATGATGCCCGCCTCGTGGTGTTGAATGCCCGCGACGCCGCCAATCGTGGCGCCGAGATCCTGTCGCGCAGCCGCGTCATCTCGGCCCGCCGGGAGGGCGCGCTCTGGGCGATCGATATTCAGGACGGCAAGGGCGGCCCTTTGCGGCGCGTCACCTCCCGTATGCTGATCAACGCGGCCGGTCCATGGGTCGATCGGGTGCTGTCCAATGCGGTTGGCAAGAATCAGGTCCACAATGTCCGTCTCGTCCAGGGCAGCCACATCGTCATTCGCCAGAAATTCAACGATCCCAGGGCGTATTTCTTCCAGAACCCCGACGGCCGCATCATCTTCGCCATCCCCTATGAGCGCGATTTCACGCTGATCGGCACCACGGACCAGGATTTCACCGGCGACCCCAAGGACATCCGCATTACCGACGCCGAAACGGACTATCTGTGCAAAGCGGCGAGCGAGTATTTCGCCGAGCCGGTGCGTCGCGAAGACATCGTCTGGAGCTATTCCGGTGTGCGCCCGCTGTTCGACGACGGCGCCTCGAAGGCGCAGGAAGCGACGCGCGACTACGTGCTGAAGGTCGAGGGCGAGGATGGCGCGGCGCCCCTGCTCAACGTCTTCGGCGGCAAGCTCACCACCTATCGCCGCCTTGCCGAGCATGCACTCGAAAAAATCGGCGAGGCGATCGGCAGCAAGGGCTCGCCCTGGACGGCCAAGAGCACGCTTCCGGGTGGCGATTTCGCGCCGACGGGGTACGAGGCCCAGGTGGCGGAACTGAAATCCCGAGCCGCCTTTCTCACCGATCGCCACGCAAGGCGGCTGGTCCGGCTCTACGGAACGCTGGCCCGGAAGATCATCTGCAACGCGGAATCGATCGAGGCGCTCGGGCGGCATTATGGCGCGGATCTCTACGAAGCTGAGGTTCGCTATCTGATCGAGCAGGAGTGGGCGCGCACGGCGGAGGATATCCTCTGGCGCCGCACGAAGCTCGGGCTGAATCTCACGAAGACCGAGGCGAGCGCGCTCGCGGACGACATGCAGGAATTGACGGCGCGCTGCGTCGCCTGAGGCTGCTCCAAGGAGGGAGCGCCGAAGGTGGGGAAGCGAGGGCTGGGAGGAAAGACATGCTGGAACTGACGGATATCACCAAGGTCGTGGGAGCGGATACGCATATCCACCCGACGAACCTCGTGCTGCAGCGCGGTTCGCTGAACGTACTGCTTGGGCCGACCTTGTCCGGCAAGACCTCCCTGATGCGGTTGATGGCAGGGCTCGACAAGCCGACATCCGGCACGATCCGCTTCGATGGCAAGGACGTGACCGGCATTCGCGTGCAGGATCGCTCGGTTGCCATGGTCTACCAGCAGTTCATCAACTATCCCGCCATGACGGTTTACGAAAACATCGCTTCGCCGATGCGGATCGCCGGCAAGGATGCGGCCACCATCGACCGCGAGGTCAAGAAGGCCGCGGAGCTGATGAAGCTGACGCCCTATCTCGGCCGCACGCCGCTCAATCTGTCCGGTGGCCAGCAGCAGCGCACGGCGCTTGCGCGGGCGATCGTCAAGAATGCGAGCCTCGTCCTTCTCGACGAGCCGCTCGCCAACCTTGATTACAAGCTGCGCGAGGAACTGCGCGAAGAATTGCCAAAGATTTTCGCAGCCTCCGGCGCCATCTTCGTCTATGCGACGACCGAGCCGGGCGAGGCACTGCTGCTCGGCGGCCATACCGCCACCATGCATCAGGGGACGATCAGCCAGTTCGGCCCGACCATCGAGGTCTACCGCCGGCCGGCCGATCTCGTCACGGCCAAGACCTTTGCCGATCCACCGCTCAACACGCTGGCCGTGGTGAAATCGGGCGAAAGCTTCCTGCAGGACGGCACGCCGCTGCTGCCGGTTCCCGCCCATCTGCGGAGCATCGCCGACGGCCCGTGCACCATCGGCTTCCACCCCTATCATCTGTCCCTGGACGCAAGCTCGCAAGCCGCGGCCGTGCTTCCGGCCCGCATCATCATCAGCGAGATCGCCGGTTCGGAAAGCTTCGTGCATGTGGAGTGCGCCGGCGCCCGGTGGGTGATGCTGGAGCCCGGTATTCGCATGATCGAGCCGGAGACGGCCGTGAACCTGATGCTCGACACGCGCCATCTCATGGCCTTTTCCACCGACGGACGCGCCATCGACGGCCGTCTCGACAGAGCGGCGTGAGGAGACAGACATGGCCCGCATCAGCCTCGACCATATCCGCCACGCCTACGGGCCGAACCCGAAATCGCCGGCCGACTACTCGCTGAAGGAAGTCCATCACGACTGGGACGACGGCGGCGCCTATGCGCTGCTCGGCCCCTCCGGCTGCGGCAAGACCACGCTGCTCAACATCATTTCCGGCCTCGTCTCGCCGTCGGAAGGCCGCATCCTGTTCGACGGGCGCGACGTCACCAATCTGCCGACGCAGGACCGCAACATCGCGCAGGTGTTCCAGTTCCCGGTGATCTACGACACGATGACCGTCTACGACAATCTGGCCTTCCCCTTGCGCAACCGCCGCGTTCCGGAACCCGAGGTCGATCGCCGGGTCAAGGAAATCCTCGAGATGATCGATCTCTCGTCCTGGGCGAAGAAGACCGCCCGCGGCTTGACGGCCGACCAGAAGCAGAAGATCTCGCTCGGTCGCGGCCTCGTGCGCAACGATGTCAGCGCCATCCTTTTCGACGAGCCGCTGACCGTCATCGATCCGCATATGAAGTGGGTGCTGCGCTCGCAGCTGAAGCGCCTGCACAAGCAGTTCGGCTTCACCATGGTCTATGTCACGCACGACCAGACGGAAGCACTCACCTTCGCCGACAAGGTGGTGGTGATGTATGACGGCGAGATCGTGCAGATCGGCACGCCGGCGGAGCTGTTCGAGCGGCCGCGCCACACCTTCGTCGGTTACTTCATCGGCTCGCCGGGCATGAACGTCATTCCGGCGCGCATCGATGGAACGACCGCCGATCTCGGCGGCGGGCAGGTTGCGCTGGGCTTCAGGCCCGAGATCGCGAGCGGCGCCAAGGTCGAGCTCGGCATCCGTCCGGAATTCGTGCGGCTCGGCCGCGAGGGCATGCCGGTGACGATCTCCAAGGTCGAGGATATCGGCCGCCACAAGATCGTTCGCGCGCTGTTCGCCGACCGGCCGATGGCGATCGTGCTCGGAGAGAACGGCGAGATCCCGTCGGAGCCGCGCATCACCTTCGATCCCGCAGCCGTCAACATCTATGCCGACAGCTGGCGGGTCTCCGATCCGTCGCTTGCCAACGGGAGGGCCTGAGCCATGGAAAAGACCTGGAACAACAAGGCCTGGTTCATGGTGCTGCCGGTGCTGGTGCTGGTCGCCTTCTCCGCCGTCATCCCGCTGATGACCGTCGTCAACTATTCGGTTCAGGATACGTTCGGAAACAACGAATTCTTCTGGGCCGGCACGGACTGGTTCATTCAGGTGCTGCATTCGTCCCGCTTCTGGGATGCGCTGCAGCGGAACCTCTTGTTCTCGGTCATCATCCTGTCGATCGAGATCCCGCTCGGCATCCTGATCGCGCTGAACATGCCGAAAAAGGGCCTTGGCGTGCCGGTCTGCCTCATCCTGATGTCGCTGCCGCTGCTCATTCCGTGGAACGTGGTCGGCACGATCTGGCAGGTCTTCGGACGCGTCGATATCGGCCTGCTCGGCTATACGCTCGCAGCTCTCGGCATCCCTTATAACTACGTCAACAACGTCTTCGATGCCTGGGTCACGCTGATCGTCATGGACGTCTGGCACTGGACGAGCCTCGTCGTGCTGCTCTGCTATGCCGGCCTCGTGTCGATCCCGGACGCCTATTATCAGGCGGCGAAGATCGACGGCGCCTCGCGCTGGTCCGTGTTCCGCTACATCCAGCTGCCGAAGATGAAGCGCGTGCTGCTGATCGCCTTCCTGCTCCGCTTCATGGACAGCTTCATGATCTACACCGAGCCCTTCGTCATCACCGGCGGTGGCCCCGGCAACTCCACGACCTTCCTGTCGATTGACCTCGTCAAGACCGCCATCGGGCAGTTCGACCTCGGGCCGGCCGCCGCCCTCTCGCTCATCTACTTCCTCATCATCCTGCTGCTCTCCTGGATCTTCTACACCGTGATGACCACCAGCGACGCGCAGAACTGATCCGGGGAGGGAGGAGAAACCATGACCACCGCAATGACCGATCCGGCCATCAACACGCCGACTTCAACGACGGAAAGCCGCGTCGCGGCGCAGTCGACAGGCATTCGCCTGTCCTGGCTGGTGCCGACGCTCTACATCGTCTTCCTGCTGCTGCCGATCTACTGGCTCGTCAATATGAGCTTCAAGACGAACATGGAGATCACCAGCACCTTTTCGCTCTATCCGCATCAGCCGACCTTGCGGAACTATGCGGTGATCTTCACCGATCCGTCCTGGTACAAGGGCTATATCAACTCGATCATCTATGTCGTCATGAACACGGTGATCTCGGTGCTTGCGGCGCTTCCCGCAGCCTACGCTTTCTCGCGCTATCGGTTCCTCGGCGACAAGCACCTGTTCTTCTGGCTGCTCACCAACCGCATGGCGCCGCCGGCCGTTTTCGCCCTGCCGTTCTTCCAGCTCTATTCGGCCTTCGGCCTCATCGATACGCACATCGCCGTGGCGCTGGCACATTGCCTGTTCAACGTGCCGCTCGCCGTCTGGATCCTCGAAGGCTTCATGTCGGGCGTGCCGAAGGAGATCGACGAGACCGCCTATATCGACGGTTACTCGTTCCCCCGCTTCTTCGTGAAGATCTACATTCCCCTGATCGCCTCCGGCATCGGCGTGGCTGCGTTCTTCTGCTTCATGTTCTCCTGGGTCGAGCTTCTGATCGCCCGGACGCTGACGACGACGGACGCAAAGCCGATCGCCGCGATCATGACGCGCACCGTGTCCGCCTCGGGTATGGACTGGGGCGTGCTGGCCGCAGCCGGCGTGCTCACCATCATCCCCGGCGCCATCGTCATCTACTTCGTCCGCAACTACATCGCCAAGGGCTTTGCCCTCGGCCGCGTGTAAGGAGACCGACATGAACTTCTCCTGGATGGCGTGGACGCTGCCGACGGTCCTGTTCTTCGTGACGATCCTTGTGCTGCTCATCGGCATGGGCGTCTGGGAATTCCTTTCGCCCGGCGGCAATCCGCGCGTCGGCATCCTGCGCTTCGAGACGACACGGGGGGACCGCCTCTTCGTGTCGCTGCTCGGCAGCGCCTTCATTCACCTTGCATGGCTGGGGCTCATCGGCCCCAACGTGTGGTGGGCTCTTGCCCTGTCCGTTGTCTACGCCGTCGGCGTTTTCAAGCTGGTCTGAGGCACGTGAACGAGACGGGCAAGCCCAGGGGAGGTCCGGGGCGCCCGTGACAGCAATCGCAGATATCTCAAAGGGAGGACTACGCATGCGACGGCACCTTTTAACATCGACGGCAGCCATGCTGCTGGCTCTAACAGGCTCCGCTTATGCGGGCATGGACGAGGCAAAGACGTTCCTGGACGCCGAGATCGGCGATCTCTCGACGCTCTCGCGCGCCGACCAGGAAAAGGAAATGCAGTGGTTCATCGATGCGGCGAAGCCTTTTGCCGGCATGGAGATCAAGGTCGTTTCCGAAACCCTGACGACGCATGAATACGAGTCGAAGACGCTCGCCAAGGCCTTCACCGACATCACCGGCATCAAGGTCACGCACGACCTGATCGGCGAAGGAGACGTCGTCGAAAAACTGCAGACGCAGATGCAGTCCGGCGAAAACATCTACGACGCCTACGTCAACGACAGCGACCTCATCGGCACGCATTGGCGCTACCAGCAAGTGCGCAACCTGACCGACTGGATGGCCGGCGAAGGCAAGGACGTGACGTCCCCGACGCTCGACATCAAGGACTTCATCGGTACCTCGTTCACGACCGCGCCGGACAAGAAGCTCTACCAGCTTCCGACCCAGCAGTTCGCCAACCTCTACTGGTTCCGGTACGACTGGTTCAACGACGAGAAGAACAAGGCGGACTTCAAGGCGAAGTACGGCTACGACCTCGGCGTTCCCGTCAACTGGTCTGCCTATGAGGATATCGCCGAGTTCTTCACCGGTCGCGAAATCGACGGCAAGAAGGTCTATGGCCACATGGACTACGGCAAGAAGGACCCGTCGCTCGGCTGGCGCTTCACCGATGCCTGGCTGTCTATGGCCGGCAACGGCGACAAGGGCCTGCCGAACGGTCTGCCCGTCGACGAATGGGGCATCAAGGTCAACGAGAAGTCCCAGCCGGTCGGCTCCTGCGTCGCGCGCGGCGGCGATACCAACGGCCCGGCCGCCGTCTACTCCATCGTCAAGTACCTCGACTGGTTGAAGGCCTACGCACCGCCGGAAGCCCAGGGCATGACTTTTGGCGAAGCCGGCCCGGTTCCCGCACAGGGCACCGTCGCCCAGCAGATCTTCTGGTACACGGCCTTCACCGCCGATGCCGTCAAGAAGGGCCTGCCCGTCGTCAACGAGGACGGCACGCCGAAGTGGCGCATGGCACCGTCGCCGCATGGCGTCTACTGGAAGGACGGCATGAAGCTCGGCTATCAGGACGTGGGTTCCTGGACGCTGATGAAGTCCACGCCGGAAAAGAACGCGCAGGCCGCCTGGCTCTACGCACAGTTCGTGACCTCGAAGACCGTGGACGTGAAGAAGAGCCATGTCGGCCTGACCTTCATCCGCGAATCGACCATCCAGGACAAGAGCTTCACCAAGCGTGCGCCCGAACTCGGCGGTCTCGTCGAATTCTATCGCTCGCCGGCCCGTGTCCAGTGGTCGCCGACCGGCACCAACGTTCCGGACTACCCGAAGCTGGCACAGCTCTGGTGGCAGGCGATCGGCGATGCCGCCGCTGGCAACAAGACGCCGCAGGAAGCGATGGACTCGCTCTGCGCCGAACAGGAAAAGGTTCTCCAACGCCTGCAGCGTGCCGGCGTCCAGGGCGATATCGGTCCGAACCTCGCCGAGGAACACGATATCGAATACTGGAACAAGGATGCGGCAGAAAAGGGCAACCTCGCACCGCAGCTGAAGATCGAGAACGAGAAGGAAAAGCCGATCACGGTCAACTATGACGAGCTCGTCAAGAGCTGGCAGAAGTAGGCCTGAAACGGTAGAAAAGGGCCGGGGCGCACCATGCGCCCCGGCCTCTTATTGCAGGTGACGGTACAGGCACCTGCAGGGTCGAGGGGGAGACGAGGACGAATGAGCGGTTATATCTTGGCGATCGACCAGGGCACGACATCCACCCGATCGATGATCTTCGACGCGAACATGACGATTGCCGGGGTTTCGGGCCAGGAATTCCAGCAGTTCTTTCCCGATTCCGGCTGGGTCGAACACGATGCCGACGAGATCTGGGAGAGCGTGCTCTCGACCAGCCGCAAGGCGATCGAGAAGGCCGGAATCACCGCCGCCGATATCAAGGCGATCGGCATTACCAATCAACGCGAGACGATCGTCGTCTGGGACCGCGAGACCGGCAAGCCCGTCCATCGCGCCATCGTCTGGCAGGACCGACGCACGGCGCGCTTCTGCGACGACTTGAAGGCGCGCGGGCTTGAGCCGTTGTTCACGGAAAAGACCGGCCTTCTGATCGATCCGTATTTTTCCGGCACGAAACTCGCCTGGCTGCTCGATACGGTGGAGGGCCTGCGCGCCCGCGCCGAAAAGGGCGAGGTGTGTTTCGGCACCATCGACAGCTGGCTGATCTACAAGCTCACCGGCGGCCGCGTCCATGTGACCGACGCCACCAACGCCTCGCGCACGCTGCTATACGATATCTCCGAGAACCGCTTCGACGACGAGCTTCTCGACATCCTGTCCGTTCCCCGCGCCATGCTGCCGGAGGTGAAGGATTGCGCCGCCGATTTCGGCATCACCGATCCCGAAATCTTCGGTGCCGAAATTCCGATCCTCGGCGTGGCCGGCGACCAGCAGGCCGCCGTCATCGGCAATGCCTGCTTCGAGCCCGGCATGCTGAAATCGACCTATGGAACGGGCTGTTTCGCGCTTCTGAACACGGGCGAGGATCGCGTCGTCTCCTCCAACCGCCTCCTGACGACGATCGCCTACCGGCTCGACGGCAAGACGACCTATGCGCTGGAAGGCTCCATTTTCATCGCCGGGGCCGCCGTGCAGTGGCTTCGCGACGAGATGGGCTTCATCTCGAAGTCCTCGGAGGCCGAGGAACTGGCAAAGACCGCTGACCCGAACCAGCATGTCTACCTCGTGCCGGCCTTCACCGGCCTGGGCGCGCCGCATTGGGACCCCGATGCCCGTGGCGCCGTCTTCGGGCTCACGCGCGCGACGGGACCCGCCGAATTCGCACGTGCCGCACTGGAAAGCGTCGCCTACCAGACCCACGATCTTCTGGAAGCGATGAAGAAGGACTGGGGCGATAAGGGCGAACGCACCGTGCTTCGGGTCGATGGCGGCATGGTCGCGTCAGACTGGACGATGCAGCGCCTCGCCGACATTCTCGCGGCCCCTGTCGATCGCCCGGTGATCCTGGAAACGACGATCCTCGGTGCGGCGTGGCTCGCCGGTTCGCGCGCCGGGCTCTGGCCGGATCGGGCCGGCTTTGCCGAAGCCTGGCAATGCGACCGCCGGTTCAAGCCGGGCGATGACGATGGTGCGCGTCAGGCGGGCATCGATGGGTGGAAAGACTGCGTCGCGCGCTGCCTGACCCATCGCTGAGCGCGACTTGTAGGCCGCGCGGAACACCGGGCCTTCCCTGTCAGGTGACAGGTTCGGCCAGCGACAGGCGCTCGGCGATGTAAAGCGCGCGCATGCGTTCCGTGATCGGACCCGGTCGCCCGTTGCCGACCTCTGCGCCGTCGATCGAGACGACCGGCAGGGCGAAGTTCGTCGCCGACGTCACGAAGGCCTCGCTCGCCTGTTTCGCCTCTTCCGGCGTGAAGGCGCGCTCCTCGACCGGGAGGCCGGCCGCGCGTGCCAGCTCGACGATGGTCGCGCGGGTGATGCCGGGGAGGATCGCATGCGACAACGGTCGCGTGACGAGGCGACCCTCGACGGTCACGATATGCGCATTGGCCGAGGTCGCCTCCGTGACGAAGCCGTCTTCCACCAGCCAGGCATCCTGTGCGCCCTGCCGCAAGGCTTCCATCTTCGCCATGGAGGGGTAGAGCAGCTGCACCGTCTTGATATCGCGGCGTGCCCAGCGCTGGTCGGGCACGGTGATCACCGTGATGCCGGTCTGATTGTAAGGGTTGTCGAGCACGGCTTTCGCCTGCGTAAAGAGCACGAGCGTCGGGCTCGCCGTGCCCGGGAACGCGAAGTCACGGTCTGCCGGGCCGCGCGAGATCTGCAGATAGATCAGGCCTTCGTCGAGCGCATTGCGCGCCACGATTTCGCGGTGGATGGCGAGGAGGTCTTCGGGGGCCATCGGACAGGCAAGGGCGAGTTCGCCGAGCGAGCGCTGCAGCCGAGCGGCATGGCCGGCATAATCGATCAGCTTGCCGCCGATGACGGCGGTCACCTCGTAAACGGCATCGGCAAAGAGAAACCCGCGGTCGAAGACCGAAACCTTTGCCTCGGCCTCTTCAAGCCACGCGCCGTCGAGATAGACGATCCTGTTCACGTTCACCTTCACGGTTCCGGTTCCTTGCCGGCGCCGCGTTGATGAAAGGCGCCTGCCGGCAGCGATGCCTTTGCCGCCCCCCGTCTGTCAAGCCACCGGGTGTCTGGACCCGCACGCATGTTGCCGCCTATGGCGAAGCCGGTCCATATTGCCGATATGCGGCGCCCGAGTCGCGCGCCGCCCCGAAAGACGGACAGGATCGACACCCCATGCGCTCTCTCTTCCATCTCGCCTATCACGTCACCGATCTCGACGCCGCGCGGCGATTCTACGGCGATGTCCTTGGTTGCGCGGAAGGCCGATCGACGGAGACCTGGGTCGATTTCGACTTCTTCGGCCACCAGATCTCGCTGCATCTCGGCACGCCTTTCGCGGTCACGCGCACCGGAAAGGTCGGCGATCACATGGTGATGATGCCGCATCTGGGCGTCGTGCTGGCGCTGGACGATTGGTTCGAACTGGCAAGCCGCATTGAAAAGGCCGGCATCGCCTTCGACATTCCACCGGTCGTCCGCTTCGAGGGCGAACCGGGCGAGCAGCGCACGATGTTCTTCTTCGACCCGAGCGGGAACCCGATCGAGGTCAAGGGATTCAAGGATTTCGAGGGCGTTTTCGCTCATTGAGATGAGCAAGGCCCAGGATACCGGGAAAGCCTTTGGTCGGAGGAGAAGACCTGCATGACGACGATTTACGATCAGCCGGACAAGTTCGCAGCAAGTGCGCTTGAAGGCTATGCCGCCGTCTACGGACGCTTCGTGCGCGCGGTGAAGGGCGGCGTGGTGCGATCGACGCCGCGCGTCGAGGGCAAGGTGGCGGTCGTCGTCGGCGGGGGATCGGGACACTATCCCGCCTTTGCCGGCTATGTCGGTCCGGGCCTCGCCGATGCGGCGGTTGCGGGCGATGTCTTCGCCTCTCCGTCGACCGCCGCCGTGGCGCGTGTCTGCCGTCTGGCGCATCGTGGCGGTGGCGTCCTGCTCGGTTATGGCAATTATGCCGGCGACGTCCTGAACTTCGGCGCTGCGGCCGAGCGACTGCGGGCCGAGGGTCTGGACGTCCGCGTGCTCCCCGTCACCGACGACGTGGCGAGCGGCCCGGCCGACGATCATGTGAGCCGCCGCGGGATCGCCGGCGATCTCGTCGTCTTCAAGATTGCCGGTGCGGCCGCCGAGGAGGGGCGCTCGCTCGACGCCGTCGAGGCCGTGGCAAAGCATGCCAATGCCCGTACCGTATCCTTCGGCGTCGCGTTCGGCGGCTGCACCCTTCCGGGCTCGGACGAACCGCTGTTCACGGTGCCGAAGGGCCGGATGGCGCTCGGACTCGGCATTCATGGCGAGCCGGGGATCAGCGAGACCGAGATCCTTCCGGCCTCGGCCCTGGCTGACCTTTTGACGCATCGACTTCTGGCGGAGCGGCCGGCCGACTGCACCCGCGTCGCCGCGCTGCTCAACGGTCTCGGCGCCACGAAGTATGAGGAGCTCTTCGTTCTCTGGCCCCAGATCGCGGCGCGGCTCACGGCAGCGGGACTGGAGATCGTGCGGCCCGAGGTCGGCGAGTTCGTGACGAGCCTCGATATGCGTGGTTGCTCGCTGAGCGTGCTCTGGCTCGATGACGACCTCGAACGTCTCTGGTGCGCGCCCTGCGAAACCGCCGTCCTCGTGCGCCGCGAAGAGCCTGGACTGGCCGAACCGATCCCGGAAGAGGCTGAGGAAACGCCCACCTTCCCGGAAGCATCCGACGCCTCGCGCAAGACCGGGCGCTGCCTTGCCGGGATTCTTGGGAAAATGGCCGATGTTCTCCACACGGCCGAGGCCGAACTCGGACGGATCGACGCGCAGGCCGGGGACGGCGATCACGGGCAGGGCATGGTGCGCGGCGTAACAGCCGCGCGATCCGCCGCGGACGCCGCCGTTGCGGCAGGTGCCGGCGCACACAGCGTGCTCGCCGCTGCCGCGGACGCCTGGGCCGACCGCGCCGGAGGCACCTCGGGCGTGATCTGGGGCGTGCTGCTGCGTGCCTGGAGCACGGCACTCTCGGACACCGAAGCCCGCGATGAAGCGGGGGTCGTTGCCGGAGCGCGGCTGGCGCTGACTGCTGTGACGCGGCTCGGCGGTGCGAAGGTCGGCGACAAGACGCTGGTCGATGCCTTCGTGCCCTTCGTCGATACGCTCGAGGCGAAGTTTGCCGAAACACGATCGTTGCCGCGCGCCTGGAACAGCGCCGCAGCCGCCGCGACGACGGCCGCCGAACAGACGCGGGCCCTGACCCCCCGCCTCGGCCGGGCGCGTCCCCTTGCCGAGCGCAGTATTGGCCACCGCGATGCCGGCGCGGTTTCGCTGGCGCTCTGCGCCCAGACGGTCGCGGAGATTTTGGACGGCGGGCAACGCTGAGCGGCCGGTGACCGACGTCTGATTGAGCGCAGGCAGAACGTTGCGCCAATCAGGCCTCTTGCCGCATCGCGGGACTTTGCGCCTCAGACGATCGTGGCTGACGTTTCGCCACATCCCGAACGTGACTCGGCGGGCTGCCGGTGATGCGCTTGAAGGCGCGACTGAAGGAGGCTTCCGACTCGTAGCCGAGCCGTTCGGCCACCGCTGCCACGCGCTGGCCCTCGCCCAGCCACTGGTGGGCCTGATGCATGCGCATGCGGGCGACGTAACGGGCAGGGGTCTCGCCGACCACATCGGCGAAGCGCTGGGCAAAGGCGGAGCGTGAGGCACCCATATGGCGGGCAAGTTCCTCGACGCTCCAGTCATGGGCAGGGTCGAGATGGATCGCCGCCAGCACCCGGCCGATCTCGGGATTGCGCAGGGCAGCAAGCCAGCCGGTCGAATCACCGCAGCCATGCTCCACCCAGGTGCGGATCAGGGTCGCCGTGAGAACGTCGGCCAGACGCGACAGGATGCCGCCCGCACCGACCCGGTTCATCTCGACCTCGCGCTGCATGGCGTCGAGCAGCGGACGAATGGACGGCTCGCTCGCCGCGAGATCGCTGGCGCGCATCACGTCCGGCATCAGTTGCAGCAGCGGGTGAAGCGTGTCGACATTGAAGCGCATCACGGCATAGAAAAGAACATTCCGGCTGTCGGAGCCGCGGCATTCCAGCTCGACGATGCCATCGCAAAGCGGTTTGCGGGGCAGGGCGGCCACGGGCGTGGCCGGCACGTCGGAGCCACTGGCGATGACGTGCGCATCGCCGCGCGGCAGAAGCACGGCGTCGCCGGGAAAGAGCTCGCTCCACGCGCCGGAGGGCTCCTGAAAGTAGGCGGAGCCGGCGGCAAGAAAATGGAACTGGGCGGCATCCCGCTTCGGAAAGGCCGTGGCCCACGGCGCATTCGGCTGGCAACGGCAATAATCGACGCCATCGAGGCGAAGCCCTTTTAACATTTCTGTCAGCGGATCGCTCATGGTGAGGCGCCTCGATTTGGACGAATGGTCATGTGTTATGGATTTCCTAGCATAGATTCCCCAGCCTGTCGCGCTTAACCATAGGTCATATCCCTCCCGGAGACCTTTCTCATGAACAGTTATATCGAAGACGACATCCCGTCCGCGCCCGAAAGCGGGGACGTCAAACAGGCGGCATGGGCCGGCGTCGTCTCGCTGTCCCTCGGCGTCTTTGCGCTGGTGACGGCCGAATTTCTTCCCGCCAGCCTGCTGACCCCGATGTCGGTCGATCTCGGTGTCAGTGTCGGCGCCGCGGGACAATCGGTGACGATGACGGCTATTGTCGGTGCGGTTGCCGGACCGGCGGTCGTCATCGGAACGAGCCGTTGGGATCGTCGCGCCACGCTGCTCGTGCTCACCGCGCTGCTGATCGTCTCGAGCCTGATGGCGGCCGTTGCCAGCGGCCTTCCGATGCTTCTGCTGTCGCGCGCCCTTCTCGGCATCGGCCTCGGCGGCTTCTGGGCCATGTCGCTGGCGCTCGCCATGCGTCTCGTTCCCGGCCGCCTGATGCCGCGCGCCATGGCCATCATCATGACCGGCGTGTCGCTGGCCACCGTCTGCGCGGCGCCGCTCGGTGCCTGGATCGGCGAGGCCTATGGCTGGCGAACCGCCTTCGGCATCTCCGCCGCCCTCGGCGTCGTCGCCATTGTCATGCAGGCGGCCAGCCTTCCGGCCATGCCGTCCAAGGGCGTCGCCGGGCTTTCGACGCTGCTCGCCGTCCTGCGTCGTCCGGCCATCCGCGTCGGGCTCCTGACGGTGCTTCTGGTCGTCGCCGGTCATTTCGCCGGCTTCACCTTCATCCGCTACTACCTCGAAACCGTTCCGGGCTTCGGCGTGGAAGCCCTGTCGGCGATCCTGCTCGCCTATGGTATCGGCGGATTCCTCGGCAACATCTTCGGCGGCTTCGTCTCGGAGCGGAACACGTCGCTGTCGATCACGCTTGCCGCAGGCGGTATCGCCGTCACGGCGCTGGTTCTGGCGCTTGCCGGCGCGTCGCCCGTCATCGCCGCCGTCACCACCGCGCTCTGGGGCTTTGCCTTCGGCGCCTTGCCGGTCAGCGTGCAGAGCTATGTGACGCGGGCGGCCGGCGACGAGGCGGAAAGCGCCGGGGCGCTGATGCTCAGCACCTTCCAGATCGCGATCTCCAGCGGCGCCGTCCTCGGCGGGCTTCTGGTCGATACCCATGGTGCGACCGCGGTCTTCGGCTTCACCAGCCTCTCGGCCGTGCTCGGCGCGCTCGTCATCGTCTTTGCCGGACGGGCTCGCCTGCAACAGCCGGCCTGATCTCATGCCGAGAAGCCGAGGCTGAAAAAACCACTTCGCCACGTGCGGGCGGGGTGGCATAAACCTTGAAAGCGCTTCGAAACCGAAAGGCAGACGCCATGACCGACAAGATCGCCATCATCACCGCCGGTGGAAGCGGCATGGGCGCGGACGCTGCCCGCCGGCTTGCCGCCGATGGGTTCAAGGTCGCCATTCTCTCGTCCTCGGGCAAGGGCGAAGCGCTGGCCGCGGAGCTCGGCGGTCTCGGCGTCACCGGCTCCAACCAGTCGAACGCGGACCTGAAAACGCTGGTCGATCGCACCATGGAGCGCTGGGGCCGCATCGATGTTCTCGTCAACAGCGCGGGCCACGGACCGCGTGCGCCGGTGGCGGATATCACCGACGAGGACTGGGTGCGCGGCATGGACGTGTATTTCATGAACGTGGTCCGCCCGGTCCGGCTGGTCGCCCCCATCATGCGGGCGCAGAAATCCGGCGTCGTCATCAACATATCGAGCTTCAGTGCCGTCGAGCCCGATCCGGTCTTCCCGACGTCCTCCGTCTTCCGCGCCGGTCTTGCCGCTTATACCAAGCTCTTTGCCGACCAGTTCGCAGCCGACAACGTGCGGATGAACAACGTGCTTCCCGGCTTCATCGACAGCCTTCCGGAGAAGGACGTTTTTCGCGACCGCGTTCCCATGGGCCGCTACGGCCGAAGCGACGAGATCGCGGCGACCGTTTCCTTCCTCGCCTCCGAGGGGGCGGGCTATATCACGGGCCAGAGCATCCGCGTCGACGGCGGCATCACGCGGTCCCTGTGAGACCGGCCTACCACATCGTCCGGGCGGCGCGGGCCGCCCATTCGCGATCATAGGTTTCCTTGTCGAAGCTCGCTTTCGCCTGACGTAAAAGCTCGCCTGCGCTCGGCAGCATCGCCGGATCCTGAAAGCGCGCGGGGTTCCAGAGTTCGGACCGCATCAAGGCGCGGGCGCACTGGAAATAGACCTCGTTGATCTCGACCACGATGACGCTGCGCGGATGCTTGCCATCCGTTTCGAAGCTTACGAGCAGCTCGGGATCGATCGACACCGCTGCCGTGCCATTGATCCGCATGGTCGTGTTGGAGCCGGGAACGAGGAACATGAGAGCGACGCGCGGATCGCGCACGATGTTTTGCAGTGAATCGATGCGGTTGTTGCCGCGCCAGTCGGGCAACAGCACTGTTTTATCGTTCTGCACTCGCACGACGCTTTGCGCATCGCCGCGTGGCGAGCAGTCCATGCCCTCGGGGCCGATCGTGGCGAGCGCCAGAAACGGCGAAGCCTCGATCATCGCGCGGTAACCCGGCGTCAGCGCGACGGTTACCTTCGCGGTGGAGGCTTCCGAGACGCCGTCATAGATTTCGGCAAGCTGTTCGATCGTGCGGATGGTCGTCATGATATGTCCCAATCTCCTGTCGCCGTCGGTCTATCACCATTTTATGACAGTTTCCGCCCCGTCGGTGCCCCGGTCCGGTGATCCCGTCACTCCGCTGCGTCGTCGATCTGCGGCCATCGTTCCAGCGCCTTTGCACCGGCGTCCGTCAGCCGATAGACCCCACGCTCGACACGTTCGAACCAGCCATAGACATTGTCCTGAAGAATGGCGGCCGCCTTTGGCGCCCTCGACCGCATCTCGACCGGCCGCACGCGGCCGGCGCGGATCGCGGCGGCACAGAGAAGCGCCTGCTGCCGATAGGCGGTCATGATCGGGGCGCGGGCACCGCCACCGGCGGTGGGGTCGCCATGGCGCGCGCGGTGTTCCTTCACCAGTCTCGCCCGGCGCTTCGGATTGGTGCGCGGCATCGGCGAGACGGCACTGACGATGACGCTGACGGCGCCGGTATCCGCAACGCCCAGCATGCCGATGCCGAGCCGCCGGCAGAGATCGCGGTAGCGCTTGTCCGCCTCGCGGCCGCGTCCCCTGATTGAAACCCGCGCGGCGATCCAGACTTCGTCGCAGGCCGCTGCGCGATCCACGGCCTGGAGGATCAGTTCGAGATTGAAGGTCAGCTTCAGCTCGCAAACGACCACGATGTCCGGCTCGCCCGCCCGCACGCCGACGAGATCGCAATTCGCGACCTCGCCCTTCACCTCGAAGCCGAAGCTTTCGAGAAACGTTTTGACGGGCAGATAGAGCGTGGTTTCCACGATGGCATTCCGGTGTGATCGCCGGCTTCTAGCGCAGTTCGCCCGAGAGATCGACCCCTCGACGCGCCGGCCTCAAGACTGCGTCAAGGTCAGCGGGTAGCGCTCCGGATGGTGCACCAGCGCCGTCATGTTGATCGGCCGGTTCCGCCGGTCGAAGACGATCTGGTCGACGGTGAGGACGGCTGCGGGGCTCACCAGTTCCAGCCGCCCGGCTTCCCATGCGGTCGCCATGCGGGCGCTGAGCGTCGTATGCCCGCGCCCGGGCTGGATATGGTAGCGATCCCGAAGCTCGGCGTAGAGCGAGCGGTTGGCGCCCGTCCAGTCGAGATCGGCCAGCCCCGGCACCTGGGCTGCGGGCAACCAGTCCGTCTGGATGGCGACGGGCACGCCGTCGATCAGCCGGATTCGTTTGAGGATCACCACTTCGGCGCCTTCCGGCAGGAACAACGGCCGGGTGATGTCGGCCGCCGGCTTGTAGACCTGGACCTCCACCAGCATGCTGCCGGGCTGGCGATGGGTGGACAGGGCCGTTGCCGTAAAGCTCTCCAGCACCTGCAGCTCGTAGCCGCGCGGGCTCAGCGTAACGTAGAGGCCCTTGCCGGGCTGGCTCTTCACCATGCCCTGGCGGATGAGATCCTGGATGGCATGCCGCACCGTGATCCGGCTGACGCCGAAGGCTTCCACGAGCTTGCGCTCCGAGGGCAGCTTTCCGTTATGCGGCAGGCGACCGTCCTCGATCGCACGGAGCAGCGCTTCCTTGACCTGCTGATGGAGCGGCCGCGGATCGTCGTGGCGCACCACGGCGGCGAGCAGCGCGTCGCCCTGAGAACCGACAAGTCCTTCCACCGATATCTCTGCTGCCGCACCGTCGCCCAACCGGATTCCCTTCCTGCTTCCCGCAACACTACAGAGAATGTCACACGCCTGAAATATAAAAGTGGAGGCCAATTGACATAACTGGTCATATCCAGTCCAATCGACCTTAACGGCCGACAAAAACCAAAAGGTAGAGGCCGTCAGAGGAAAATTCGAACAGGGGAACGACCGTCATGTTCAATCGAAAACTTGCCTTCAGCCTTCCACTTCTCGCGCTTCTTGGCGCCGGTGCGGCCCATGCCGAGACGGTATCGGTCGTCTGCGCATCGACCGAATTCGAGCTCTGCACCAAGGCCGCCGCCGCCTGGAAGGAGAAGACCGGAAACGAGGCGAAGATCAACAAGATGCCCGCCCTTCTGGATGACGCGATCCCGCTCTACCAGCAGCTGCTTGCGGCCAAATCCACCGATGTCGACGTTCTCTTCCTCGACGTCATCTGGCTCGGCATGTTCAAGAACAACCTGCTCGACCTTTCGACGCTCGTGCCCAAGCCCGACCAGGACCAGCATTTCGCCTCCACGCTGAACGCCGCCAAGCTCGACGGCAAGCTGGTGGCCATGCCCGCCTATATGGATGTCGGGCTGATGTTCTATCGCAAGGATCTTCTGGAGAAATACGGCAAGCCGGCGCCCAAGACCTGGGAAGAGCTGACGGCGACCGCAAAGGAGATCCAGGACAAGGAGCGCGCCGGCGGCAAGGCCGACATGTGGGGCTATGCCTGGCAGGCCAAGAGCTATGAGGGCCTGACCTGCGATGCGCTCGAGCTGATCAGCTCCAGCGGCGGCGGCAGCATCATTTCCGACGATGGCAAGGTGACGATCGACAATCCTGCCGCGGCCGGCGCCCTGACGCTGGCAAAAAGCTGGATCGGCACGATCAGCCCCGAAGGCGTCTTGAACTATGACGAAGAGGCGTCGCGCGCGGTCTTCGAGTCCGGCAACGCCGTCTTCCACCGCAACTGGCCCTATGTCTGGGGCACGTCGCAGACCACCGGCAGCGCCGTGATCGACAAGGTCGGCATGATGCCGCTTCCGGTCGGCAAGGCCGGAGAGAAATCGTCTGGCTGCCTGGGTCCGATGTATTACGGCGTCTCGAAATTCTCGACCAAGCCCGATGTGGCGGCAAACTTCGTCGATTTCATCACCGGCCCCGAGATGCAGAAGATGCGCGCCGTCGATGCCGCTTTCAATCCGTCGATCACGGCGCTCTACACCGACGCCGACGTGTTGAAGAAAATCCCGTTCCTGAAGGACAATCAGCAGGCCTTTGCCGACAGCGCCATCCGGCCGTCCGGCTATACCGGCACGAGCTACAACCGCGTGTCCCAGGCCTTCTATCGCAGTGTCCACGACATGCTGTCCGGCGGCAAGGAGGTCGAGAGCGGCCTGAAGGATCTGGCGGCCCGCCTGGAGAAGCTGAAAGAAAGTCGCTAAGTCTCCCAAGACGACCTCCGTTCCCGGCGCCTCGCGAGCCGGGAACGGAGGCGCGACAGCGCTATCATCCGCTTTCCCCCCGTATGTCCACCTTTGCGCATGACCACGGGCCTGCAGCGGCGCAGGTGCGTCGGCGTATCTTCGTTATCCTGATCGGACCTGCCATGGCATCCATCGCCCTTTCCTCCGTCACCAAAGCCTATGGCACGCACAAGGTCATTCGCGGCGTCGATCTCGACATCGCCGACGGCGAGTTCGTGGTCTTCGTCGGCCCGTCCGGCTGCGGGAAATCGACCCTGCTTCGGATCGTCGCGGGGCTCGTTCCCGCCTCCGGCGGACAGGTGCTCATCGACGGCGAGGACGTGACGGACGTGCCCGCATCCAAGCGCGGCGTCGCCTTCGTCTTCCAGTCCTATGCGCTCTATCCGCATATGAGCGTCGAACGGAATATCGGTTTCGCGCTCGAAACCCTGCGGATCGGCAAGGATGCCATCCGCAGCAAGGTCGACACGGTCGCCCGCATGCTGAAGGTCGATCATCTTCTCGCACGGCGTCCGCGCGAGCTTTCCGGCGGGCAGCGGCAGCGCGTGGCGATCGGTCGGGCGCTCGTGCGCGAACCGGAAATCTTCCTGTTCGACGAGCCGTTGTCGAACCTCGATTCCGACCTGCGCATGGAAATGCGTATCGAAATCGCACGGCTGCACGAGACCCTGAAGACCACGATGGTCTACGTGACCCACGATCAGGCCGAGGCGATGACGCTCGCAGACCGTATCGTCGTCCTCAATCAGGGATCGATCGAACAGGTCGGCACGCCGCTTGAACTCTATCAGGCGCCCGCCAACCGCTTCGTCGCGGGCTTCATCGGCAGTCCCAGAATGAATTTCGGCACGGTGCCGATGGGCGCGGAGACGGGCGCATTCGTTTTGCCGGCCGGGCTTGTCGCGGACGCCCCTTCGTCTAGAGACAGGCAGCCGGTCTCGATCGGCGTTCGGCCGGAAGCACTCTCGATTGTTGCAGCCGATGCCGGGCGCATGAGCGGCATTCTGGAGCGCGTCGAGGATCTCGGTCACGAGCACTTTGCCTATATCCGGCTGTCCGACGAGAGCATCTGGGTCGTGCGCGTCGCCGGGCGTCCGCCGACCGAGCGGCGCAATCAGCCTGTCGGCCTGTCCTTTGCCGATGCCGACATCTTCGTGTTCGACGCGGAGGGCAAGCGGATGGAGCACCGGGCTGCAGGCCCGACGCCTGCGACGGACGCCGACGAGGGGAGGCTTGTCCATGAGCGCTAAGCTCGCGCGCCGGGAGCATCGCACGGCCTGGCTCTTCCTCGCGCCGCTGGTTCTCGTCATGTTGATGGTGGCGGTGTGGCCGCTCGGACGCACCTTCTTCTTCAGCTTCACGGACGCCTATCTCGACGATCCCACCGTCTACGGCATGGTCGGCTTTGCAAACTTCATCGAGGTGATCAAGGATCCCACATGGTGGAACGCGGTCCGGAACACGCTGACCTTCGCCGTCATCTCGGTCGCGATCGAAACCCTGCTCGGCCTCGGCATCGCCCTGCTGCTTAACGAGGCGATCCCCGGGCGGGGACTGTTGCGCGCGGCGATCCTCGTTCCCTGGGCGATACCCGTCGTCGTCGCCACGAAAATCTGGGAGTGGATGCTGAACGACCAGTTCGGCGTGTTCAACCGTATCCTGATTTCGCTCGGGGTCATCGACCACGGCATCGCCTGGACGGCCAGCAGTTCGCTGATCATGGGTGTGGTGATCTTCGTCGATGTCTGGATGACGACGCCCTTCATGGTGCTCCTGATCCTCGCCGGCCTCCAGACCATTCCGGGCGAAATGATGGAAGCCGCCGAAGTCGATGGCATTCCCGCCTGGAAGCGGTTCTGGTCGATCACGCTGCCGCTGCTGAAACCGGCAATCGGCGTCGCCGTGCTCTTCCGCGCGCTCGATGCGATCCGCATGTTCGACCTCGCCTATGTGCTCGCGGCCAGCAACCAGAACGTCATGACGGTCTCGATCTATGCGCATGACCGCCTGGTGAGTTTCCAGGAACTCGGTGTCGGCTCGGCCGCTTCCACCTGGGTTTTCCTGCTCGTCGCGCTCGTCGCCGTCATCCTGATCGGCGCACTGCGCCTCGACCGATCCGCGGGGAATTGATTATGTCGACAGCCACTGCCGCATCGACGCCCGTCCGGGTAAAGCGCCGGTCTTCCGCCTATTACCGTTTGCAACGCCGTCTTCGCAGGGCCATGCTCGGCGTGCTCATCCTGCTCGTGCTCGCCTACACGCTCTTTCCCTACTATTGGGCGATCGTCTCCTCCACCAAGCAGGGCGCGGAACTTTACACAACGGTCTTTCTGCCAGCGCTGAATTTCACCTACTATCGCCAGTTGTTTAACAATTCCGTCTTCATGGGGTCGCTGGTCAATTCCGTCTTCGTTGCCACGGCGACGACGATGCTGTCGCTGTCGCTTGGCATCATCACGGCCTATGCGCTGGGACGCATGGAATTTCCACACAAGCGCCTGATGCTGATGGCGATCCTGATGATCTCGATCTTTCCACAGATCGCGGTGCTCTCCGGCATGTTCGAGCTCATCAACACGCTCGGCCTCTACAATCGCCCAAGCGCCCTCGTCGTGACATATCTTCTTTCGACCGTGCCATTTACGACGTGGATCCTGACGACCTTCATCCGCGAATTTCCCCGCGAACTGGAAGAGGCCGCGCTGGTCGACGGTTGCTCGCATTTCCGAATCTTGACCCGTATCCTGTTGCCGCTGATGGGGCCTTCGCTTGCCAGCACGGGCATTCTTGCCTTCATCCTTTGCTGGCACGAGTTCCTGTTCGCGCTCACCTTCATGCTGACGGACGAGAACAAGACGGTTCCGGTCGCCATCGGGCTGATCGGCGGCACCACGCGCTATGAATATCCGTTCGGCCAGATCATGGCTGCCTCGGTCACCGTTACATTGCCGCTGATCATCGTCGTTCTGATCTTCCAGCGGCGTATCGTGGCCGGCCTGACGGCCGGCGCGGTCAAAGGATAGGATTTCCCCATGGACATGCTCGTCAACCTCTACGATCTCAAGCCGGATGCGGCCCTCGACGGCAAGGTGGCGCAAGAGGGCGTCGTCATTCGCCGCGCCTTGCCCCCGGAACTGCACACGATCGCCAGCTGGATCGGACCCCGGTTCGGCCAGGGCTGGGTCAGCGAGGCGACCGTCGCGATGATGCGGCAGCCGGTATCGCTGCTGATTGCGGTCAAGGACGGCGAACTGGTCGGCTTTGCCTGTTACGATGCGACGGCGCGCGGCTTTTTCGGCCCGACCGGCGTGGACGAGGCGATGCGCGGCAAGGGCATCGGTCACGCGCTGCTCCTGAAGACGTTGCTTGCCATGTCCGACCAAGGGTACGGATATGGTGTTATCGGCGGCGCGGGGCCGACGGGTTTTTACAAGCGTGCCGTCGGCGCCGTCGTCATTGCCCGCTCGGAAGAGGGCATCTACAAGGGCATGCTTTCAGCCGCCCATGCGACCGGCATCGACTACAGCTGAGCCTTTCGCTGGGCGCCGTCGGCGGGCGGCGGCAGGCTTGCATTCAGAGCCTTACGTAAGGATAAATTTACCTAATTTCTGGACCTCGCCTTAACGGCCCTCAGCCATCATGCGCTCCAAACGGGAGATCGATCATGATTCGCAGATGCCTGATTGCCGCGCTTCTTCTAGGCCTCGTCGCCGCCGGCCCGACGCTGGCGGACGATCCCGTCCTGCGGATCGGGACCGAGGGGGCCTACCCTCCGTTCAATTTCGTCAACGACAAGGGGGAGCTTGCCGGCTTCGACGTCGATATCGCCAAGGCGCTCTGCAAGGAGATGGGGCGAACCTGCACCTTCGTCGCCACGCCCTGGTCGGAGATCATCGAAGGGCTGGAGCAGAACAAATACGATCTCATGGTCTCCAGCATGGCCTACACCGAGGAGCGCGCCAAGCGTATCGCCTATTCGGAGCCCTATTACCGCTCGCACGCCGTTTTCATCGGCGACCCGAAGAAGTATCAGGACATCAGCCCCGAGGGTCTTGCCGGCGCGCGGATCACGGCGGGCAAAGGCACGATGCAGGCGCAGTACCTCGCCAAGGTCTATGGAAAGAGCACGCTCGTGCTTGGCGAGGACCAGCCCGAAGCGCAGGCGCTGCTTGAACAGGGGAAAGCGGATCTGATGCTCGGGGATGCGATCGAGCTCATGAGCTTCCTCGAAAGCGGCGAGGGCTCGGCCTTCGAATTCATCGGCGATCCCGTCACCAATGATTTTCTTCAGAGCACCGCCCATGTGACGGCGCGCAAGAGCGACACGGCGCTGCTGGAACAGGTCAATGCCGCCATCAAGAAGACCCGTCTGGATGGCAGCTACGAGCGGATCAACGATGTCTATTTCCCGTTCAGCATCTATTGAGCCATGATCTCCTTGCGCACATCCCGGCATGGCCTATCGATGCGACTTGTCGGCAGGGTCGCCCTGCTGCTCGTCTGCCTCTATGCCGGGGCTGCGGCCGCCTATTCCGTCCAGTTTCTGAACGGCATCGAGCGGGATGCGAAGACCGCACGCGAGGAGCAGATCCCGCTGATCCTGTCCCAGAACAGGAATGCGCTGAAGGTGGAGCGCGCCGCATCCCTCATCCGCTCGGTCTACCTTGCGCATGACCGGAAGATCGAGCGGCAGATCCAGCTTCAGCTGCAGACGCTCTGCCAGAGTTTTACGCTCGATGAAAACCAGACTCTGATCGACGGCGCGCGCGCGATTGCCGCGTCCGTCAAGGTGATCGTCTCCACCCGTGAGGCTTCCCGCAGGCTTCGCGATTCCGACGGGGCGGCGATCACGTCGGAGATTGAGGCGCAGATTCACGCGACGGATGCGGCCAGTGCGGAAGCCTATCAGCACGCGATCAACACCGCGGACCGGCTGAGCGAGACGCTGGCGACGGATGCGGTGGCGCTGGCCGACAGCATGGCCTCGACGATCGGCAGCGCGGCGCGCGAGGTAAAACTCGGCTGGACCCTCATTCTCACGCTGCCGGTCCTGTTTTTCGTTCTGACGCTCTGGGTCGTCAGTCGCCATGTCATGGCGCCGATCGGGTCCGCCGTCGCGCGGCTGGACGCCATCAGTCGTGGCAACACCGAGCCGGAAGCGCCGCGAGAACCCGTTTTTCATGAACTCGCCACCATCGCCGATGCCGTCAAAGCCTACGGCGCATTGTCCATCGACCTCACGCGCACCAATGCCCTTCTGAAGATCCTCTCCGACCGCGACAGCCTGACCGGTCTCGCCAATCGCCGGTCTCTCCAGGCCGTGCTCGACACGACCTTTCAAACGGCGAGATCGGGTGGCCCGGATATCGCCGTGATGATGATCGACCTTGATCACTTCAAGGTCATCAACGACACCTATGGACACCATGCCGGCGATGCCTGTCTCGTGGCGGTCGCGGATGTCCTGCGCCGATACGAGGCGGACGATGGTGCGTCCGTCGGCCGCTACGGCGGAGAAGAGTTCGTGGCCGTCGTCCCCGGGCGGGACGAACATTCGCTCACCGACATCGCCGAGCGAATGCGCGTCGAGATCATGGCGCTCGACGTGCGCAGCGATGACGGGCGCCGAATCGCGCTGACCACCAGCATCGGCGTCTCCCGCATGGCAGGGCGGCCTCTCGACGGGGTGCAGCGACTGGTTTCCGAAGCCGATGCCGCGCTCTATCAGGCCAAACGCGACGGCCGGAACCGTGTCGGCCTGACGACGGTTCACACAGCCAACGGCAGCCTGAAACGAAACAGGCAGGCCTGAGCCTGCCTGCCGATCATCGTAAAAAACGTATGCCTATCGTGTGCGGCCATAGAGCCAAGCGACGGCTGCGACGATTGCAGCAGCGGCCAACGGCTTTTCGCGGATGCGCCCCTCGATATCGGCCAGGTAGCCATCGAGCGAACCCTTAATATCGGACGAGGATGCCGTACGGCGGCGCGCATACCCGCGTCCGCTGTCGCCTTCCGCGCCTGTTGTGGACGAAACGGCAACCGGATCCGAGGCCGGAAAAGTATCTTCCAAAGCCTTGTCCAGATCGCCGTCCACGCCACGACGCTCGCGATCGCCTTGTTCGTTCTGCAACGACCTGACGGCCGGCGAGATGTTGTTCTGGTTTGCCATGATCACTCCTTCGGTTCGCTATGCCCGATAACGGACTGTCGCGAGCGAAGTTCCACAGCGCTGCCGGGCGCATCGACCTCAGAGGCCGTCCCAGCCACTCGGCTACCGCACCTGCGCCACCGGATGTGTGGCACGCGGCAGGCGGAGCGTGACCGTAAGGCCATTTTCCGGACGGTTCGCAAGCGTGATTCCGCCGCCACAAAGTTCCGCGATTTCGCGGGCGATCGTCAGACCGAAGCCGTCGCCTTGGACGGTTTCGTCCATCCGGACACCCGGCATGAAGGCGCTGGCCAATGCGTCCTGCGCGATCCCCGGTCCGTCGTCCTCGATGCAGACGTCGACCATGCGGCCTTCGATCGAAGCCGTGATCCGGACGGCGCTGCGCGCCCATTTGAAGGCGTTGTCGATCAGGTTGCCGAGGACCTCTTCGAGATCGTCTGCCGCGCAGGCAACCGCGACATCGCCGCGGATATCGCAGGTGACATGGTGGCCCCGCTCGGCATGGATGCGGGAGAGGACCTGCACGAGGTCGGCGACACTCGGCTGCAGCAGGGTCGCGGCGGCCATGCCTGCGCCGGACATGGTCTTGCGCGCGCGCGCCAGATGATGTCGGATGCGCGCATCGATCCGCTCCACCAGCTGGCGCATCGCCCCATCGGGGTCGTTCCCGTCATCTAGCGCCAGTGACAGACTGGCGACCGGGGTTTTCAGGCCGTGCGCGAGGTTGGCGAAATGCAGGCGGGTGTCGCTGAGGCGCTGGACGTTGGCCGCAATCAGCCTGTTGATCTCGTTTGCCGCCGGTCGCAGCTCCTCCGCCTCCACATCCGGCAGCCTCTCGCGCGATCCTTCCGCGACCTCCGCGATAGCGCGGGTCAGCCGTTTCAAGGGGCGCAGCCCGAAGCGCACCTGCAGCAACGTGCCAAGAACCAGGCTGATGCCGAGGACCACCATGGCCGGCACCAGCCAGAACAGCGCCCGCCGGGCCGGATCGTTCAGCGCGGATCGGGGCGCCGTCGCCGCGATCTCCAGCGTCTGGTCGCCGATACGGGCGTCGATGCTCCGCACGTAAAGGTCCATTCCCCCGTCCCTGGCCGCCTCCGGGCGTGGCACCGGTTCCTTGTCGGGCCGATGTCGGCCGGGCAGAGGGCGTGGCGGGCTGTCGATCGTGCGGCCGGCAAGCGAGATCGATGTCAGCGGCGCGCCGTTTCCGCTCACCTGCCAGTACCAGCCGGCGCCGACGCGATCGAAGGGCGGGCCGTCGAACGCGGCGCCGAGCGACATCGACCCATCCGGGTTCATCGTCAGCGTGCCCCGAAGCGCCTCGATCTGGGTGTCGAGGCGCTGGTCGATCTGCTCCCGCACGACGCCCGCCACGATCAGCCAGAGAATGACCGCAGCGACGATCAGCGTTGCCGTGACGAACAGCGTCGAAAAGGCGAGCAGGCGGGCCGAGATGGTCGAACGCGATGGGAATGACGGGAGCTTCATGGCGCGGCCGTCAGCATGTAACCGCGCCCGCGGACGGTTTCGATCCGCTCCGCGCCGATCTTGCGGCGCAGCCGGGCGATGATGACCTCGATCGAATTCGAGTCGACGTCCGCATCGCCCTCGTAGACACGCTCGATCAGCTCGCGTCGATCGACGATGACCTCCTTGCGCAGGATCAGGCAGGACAGCACCCGCCATTCGAGCGCGGTCAGCTTCAAGGGCAGCCCCTCCAGCTCGAAGGTGCCGAGCTGCGCGTCGAACACGAGCGGTCCGCAGGCGACAAGCGACGAAGCGTGGCCCGTGGCGCGGCGGACCAAAGCCCGCAGCCGCAGCACGAGTTCCTCCACCTTGAACGGCTTGGTCATGAAGTCATCGGCGCCGGCCTTGAAACCGGCGACCTTGTCCGGCCATCCGTCGCGCGCCGTCAGGATCATCACCGGGAACAGCCGGCCGGCGTCCCGCCAGGCCTTCAGGACCGAGATGCCGTCCTTGCGCGGCAGGCCGAGATCGAGCACCGCGATGTCGAAGATTTCCGTGAGGCCGGCATGTTCGGCGTCCTCGCCATTGGTCGCGATATCCACGACGAAGCTTTCCGCCCGCAGGCTGGCGGCGATACGGCGCGAGAGATCGGCGTCGTCCTCGACAAGAAGAACTCTCATGGCATCCCGTTTCCCGCTGATCGTGGAAGAGGACATAGGGCGCATCGGCTTAACTCAAGCTGAACCGCGGGGTTCAGGCTGTCGGTGGCAGGGTGTTGCTAGAAGGGTCTCGTCAACACGAACAGGAGAACACCATGCCGAACGAAGAAATCCACACCGGCGCTGAAGCCGCCGCCCGCCCCGCCCACCCGGCTTCCGCAGATCGCCCGGTTCCGCCGCATGCCAGGCGCCCGTCGCGGCTGGCGCTTACCGGTGTCGCAGCCGTCGCCCTTCTCGCCCTCGGCGTGGCAGGCGGCGCCGGCGCCATGAAGCTCGCGAAGCCGAGCGTCGAAATGGCCCCCATGGCGCCGGTCGCCATTTCCGCCATGCCGGACGGCGATCTCGTGACCATCAAGGGCAAGGTTGCCGAGATCTTCGGCAACAAGTTCGTCCTTCAGGATGCGAGCGGTCGCGCCTTGGTGGAAACCGGCCCGGCCGGCGAAGACGGCAAGCTCGTGACGGCCAATGAGGAGATCAGCGTGCAGGGTCGTTTCGATGACGGCTTCCTGCATGCAAGCTTCCTCGTCCACCCCGACGGCAAGATCGAGGCGCTCGGCCCGGTCGGCAAGCCGCCGCATCATGGCCATGGCCCGAAGGGTCCGAAAGGTCCGAAGGGCGGACCGAAGGATGGGCCCGATGCCGGGCCCGATGAGGGCGCGGATGCCGGTCCTGCCCGTGGTCCCGCAAGTGGCCCCGCCGCTGGTCCGGCCGATGGACCGGCAGCCGCCCCGGCCGGTGAGGAGGCCCCGCGCCCGCCGCAGCCGTAACATTCGCTTCGGCAGAACGGCAAAGGAAATGAGCACGGCGTTCCGGGGTTTTCGCCCCGGGACGCCGTTCCCTGTGTTTTTCCGCCGCCAACACGCGCAGGAAGACCGCGAGCATCTTGAATCCGCACGCAATCTTCGCCAACTGGTCGTTTGAATTTCGGTCATGACGGAGAAGATGAGATATGACGAACCTGGATGCGGAACGCCCCGCCGAGAGCCATGTTTTCGAAGCCGACGTGTCGCGGCTTCTGCACATGATGGTGCACTCGGTCTACTCGGATAAGGACGTTTTTCTGCGCGAGTTGATCTCGAATGCCGCGGACGCCTGCGAAAAGCTGCGATTCGAAGCGATCGCCACGCCAAACCTGCTGGGCAGCGATGCGGACAGCCGCATCACGCTAACGCTCGACGAGGAGAACCGCCGCCTGATCGTCGAGGACAACGGCATCGGCATGAGCCGCGAGGAGCTGATCGAGGCGCTTGGCACGATCGCACGGTCCGGCACGCGCGCCTTCATGGAGCGTATCGAGGCCAACAAGGCCGGCGAGGGCGCCCAGCTGATCGGCCAGTTCGGCGTCGGTTTCTATTCCTGCTTCATGGTTGCCGATCGGGTCGACGTTGTCTCGCGGCGTGCCGGCGCGGAGGAAGCCTGGCTCTGGTCGTCGGACGGGCAGGGCGCCTACACCGTCAGCCCGGTGGAGCTTGCCGACGCTCCGGCGCGCGGCACCCGCATCACGCTCAATCTGATGGAAGATGCCAAATCCTATGCCGCCCGCTGGTCGGTCGAGCGGATCGTCAAGGAACAGTCCGGCCATGTGCCGGTGCCGGTTTCGATCATTGAGACGCCCGGTGCCGAACCGGCGCAACTGACCGACGGCACGGCGTTGTGGACGCGGTCGAAAAACGAGGTTTCAAAGGAAGATCATGCCGATTTCTACCGGAGCCTCTCCGGGCAGTACGACGAGCCGGCCTTGACCGTGCACTTCCGCGCGGAAGGCCGTCACGAATATACGACGCTGGCCTATATCCCGGGCGCCCAGCCGTTCGACATGTTCGATCCGGACCGCAAGGGCCGCATGAAGCTCTACGTCAAGCGCATCTTCATCACCGACGAGGCCGATGTTCTGCCGCGTTATCTCCGGTTCGTTCGCGGCCTCGTGGACACCGCCGATCTTCCGCTGAACGTCTCGCGCGAAATGATTCAGGAAAGCCCGATCCTTTCGGCCATCCGCAAGGGCGTCACGAGCCGGATCATCACCGCGATCGAGAAGCTTGCCGAGAGCGACGCCGAGGCGTTTGCCAAGGTCTGGGAAAACTTCGGCGCCGTTCTGAAGGAAGGCATCTACGAAGATGGCGAACGACGGACGCAACTCCTGTCGCTTGCCCGCTTCAAGACGACCGCCTCCGGCGAGGAGAGCCGCTCGCTCAAGCAATATGTCGCGGATGCCAAGGCGGAACAGTCGGCGATCTACTACCTCACGGGCACCAGTCTTGAGCAATTGCGGGCCTCGCCGCAGCTCGAAGGCTTTCGCGCACGTGGGATCGAGGTCCTGCTGCTCACGGATCAGATCGACAGCTTCTGGGTGATGACGGCCGGCGAGTTCGAGGGCAAGACGTTCAAATCGATCACGCAGGGAGCGGCCGATCTGGCGCAGTTCGCCAAGCCGGAGGGGGACGCGGCACCCGACAGTGCGCCATCCGCCGATGTCGCGACCTTCATTGCCTATGCCAAGGAGAAGCTTTCCGGCGAGGTTTCGGACGTTCGCGCCTCCGACCGCCTGACGGAAAGTGCCGTCTGCCTCGTGGCCTCCGAAGGCGGCTATGACCGGCAGATGGAGAAGATCCTCCAGGGTGCCGGCCGGCTGGAGCTCTCGGCAAAGCCGATCCTCGAAATCAATCCGGCACATCCGCTCGTCAAGGCGATCGCCGCCAAGGCAGACGGCACGGCCCTGAAGGAGGATGCCGCGCTCCTGCTTCTCGATCAGGCACGCGTTCTCGACGGCGACAAACCGGCCGATCCCCGCGCTTTTGCCGAACGGCTGACACGTCTTTTCGAGCGCGCGCTGCAGGCGTGACGTTCTCCCGCCGGCGCGCAGCAACATTGCGGGCCGGCGTTCGGCGAAGGCCGACAGGACATGATAAAAACCATGCCTAAATCAGGATATGGTCCATGAACAAACTGGCAGAAGAGGCGTTGACGGGGGCCACTCAACAACAGGATCTCTCATGAAGCGCCTTCTTCTTCTCGCCGGCCTTACTTTGTCGCTCGCTGCGGGCGCAGCGGTTGCCCAGGATACGCCTCCGCCGCCACCCGCCCCGCCGGCTGCCGGTGATGCGATGACCCCGCCACCCCCGCCGCCGCCGGAGGGTCCGCGCGGACCCGAAGAGGCCATGAAGGGCGAAAAATGGCATCGCGGTCCCGAAGGCCGCCGCCCGCCGCCCCCGTCCAAGGCAGCGCACTACCGCGTCGAAACGGACGATGTGAAGATCGACCTGAAATGTGCGGACGACGAGCCGGCAAAGGCCTGCGCCGATCTTCTGATGCAGACCATCGACAAGCTGGGCGTCGGTCGGGACTGATCTGACCGCGTTCGGCCGAGGCTGAACGGACGAGACATCGACACCGGCCTGGAGCGCGTCCAGGCCGGTGTTTTCGTTTGGGTCGATCGGTCTTGAAAGGGAGGGGTGTTCTTTAGAAGCGTGACCAGTCCGCGCGCCTAATGATCTGCGAGCCCTCGCCTTTTTTCTGTTGGCCTTGTCTCTCCGACGGCGCTGGAAGGGGTCGACAGCCTCGGTCCGGACGAAGTGTTCAACCGGGCATTTTGACGGGGAATCCTTCGGTGGCGGAACATGTTTACCCGCTGTTAAAGCGAGGTATTTAACGTCTACCCGAACGCACACATGCGTCCGCGCGCGACCTGTGAGAGGCCACCGCGCCTGGAAGACTCGGCAATGGGGCTGGCATGGATCATTTTGCGTTTCTTTTGCCGGTCATTTTCTGCGTCTTCGGTCTGACATTTCTGTTCGTCGGCCGACATGAGCCGCGATCCGCGCCATGGTGGGGTTTCGGCTATCTGTCTGCCGCGCTTGGCTTCATAATGCCGGTTCTGCCGGAAACCATTCCCGCGCCGTTCCGTGCGCTGGTGGCGGATACGCTGTTCCTGCTTGCCCTCAGCTTTTACGGGCAAGGCCTGCTGGGGCAGTTTCGGCGAACTCTGCCCGTCTGGCCGAGGGCGCTGATCGTCGTCATTGGCGTCATCGCTTCCGCCGTCTCGACCCTCATCGTCCAAAGCCCGACTCTGGCGCTTCTCGTCAACGATCTCCTCGCCTCACTCTGCCTCGCCATGCCGGCCATTGCTGTCCTTCGCCACGTGCGCGGTGTCGCGGAGCGCCTGCTGCTCGCAGCGGTGTTCATGGTCATATTGGATGCGCTGGTGCGCAACATCGTCATGACGCTTCTCAACCGCAATCCGGCCGATTTCGACACCTTTCTGGCGTCGCCCTACGCCTTCTTCATGCAGGTTACGGGCACCGTCATCGGCCTCCTTCTGGCATTTGCGGCACTTGGCTGCGTGACGCTGGAGGTGATCGGTCGCTACAAGGACGTGGCCGACCGGGATTCGATGACCGGACTTCTCAACCGCCGCGGCTTCGACCGCCTGGCCGGGCGGAAGAGGCCCATGGGCGCGGTGATCGTCTGCGACATCGACCATTTCAAGCGGATCAACGACCGGCACGGGCATGCTGCCGGCGATGCCGTCATCGCCGAACTCGCACGCCTTTTGGCGGCCGGACAAGCGGCGGATGCCGTTCTCGCGCGGTTCGGTGGCGAGGAGTTCGTGCTCTTCCTCCCCGGTCTCACGATCGCCGCGGCCGTTCACGTTGCAGAGGCTCTGAAGGCGCGGATCGGATCAGCGGACTGGTCGCAGACGGGGCCGGTCACCGCAAGTTTCGGTGTCGCGGAAACACGCCTCGGCGATCTCAGCATCTACGAGGTCGTGGCCCGCGCCGATCGCGCGCTCTACGGCGCCAAGCTCGCAGGCAGAAACCGCGTCTTCACCGAGAACGAGCGACCGTCCGACCTGCAGCCGGAACAGGCTCGTGCGGTCGCCTGAGGGTGTTCGTTAAAGCGCCAGACGTCCGCGCGCCTCGGCCGCCTTGGCTGCGGCGTCCCGAATGGCGAGCCACCGCATCTGCTCCAGCCTTGCATCCGCAAGCGCCCGGTGTGCGGGTTGTTCCGGCTCGGTCTGCTCGATCATGCCCTTCACGAAATCGGCGATCTCGCGTCGCGTAAACGTCCCGTCCATGATCTGCCGGGCGTGCTCCAGAAAGACATCGTCGGATTTTGCGAGCCGCAAAGCATGTCGCGGCAGTCCGCCGGCACGCAGCAGCACGCTCAGCCATTTCCCATCCCAGGAGGGCGCGCTGGCATAGAGGGCGTGTCCCGCAAGCGTTTCGAGCATTTCGTTCGCAACATCCGTTACGGGCACGCCCTCCTCATGGAGGCGCCGGCGTGTCAGGCCATGGATTCGTTCCGCCTTGATCGACCAGTCAGTCCAGTCGGGCGCAGGCCGAAGGATATGCGAGCGGGAAGTCCCGTCTTCGAAAACCCAGGCAACTTCCACAGGATAACTCTTCTTGCCGAGAGACGAGGCTTCGAAGTCGAGAAAGACGAGCATGACAATCCGTCCGAAATGACGTCCGGCCCAAAGCCGGCATTACGTGATTTAGCCGGATCCGCCTGTCAGCGAAAGTGTGCAGACGTTGGTTCCGTGTGTAAGGCGACATCATGTGAAATGATCATTGACTCATTATACCAGTTGCCGTTAGATGCCCTGACAGAATGGGATCAGCACACATGACATCGATCGCACTTTTCGGCGCCGGCGGCAAAATGGGCACGCGGCTGGCCCGCAACCTCATCGGCTCGCGCTTCGACATCCGCCCCGTAGAGGTGAGCGACGCCGGGCGGGCGCGGCTGCAAGCCGATCTCGGGCTCACCTGCCTTCCCGTGGAAGAGGCGCTCGAGGGTGCCGATGTCGTGGTTCTCGCGGTGCCCGACACGGCCATCGGCAAGGTCGCCTCGGGGATCATCGACAAGCTCGCGCCGGGCACCATGGTCGTCGTGCTCGA
>NZ_SLVH01000008.1:0-288803 GCF_004342335.1 Rhizobium sp. PP-F2F-G48 | reverse complement strand
ATAAATGGTCGATCCTCATCATGGCATCGCTTTGCCGCGGACCGATGCGCTTCAATTCCCTGAAACGGGAACTGGAAGGCGTCACGCAGAAGTCCCTGACGCAGGCTCTTCGGCGCCTGGAACGCTCCGGCATCGTCGCCAGACGCGTCATTCCCGTGTCCCCTGTCGCCGTCGAGTACAGCGTCACCCCTCTGGGCGAAACGCTCATCGAACCGTTTCAGGCGCTGTTCCAATGGGCGAGCGTCCACAAGGACAGGGTCGAGGCGGCGCAGAAGGCGTTCGATGGGGAAACCGAGGGGCAACACGCGGCGAAGACCACGATCAAGCTGCGGCTCGCCAGCTAGCGCACCCGCGCAAGCCGCTTGATCTTTCCTCCGCAATCGTGAGCGGGGACCGCGAGAGGCGTTCAGCCCCTCGCCACCCGCGCCTCTCTATCCGCCGCCAACACACGGTAGGCCGCGCCGGGGTGCGGGGCGGCGAGCCTTGGGCCGGCGTCGAAGAGTTTTTCGCGCAGGGTGCCCGGTCTATACGCCGTCTTGTAGACGCCGCGTTTCTGCAGCTCGGGCACGAGAAGATCGACCGCGTCCTCGAAGGTTTCCGGGGTCACGGCGTAAGCGAGGTTGAAGCCGTCGACGTCGGTGTCCTCGACCCATTCCTGCAGGAGATCGGCCACCGTCTGGGGAGATCCGACGAAGACCGGTCCGAAGCCGCCGATGCCGACCCAGTCGGCCATTTCGCGGACGGTCCAGACCTTGTCCGGGTCGATGGTCGTAAAGGTTTCCACGGCCGATTGGACGGCGTTGGTATAGCGATGGCGCAGGGGTTCGTCGGGCGCGAACTGTCCGAAATCGATCCCGGTCCAGCCGGAAATGAGCGTCAACGCCCCCTCGTAGGACACGTGCTTCCGATAGTCGTCGAACTTCCGCTTGGCCTCGGCATCGGTTTCCCCGAGGATCACCGTCTGCAGGTTGAAGGCCAGAATGTCGCGCGGGTTGCGCCCTGCCCGTTCGGCCGCCTCGCGCACATTGGCGACATAGCGTTTCAGCACGGGCTTCGACGGCGCGGCGACGAAGATGCACTCGGCATGCGCGCCGGCGAAATCCTTGCCGCGGCTGGAGGCGCCCGCCTGGTAGAGAACCGGCGTGCGCTGGGGCGACGGCTCGCTGAGGTGGATGCCGGGTACGGTGAAATGCTTGCCCCGATGGTGGATCGGATGAACCTTTTCGGGATGGGTGAAAATGCCGGTCTGACGGTCGCGCACCACCGCATCCTCCTCCCAGCTCCCCTCCCAGAGCTTGTAGCAGACCTCCAGATACTCCTCGGCAAGGTCGTAGCGATCGTCATGGTTCGACTGCTGCGCCTGACCGACGTTCAGCGCGCCGCTGTTGAGATAGGAGGTGACGATGTTCCAGCCGACGCGGCCCTTGGTCAGGTGGTCGAGCGTCGAGATGCGCCGCGCGAACGTGTAGGGATGCTCGAAGGAGAGCGAGGCCGTCAGCCCGAAGCCGAGATGCTCCGTCACATAGGCCATGGTCGGGATCAGCTGCAGCGGATCGTTGACCGGGACCTGCGCCGAATGGCGCAGCGCCGCGTCCGTATTGCCGTTGAGAACGTCGTAGACGCCGAGCACGTCGGCGATGAACAGGCCATCGAACTTGCCGCGCTCAAGCGTCTTTGCAAGCTGCACCCAGTAGTCGAGATCCTTGTAGCGGGAGGACTGGTCGCGCGGATGCGTCCAGAGCCCGGGCGATTGATGGCCGACGCAGTTCATGTCGAAAGCGTTCAGTCGGATTTCACGGGTCATCGACGGTTCCTTTGTGTCAGGCCTTGGCATGGCGGCGGCGGGCAAAGCTCAGCGCCAGCACCGCGAAGATCAGCGTGCCGGTGCCGACCTGCTGCCAGTAGAAATTGAGGCCCGTCAGCAACAGGCCGTTGGCGACGATGCCGAGCAGAAGAACGCCGAGCACCGTGCCGGGAATGTTCGGCCGGCCGAGCGGACTGAGCGTCGTGCCGATGAAGGTGGCGCCGATGGCGTTCAGCAGGAAGGCATTGCCGGACGAGGGAATGTAGACCGTCACCGTCGCCGTCAGGATCAGCCCTGCCACGGCGGCGATCAGCCCGACGAGGATGAAGGTGACGGCGACATGCGCGCGGCTGGCGACGCCGGAATAGCGCACGACATCCGGCTGGATGCCGATCGCGATCGCCACGCGGCCGAAGCGCGTGCGCGCAAAGACGAGCGTCGCGACCAGGATCAGCGCACCGGCGATGACGAGCGGGACGGGAATGCCGGCGAGCGTGCCGCGGCCGAGGAAACGGAAGGCTTCCGGCACGCCGGCCGGAGGCAGGTAGACCGGGTTTCCGCCATGGGTGAGGATCTGCTGCAGGCTGCGGCCGATGAACAGCGTGCCGAGCGTCGCAAGGAAGGGCGAGATGCCGATGAGCGAGATCAGCACGGCGTTGAAGGCGCCGACCAGCGCGCCGGAGGCAAGGCCCGCCAGCGCCGCCACGCCCACCGGCTGCCCGGCCAGAACCAGCGAGACGAAGGCGAAACTTGCAAAATCGATCGCCGTGCCGACCGAGAGGTCGATGCCGCCGACGGCCACCGCGAAGGTCATGGCGATGGTGACGATGACGAGAAGGGTGACGTTGTTGACGAGGATGCTTTGCAGATTGGCCGCGGTCAGGAAGACGGGGCTCGCCAGCGAGAACAGCACGATGACGGCGGCGAGCGCCACGAGCAAAGGATAGCGCAGGATGCCGCCATAGGCCGCCTGCAGGATCGTGGACGACGGGCGGACGGTGCCGGATGCCGGGACGGCCATGTCAGGCCTCCTTCTTGCGCAGCAGCGTGGTCGCGGAGACGACCAGCAGGATGAGGATGCCCTGAACGCCGTTGACCAGCGTGCTGGAGATGTTGAGCAGCTGAAACCCGTTGACGAGGATGCCGACGAACAGCGTCGACAGCAGCGTGCCGCCGATGGTGGGAACCAGGCGACGGGAGAACACCGCGCCGAGCAGCGCCGTGACCACCACCGGAAGCAGCATTTCGCCCGAACCCGTGGTGCTGCCGCTGAGGTTGGAGACGGAGAGAATGCCGGCAAACCCGCCACAGAGCCCGCTGGCGACGAAGGCGCCGGCCGTCAACCGCCGCACAGGCAGACCGGCGGCGCGCCCCGCCTCCGGAAACTCGCCCACGGCATAGAGCCTGAGGCCGGTCGGCGTGAACTGCACGATGGCCCCGACGATGAGAGTGAAGACGACGAGAACGAGGCCGAGCACCGGAATGCCGAGCGGGCCGGACGAAGAGAGCGCCGAGAGCAGCGGCGTGGTAGCGGGAATGACCGTGTTCTGGGTAAGGACGAGCTCGATGCCGGCCACGACGTTCATCACCGCCAGGGTGGCGAGCAGCGGCACGATCCCGGCAACCACCACGGCGAAGGCATTGACCGCCCCGATGATGCCGCCGGTCAGAAGCGCGGCCGCAACGGCGGTTCCGTCGCCATATCCGGCCTGGGCGAGCGTCGCATAGACCGCGGCGCTCAAGCCCATATTGGCGGCGAGCGACAGGTCGATGCCGCCGGTCACCACGTTCGATCCACCGGCGATCAGCACGATCGTCAGCCCCACGGCGAGAACGCCGGGAATGGCCGATTGCCCGACCACATTGCCGATATTGCCGACGCTGAGAAAATAGGGTGCCGTGATCGCGAAGACCGCGACGATGACGGCAAAGGCGATGAGGGATCCGGCGCGCAGCGCGAGCGCTGCGATCTGCCCGCCAAGCGCCGGCCCCGCAGGCGTCGTCTCTTGTCCGAGCGGCGAAAGCGGCGTCAGGTCGAGTTCAGCCGACATGGCGGAGCACCTCGGACGAACCGGTCGAGGCCGCGAGCACCGCTTCCGGCGTCGTCTCGGCGGAGGCGAAGGCGCGGATCACGCGGCCGCGGAAGAGAACGAGGATACGATCGGTGATGCCGACGAGTTCGGTGAGGTCCGACGACAGCACGATCACGCCCGCGCCCCGCTCGGCCAGATCGCCGATCAATCGGTAGATCTCCACCTTGGAGCCGATATCGACGCCGACGGTCGGCTCGTCGAGCAGATAGATCTGCGAATGGCGGCTGAGCCATTTGGCGATCGCCACCTTCTGCTGGTTGCCGCCGGACAGCGTTCGCACCAGGGCGTCGCGCCCGGCCGTCTTGATCTCCAGCCGGGCGATCAGCCTGTCGGCCTCGCCACGCTCGCGCGCCGTGTCGAGAAAGCCGAAGCGGGTGAATTGCTTGAGGGACGACAGCGTCAGGTTCTCGCCGACCGTCATGTCGAGCGCCACGCCGTTGCGGCGGCGATCCTCGGGCACCAGCGCCAGCTCCCGCTGCGCCGCCCGGACCGGGTCGAGCCTGCGTGCCGGCTGGCCGTCGATCTCGATCGTGCCGCCATCGGCCTGGTCGAGCCCGAACAGGGTGCGCAGCACGTCCTTGGCGCCGGAGCCGAGCAGGCCCGTCAGGCCGAGGACCTCGCCGCGCCGAAGCGAAAAGGAGACGTCGTGATATTTTCCGGAAAGCTGCAGCCCGTGCACCTTGAGAATGTCATGACCCGGCACGACGTCCCGCTTGGGAAACATCTCGCCGATGTCGCGGGCGATCATCAGTCCGGCGATCTCGGACGCCGAGGTCTGCGCGAGCGGCAGGGTCGCGACGTCGCGGCCGTTGCGCAGCACGGTCACGGCGTCGCACAGCGCCTCGATCTCGTTGAGATAGTGGGAGACGTAGAGGATCGTCACGCCCTCGTCGCGCAGCCGGCGGATGAGACGGAACAGGATGTCGGCCTCGCGCCGCACCAGCGCGGCCGTCGGCTCGTCGAAGACCAGAACCTTCGGCTGGTCGAGCAGCGCCCGCGTGATCTGGACGATCTGCCGCTCCGCCGTGGAGAGATCGCGGATCAGCGCGCTGTTGGGAATACGGATCCCGAAGTAGTCGTTGAGAATGTCCGCGGCGCGGCGCTGCATCAGGCGGCGGTCGAGAAACGGCGTTCCGGCGATCCGCGGCTCGCGGCCGAGAAACAGCGCCTCGCCGACCGTGAATGTGGGAACGAGCAGCCGGTCCTGGTGGATGAAATGGATGCCGAGCGTTTCGACGAGATGCGGCGTCAGCGTCCGGTGTTCGATGCCGTCGATCTCGATCCGCCCGTCATCGGCCTGATGCAGGCCGGCAAGCAGCTTGATCAGCGTCGACTTGCCCGCGCCGTTCTGGCCGACAAGGCCGTGCACCGTGCCGCGCGGCACGGTCAGCGATGCGCCTGCAAGCGCCTGGGCCCCGTCGAAATGCTTGACGATCCCCGAAAAGGAAAGCGCGGCGCCTGGCCGGTGTGCCGGGAGTGTCATGTCTGAGAGGTCATGTCTGGGCTCCTGCGGACGGCGCGGACGGAGAGCGGATAATGGCGGGAGACGGTGTGGGCCGGACGTTGGGAGGCGCCGTCCGGCCCGATCGGGATCAGCCGATCCCGAGTTTCTTCGTCACTTCGGCCACATTGGCCTTGTTGGCGAGAAGTGCGGGAACATAGGTCTCGCGCGGCAGCGTTTCGCCGGAGAGAAGCCGGGCGACGTTCTGGATCGCGGTACGGCCGATCTCTGCCGGTTGCTGGGCAACGTCGGCGCCCGCGGGCGATGCCGGATCGGCGACCAGTTGCAGGACCTCTGGGCTGCCATCGACGCCATAGGTGCGGATTTCGGTCCGGCCGGCCGCGGCCAGCGCCTGCGTCGCACCGAGCTGGGGAATATCCCAGGCCGACCAGATGGCCTTGATCGAGCCCTTCTCCGGATACTTGTTGAGCAGCGCCGTGATCTGGGTAAATGCGTCCTGCACCGTGTTCGGGATCACGTCGCGCAGTTCCGGCTCAAGGATCTTCACCTTGGGGAAGTACTTGACGACGTTGACGAGCTGGTCGTAGCGGATGGCGCAGGGCGTGACCCCGTAAAAGCCGTTGAACACCACGATATTGCCTTCGCCGCCGATGTCGGAGACGAGCTGCAACGCCAGATCCTTGCCGATACCCCAGTTGTCGGAGGTCGTGTTGTTGATCGAGTTTGTGGAGCCGACATCGACGGTCAGCACCGGAATGCCGGCATCGCGCGCCTTCTTCAGCCAGGGATCGATCACGCTCAGCGTGCCGAGGATCTGGACGATGGCGTCCGGCCGCTGGGCGATCAGCGTCTGAAGCTGGGAGACCAGCTTGCCGTCGTTGCGGCCGGCATCGACCGCGATCGGCTCGCCGCCGAGACGCTTCACCTCTTCGATCTGCGCATTGTAGGCCTGGAGGTCGAAGAAGTGATCCGTGCCGGTGGCGCTGATGCCGATCCGCTTGCCCTTCAGCGACAGCGCGCCGCTGGCGCTGGCGATGCTCGGACCGAGCAGACTTGCCGCCGTCAGCGTGGCGCCTGCGGCAGCGGTGAATTTCAAAATATCGCGGCGGCCGAGTGCGGCCATCCAGGTGTCGATCATGCGAAAGGTCCCCGTTCAATAATGTCTACAGAATATGTAGAATTTATTCCATGCCGAGGAAGAACGTTCCAAACAAAGGGGCATCCGTGGAAAACTTCAGCCGTCCCGAGGCTGCCGAAAGACCCCTTCCAGCGGTCTCAGCGCGTGCGCCGTCCGAGGCCATAGGTCAGCGCCAATGCACCGACGAGCACCGCGCCCTTGACGAAGTCCTGCGTGTAATAGGGGGCGTTCAGCATTGTCAGCCCGTTGAGCAGCACCCCGACGAACACCGCGCCGACGATCGTACCGAGCACGTTGGGGCGCCGAAGATTGAGGACGGCGAAGCCGATCAGCGCTGCGGCCACCGCGTCCATCAGCAGGGACCCGCCGGACGACACGTCACCCCGGCCGACACGGGCGGCGATGATGATGCCGCCGAGCGAGGCGAGCATTCCCGACAGCACGTAGGCGAGCGTTTTCAGCCGCAGGGTGGGCGCCCCGGCCAGCCGCGCCGCCACCTCGTTGCCGCCGGTGGCAAACAGCAGCCGGCCGATCCGGGTCCGCTCGGTCAGCACGGAGAGCGATACCGCAACGACCGCCATCAGCACGACCGAGACCGGGACGACGCCCGACAGGCTGTGCCGACCGATCAGGAGAAAGCGGCCGTCATAGACGCCCGCGGCCTTCGCGCCATCGGGAAGCACGAGGCCGGCAGAAATGGAGCGGCCGGCGGTGGGCAGCAGCTGCAGGCCGGACAGCAGAAACATCATCGCCAGCGTGGCGAGCAGATCCGGCACCTTCAGCCGGACGATGAGGAGGGCGTTGACCAGTCCGACCGCCGCGCCGAATGCGAGCACAAGCGGCACGGTGGCGAAGACATCCAGCTGCAGGACGATCATCGCATAGCTGGCCGCCATGACGCTGGAGGCAGCGACTGCGCCGATGGAAAGGTCGAAACCGCCGACGGCGAGCGTCAGCGTCACGCCCGCGCCGAGGATCGCCACCACCGAGACCCCCTGCAGGATGCTCATCAGGTTGCCGACATTGGCAAAGGCAGGCTCGGCGATGGTGAAGCCCGCAAGCAGCGCGGCCAGCAGCAGAAACACCGCGCTCGCCCGCAGCCCTGCCGCGATGTCTGCACGTCTTGCGACCCCGCCGCGTCGCGCCGCATCCGGCCTTTCCGCTGTCGCCTTCGCGGGCCCCTTCACGGGCCGCGTGACCGGAATCGGATCGTCAGTGAGCGCGGTCATGAGGCCGTCCTTCGGGTAAGGGAGCAGGTGTGCCCTGCAGATCTGCGGGGTGAGGATGATCGTCTGCCAGGAGGCTGTGCTGGTCGAGCACGAGAATGCGGTCGGCCACGGCCTCGGCCTCTTCCCGGTCGGAGGTTGCGATCAGCGTGGCGCGGTCGGTGCGCGCCCGGATCGCGGCGATGATCTCAGCCCGCGCGCCGACATCCACGCCCTGGAACGGCTCGTCCAGCATCAGCAGGCGACAGGGGGCGGCGTCCCAGCGTGCCAGCACCGCCTTCTGCTGGTTGCCGCCCGAGAGCGACCAGATCGAGGCATCCGGACCGGAGGCCTTGATCGACAGGCGCGCCATCGCCGTCTCCGCCTCGCGCCGTTCCCGGCCGCCGAACAGAAAGCCGGCGTAAGACCACGCCGCCAGATGCGGCAGGCTGATCGTCGATTGCAGCGTGTGCCCCGGCCAATCCGGCGGCATGAGTGAGGATCGATGCCGATCCTCCCCGGCCATGACGACACCGGCCGCGATGGCCTGGGCCGGCGAGCGCGGCCGATAGGACCGGCCATCGAGGTGGATGGTGCCCGTGTGCAGCGGATGGACGCCGAAGAGGGTGGACAGCAGGCGGCTCTTGCCGCCGCCGAGCACCCCGGTAACGGCCACGACCTCGCCCGCATGGACCGTCAGGTCGAAGGGTGCCGCATCCGGACCGAGCCGAAGCTGCCGGGCCTCCAGAACCGCCACGCCACGCGGCCGAACCAAGCCTGCAGACGGCGGCGCGAGGGGCCTGCCGATCATCGTCTCGATGGCGCGGGAGAAGTCGATCGGCCTTGCGAAGGCGCCCGCGACCGCGCCGTTCCGCAGCACGATCGCCCGGTCCGCGAGCGCCGCGAGATCGGCTGTGCGGTGGGAGATGTAGAGGACGGCGAGCCCGTCCTGCCGCAGCCGCAGCAGGATCGTAAACAGCCGCCGGCTTTCCGCCGCCGAAAGGCTGGCTGTCGGCTCGTCGAGGATCAACAGATGGGGCGGTTCCGCCTGCGGATGGGCGGAAAGCGCGCGCGCGATGGCAAGCAGCTGACGATCGGCGGCCGGCAGGTCGGCGAAATCGCGCTCGAGCGGCAGTGCGATCCCAACCGTATCGAGCATGGCCTGCGCCTGCCTGCGGACGGTTTTGCGGGACAGGAAGAACGGGCTGTTCCGATCGGCGAAGCGCCCGAGCATCAGGGCATCCGCCACGGTCAATCCGGGAATGCCGACGACATCCGTCGACTGGTGCACCGTGGCGATCCCGGCCCGCCCGGCCTCCGCCGGCGAGCGCGGCCGAAAGGCCTTCCCGTCGAGCGTGATGGTTCCACCGTCGGCCAAAAGCACGCCGGAGAGGATCTTGACCAGCGTCGATTTTCCGGCGCCGTTCGCCCCCATCAGCGCCACGATCTCGCCCCGCCCGATGTCGAACGAGACGCCATCGAGGGCACGCGTGCCCTCGAAACTCTGCGTCACATTGGCGATGGTCAGAAGAGGTGGGGTCATGCGCCTGCCTTATTGTCTATAAAGACTGTCATATATTTCTGCCCGACAGAAGGGTGGCGAGGGCAACGACGTTCCGAAGACACGCCCTTGCCGGGAATGTCCGTTCCCCTGACGACCCCTGAGGAGAACGATCATCCGCAGCGCGTTTTTCATTGCTCCACGGTTCGGGGCACGGATTTTGGCGTTGGCGCGAACATTTGGAACGGCGTTGCGCCGGAGGCCTCAAAAAAGAACCGCTAATTCTACAAAATTACTGGATTAAATATCTAATGGGAGAACTGCGTGGCGAACCCGGCATGCAGCAGCCATGGCCGCAGCGCGCAACGATGACCGCGCTCTCAAAGGACCCTGCCGATGACATCCTTCTTCAGCCTGGCGGCCTCTGCTGCCCTTCTGACATTTTCCGTCCTTCCCGCGGCGCATGCCGGGGGGATTGCCGGTGCACCTGCACCGTTCGACAAAGGCGGCGTCAAGGTCGCGCTCGTCAGCTATATCTCGGCCGGCGATTTCTTCCAGGCCTACCAGGCCGGCGCGCAGGCGCAGGCGGATGCGCTCGGCATCGATCTGCGGGTCTTCCCGGGCCGGCAGGATGCAGCCGAACAGCGCGAGCAGATCCTCCAGGCGATCAATCTTGGGGTCGAAGGCATCGTCGTCGATCACGGCCTGCCGGAATCGCTTGGCGACGTCGTGCAGCAGGCTCTGGACAAGGGGATCAAGGTCGTCGCCTTCGACGTGAACCTCGACAATCCCAAGATCCCGCAGGTCGAGCAGAGCGATCACGAACTGGCGCGCCTCGCCCTCGACCAGGCCGTGAAGGAGAACGGCACCAGCTTTAATGCCGGCTATGTCTATGTCGCGGGCTTTGCGCCGCTCGACCGGCGCAACGAGGTCTGGGACAGCTTCAGGACGCAGAACAAGGGTGTCGTGGAGAAGGCCCGGTTCGGCACGGTCAACGACACCACGGCGATCGCCACGGCCGACCAGGCCAAGGCTGTCCTGCGGGCGAACCCCGATATCACCGTCGTCTTCGCCCCCTATGACGAGTTCGCCCGCGGCGTGAAGCTCGCGGCCACCGATCTCGGCATCGCCGACAGGATCAAGATCTATTCGGCGGATGTCTCCACCGCGGATATCCAGGAGATCACCGAGGAGGGCAGCCCCTGGGTGGCGACGGCCGCAACGAACCCCGCCGTCGTCGGCGCCGTCTCGATCCGTGCCGCCGCCCTGCAGATCGCCGGCCAGCCGGTCGACCACACGCTCGTCGTCAAGCCGGCGCTTCTGACGCAGGCGGAGCTGCGCGCGGCCGGTGTGAAGACCATCGAGGAGCTCGCCGCCAAGGTGCCCGCCTTTAACGCCAGCGATGCAGCAAAGGCCGACTGGATCCCGGCCAAGCTGTTCTGACCCGACCATTGCCCGAACGCGACCGAACCGCGAATTCAAGGACCTGAGCATGAGCAAGACCAATGTCGTCCCTCTCGCGAGCCATGGAGCGTCCAGAGAGACGCTCTTTGCCCGCGCCACAGAACTCTCCGCCGATTTCGGCAGCCGTGCCGCAGCGCTCGACGAGGCGGGGCTTGCCCCGGTGGAGGAGATCGCCAGGCTGAAGGCGGCCGGGCTCCTGAACGCGCTGCAGCCGGTCGGGATCGGTGGCGGCGGGCTCGACTGGGTGGACGGGTTGCGGCTGGTGCGCATTCTCGCACGCGGCGAAAGTTCGCTCGGGCAGTTGCTCGGCTACCATTTCGTCAATGCCGCCTATATCGGCTGGGCCCATCCGGACCGGGCAAAGGCGGAAGCGCTGGCGGCCGAAACCGTGTCCCGCAATCTCTATTGGGGTGCTGCCGTCAACCCGCGCGATCCGGGGTTGACGCTGACCCCGCGCGGCAAGGACTATGTGCTGAACGGCCGCAAGTCGTTTTCCACCGCCGCGCGGATCTCCGACTACATCAATGCCAATGCCAGCCTCGGCGACACGATCGCCGGGTTTGCCGTGCCGACCGATCGGCCAGGCTACATCGCGCATGACGACTGGGACAATATCGGCCAGCGCCTGTCGGACAGCGGCAGCGTCGAGTTCCGGGATTTCCCGGTCTATGCGGAGGATCTCGTCGGCTCCCCGGCCGCGCCGGATGCCGCGGGCGCGGTTCTGCCGACCTTCAACACGCCGTTGATCCAGCTGGTCTTCGTCAACTTCTATCTCGGCACAGCGGAGGGCGCGCTGGCCGCCGCACTCGACTACGTCCGGACCACGACGCGCCCCTGGGTCACCTCGAACGTCGAGCGGGCAGCGGACGATCCCTATATCCTCGAGCGCGTCGGCGAATTCACCGCGGCATTGAAGGCTTCCGCCGCCCTCGCCGACAGCGCCGCCGCCGCCGTCGAGCGCGCTTTGTCCAAGGGCCATGACGTCACCGCGGAGGAGCGCGGTGCGGCGGCGGCCGAGGCCTATGCGGCCAAGGTTCACGCCACCCATGTCTCGCTCGACATCACGTCCCGCGTCTTCGAACTGACCGGCGCCCGCTCCACGGCATCGAAATACCGGTTCGACCGCTTCTGGCGCAACGTCCGCACCCACACGCTCCACGATCCCGTGTTCTACAAGGCCCGCGAAGTCGGCGATTTCGCCCTGAACGGCACGATCCCGACGGTCAGCCTCTACAGCTGACGGCGAAAACTCCACACGAGAAAGGCCCGTTCCCTCCGGGGAGCGGGCCTTTCTCGTTCGCGTCGATGAGACTGAAACCGGATCAGAGGGCGCCGCTGCGGGGTGGCAGGACGCCGTTGAGGTGGTAGTTTCCGACCACATGGGGCTTCCAGCGCACCGGATCGTGCAGCGTATGGGTGCGGGCGTTGCGCCAGTGGCGGTTGAGATTGAGCGCCACCTTGGTCGAAGACGTGCCTGCCAGCTCGAACAGGGTGCTGGAGGCATCGAGCGCGATCTCCGTCGTCAGAACCTTGGCCGCGGCAACGGCGAGCGAAGCCTGCAGCACCTTGTCCTCCGTCGGATCGATCTGCGCGAGATCGACCTTGTGCCCGGCGCTGGCGAGCAGCGCCGTCGCCGCCTCGATCCGGATGGCGATCTCGCCGACCTTCGACACGGTCAGCGGATCTTCGGAGGCGCGTTCGACACCGCTGTGCGTCCAGGGGCGCGACTGCGTCTTCACGAAGGTCACCATATCGGCAAAGGCGGCGCGGGCGATGCCGAGATCGACGCCGGCATGGATGATCTGGCCGACCGAGCCGATGGTCGTCGGGCGCTCGAACCCGCGATGATGGTGCACGACCGCATCGGCGCCGACGGCGACATTCTTCAGGATGGTGGTGCCGCTGCCCGTGGTGCGCTGCCCGAAACCGTCCCAGTCGTCGATGATCTCGATGCCCTCGGCGCCGCGGGGCACGAAGGACATGGTCAGGTGCTCCTCCTCGTCGAGCGCGAAGATGGTCACCCAGTCGGCAAAGAGCACGCCGGTGGAATAGAATTTTTGGCCGTTGATCCGGTAGCCGAGCCCGTCGCGCGCGATCCGCGTGTTGTAGTGCCCGACCGTCTTGGTGCCGCGTTCCGACAAGGCGTTGCCGAACCGGTCGCCCGCGAGCGCCCGACCGAAGAAGAAGCGCTTCTGCTCCTCCCCGCCATCGACGCGCAAGGCCTCCAGGATGTAGAAATGGTTCTGCGGGATCTGGCCGATCGAGGCATCCGCCGCAGACAGGATCGCCGTCACCTCCGCCAGCACGGCATTCGACACGTCGATCCCGCCATAGTCCGGCGGAACGGTGATCGCCAGAAGGCCGGAGCGCGACAGCGCGTCCAGTTCGCGATGCGGCAGCAGGCGTTCCTCGTCGCGCCGGGCAGCGCCCTCGGCAAAATCCGCAGCCAGGTCCGCAGCGACGGCAAGGGCCTCCTCCTCGCTCCCGATCCGGCCCTGCGGAAGGCTCTCCTCGGAAGGCGGAAACGTCGTCACACGACCGGCAGGATCGTGAATGGCTAGGATCGTCATGGCACGGTTCCTCAATCGAGACGCAGGGAAAGGCGGGCCATCGGCCCGCCATGAAATTTCCGGAAGGGGATCAGGACTGGCTGATTTTGAGCGCCGGACGGTGATCGCCGGCGATCGTTTCTCCGAACGGCCCCGTATTGATGGACGCTTCGCGCGCCTTGACGGGATGGGCCAGCGGCAGGTTCGGCAGGACCAGCTCACCGAAACGATAGGCTTCTTCGAGATGCGGATAGCCCGACATGATGAAGGTATCGATGCCGATCTCGCGATATTCCTCCATCCGTGCCTTCACCTGGTCCGGATCGCCGACCAGGGCCGTGCCGGCGCCGCCGCGCACGAGGCCGACGCCGGCCCAGAGATTGGGGCTGACCTCCAGCTTGTCGCGCCGTCCGCCATGCAGGCGGCTCATGCGGCTCTGGCCGACCGAGTCCATGCGCTCGAATACTTTTTGCGCCGCGGCGATCGTATCGTCGTCGAGATATTGAATGAGCTCGTCCGCCGCCCGCCAGGCCGCTTCGGCCGTCTCGCGCACGATGACGTGCAGGCGGATGCCGAAGGTCACCTCGCGACCCTCGCGATCGGCGAGCGCCCGAACCTCGGCGATCTTCTTGGCGACGTCCTCCGGCGGCTCGCCCCAGGTCAGGTACTTGTCGATGGTGCGGGCCGCGACTTCCTGGCCGATGCCGGAGGAGCCGCCGAAATAGAGCGGCGGATGCGGCGTCTGGTAGGACGGGAACAGGACGCGTCCGTCCTCGATGTCGAAATGCTTGCCCTTGTGATTGACCGTCTCGCCTTGCAGCAGCGCCTTGTAGATGTGGAGGAATTCCTCCGTCACCTCGTAGCGCTCGGCATGGGCGAAGTGGATGCCGTCGCCCTTGTTCTCGATCGGATCGCCGCCGGTGACGACATTGATCAGCACGCGGCCTTCCGAAATCCGGTCGAGCGTCGCCGTCATGCGCGCGGCCAGCGTCGGCGACAGCAGGCCGGGGCGCACGGCGATCAGGTATTTCAGCTTCTCCGTCAGCGGCGCCAGCGCGGACGCGACCACCCAGCTGTCCTCGCAGCTCTTTCCCGTGGGGATGAGCACGCCGTAATAGCCGAGCGAATCCGCTGCCTGCGCGACCTGCTTGAGATAGGCCAGATCGACATTGCGGCCGCCGATGGTGGTGCCGAGATAGCGGCTGTCGCCATGGGTCGGCAGGAACCAGAGGACGTTGATCTTTTCGGGCGCGGAAGTCATGGCGATGTCTCCAGAACGGATGGATGCTGAGCCCGGGCCGTGCGGATATCCGCAGGCGCCGGGACGGAAAGGGATTGGTGAAGCGCGCTGCGCACCTTGGCGCGCGCCTGGTCGAAAGGAACGCCGCTCCGCTGGTGCGGATGGGCGATTTTGATGTCGTCGAGGATTCGGCCGGGCCACGGCTTCAAGACGATGACGCGATGGGCAAGGGCCACGGCTTCATCGATGTCGTGGGTCACGAGGATCATCGTTGCCCGGGTTTGCGCCCAGATATCGAGGAGATGCTGCTGCAGCGTCTCCCGCGTCAGGGCATCGAGGGCGGAGAACGGCTCGTCGAGCAACAGGACCTCCGGCCGGGTCACCAGCGCCCGGGCGATGGCGACGCGCTGGGCCTGTCCGCCCGACAGTGCCTTCGGCAGCCGGTCGCCATAGGCCTCGAGGTTGACGCGACAGAGCGCCTCCTCGATCCGCGCGGCCTGCTCTACGCGCGGCAGATGCGCGAGCCCGAAGCCGACATTGTCCCGGACGCTGAGCCAGGGCAGGAGACGCGGTTCCTGGAAGATGAGGTTGATCAGCGGATGCGGCTCGTAAACCGCCTCGCCATGGATGCTGACCGTGCCGCTGGTCGGCGTATCCAGCCCGCCGATCAGCCGCAGGAGCGTGCTCTTGCCGCAGCCCGAGCCGCCGATGATGGCCACGATCTCGCCGGGCCGTGCATCCAGCGTAAAGCCGGCTAGTGCCTGCACGCCACCGGCATAGGTCTTGCCGAGTCCCTTCAGCGCCAGCATCACAACCCTCCCCGGCTGAAATTGTCCTGCCACGCGACGAGCGGCGCGGTGGCGCGCACCAGAAGCGCATCCGACAGCTTGCCGATCACCGCGAAGATCAGGATCGCCGCCATGATCTGGTCGGGCTTGCCCAGTTGCTGACCGTCCACGAGCAGATAGCCGAGACCTTCGGAGGCGCCCATGAACTCGGCGGCAACGACGAACATCCATCCGAGCCCAAGGCCCGCCCGCAGCGACACGATGAAGGCCGGCAGCACGGCCGGAAAGAGGATACGCCGCACGAGATCGAAACCGCTCAGGCGAAAGATCCGACCGACCTCGACGATCTTGCGATCGACCGACAGCAGGGCCGTGGACACGCCGAGATAGACCGGGAAGAAGACGCCCGTCGCGATCAGCACCACCTTGGAGGTCTCGAAGATGCCGAACCAGAGAATGAAGAGCGGCACCCAGGCGATCGAGGGAATGGCCCGCAACGCCTGAAGCGTCGGATCGACGACCGCATGCGCGACGCGGAAATAGCCGGTCAGGCTGCCGGCCAGCGCACCGGCGGCAGCGCCTGCGAGAAAGCCGAGCAGCACGCGCAGGCAGGTCGAGACGATGTGATCGACAAGCTGCCCGGCCGTCCAGAGATCGACCAGCGTCGTGAGAATGCGCGACGGCGGCGGCACGAGCCGACCGCTCGCAAAACCGCTGTCGACGGCGATCTCCCAGAGGAGAAACGCACCGACCGGCAGAGCGACAGCCGTGGCGAAGCGGATCAGCGCACCGCCCCACCGACCACCCGAAAAACCGGCAGGCCGAACCGGCCGTGCCGGCGCATCCGATCCGGCTGCTGTCCGTGACGGCTCGTCGGTGGCGCCCGATGCGACATCCGACACGGACCCTGCCTTGAGCGCATTCATCGTCATTACTGGATCAGATCCTGACTGAAGCTCGGATCGATCAGATCGGCCACCGTCTTGGCGATGTCGGCATCGGCCGCAAGAACGCCCGCTTCCTGAAGCGCGAGCCCTGCCTTGGTGATGGTCTCCGCCTGGACGTCGCCGATGCGGGAGGTCGATAGATCTGTGCGCTCCAGCTGACGATCGATGACCGCGTCGGGCAGTTTCGCCGCCTCGATCAACGCCGCCTTCAGGGCGGCCGGATCGGCCAGCGCCTGCTTGCGCGCCTGTTCATAGGTTGCGAGAACCCGCTTCACGATATCCGGATGCTCGGCGGCAAACGTTTCGGTTGTGTTCAGCACGCCCCAGCTGTTGTTCTCCGGCTTGCGATAGAAGAGCTTTGCGCCCTCCTCCACTTCGGCTGCGGCCATCAACGGATCGAGACCCGCCCAGGCATCGACATCGCCACGGCTGAGCGCGAGCCGCCCATCGGCGTGCTGCAGGAGCACGAACGTCACGTCTTTCGAGGTCAGCCCGGCATCGGCGAGCGCCCGCACCAGAAACACATGCGGATCGGTGCCCCGCGTGACGGCGACCGTCTTGCCCTTGAGATCGGCAACGGTCTTGATCGGCGAATCCTTGCCCGTCACCAGCGCGGTCCATTCCGGGCGCGAATAGACATAGACGGATTTGACGGGATTGCCGTTCACCCGGGCGATCAGCGCCGCCGCACCGGCCGTCGATCCGAAATCGATCGACCCGGCGTTCAGATATTCCAGCGCCTTGTTGGAGCCGGCCGACTGCACCCAGCGGATGCTGATCCCGTCCTTCTCGAACGCCTTTTCGAGCAGCCCTTCCTTCTTGAGGAGAAGGCTGACCGGGTTGTAGGTCGCCCAGTCGATGCGGATCTCCGTTACATCGGCCGCACGTGCGCCGGTGATGGCCGCGGCAAGCGCCACGCCCGTGGCAAGGCCGAAGGCCAGAAGTTTTCGCGCGATCATCGCCATACCGTCACCCGTCCTCATCAAGCCGGCCCTACGCCGGGAAGGATGGAAGGTAGAAATTACGCTCGTCGCAAAGAAGGAATGGCTTTCTATAATCCACTAAATCCTTAGAATTTCTTCATTTGCAGCGCGCGTCCCTTCAGGCGAGACTGTCAGCTCTCGAGTGCGATGGAACGGGTTCCCTTTATGACGATCAACGACGTGCGCCTGTCCGCGGCGATTCTGGCAGGTGCGGTTCAGGCGGGCCCGGTTGATGCGGCAGCGCCCCTTGCCGTCTCTGAGGTCGGCGCCCGCAAAACCATCGCCATCATCGGCGGCGGCTTTTCCGGGGCTGCGGTGGCCTATAACCTTGCCGGACATCCCGACATCGCCTTTCAGACCGACATCGTCGTCTTCGAACCGCGTGCGGAGATCGGCCGCGGCCTTGCCTACGATACCGCCGATCCGGCGCACCGCATCAATGTGCCCGCGGCGCGCATGAGCCTTCGCCCCGATGCGCCCGAGCATTTCTCCGCCTGGCTGGCGCGCACGGACGCCGCCGCCGATGACGTCGCGGCGGAGCGACCGGATGGGTCCCTCTTTCCGCGGCGCGGCGTGTTCGGCGCCTATGTCGCCGACAGCCTGAAACCGTATCTGGAAAGCGGCGCCGTGCGCCATATCCGCGCCGCCGTCACGGCTGTTCGCAGGGCTCCGGGCGGTTGGGAGATAGAGGACAGCGCCGGCGGACGCCGGAGTGCCGCGCTGGTCGTCATTGCCACCACCCACCCGCCACCGGCCCCGCCCCGCGCGCTTGTCGACGCGCTCGGCCACCACCCGCGGTTCATATCCGACCCGACCCAACCCCAGGCGCTCGCCGCCATCCGCCCGGACGATGATGTCCTCGTCGTCGGAAACGGCCTCACATCCGCCGATGTGATCGCCTCGCTTGCCGCCTCCGGCCATCGCGGCCGCATCCTCTCGGTCTCGCGCCGGGGCCTTCGCTCCCGCGGCCATGCGCCGTTTCCGCAGGAACCCTTCGGCGACCTGCTCTCCCCGCCGCCCTTGTCCGCACGCACCCTCGTCAAACGCATCCGCGACGCCATCCGCGCGGCGTCGGCCGAGGGCCTCACATGGCACGCCGTGATCGATCAGGTGCGCACCCAGGCAGCCGATCTCTGGCCGAACCTGCCCGTCGCCGAGCGCCGCCGCATCGTCCGCCACCTCCGGGTCTTCTGGGACGTTCATCGCTTTCGCATCGCCCCGCAGGTCGAAGAGGCGCTGGATGCGGCAATCGCAGCCGGTCGTCTCGAGATCGTCGCCGGTTCGCTGCGCAAGGCCGCGATCGAGGACGATCGCATCCGCGTCTCCGTGACGCGAAAAGGCTCCGCCGACCCTGTCGAGCCCCTGTTCGATGCCGTGGTCGTCACCACCGGCCCCGCCCATGGCGGCATCCTCGACAGTCAGGCCTGGCTGCGAGATCTGCACGCCGCCGGACATCTCCACCTCGATCCGACCGGTCTCGGCATCGATTGCGATGCGCAGTCTCAGGCCCTCAATCATGAGGGCGTGCCGGACGACAGCCTTCTGATCTCGGGCCCGCTCGCCCGCGGACGTTTCGGCGAGTTGATGGGCCTGCCGCAGGTCAGCGAACACGCACGGCTCGTGGCCGCTCGCGCCGCCGAAACGCTCCGCACGCAATCGCATGCCGGAGAGATCGCGGCCCGTTGAGCGTGCGCAAATCGGAAAATCATTCTCCGGGGATGGCCGATCGGGGCATTCCCTTCTTTGTCTAGAATTCCACTAGACATTACGATGCCGGTCGACAGGTGGCCTGGCTCCAGAGCCAGGACAGGATCTCCGACGCCCGACACAGGCCGCCCGACCGCGCGCGGCCCTTCCCGAAAGACATTGCCATGAGCCTTTCCAAGACGTCTTCCCTCGCAAACGGCGCCAGTGCCTTCAACCAGCCGCCTTTGTCCGTCGTCCAGTTCGACGGTTCCGAACAGCTGAAGCGCGCCATGCGGCACGTCGCCGCCACGGTCTCGGTCGTCACGGCGGGCACCGACGACAGAACGGGCGCCACGGTCACGTCGGCCACTGCGCTCAGCGTCGATCCGCCGACGATGATCGTCAACATCAACCGCTCCTCCTCAAGCTGGCCGGTGATCGAGCGCCACGGCCACTTCTGCGTCAACATCCTTTCGAGCGACCAGCAGGACATTGCCGACCGGTTCGCCGGCAAGGGCGGCCTCAAGGGCCCCGCTCGCTACGAGGGTGCCGACTGGACCACGCTCGTCAGCGGCGCGCCCGTGCTCCGCGACGCCCTGTCCGCCATCGATTGCGAAGTCGAGCACGTCATCGAGCACCACACCCACGCCATCATCATCGGCCGCGTCCTCGCCGTCACGCAGAAGGACGCCGAACCCCTGCTCTATCACCAGGGCGGATACGGGCAGTTCCGAACGTAACAGCGCACGCTTCCAAAGAGAAACGGCTGCCAAGAATGTCTATATAATTGGTAGTTTGTTGCTGTCGCTACCCGCCCGGCCCCGTCATCCTCCGGGGGTATCAGAGAAGCGCGGAAGAGGGCTTTCGCGTTAAGGGGGCAAGCATGAAATTCACATCATTCCTCGCGGCGGTCGCGGTCGGTCTCGCAAGCGTTTCCATCGCATCGATTGCGCAGGCGGCGGACAAGAAGGTCGTCGTCGGTTATCAGACGGACGCGTTGCCGTCCTCGGTCGCCATCGCCAATGGCGAATTCGCCAAGGCGACCGGCTACGACATCGATTTCCGCAAGTTCAATTCCGGCGCCGAGATCTTCGCCGCCATCGCTTCCGGCGATGTCCAGGTCGGCTATGTCGGCTCCAGCCCGTTTGCCGCCGCCACCTCGCGCGGACTCGACGTCAAGGCCTTCTACCTCTCGTCCATCTCCGGCATCGACGAGACGCTTGTCGTGCGCAACGGCTCGGGTATCGAAAGCCTTAAGGATCTCAAGGGCAAGAAGCTCGCTGCCGCACCCGTCTCGACGGACCACTACCAGCTGCTCGCTCTCATCAAGTCCTTGGGCCTGAGCGAAAAAGACGTACAGGTCTTTGCCATTCCGCAGCCGGAGATCGTCGCCAGCTACACGCGCGGCGATATTGATGGCGGCTTCGTCTGGGATCCGGCGCTGACCGAGCTGAAGAAGAACGGCAAGGTGCTGATCACCTCCAAGGACGTGGCCGAACGTGGCGCGCCGACCTTCTCGGCCTGGGTCGCGGCTTCGGAGTTCGCCTCTGAAAACCCGAAATTCCTGCGCGACTACGCCGGCGTGATCAGCAAATATTACGCTTCTTTCGCAGCCGACAAGGCAGCCTGGGCACCGGGGAGCGACAACACCAAGGCGCTCGCCAAGATCCTCGGCGGCACGCCGGAGCAGCATGCGGCAGCGCTGAAGAACCTCAACCTTCTGACGCCGGACGCGCAGGCATCGGCCGCCTGGCTCGGCGGCGGCGAAGCATCGGGTGCGGCGAAGATCCTCAAGGATACGGCGCAGTTCCTGAAGGACCAGGGCAAGGTCTCGCAAGTCCTCCCGAGCTACGCCGCGTTCGTCACGCCGGACGCACTGACCAGCCCCAGCAACTGACCGCAACCTTCCAACCTCGGACGCTGGCGCATCTGCGCTGGCGTCCTCTGCATGAGATGACCCCTATGCTCACAGTCGACCAGGCCAGCGTCTATTTCGCCACGCGCGACGGCCGAACCGTCCAGGCGCTGGACCGCGTGTCCTTCGACATCCCCGACAGTGGTTTCGTCGTGGCGCTCGGCGCGTCCGGTTGCGGCAAGTCCACCATTCTGAACGCGATTGCCGGCTTCCTGCCTCTGTCGGAGGGCACGATCGCGCTCGACGGCCGACCGATCTCGGGCCCGGGAGCAGACCGCGGCGTGGTTTTCCAGAAGGACACGCTGCTGCCCTGGAAGACGATCGCCGACAATGTCGGCCTTGGCCTGAAGTTCACCGGCGTGTCGCGGGCAGAGCGGCGGGACAGGGTTGAGGCGCTGCTGCAGCTCGTCGGTCTCGCCGATTTTTCGGCCGCCTATCCTTACGAGCTGTCGGGCGGCATGCGACAGCGCGTCGGCATCGCCCGGGCGCTCGCCCCCGAGCCGGATATCCTCCTGATGGACGAGCCCTTCGGCGCGCTCGACAGCCTGACGCGCGAGCAGATGCAGGAATTGCTGGTGTCGGTGTGGAAGCGCACCGGCAAGCGCATCTTCTTCATCACCCATTCCATCGAAGAGGCCCTGTTCCTCGGCACGCAGGTGCTGGTCATGTCTCCCCGCCCCGGCCGCATCGTCGGGCGGTTCGATCCGCCGTTCATGCGCCAGTTCGCCGAAAGCGGAGACGCCCGCGCGGTCAAGACCGCGCCGGAATTCGCCGAATTGCGCGAGGAGATCCGCGCCATGCTGCACGCCACGGACACTGTGAAGAGAGACGCCGCATGAGCGAGATCACCCAATCCATCGTCCTTCGCGCCGACCAGATCCACGCGCAGACCGGCACCCCTGCCCGGGCGGCCTCCGTCGCGCGTCCCGTCCGGACGGTGGAGATGACCAGCTTCGGCATCGCCGGTCGCCCGACGGCCGTCATCAGTCTCGTCACCGCCGTGGCCATTCTGCTTGCCTGGTGGGCGACGTCGCGGTTCGGCCTCGTTTCCCCCCTCTTCCTGCCGGCGCCGGCCGAAGTCGTCACGCAGTTCGCCAACATCTATCGGGATGGCTATGCGGGCGCGTCGCTCGGCGAGCACCTGTTCGCCAGCCTGTTCCGCATCCTCACGGCGGCCGCCATCGCCATCAGCCTTGCCATTCCCGTCGGCCTGCTGATGGGCGTCAACCGCGTCGCCAAGGGCGTGCTCGACACGCCGATCGAATTCTACTGGCCCCTGCCGCCTTTGTCCTATCTGCCGCTGATGATCATCTGGCTCGGCATCGGCGAGACGTCGAAGATCACGCTGCTGACGCTCGCCATGTTCGCGCCCATCTGCCTGTCGGCGCAGGCTGGCGTGCGGGCGCTGCCGATCGAACGCATCAATGCGGCGCGATCGCTGGGGGCGAGCCGCTTCCAGCTCTTCACCGACATCGTCTTTCCCTCCGCGCTGCCGGAAATCCTGACCGGCATCCGCATCGCGCTCGGCATCGGCTGGGGCACGCTGGTGGCCGCCGAGCTGATCGCCTCGACGCGCGGCATCGGCTTTATGATCATGTCCGCCGCGCAGTTTCTCGCCACCGACGTCGTCTTCGTCGGCATCTTCATCATCGCCGCCTGCGCCTTCTCCTCCGCCGCGATCGTCAGGCTGGTGGAAACCGCGCTCGTGCCATGGAAGGGCCGCACCTGAAGCGTTCCGGCCGAAGGGGCATCGCCCTTACGTAAGTACTTACTTACAATACAGGCGCGCGCGGATCGGGCCGGAACCCCAGGCGCAACAGAAGGGCACCAGAAGGCATCAGCATGAAACCATCCGTTGCCCACCAGATCCTCGCCTCCGCCGGCACGCTCTTCTATCGGGACGGCATTCGGGCCGTCGGCATCGACCGGATCGTCGTGGAAGCCAATGTTGCCAAGGCGACGCTCTACCGGCATTTTCCCTCGAAGGACCATCTGGTTGCCGCCTATCTGCAGGACCGGCACGAGCGCGTGCTGCGGTCGCTGCAGGATGTGCTCGCCACTGTCGGTCCGGCGCGCGATCAGGTCGAGGCGATCTTTAGGCGATTGTACGACAAGGCCGATAGCCCGGAATTCCGGGGCTGCGCCTTCGCCCTTGCCGTCGCCGAACACGGCGATTCCGAGCGCGTCACGACGATCGCACGCACCCACAAGGCCGCCATCGGCGACGTCTTCCGCCGGGTGCTCGCCACCGTCACGGACATGCCGGATCGGCCCGCCGCCCACCTTGCCCTTCTCTACGAGGGCGCCCTGTCGACGGTCGCCGTCGGACGCGATCCGCAGGCCGTGCTGGTGGCCTGCGACTGTGCGCTTCTCGTCTGCGACGCCGCGATATCCCCATCTCTCCGGGCCGGATATCGTCCGGCCGGGTCCCTTCCTGAAAGAAAAAGCGCATGACGAAAACCATCGATTATTTCTTCGGCATCGGCTCCCCTTTCGCCTTCATCGGGCTCGAACCGTTTCGCACGCTCACGGAACGCCATGGCGCGACCATCCGCCCCTATCTCATCCCCGTGATCGAGGACAATGGCGGCATCTATTCGCGCAACCGGCCCGAGCCGCGCCGGACCTACTGGCTCAAGGACCTGAAGCGCTGGGCGGCCCATCGCGGCAGGACGCTGACCTTCGAGAACCGCGCCGCCCTCTCCGATCCGACGCCGGCCGGCTTTCTCGTGCTGGCCGCCATCGAGACCGGCAGGGACTGGCTGGGTCTCACCGCGGCCTTGCAGGAGGCCTTCTGGAGCCGTGCCGCCGACATCGGCAACCCCGAGGTGCGCATCGCCGTCGCGGAGGCCGCGGGCCTCGACGGCGCGGCCCTCGAAGCGCTGGCGCAGTCGCGAGCGATCCACGACATCTGGGCATCCAACCGGCAGATCGCCGCCGCCGCCGGCGTCTTCGGCCTGCCGACCTACCGCTTCGAGAACGAACTCTATTGGGGCCAGGACAGCCTCCCCTTTCTCGAACACCACCTGAACGGCGAAACGCCGATCGCCTGATCGCGGACCCGCCGCCGTCGATCCCCTGTTTCCGGAGTCCATCATGTCCCCATCACCCGCCCTCGCCGCGCAGCCCGCCTCCGCAAACGTGGTCCCGGCCGCGCTTCTCGACGGGTTGAGAGCACGGTTCAGCGATCGGCTTTCCACCTCCGAAGCCCTGCGCGAGCAGCACGGGCGCGGCGAGTCGCACCACGCGCCGGCCGTTCCGGATGCTGTGGTCTTTGCCGAGACGACGCAAGAGGTGGCGGACATCGTCCGGCTCTGCGCGCAGGCCGGCGTGGCGGTCATTCCCTATGGCACCGGCACCTCGCTCGAAGGTCATCTCTCGGCGCTGCACGGCGGCGTCAGCATCGATCTCTCGCGCATGACGAAGATCCTGCGGATCGGTGCGGAGGATCTGGACTGCACGGTCGAGGCGGGCGTCACACGCGAGCAGCTGAATGCCCATCTGCGCGATACCGGCCTGTTCTTCCCGATCGATCCCGGCGCCAACGCGTCGATCGGCGGCATGACGGCCACCCGCGCCTCGGGCACCAATGCGGTGCGCTACGGCACCATGCGCGAGAACGTGCTGTCGCTGACCGTCGTGCTTCCGAACGGCGAGATCATCCGCACAGGCGGCCGCGCCCGCAAATCCTCGGCCGGTTATGATCTCACCCGGCTCTTCGTCGGCTCGGAGGGCACGCTCGGCATCATCACCGAGGTCACGCTGCGGCTTTATGGCGTGCCGGAAACGATCTCGGCGGCGCTCTGCTCCTTTGCCAGCGTCGAGCAGGCGGTGGCGACCGCCATTGCCGTGGTGCAGCTCGGCATTCCCGTTGCCCGCATGGAGCTGATGGATCGCGGCCTGATCGACGCCGTCAACCGTTACTCGACGCTTACACTCGACGTTGCGGACACGCTCGCCTTCGAGTTCCACGGCGCGCCGGCGGCCGTGGCCGAGCAGGTGGAGATGGTCGCCGCCATCGTCGCGGACAATGGCGGGCGCGACTTCGCCTTCGCCAGCACACCGGAGGCGCGCAACCGCCTGTGGAAAGCGCGGCACAACGCGTTCTACGCCGTCGTCTCCCAGCGCCCGAACGCCAAGGGCTGGTCGTCGGATGTCTGCGTGCCGGTGTCGGAGCTTGCCGGCTGCATCCTCATGACGCGCGCGCTTCTGAAGACCTGCAGCGTGCCCGCCGCCATCCTCGGGCATGTCGGCGATGGCAACTATCATGTCGTCTTCGCCGTCGATCCGCAGAACACGGCCGAGCTCGCCGAGGTCGCGGCCATCAACAAGGCCATGGTGCACCATGCGATCGCCGTCGGCGGCACCTCCACCGGCGAGCACGGCGTCGGCACCGGCAAGATCGGCTATCTCAGGCGCGAGCACGGGGCCGCCGTCGATCTCATGGGCGTCATCAAGGCGGCCATCGACCCCCAGGGCATCATGAACCCCGGCAAGATCCTGCCCGACGACGCCTTTGCCTCCCAGTCGTGAAAGGCCTATCCGGAGAAGGACCCAGATCATGACGCCGTTCCAGCCACACAGCTCCCACTGGGGTGCATTTTCCGGCCGGCTGCGGGATGGCACGCTCGAAATCCGCCCGCATGCCGGCGATCCGCACCCGTCGCCGCTTCTCGGAAACCTGCCTGCCAGTGTCGACAGCCCCATGCGCATCCGCCGCCCGGCCGTGCGGCGCGGCTGGCTGGAGCACGGACCCGGCCCTGCGCGCAAGCGGGGGGCGGATGATTTCGTGGAGGTGGAATGGGACGAGGCGCTGGCGCTGGTCGCAGGCGAGCTCCGCCGGGTCTACGACACGCATGGCCCGCAGGCCGTGTTTGGCGGGTCTTACGGATGGGCGAGCGCCGGGCGCTTCCACCACGCGCAGAGCCAGGTCCACCGGTTCCTGAACACGCTCGGCGGCTATGTGCGGTCGGTCAACACCTACAGCTCCGGCGCGGCCATGGTCATCATGCCGCATGTGCTCGGGCCCTATGATCATGTGGAGCGCAAGAGCGTGACCTGGGATGCCATCGCGCGCAGCGCCGAGATGGTGGTCGCCTTCGGCGGCATGGCGATCAAGAATGCGGATGTGCATGGCGGCGGCAACAGCGCGCATATCGTGCGCGACAGGATCGCCAGTGCCAGCGCGCGCGGCTGCCGTTTCATCCTAGTCAGCCCGCTGCGAGACGACTTCCCGGCAGAGGCCAACGGCGAATGGCTGTCGATCACGCCGGGAACGGACGTCGCGCTGATGCTGGGCATCGCCCACGGTCTCGTCGCAGAGACGCTGCACGACCGCGCCTTTCTCGATCGCTACACGGTCGGTTATGAGCGGTTCGAGGCCTACCTCACCGGCGCTTCCGACGGCATCCCGAAAACGGCCGACTGGGCCTCCGCCCTCTGCGGCATTCCGGCGGAGACGATCCGCACGCTCGCCCGCGACATGGCGCGCGCCCGAACGCTCGTCACCGTCAGCCATTCGCTCCAGCGTGCCGACCATGGCGAACAGCCGGTCTGGATGGGCATCGTTCTCGCCGCCATGCTCGGCCAGATGGGCCTCGACGGCGGTGGCTACGCCTATTCGCTCGGCGCGCTCGGCAACACCGGAAAACACGATCTCGCCGTGCCCCTGCCGACGCTCGACCAGTTCCGCAATCCGGTCGCCGATTTCATCCCCGTCGCCCGCATTGCCGACATGCTGCTCCAGCCGGGTCTTTCCTACGCCTATGACGGGCAGGCGCGTCGCTATCCCGATATCCGGCTCGTCTACTGGGCGGGCGGCAACCCCTTCCACCATCATCAGGATCTCAACCGCCTGCGCGCCGCCTTCCGCCGACCGGACACCGTCATCGTGCACGAGACCGCGTGGACCTCCTCGGCCCGGCATGCCGATATCGTGCTGCCGGCAACGACGACGCTCGAGCGCGAGGATATCGGCGCGGCCTCGGGCGATCCGTTGATGATCGCCATGAAGCCGCTGATCGCCCCGGTGGGCGAGGCGCGCGACGACTATGCCATCTTCTCCGGCCTTGCCCGCCTGCTCGGCACGGCCGAGGTCTTCACCGAAAACCGCAGCGCCCGCGACTGGCTGGCTCTGCTCTACGATCGGACACGCAAGGCGCTGGCCGAAGGCGGCCACGACGCGCCGGACTTCGAGACCTTCTGGACCCGCGGCGAGCTGCGCCTGCCCGTCGCGCCGGACACGGGCGGCCCGGCCCGCGCGTTCCGGCAAGATCCGGACGCCTTCCCGCTCGCCACGCCATCGGGGAAGATCGAGATCTTTTCGACCGTCATCGAGAGCTTCGGTTACGACGATTGCCGCGGCCATCCCCGCTGGTATCCGCCGCATGCCGAGCCCGAGGGCGCGGACCCCGCGCCACTCTACCTCGTCTGCAACCAGCCGCACCAGCGCCTGCACAGCCAGCTCGACTACGGCGCCTTCAGCCGCGCGACCAAGATCGACGGCCGCGAAGCCCTGCGCATCCACCCGACGGATGCCGCCGCGCGCGGCATTGCGAATGGCGACGTGGTGCGCCTCTCCAACGCCCGCGGCAGCTGCCTTGCCACCGCCGTGCTCAGCGACGCCCTGCGTCCCGGCGTAATGCAGCTGTCCACCGGCGCCTGGTTCGAGCCGCACGATCCCGCCGCGGACACCGCCACGTGCCTCCATGGCAACCCCAATATCCTCACCCGCGACATCGGCACCTCGCAACTGGCGCAGGGCTGCACGGGCCAGCTGACCCGCGTCGAGGCCACCCGCTGTGCCGGCACCCCGCCGCCGGTGCGGATTTTCGAGCCGATGCGGTTTGCGCGCGCTGAAACAGCCATCCTCACCGCGCCAAAACCCGACCAAAATAATCTATTAATTCGATAGAATAAGAACAACTGGTCTTTCTCATTTCGCGCCGTGGCCCCTAGTCTGGGCTTTAGAAACGAGAGCCGACAACCGTGACCCCGACGACATCTTCTCCCGCGATCCCGAGATCTGGCCACACCGCGCAAACGAAAGCCTGTTGTCCGGTCACACACGCTTAGCCAGCAAACGATCGATCTGCCGCGCGCGCCAACGAGAGCCCGCGGATTAAGAGAACCCGAACCTTTTTCAGGAAACCCGCATGACCGACCGCGTCTCCCTGCTTTCCCGCACGCCCTTCTCCCAGTCCCGCCGCCGCCTGCTGCGCGCCACATCCGCCGTCACGGCGCTCGCGCTTCTTGCGACACTCGCCGGACCCACCGCGACACTGGCCGATGACGCGAAGAAGGAGGGCGGTGATATCACCTTCCTCATCGACTCGCTCGGCGATACCTGGATCCCCAACAACAGCGCCATCTCCAGCTTCCAGGGTCATATCTGGGGCCATGTGGCCGACAAGCTTCTTTATGTCGACGCGGAGGGCAAGGTCAGCCCCTGGATCGCCGAGCGCTGGGAGCAGAACGACGATGCCACGCAGTTCACGCTGCACCTGAAGCCGGGCGTCACCTTCTCCGACGGCACGCCGCTCGATGCGGCCGCGGTCGTCGCCAATCTCGACATCTGGTATGCCGGCCGCAAGAAGGACGGCATCAACCCGATCGGCCTTTTCCCAAAAACCTACGATCGCGCCGAGGCGGTGGATGCGGCGACCGTGAAAGTGTCCTTCAAGAAGCCGACGCTCGGCTTCATTCCGACGCTCGGCTATCACGGCTCCATCCTGATCTCGCCGAAGACGCTTGCCCAGCCGGCTTCCGAACAGGCGGATCTTTCGAAAACCTCCGGCAGCGGCCCTTATGTGGTCGAATCCTGGAAGGAAGGCGACCATGTCACGCTGACCAAGCGCAAGGATTACAACTGGGGGCCGGCTGCGGTCGGCCACACCGGTCCGGCCTTCCTCGATACCATCACCTACAAGCTCGTCTCCGAGCCGTCGCTGCGCGTCGCCTCCGTCCAGTCCGGGCAGGCCGATGTCGCCTACAACGCTTCGCCCCAGGAACTGTCGTCGCTGAAGGACGAAGGCTTCACGGTCGCCACGCCGCGCTATCTCGGCTTCGTCAACGGCCTTGCCGTCAACACCAAGCTTGCGCCCTATGACGACCTGAAGGTGCGCCAGGCCTTGCAGGCCGGCATCAACCGGCAGGAGATCATCGACACCGTCTATACGCCCGACTGGAAGCTTGCGACCTCCTTCATCCAGAGCAACGTGCCCGGCGCGACCGATCACGGCGATCTCTTGGCCTACAATCCCGAAAAGGCCGAGACGCTGCTCGACGAAGCCGGCTGGGTGAAGGGCGCGGACGGCGTGCGCGTCAAGGACGGCAAGCCCCTGCTGCTGACGCTCCATTCCAACCCCTATCTCGCGACGTCCAAATCCGTGGACGAGCTGATCGCCCAGCAGCTCGGCAAGATCGGCTGGAAGGTCGCGATCCGCGCCTTCGACGTGGTGACCTATGGCGAGAAGGTGAAATTCGGCGGCGCGGCCGTCCCGGCCTACGAGGTGACGCGCAGCTTCATCGATGCGGGCACCGTGGCGGGCATCCTGACCAATGCCAACAATGGCGAGAACTGGTTCGCGCTCGACGACCGGGATCAGACCATCAACGACCTGCGCGACAAGATCGCCAGCGCCGGCACGATCGAGGCCCGCCTGCCCCTCCTCGATACGCTGCAGACATACGTGCTGGAACAGGGCTATTTCATTCCCCGCACCCAGATCGTCCAGCGCGTCTACGTCCAGTCGCCGGCCCTGAAGGGCGAGGTCTACAATGGCGTCGCCTATGCCAGCTACTACACCGCGACCAAGAGCGAGGTCGGGCAATGACGGCACGCCAAGTGGGAGGCAGGCAATGAACGGCGCCTATCCGACCTATGCCGCCAAGCGGCTGGCGCAGGCGGCCGTCGTCATCCTGCTGGCCTATGTCTTCACCTTCGTGGTCGTCAGCATCCTGCCCGGCGACCCGATCACCAGCGTGCTGCGCAATCCCCAGAACGGCTTCACCGAGGAGGAGATCGCGCAGATCGTTGCGGCGCAGGGCCTCGACAGGCCGGTGCTGGTGCAGCTCTGGTCGTCACTCTCGGGCTTTCTCACCGGCGATCTCGGCCTCTCCATGCGCTCCAGCCGGCCGGTGACCACGATGATCGCCGAAGTGCTGCCCTCGACCCTCATCCTCGCCACATCGGCGCTCTTTCTGGCGGTGGTGCTGGCGGTGGTCATCGCCTATGGTACGCAGGTCGTGCCCAGGCGCTACGGCCAGGGCCTGCTGCGCGCCTTCCCGTCCTTGTTCCTGTCGGTGCCCAATTTCGTCATCGGGCTCGTGCTGATCCATCTCTTCGGGTTTCAGCTGGGCCTCTTCCGGGTCATCCATCCGGACAGCGCCTGGGCGACCTTCTTTGCGGCGATCACGCTCGCCATTCCCATCTCGGCCCAGATCGCCGAGGTGCTGATCGCAAGCCTCGATCATGAAGCGGGGCAGGATTACATCGCGGTCGCGCGCGGACGCGGGCTGCCGCCCTTCCGCCTGTTCACCCGCCATCTCCTGAAGCCCTCTTCGCTGCCCGTCGTCACCGTCATCGCGCTCACCATCGGCGAGCTGCTCGGCGGATCGCTGATCACCGAAACGGTCTTCGGCCGCACCGGCATCGGCAGCCTCGTGCAGCGCTCCGTCAGCACGCAGGACCTGCCCGTACTCCAAGCCGTGGTGTCGCTGGCAGCCGTCGTCTTCGTGCTGTCCAACCTGATCGCCGATCTCGTCTATCCCCTGCTCGATCCGCGCGTGAAGCTGCTGGGGGCGAGAACCCCGCGCACATCCGCCCCCAAGCCTGCGGGAGCAACAGCCCCATGACGCTTCTCTCCACCGCCGCGGCCGCCCGTCTGGCGCCGCCACGCCGCCGGCCGGCGCTGCCGCCGCTTCCCGTCGCGGCGTCGCTCGTCTTCGTCGCGCTGGTCATCGCCTGGTCGCTCGCGCCCGGCCTCTTCACCGGTCACGATCCGATCGCCGGCGTGCCGGCCGACAAGCTGCTGGGCCCGAGCCTTGCCCACTGGTTCGGCACCGATCATCTCGGCCGCGACGTCTTTGCCCGCGTCGTCTTCGGTAGTGCCTCCTCCGTCACCAGCGCGCTCATCGCCGTCGTCATCGGCGTTCTCGCCGGCGGGCTCATCGGGCTGGTCGCGGGCTTTCTCGGTGGCTGGGTCGATACGGTGCTCGCCCGATTCGTGGATGTGCTGCTGGCGATCCCGAAATTCCTGCTCGCGGTCATCGTCGTCACCGCCATCGGCTTCGACACGATCAATGCGGCGATCGCCACCGGCGTCTCCGCCGTCGCGGTCTTTGCCCGCGTCATGCGCTCGGAGGTGATCAAGACGCGGGAGGCGACCTTCGTGGAGGCCTCGTTCCTCTCGGGCGGCTCGCGCTGGCATATCCTGGCACGCCATGTTCTGCCCAACGCCTCGCGCTCGGTCCTGCCGCTCGCCGTGCTGCATTTCGGGGACTCGATCCTCGTCATCGCCAGCCTCGCCTTTCTCGGCTACGGCGACCCGCCGCCCGCCTCCGACTGGGGCCTGCTGATCTCGATCGGCAAGGATTATCCCAAATGGCCCTGGCTGGTTTACGCCCCCGCGCTCGTCACGATCGCCACAGTCCTCTCCGTTAACAGGATCAGCCGATGGCTCCGCACGACAGACTGACCGCCGCCTTTCCGCACAGCCTTGCAGGCGAGCATCCGGCGCCGCTCCTAGAGGTCGAGGCCCTCGACGTCTCCTACGGCGCAACCCGCGTCGTCACCGATGTCGGCTTTTCGCTCGGTCGCGGCCGGAGCCTCGCGCTCATCGGCGAATCCGGCTCCGGCAAGTCCACCATCGCCCGCACCGTCCTGCGCCTCCTGCCCGGTTCGGCCCATGTCGAAGGCCGCGTCTCCTTCGACGGCGAGGACATTCTGGGGCTTTCCGAGCGTCGCTTCCGGCCGTTGCGCGGGCGGGCCATCGGCTTCGTGCCGCAGGACCCGGGAAACGCGCTCAACCCCGTGCGCACCATCGGTTCGCAGGCGATGGAGGCCGCTGCGCTGACCGACGCGCGCGACCCGCGCATCGCCAGGGAGCGGATCCTCGAAACCTTCGCGGAGGTCGGGCTCGACAATCCCAGACGCGTCTTCGACAGCTATCCGCACCAGCTTTCGGGCGGCATGCTCCAGCGCGTGCTGATCGGCCTTGCCGTCCTGCCCCGACCGCTGCTGCTGGTCGCGGACGAGCCGACCTCGGCCCTCGACGTCACGATCCAGAAGCACATTCTCGACCTCCTCTCCCGCCTCCGGGAAGACCTCGACATCAGCCTGCTGCTGATCACCCACGATCTGGCCATCGCGGCCGAACGGGCCGACAGCATCGTCGTGCTGAAAGACGGCAGCGTGCAGGAGGCGGGCCCCACGGCCACGGTCTTCGTAGCGCCGACCTCCCCTTATGCCCGCAAGCTGCATGCCGACGTGCCGGCGCTGAACCCGGACCGCTATTCGGCGCTGCGCGATCTCGGTTTGCGTCGCCTTGCCGATCAGGGCCAGGCCCCGAAGATCGCAGTCCGTAAGCTTACCAAGACCTTCGAGGTGGACGGCAAGGTGTTGACAGCTGTCAACAACGTCTCCTTCTCGGTGTCCCCGGGCACGACTCATGCGCTGGTCGGCGAGTCCGGGTCCGGCAAGACGACGACCATCCGGCTGCTGCTGGGGCTGGAGCAGCCCGATAGCGGCGAGATCAGCGTCGCGGGCGAGACGCTCACCGGGCGCACGCGCCGTTCGATGCAGGCGGCCTGGCGGCATCTGCAGCTCGTCTACCAGAACCCGTTCACCTCGCTCGACCCGACCTGGACGGTCGAGCGTCTGGTGCGCGAACCGCTCGACCGGTTCCGGATCGGAACGCCGAAAGAGCGGGCCGAATGGGTGCGCGCGGCGCTCGTCGATGTCGGGCTCGGCGCGCATCTGGTCACTCGCAAGCCGCAGGCGCTTTCCGGCGGGCAGCGCCAGCGGGTGGCGATTGCCCGGTCGCTGGTGCTGCGGCCCGACGTGATCGTGCTGGACGAGCCGACCTCTGCGCTCGATGTCAGCGTGCAGGCCGATATCGTCGCGGTGCTGCTCGAGCTTCAGGCAAAGCTCGGGCTGACCTATGTGTTCGTCTCCCACGATCTCGCGCTGGTGCGCCAGCTCGCCCACACTATCTCCGTCATGCGCCACGGCCGCATCGTCGAGCATGGCACGGTCCGCGACATCTTCGAGACCCCGCGGGACCCTTATACGGCGGCCCTGCTGCACTCGATCCCGTCGAGCACGGTCGTTCCCGCTCGCACGCGCAGCCCGCGGCCGGCGCCGCAAGCCGTTGTCGGGTCGGCGGTTATCGGGCAAGAGCAGATCGCATGACCGCCGCCCCTGCGCCGACCCTTGCCGAGGATCCGGCACCTGTTTCAAAGGGAACGTTCCGGCCGAAAACGCGCATCGGCTTCAACACCCGCGTCGCCTTCAACGACGAGGCGGGCCCGGCGCAGGGCATGCGCGACGGCATCGCGCTCTACATGGCGGCGGAGCGGCTGGGTTATCAGTCCGGATGGGTCTATCAGCGGCATTTCGACCACTATCTGTCGTCGCCGCTGCCCTTCTTTGCCGCCGCCGGACAGCATGCGCGGCGCATCACCTTCGGCTCCGCCGTCATCCCCATGCGCTATCAGGACCCGATCCTTCTGGCGGAGGCCGCCGGCACCACCGATCTCCTGCTCGATGGCCGGCTGGAACTGGCGATCGCGACCGGCGCCAACGCCGCGTTCGATGCGGTCTTCGGAACGGTCGGATCGGATGCGCGAACGGAGGCAAAGCGCCGACAGGCGCGTTTCCTGGCCGCCGTTCGGGGCGAGGTGTTGCACACGGTGGCCGGCCCCGGCGAAGGCGCGCCGGAGGGGACGGCGCTGCGGGTGACGCCGCACAGCCCGACGCTCGCCGCGCGGATCCGACAGGGTTCGGCAAGCCTTGCCTCGGCCGTGCAGGCGGCAGACCTCGGCATCGGGCTCGTCTGCGGCACCGTCCAGCACGATCATGAGGCGGGCGAAACCTTCGGCGCCTATCAGGCGCGGGGCATCGCCGCGTTCCGGGCCCGCTGGCGCGCGCTCTGGGGCACGGAGCCGCCGCCGGTCACGGTCGCCGCCTCCGTGCTGGCGTCAACCGCGCCGGATCGCCTCGAAACCTACGCCGCCTACGATGCCGAGCGGCGCACCCTCGGCATTGCCGCCTCGCGGCCGAGAGGGGCGCTGACGCCGGTTGCCGCCCAGCCGCCGGGAACGCAGATTTCGCCCGTCTTCCATGGCACGCCGGACCGGGTGATCGCGGCGATCCTCGCCGATCCCGGCCTCAGCGCCGCCGACGAGATCATCCTCTTCCTGCCGCCCGGCTTCGGCCTTGCCGAGAACACGCGTGTGCTGACCGACTTCGCCGCGACGGTCGCCCCGAGCCTTGGCTGGTCGCCGTCCTGGTGAAACCGGCAATCCGGAGGAATATTTTCTATAGAATAAGTAGAAATAGAACGACCTGTCTTCCTTGGCGTCATCCCGGACCCTAGGCTGACACCATCATCGGCCTCCGGTGGGCGCCGATATCCGATAGGAGACAGCCTCATGCCTGCAGAGTTCATCAGCGTTACCTTTCCGAACGAAAGCAACGACCTCCACCCCCAGCCGGAGCTGCCGATCGATCCCGCCTATCTGCAGCGCTATGCGCGCACGCTCGATGATTACGGCTTCAACTACACGCTGGTTCCCTACGCATCGTCGTCCTTCGACCCCTTCACCATCGGCGCGACGATCCTTGCGCACACGAAGAACCTCAACATCATCGTCGCGCTCAGGCCGAACACCGTCTATCCCACGGTCGCGGCGAAAGCGCTCGCCACGCTCGACCAGTTGAGCGGCGGCCGTGTCGTCGTCCACTTCATTGCCGGCGGCAGCGACGAGGAGCAGGCCCGGGAGGGCGATTTCCTGAACAAGGAAGAGCGCTATGAGCGGCAGGAGGAGTACATCCGCATCCTCCGCCTCGCCTGGAGCGCCACCGAGCCCTTCGACTTCGACGGGACATACTACCAGTTCAAGCAGTTCCGCAGCGCCGTCCGCCCGACCAAGGGGCATATTCCCATCTCGCTCGGCGGCTCGTCGGAGGCCGCCTACCGCATCGGCGGGTCGCTCTGCGACATCTTCGGCCTCTGGGGCGAGCCGCTGGCCGAGACCAAGCAACAGATCGACCGGGTCTACGAGGAGGCCGCCAAGGCCGGACGGACGGACCGGCCGCGCATCTGGGTCACCTTCCGCCCGATCATCGCCGAAACCGACGAACTGGCCTGGGTGAAGGCCCACGCGGTGCTCGACCAGCTCAATGCGAACCGTGAAAAGGGGCTGTCCCGCAAGCCCGTCTCGGCTGCGCCGCCGGCCAATGTCGGCTCGCAGCGGCTCCTCGATATCGCCGCGCGCGGCCATGTCCACGACCGGGCGCTCTGGTACCCCACCGTCACCGCCACCAATGCCAGCGGTGCGACCACGGCCCTCGTCGGCTCGCCGCAGACCATTGCGGACTCCATTCTCGACTATATCGATCTCGGCGCCGACCTGATCTCGATCCGCGGCTATGACAATTACAACGACGCGGTGGACTATGGCCGCTACGTCCTGCCGCTCGTGCGGGAGGGGATCCGCGCCCGGGAAGAGGCTGGCAGCGCCGCGGACAAGAAGGCTGCGGCTTGACCCGCGCTGCGGCAACCGGACGCTTTCCCGCGTCCGATCTGCCGACGCCGCAGGTGCATCTTCCTCCTTCCGATCCCGATGCGCCTGCCGGATGTTTTCCTGAAAGCCAGAAGGCCCGCCCCATGTCCCGTCCGCTTCCCCTTGCCAAAGCCTTCGTTTCCGAAGCGTCCCCTCCGGATGCGCCCGTTTACGGAGCGCCCGCCTCCCCCACACTTGTCGCCGAGGCCACCGTCCGGGCTGTCGCGGACGCCGCACCGGAGGCGGACGGTTCCGGTCGGTTTCCCTGGGCAGGGATCAACGCCGTTCACCGCAGCGGCCTGCTGGAGCACACCGTCGCCACCCGCTATGGCGGGCGCGGCGGTACGCTGCTCGATGCGGCCATCATTCTTGCGGCGCTCGGACGCGGCGATCCCTCAGTTGCCCTGATCAGCGCCATGACGCTCTTCACCCATCTCGGCCAGGCGGCCAAAAGCAACTGGCCGGACGATCTCTACCGGCGGCTGCTTGCCGAGGCCAAGGCGCGACCGCTGCTCCTCAATGCCGCCCGCGTCGAGCCGGACCTCGGCTCGCCCGCGCGCGGCGGTCTGCCGGCGACGATCGCCCGCCGCACGACCAGGGGCTGGTCGATCTCCGGTCGCAAGCGCTTCGTCACCGGCGCCCACGGCCTTACGCATTTCCTCGTCTGGGCGCACACCGACGAGACGCCCGCGCGCGTCGGCACCTTCGTCGTGCCGAACGGACTGCCCGGGATCGAGGTGATCGAGAACTGGAGCAGCCTCGGCATGCGCGCCAGCGGCTCGCACGACGTCGCCTACACCGATGTCGAGATCCCCGCCGAAAACGGGCTCGATCTGGTCGATCCCGCGATCGCCCAGCAGGACAACCGCGCCCATGCCGGCATGACGCTCGCGCTCACGGCGCTCTATCTCGGCGTCGCCGAAGCCGCGCAGGACGCCTTCATCCGTTTTGCGCAGACGCGCGTTCCCACCAATCTCGGCCATCCCATCGCCCGCACGGAGCGCTTCGTGACGCTTTCGGGCGAGATCGACCTGCTGGTGTCGGGTGCGCGACAGCTGATCTTCGACGCGCTCGCCCACCGCGCCGACGACACCGAGGCGCTGATCCGTGCGCGCCTGCTGGCCGGCCGGCAATTGCGCGATGCGGTGCAGATCGCCGTGCGCGGCATCGGCAATCCGGGCCTCGGCGCCGATCTCGGCCTGGAGCGTCATTTCCGCGACATCCAGTTCGTGCTCGTCCACGCCCCGCAGGAGGATACCTCCCTCGCCCTCCTCGGCCGCAGCGCCTATGACCGCGCCGCAAACCTGCGCGACGATGCCTCTGCCGCAGCGCCCCTCCCCGCCCGGAAAAGCGCATGAGGCAGCTCGGCTTCCCGTGCTTCCGGAGACCTCCTCAGAAAGCGACGGGTTACAATCGAGCGACCCGCCCCGACGCCATCGGATGTCCATGACCCGCTACATCATCATCGGCGCCGGCGCCGTGGGCGCAAGCCTTGCCGCAGAATTCGAGACGCATGGCATCGCCTATGTCCTTGTCGGGCGCGGTGCGCAGATCGCGCATATCGTGCGCCACGGCCTGACCTATCGCCGCCCGCAGGCCACGCGCCAGATCCGGCTTCAGGCCGTCGACAGCGCGACGCCACCGGCACTGAGGCCGGACGATCGCCTCGTCCTGACCGTCAAGACGCAGGACGTGGAGGCGGCGACCGAATTCTGGGCGTGGCAGCCGGTGGACGGCGGCGGACTGGCATCCGACCTGCCGCTGGTGACGGTGCAGAACGGGCTGGCGGCCGAGGACATCGCGATACGCCGTTTCTCCCGTCTCTATGCCGCCAGCGTCAAGATCCCGGCCCGCTACACCGTGACCGGCGAAGTCGTGGTCGGCGGCATGCCGAACCTCGGCGTCGTGACGCTCGGCCGCTATCCCCACGGCCTCGACGACACCGCCCGTGCCATCGCCGCCGATCTCGCGACAGCGGGCTATCTGACGGAAGCGCGCGCCGACATCGTCCGATGGAAAGCGGAGAAGCTGATCCACAACGTGACCAACGCCACGGAACTCTTCGACGCGACGCCGGAGGCCCGCGCCGCCTTTGCCGGCGGCGTCGCCGACGAGGCGCGCACGGTGCTTGCGGCCGCCGGCCTCGACCCGGCGCACCCTTCCGAACGGACGGTCGATATCTCCGGCTGGCATGTCGCAGAGGACAGCGGCATCGAGCGGGGGCAGCAATCGACATGGCAGAGTTTTACGCGCGGTACCTCGAGCGAGGTCGACTATCTCAACGGCGAAATCGTCCGCCTTGCCCGCCTCAACGGCATTCCCGCGCCGCGCAATGCGGCGCTGCAACAGGCCGTCGCCCGGCTGGCGCGGAATGGCGGCCGGCCGGGATCGGTGGCGCTCGAGGCGGTCAATGGCGGGGCGTGAGCCGGATGTCCCGGACATCGCGGTCGCCGCATGCGGGCGTGCCCGGTCTAACGGAAGAGGTTGAGGATGGCGGGCGGGTCCGAGTTTCTCTGGTACATCCCGAACGATACCGAGGCGGGTCATCGCGGCGATGTGGCCGTCGAGGGGCATGACAGCTTGGAGAGCCTGACCGCGCAGGCGACCGCGCTCGAGGAAAACGGCTGGACCGGCGCGCTGATCGGCACCGGCTGGGGCCGGCCGGATACGTTCACGGTCGCAACCGCCCTCGTCGCGCGAACGACGACCTTCGAGCCGTTGATCGCCGTGCGCCCCGGCTATTGGTCGCCCGCGCATTTTGCGGCGTCCGCCGCGACGCTCGACCGGCTGAGCGGCGGCCGCGTCCGCATCAACATCGTCTCCGGCAAGGACGATCCTGCCGCCTATGGCGACAGCGAGGGCGACCAGCAGGCGCGCTACGACCGGACGAAGGAATTCATGCGGCTCGTGCGCCGGCTCTGGACCGAGGAAGACGTGACCCATGCCGGCCGCTCTTTCCAGCTGTCCGGCTCCACCGTTCAGCCGCGGATCGCGGCACGGGGCGACCGCCTGCATCCAAGGCTGCATTTCGGCGGCGCGTCGGCAGCCGCCGAGTATGTGGCGGCGACGGAGGCCGACGTCCAGCTCTTCTGGGGGGAACCGCTCGCCGATATCGCCGAGCGCATCGCACGCCTGAAGGCGCTCGGCGCCCGGCTCGACCGCGATCTCCCGCCGCTCGCCTTCGGTCTGCGCATCACCACCGTCGTCCGCGAGACGCGGGAGGCGGCCTGGGCGGATGCCGAGGCCAGGGTCGATCGCATGGCCGCAGGCCAAGCCGGCAGCTGGCAGGACCATCGCACCGTCATCGCCTACGGCCAGCAGCGCCTGAACGACCTTGCCGCCCGCGGTGACGTGCTGGACGACATCCTCTACACGCGGCCCGGCCGTCACGGCGGCGGCGGCGCCGGCACGACCTGGCTCGTGGGCACGGCGCAGGACGTCGCCAGCGCACTTGGAAAATACCGGGATCTCGGCATCTCCCAGTTCATCCTCTCCGACACGCCCTACCGCAGCGAAAGCGAGCGACAGGGCAGGACGCTCCTTCCCCTTCTCGCGGACGGCTGATCCCGGCGCTCCCGATCGAGCCGCCTGCATCGCCTTTTCCGTCACGCCCGCTTCATCGATCGCAGGCACAGTGTCACATCGTCAACGGCGATCACCGAGGTTACGGTGTCATGCATTGCCGGGAGACGGGCTGGCACTGTATAGCTGGGGCTGTCGACGTTCCTCGCGCGATCTGTTTTCGGTTCGCTGCGAGGTCGGAGGGAGTGGCCGGCTCATCGGCGACCCGGACAGTGAGGTCAGCAAGCTTCATGTCGTCCCGACGCATTCAAAGGACCTGTTTTGTTAACCGAAATATCGATCGTCGTGCTTCTGACGCTGCTCAATGGCGTGCTCGCGATGTCTGAACTCGCCGTCGTCTCCTCCCGCCCCGTCAGGCTGAAACTGCTGGCCGAGCAAGGCAACAAGGGGGCGGCCATGGCCATCCGCCTTGCAGAGGACCCCGGCCGCTTTCTGTCCACCGTCCAGATCGGCATCACCCTCGTCGGCGTGCTCTCGGGCGCCTTTTCCGGCGCGACGCTCGGTGCGCGGCTGGCGGGCTGGCTCGAACTCCAGGGTCTGTCGAAGGGCATGGCCGATGGCTTCGGCGTCGGCTCCGTGGTCGTCGCCATCACCTATCTCTCCCTGATCATCGGCGAACTCGTGCCCAAGCAGATCGCGCTCCGGGCTCCCGAAGCGGTCGCATCCAAGGTTGCGCCGGCGATGGTGGTGCTGTCGAAGGTCGCCCTGCCGCTCGTCTGGCTCCTCAACGCCTCCGGCAAGGCGGTCCTCGCGCTTCTCGGCCAGAAAGGCGAAACGGACGAGAGGATGTCGGACGAAGAGATTCGCACGGTTCTCGCCGAGGCCCATACGGCCGGCGTGATCGAGGCCGAGGAATCCGAGATGATCTCGGGCGTCATGCGGCTTGCCGACCGGACGGCGCGCGGACTGATGACGCCGCGCCGGGAGGTCGAGGTGGTCGATATCGAAGACGATCTGCTCGAAATCCGGGAGCAGCTCCGCAGCTCGAACCGGTCGCGCCTTCCCGTCCGCAACGGCTCCTCGGACGAGATCGTCGGCGTTCTCTTCGTCAAGGACGCGCTCGATGCCTTCCTCCAGGGGACCGATCTCGACGTCCGCACCATCATGCGCGACGCACCCGTCGTTTCCGACCGGGCGGGCGCGATCGACGTCGTCCAGGCGCTGCGCAAGTCCTCGGCGCACATGGTTCTGGTCTATGACGAATACGGACATTTCGAGGGTATCGTCACCTCCGGCGACGTGCTCGAAGCCATCACGGGCGCATTTCAGGTCGATGAGGGCGACGAACCGGCCGTCGTCGAGCGCGAGGACGGATCCTTTCTCGTCGCCGGCTGGATGCCGATCGACGAGTTCGCCGACGAGATGGGGTTCCAGTTCGAGAGCGAGCCCGGCTACGAGACCGTGGCGGGCTTCGTCATCGATGAACTCGGCCGCCTTCCCTCGCTCGGCGAGCACCTGACGACGCGGGACTGGTATTTCGAAGTCATCGATCTCGACGGTCGTCGCATCGACAAGCTGCTGGTCCGCAAGCCATCGGGCAGCGCCGGCTGACGAGACACGAGGGGGCACGAGCCCCCTCCCGACACGGACCCCTCTCCCTGAAGAGCATGACGGTCTCCGAAGGTTCCCGGCCAGCGTTCCAGGCGGGTAAGGCCCTCTGCAAGTAGACCCGCGGAAGGGTCAGGCGCCGGACGCGTTCGTGGGGAAGCGGTATCCCGTAGCGACGTGCCGGGGGCCGAGGCGATCGCCTTCGCCGAACAGCTTCTGCCGGAACGCGCCCTCGGCATAGGATGTCTTGTAGAGCCCGCGCTCCTGCAGAACCGGCACGACGAAGGCGATGAAGTCCTCGTAGCTTTCCGGGACGACCGTCCGCGTCAGGTTGAAACCGTCGATCTCGCCCTCCTCGATCCAGCTCTGCAGCTCGTCGGCAACCACGGCTCCATCGCCCACGATGATCGGATAGCGGCCGCCGATCTTCAGTTCGTTCATCAGGTCGCGCTTGGTCCACCGGCGCTCCTGCGCCAGCTGGGTTGCCGACTGCATGGCGTTCGATCGGCCGTAGACGATCGGGTCGTCGAGATCGTAAGCGGAGAAATCGATGCCGGTGCTGGCCGAGAAGTGCGCGACGCCCGCTTCCGGATTGGCATGCGCGAGATAGTCGGCGAGTTTGGCCTCGGCCGCCTTGCCGGTCGCATCCGTCACGACCGTGATGCCGACGAACAGTTTCACGTCCTCTGCCCGGCGGCCGGCCGCAACGAACGCCTCTCTCAGCGCACGGGACGCGGTGCGCGCCGCCGTCTTGTCCGCTGCCGTGACGAAAACGCATTCCGCATGGCGGGCGGCAAAGCGCCGGCCGCGCCCGGAGGTTCCGGCTTGATAGAGGACCGGCGTCCGCTGTCGGGACGGCTCCGAGAGATGGGTGCCATGCGACCGGTAGAACGGGCCGTCATGCGCGATCCGGCGGACCTTGGACGGGTCGGCAAAGATGCGGGCGGCCCGGTCGAGCCGCACCGCATCGTCATCCCAGCTTCCCTCCCACAATTTGTAGAGAACCTCGAGATAGTCGTCCGCCTGATCGTAGCGCAGATCGTGCTCCGCCAGCGCATCCTGCCCGAGCGCGCGCGCGGCGCTGTCGAGGTAGCCTGTCACGATGTTCCAGCCGATGCGGCCGTCGGTCAGATGATCCAGCGTCGATATGCGACGGGCGAACAGATAGGGCGGCTCCGCATTCAGATTGGCCGTGATGCCGAAGCCGAGATGTTTCGTGACGGCCGCCATGCCCGAGACGAGCAGCATGGGATCGTTGACCGGAAGCTGGATCGATTCCCGCACTGTCAGGTCGCTGGAGCCCTGATAGACATCGTAGACCCCGATGATGTCGGCCAGAAACAGCCCGTCGAACAGCCCCCGTTCCAGGGTTGCCGCCAGCGATGTCCAGTAGTCGAGCGTCTTGTAGCGATGCGACTGGTCCCGCGGATGCGTCCAGAGACCGTGATTGATATGGCCGACCGCGTTCATGTTGAACGCATTGAGAAGAATGTGCTTTTTGCCAGATGTCATGGTCCTGCCTCGATCGCTCCGTGCCGGGGCGGTCGCTTGCCGTTGAGATGATATCTGCCGACCGCCTGGTCTCTCCAGCGTACCGGATCGTGCAGCCTGTGGGTACGGACATTGCACCGGTATCGGCCGAAACTGTCCCCGCCAAGCGTCGAGCCGGTCCCGGACAGGGAAACGAGGCTATGTCAGCCGACCGTGATGCCGCAGGACGAGGCCGACGGCGCCCATGCAGTTGTCGTTGTCGAGAAAACGGCCCGTCACAAAGGCGGGATCGGCGCCTTCGCCGTCGCCCGGCTTGACCAGCGTGTGCCGGGCATAGGCCGAGCGGATCGGAGCGAGCAGCATTTCGCCCGCCGTCGCCATTCTGCCGCTGATGACGAAAAGGCCGGGATTGAGAATGGTTCCGACCGCTGCCAGTCCGCGCCCGGCGGCCTCGCCCGCATCGTCCAGGAGCCGCTGGAACCCGACGTCGCCCGCCTGCGCCGTCTTCACGAATTCCGCCATGCCGATGCTGCGCGCAAGCCGTCGCTCCGCGATGCCGAGAACCGCCGCACCGCTGCAGGAAAGCTCCATGCAGCCGCGATTACCGCAGGTGCAGAGATCGCCACGGGGGTCGAGGACCATGTGGCCGAATTCGCCTGCCGTGCCCGCTGCACCCGTCAACACCTTGCCGTTGGCGACGATCGCACCACCGATGCCGAGGTCCAGCTTGAACAGCACGAAATTGTCGAAGCCCGCCGCGGCTCCCCACATCATCTCGGCCAGGGCCGCGCAATTGCTCTCGTTGTCGGCAAAGATCGGCTTCTGCAGCACGGGCTCGAAGGTCGCACGCAGATCGACACCCTGCCAGCCCGGAAGCTGCGAGCCCCGCATGACGCGCCCACTGGCGGCAATCGGCGCGGAAACGGCAAAACCGACGCCAAGAAGCCCCGAATACGGGAGACTATGCTCCTTGTAGATGTTGTCGATCGCCTGCTTGGCCGTGCGTGTCGCCCGTTCCGGCTTGTAATCCTGCTCCAGCGGAATGGCGACGTCCGCGACGATATTGTGGGCGACGTCGGCCAGCACCACCCGCAATTCGTTGCGCCCGAGGAGGACGCCGAGACAGGTTCCGGCTTCCGGATTGAGCGAATGGGCAAGCGCCGGCCGCCCGATGCCGGGGCTGCGCGTTTCCACCTCGACAACCAGGCTCGATCGCCGGAGGTCGGCGAGAATCGTGGAAACAGTCGAACGTGCAAGTCCGGTCGTGCGGGCAATCTGCGCGGTACTGACCGCGCCGTGTCCGCTCAGCGCGCGAACAACGCGTGCCACCGGCGTGTCGACCTGGCGCTCGTCGAGAAGACCCCGCAAGCCGCCGCTGATCATATTGGCCATGTCGCCTCCCCTGCCCGCGCCCCACGTCCGCCCGAACCCGTTACAGCTATCTTCTATGACATATGTCGACCGATCACAATTCCGTTTTCGCCGGACTTTTGTCATGGCTGACATAAATCATATTGACAATCGATCGCGCTGACAGTCTAAAAGATGTCGAGGACGAGGAAACACCAAGGGAGGACACCATGAGCATGATCAACAATGCGTTGCGGACCGGCACGATTCTGGCGACGCTGGCGCTATCGGGCGGCGCGGCTTTCGCCGAGGACATCACGCTCTGGACGCTGAATTTCAGCTCGGAAGCGTCGAACGCCGCGATGCAGAAGATCGCCTCCGATTTCGAGGCTGCCAATCCCGGCGTCAATGTCGAGATCGTCACGCGCGGCGTCGACGACCACAAGACGGCCCTTCGCGTCGCTGCCGGCTCGGATCGCGGCCCCGATATCTTCTTCAGCTGGGCGGGCCTCGGTCTCGGCGGCGAATACATCAAGGCGGGCCTCAGCCTGCCGCTCGACAAATATTACGCACAATACAAGTGGGACGACGAACTTGTTCCGGCGGCGGCGTCGTTCTCCAAGATCTACGAGGGCGGTCGCCAGGGCGTGCCCTTCACCTTCAAGGGCGAGGCGCTCTACTACAACAAGGCGCTGTTTCAGCAGGCGGGCATCACCGAAGCCCCGAAGGACTACGACGCACTGGTTGCGGACGCCGAAAAACTGAAAGCCGCCGGCATTCCGGCTATCACCTTCGGCGGCACCGTCAACTGGCATCTGATGCGCCTGATGGACGTGATCCTCGAGTCCAAATGCGGCATCGAGAAGCATGACGCGCTGATGAACATGAAAACCAGCTGGAAGACCGAGCCCTGTGCGGCGGCCTCCTTTGCCGAACTCGACACGTGGAGCAAGAACTACATTCTCAGCCCCTTCATGGGCATCGACAATGCGCAGTCGTTCAACCTCTTCGTCGGCGGCCGTGCGGCCATGATGCTCGAAGGCGACTGGCTGGTGCAGCAGCTGGCGGAAGCCGGGAACCTCGACGACTACGACGTCTTCCCCTTCCCCACGGGAACCAACCGGCTCTACGGTTTTGCCGAATACCACTACATCAGCAGCAAGAGCAAAAATCCGGACATGGCCGCCAAGTTCCTCGACTACTTCATGTCGACGCCGGTTCAGCAGGCCAGCCTCGGCCAGTTCAGCACCACCTCCATCAACAAGAACGTCGCCTACAAGGATCTGCGTCCCCTCGACCAGAAATGGGTCGATATCTTCAATACCTATACGCAGGTCTACATGAACGGCGACCAGGCGTTCCCGCTCGACGTGACGACGGAGTATTTTCGGGTCATCAACGAAGTGGCGAGCGGCAACATGGCGGCGGCAGATGCCGGCGGCCAGCTCCAGGCCTTCATCGACAACAGGCGCTAGGCGCCCATGGCCAGGCCGGCCTCGGGAAGGGCCGGCCATGTCCGTTCCGTAACCTTCGCCTGCGTCCCTGCACGCCTGCGCCGTAGCGCCTGTCTCGCACGGAGTGTCTCATGACGACTAGATCCCTCTTCTCCGACCCGCGCATGCAGGCGGCCCTTCTGGTCGCTCCGGCGATCGTCATCTACGTCGTCTTTGCGATCTACCCCATGGTGGACGTGGTGGCCTTGAGCTTCCAGCGATGGAACGGCCTCGATGCCCATAAGACGTTCGTCGGCTTCAGTAATTACATCGACATCTTCACGAAGGATCCAGTGTTCTGGAGCGCCTTTCGCAACACCGTCATCTGGACGATCCTGTCGACGATCTTCCCGCCGCTCGTCGGGCTTCTGCTGGCGCTCGGGCTCAACCAGCCGATCTTCGGCCGCAACGGCCTGCGGGCGATCTTCTACCTGCCCGTCATCATCGCCCCCATCGCCGTCGCCACCATGTGGCGCTGGATGTACGATCCCTTTTTCGGCCTGTTCGGGCAGGTTCTCACCTCCCTCGGGCTTCAATCCTGGATTCAGGATTGGCTCGGTAACCGTAACATCGCGCTCTATTCCGCCTTCGTCGCCTATCTCTGGCAGACCGTCGGTTTCTCCATGGTGCTGTTTCTCGCCGGCTTGCAGGGCGTCAGCAAGACGCTGATCGAGGCCGCCCGCATCGACGGAGCCGGACGCTGGAGCCTCTTTCGCCACGTCACCTTTCCCGCACTCAAACCCACCATCACCATCGTTCTGGTGCTGGCCATCATCTCCTCCCTCAAGGCCTTCGACATCATCTACGGGCTGACGGGCGGCGGGCCGGCGCAGTCGACACAGATGCTGGCGCTCTGGGCCTTCACCCAGTCCATGCAGATCTTCGACTTCGGACGCGGCAGCGCCATCTCGGTCGTTCTTCTGCTCATCACCCTCTCCGTCGTCATTCCCTACCTGCGCTGGACGCGAAACGCCGAGGAGCCCGAAGAATGACCGCGACCTCAGCCTCCCTCTTCGACAACCGGCTGGAGAAGCCGCAACGGGACTGGGTGCTGGTGGCGCTCTGGATCTCGCTCGCTCTGGTCGCGCTGATCTGGGTCGCGCCCTTCGTCTTCATCGTCTTCACCTCGCTGAAGTCCAACGCCGCCGTCATGGGCACCAGCGCGTTTTCCCCGCCCGTCGATCCGAAGTTCGCCAACTATACCGGCGCCTGGGACCGCGGCCGCTTCAACACCACCTTCTTCAACAGCGTTATCATCACCGCGATCAAGGTCCCGCTCGGTCTCTTCATCTCCGCCATGGCCGCCTATGCGCTGGCGAAGATCCCGTTCACGGGGCGCAAGATGCTGCTGCTGGCGATTCTGTTCGGCACGATGATCCCGTTTCAGGTTATGCTCGCGCCGCTCTTCACGCTGGTCAACGGCCTGCACCTGATCGATACCTATCCCGGCGTCATCCTCCCCTATCTCGCCTTCGGCATTCCCTATCAGGTCTTCATCCTGCAGAGCTTTTTCCGCGGCATTCCGAAGGAACTCAGCGAAGCCGCCCGCATCGACGGTGCCTCGCACTTCACGATCTTCCGGCGGATCTTCCTGCCGGTGTCGCTGCCTGTTCTGGCCGCGCTGCTCATCCTCGATTTCGTCTCCACCTGGAACGAATTCGCCATGGCGCTCGTCCTTCTGCAGGACCGCGACATGTGGACCCTTCCCCTCGGCCTTTCCGCCTTCCAGGGGCAGTTTTCCAGGGACTACGGCCAGCTCAATGCCGCCATCGTCATGACGGTGCTTCCCGCCGCCATCGTCTACCTCATCTTCCAGCGCTACTTCGTGTCCGGGCTCACCTCCGGCGCGGTGAAGGGTTGAAAACGGACATCAAGGACGCAGATATGACCGACACCATCATCGCCAAATGGGACCTCTTCGAAGCCAGCCTGAGCGGGCCGTCCGCCGGCAATCCGTTCGTCGAGGTCGATCTCGAAGCCCATTTCAGCCAGAAGAGCCGAACCGTGCGCGTGCCCGGCTTCTATGACGGCGATGGCGTCTACAAGATCCGCTTCATGCCCGACAACGAAGGCGAATGGACCTATGTGACGCGCGCGTCAGCGCCGGAACTCGATGCTCGCGCGGGATCCTTCACGGCAGGCCCGGCAAGCCCGAATGCGCACGGGCCTGTCCAGGTCGCCAACCGCTACCACTTCGCCCATGCCGATGGCACACCGTATCTCTCCTTCGGCACCACCTGCTATGCCTGGACGCACCAGCCGCTCGACCTGCAGGCAAAGACGCTCGAAACCCTGAAGCAGGCGCGCTTCAACAAGATGCGCATGGGCGTTTTTCCGAAAGATTATCCGTTCAACATCAACGAGCCGCTGCATGATGTCTACGAGCGGGACGCGGACGGGGAACTCGACTTCGACAGGCCCAATCCCGAGAGCTTCCGGCACTTCGAAAATCAGGTGAAGGCCCTCGGGGATCTCGGGATCGAGGCCGACATCATCATCTTCCACCCCTATGATCGCTGGGGCTATTGCGACATGAGCGCCGAGCAGGACTATCGCTACGTCGCCTATCTCACGGCGCGTCTGGCCGCCTATCGCAATGTCTGGTGGTCGCTTGCCAACGAGTATGATTTCCTGCTCGACACCAAGCCGATGGGCCAATGGGATCGCTACTTCCAGATCATCGAGGAGAACGACCCCTACCATCACCTGAAATCCATTCACAACGGCGACGTCAACGCGAATTACGACCACCGCCGGCCCTGGGTCAGCCATGTCTGCATCCAGAACTGGGACGTGAAGCGCACCCAGGAATGGCGCGAAGCCTACGGCAAACCGGTCGTCAACGACGAGCCGGAATATGAGGGCAACATCATGCTCTCCTGGGGCAATATCTCGGCGCGCGAACTGGTCCACCGCTACTGGATCACCCTACTCCGCGGCGGCTATGCCGGACATGGTGAAACCTTCATGCATCCGGACGACATCCTCTGGTGGGCAAAAGGCGGCGTCCTCCACGGGGAGGCCTGGCAGCGCATCGGCTTCCTGCGCGATCTCCTGCAGGAGGACGTGAAGAACGGTCTGACGCCGATCGCACGCGAGGCGAACTGGCCCTGGAGCCGCGTGTCCGGTGCGACCGATGGTGACGTGACCTATATCTATCTCGGCGAGCATCAGCCCGTCATCTGGGCGCCCGGTCTGCCGCAGGAGGCGGGTGACTACGCGGTCGACGTGATCGACATCTGGGAGATGACGGTGACGCCGGCGACCCTTGTGGATGCTCCCGCCAACCATCCGACCCGGCATGGCGCCTCGCTGCGCCCCCGGCGGCCGGATGCGGCCTTCGCGGTGGAACTGCCGGGCAAGCCGAACCTTGCGATCCGCGTTCGGCCGAAGCGCTAGAAGGAACATTGCCATGTCGACCGTTCAGATCCGTGACGTTCGCAAATCCTACGGCGCTCATCCCGTGCTGCACGGCGTCGATATCGACATTGCGGACGGAGAGTTCGTCATCCTCGTCGGTCCCTCCGGCTGCGGGAAATCGACCCTGCTGCGCATGGTGGCGGGGCTCGAGTCCATTACCGGCGGGACGATCAGCATCGACGGCCGCGTGGTCAACGGACTGGAGCCGAAGGACCGCGATATTGCCATGGTTTTCCAGAACTATGCGCTCTACCCGCAGATGACCGTCGCCCAGAACATGGGCTTCGCGCTGGAACTGGCCGGCACCGCCAAGGACGAGATCAAGCGCAAGGTGGACCATGCGGCCGGCATTCTCGGGCTGGAGCCGCTTCTCCAGCGCAAGCCGGCGCAACTGTCGGGCGGACAGCGACAGCGCGTCGCCATGGGCCGCGCCATCGTGCGCGATCCCAAGGTCTTCCTGTTCGACGAGCCCTTGTCCAATCTCGATGCCAAACTGCGCGTCAAGATGCGCGCGGAGATCAAGGCACTGCATCAGCGCCTGAAGACGACGATCGTCTATGTCACCCATGACCAGATCGAAGCGATGACCATGGCCGACACGATCGTCGTCATGCAGGGCGGACATATCGAGCAGATCGGCACGCCGCTCAACCTCTACGACCACCCCAAGAACATGTTCGTCGCCGGCTTCCTCGGTTCGCCCGCGATGAACTTCCTCGACGGCGTTGTCGCGAAAGAACGAGACGCTGCCTTTCTCGATCTGGACGGCGCCGGCCGCGTTCCGTTGGCCGGCGGGATGAGCCACACTGTCGGAAAAAGCGTCATCGTCGGCATCCGTCCCGAAGACATCGGCATCGCGGACACCGGCGGCATCTCGGCCGAGGTGCTCGTCGTCGAGCCGACCGGCTCCGAAACCCATCTCGCCGTCCGGCTGGGAGGCCAGGAGATCATCGTCGTCCTCCGCTCCCGCGTGGCGCTGATCCCGGGCGAGAGGGTCCATCTCTCGTTCAATGACGCCAAGTTCCACCTGTTCGATAAGGACACGAAAGAGGTCATTTAAGAGTTTTAACGGGATGTGGTGGTCCGTTTGATGGATACGGCGGCCTCCCGCTGCGCGCGTTTACTCCAGCGCGGTTTCCCATTCGCGCAGCAGCGTCTCACTGTCCGTCACGACGCCGAGATGCAGCGAGATCATCGCGAGTGCGGCCTTTTCCAAAGGCTCGTCGGTTCCGCGGACCAGATCCTCGAGAACGGTGACGCGGTATCCGAGATTGGAGGCGTCGAAGGCCGTGTTCAATACGCAGCAGTCGGCCATGCAGCCGGTAAGAACGACCCGACGGGCTCCCATGTTCCTGAGCAGGAAATCGAGGTCCGTCGGGTAGAACGCGGACAGCCGTTTCTTGCTGTCGACGATCAAGTCGGAGGGTTCCACGCGCGTGACGAACTCCGTCCAGCGGCTGCCGGCAATCGCATGTGCGTCGGCATTCGGAATATCGCCCACGAAGAGCGGGAATGTCATGCGCCAGGCGGCCGGGATGCCCTTGATGTCATCCACGCCTCCCGGCCGCAGGGTGCTGCGCACATGGATGATCGGCACCCCCAGTTTGCGCGCACGATCGTGGAACCGATCAACACCCTCGACCACCTGCCGTGCCCGCGGCGCGGGACAGGGGCAGTCCGGATCTTCGGACAGATGGCCTTGATGAAGGTCGATCGAAATCGCGACCGTTCCTGCGAGCGCCGTGAACTCCCGGAAATCGTCGGGAAGTTCGGTCGGCTCCCCGTAAACTCGTGCTTTCATGATGGCCTCTCTCGATGGTCTCGGAAAAGCGCCAGGCGCCTTAGCGGCGCTCCTCGCGCACATAGGGTTGGCCCAGTGCTCCGGGCTCGTCGCTGGGGCGGTTCAGATGCCGGATCGACACCCAGATCATGACGCCGAGCGTGGCCAGATAAGGCGCCGTCATCAGCAGATATTGCGGAAGGACGACACCCGCGGCGGCAAGTTTCGGAATGATTGCCTGGATCGACCCGAACAGAAGCGCGCCCGCAGCCGCTTGCCATGGGTTCCAGCGCGCAAAGATCACCAGCGCGATGGCGATCCAGCCGCGACCGGAGGTCATGTCGTCAATCCAGACCTTGACGTTCGCAACGGCGATATAGGCGCCGGCAAGACCGACGAGGGAACTGCCTGCCGTGACCGCGAGAAAGCGCGTCATCGAAACGGACACGCCCATGGCATCGGCGGCTTCCGGGTTCTCGCCGACGGCGCGCAGACGCAGGCCGAACCGCGTTTTCCGGAGAAGATAGGACACGCCGATGAGGATCGGGATCATCAGATAGACGATGACGTCCTGGCGAAAGACGATCGGTCCGAGCACGGGAATATCCGCGAGGATCCCAAGGGAGAGAGGCATGAGCCCTGAAAAGGCCTTGCTGGTCCAGCCGAAGAGATTGCCGAGGAGGCTCGTCAGTCCCTGGCAGAAGAAAACGATGACGAGCCCGGCAATGACCTGATTGACCCTGAGAACGATGACCAGGAACGAGAAGAGAACCGACACGACCGCGGCCGCCAGCATGCCGCCGGCCATTGCGATCAGCGGGTCGACCTTCAGCGTCAGGAGGATCGCGACGGAGGCCAGCGCCCCGACGAGCATCAGGCCCTCCGCCGTCAGATTGAGAACGCCGGCGCGCTCGGACAGGATGAGCCCCAGCGCGGCAAGGGCATAGGGCACGGCGAGCTGGGGAACGGTGGCAAGCCACGTGATGAGAAATGTGGTCATGCGCGGGACCTGATCCAGTGGACGCGATGAATGACGAGGAAATCCGAGGCGGCGACGCTCATGACGACCACGGCCTGAATCAGCTGAACCGTCGACGGGGGAATGGAATAGAAGACTTGCAGATTCTGGCCGGCGACGAAAAGCACCGACATCAGCAGAGCGACGATGGCCGCGGCGATCGGGTTGTTGCGCGCAAGAAACCCGATCAGGACGCCCGAGACGCCATAGCCCGGGAAGAAGGACTGCGTGAGCCGCCCTTCCTGACCGCTCGTGACGACAAAGCCGGCCAGCGCGGCGAGGCAGCCCGAGACCAGGACAATCATGAGGACCATCCGTGCCACCGGTACGCCCAACGCCCGGGCGACACCCGGATTGGCGCTGACGAAGCGCATGTAGATGCCTGCCCGGCTGCGCATGACGAGGTAGGCCATGAGAACGGTTGCCAGACCGGCAAGGAGGAGCGAGACACTCACGCCACTGTCGAGGTTCGGCAAGAGCTCGGAAGCGGCATAAGATGGCGAGTGCGGGAACCCGTCCTGATCCTTCCAGGCGCCGTAGAGAAGATGCAGCAGAAAATAGTAGGCGATGTAGTTGAGCAGCAGGGTCGAGATGATCTCGTTGACCGAAAGGCGCAGCTTCAGCAGAGCGGGGATCAGAGCCCAGAGAGCGCCGCATGCCATGGCGGCAAGCCCCATCAACGGCAGGCGTGCCCATTCCGGGCCGAGATGAAGGAGCGAAACGAGCGTCGCTCCGATGCCGCCGAAGATCATCTGGCCCTCGATGCCGAGATTCCAGAAACGCACGCGAAACGCCATTGCGGCGGAGAGACCGACCAGCATCAGCGGTGCTGCCTGGACGAGAACGGCCTTGAAGTTCATCGGATCGAGGATGGTCGCCGTGATGAATTCGTCGGCGAGGCTCGCCGCCGGCACACCGACGAGAACGAGGGCAAGAGCGGAAAGTCCGAGCCCTGCTGCGAGCGCGCCCGCAAGCGCAAGGAGGCGCAGCGAGAGGCTGGCGCTGCGCCGGACCTCGATGGATATCTGGCCGAAGCGGTGACGCTGCCCGAGGGAGGCAGCGTGCCTCGTTACATCTGGAATGCTCTCAGTCATGACCCACCATTGCCGCTCCGATTGCCTGCCGATCGAACGGCGCCGTGAATTCCGCGATAAGTTTACCGCCAGCCATGACGCCGATGCGGTGCGCCAGCTTCATCGCCTCATCCAGATCCTCGCTGACGAGAAGAACGGCCGCGCCGTTGCCCGCCGCCTCCTGCAACCGGGCATGCACGGCAGCCGTCGCGCGGGCATCGAGGCCGCGACTTGGGCTTTGCGCCACGATGATGCTGGGCGGGTCGGAGAACTCGCGCGCGATGACGAGCTTCTGGGCGTTTCCGCCGGAGAGAAGGGCTGCGTTCTGCGAGAGATTCCGGACGCCCTGGACGTCGAAGGTCGAAAGAGCCTCTTCGGCATCTGCGCGCAGACGGCCGCGCTTCAACCAGAGCCACGAACCATAGAGACCACGCACCACATTGCCGATGCCGTAGTTCTCCGCGACGGAGAGACCTCCGGCCAATGCATAACGATAGCGGTCGGCTGGAATGAACGCGACGCCGAACTGGCGCAGGCGCGCCGGATCCGCCGCGCTGACCGCCTCTCCCGCGTCTTCGAACTGAACCGTGCCGGAATCGGCGCGGCGCAGACCCATCAGCAGTTCGGTCAGTTCGCTCTGGCCGTTGCCGGAGACGCCGGCGACCGCATAGATCTCGCCCGCCCGGACATGAAAGGAGACCGCATCGACGGCCTTCGTTCCATTGGCGCGCTGGACGGAGAGGCTGAGCGTCTCCAGCCGGCGTCGGCCGAAAACCGGCTGCACATCCCGCAGGCTCGGCAGGGCTTCGCCGACCGTCAGGCGCGTCAACTCCTCGAGGGTCGTTTCTTTCGGGTTCACCGAGGCGACCGTGCGCCCGCCCCGCAGGATCGTCACGCGATCCGCAAACCGCTTCACGTCCGAAAGCTTGTGCGTCACCAGAACGATCGTCGTTCCGCTCTCGGCCAGCCGTCGCAGCGTCAGCATCAGTTTTTCGGCTTCCTGATCCGTCAGGACGGCCGTCGGTTCATCGAGAATGAGGATGCGCGCGCCGCCGATCAATGCCTTGACCACCTCGACCCGCTGCTGCTCTGCAATGGACAGGCTGTCGATCCGGGCATCGGGGTCGAGCGCGGCGCCGAGTGCTGCAGCCTGTTTCTGGATGGCGGCCATCACCGTCCGTCGCTCGCTCTTCGCCGAGGCGATGCGATCGACGGCGCCGAGCCGTGACAGGAGGACATTGTCGAGAACGGTGAAGGGACGAACGAGTTTGAAGTGCTGGTGCACCATGCCGATGCCGAGAGCCGCAGCCTCCCTGGGGCCGGAGAGGTAGGTTTCCCGCCCCTCCAGTCTGAGCGAACCGCCGTCGGGCGTGTAGAGCCCACAGCAGATGTTCATCAGCGTCGATTTCCCCGCGCCGTTCTCGCCCAGCAAAGCATGAATCTCGCCTGCTGCCGCGGAAAAGCTGGCCCCGTCGAGCGCCCGGAAACCGTCGAACGTTTTGCTGACGCGCTCGAGTTCCAGAATTGGATGGGTCATGGACATGCTTTCGGACTGTTTGGAACGAGCCTGGCGGAGGCTCTGGATCTTTGTTTCAACAGCATTGTCCGATGCAGAAGCGATCCGGCTTCTGCTGGAAATGCTCTCGCGGCCTCCGCCGGGCAAGCGCCGCTACTTTTGCGAGATGACACCGGGCACGAACCAGTCCATCGTCCACAACTCGGCGTCGGTGATCGCGACATTCGCAGCCAGACGTTCCTTTCCGTCGCGGTCCTTCAGAGGCCCTGAGAAAACCGGATTGCCGTCGATGATCGACTGGCGCGCCGCCATGATCTTCTTCTTGTTGTCTTCGGAGACGGCCGGGCCGCAGCAGGTAATGTCGGTTCCGCCCTCCTTGATGCCCGGGAACGCACCATAGGGTGCCGGCTCCCAGGTCCCCGCCTTGATCTTTTCGATCTCCGGCGCCAGAAACTTCGCCCAGGTCCAGACAGACGAGCACTGCGTGGCCTTCGCGGCAAACTCCGTCAGATCGCGGTGGTGCCCCGTGCCGTAGACGCCCCGTTCCTCGGCCACGATCTGCGGTGTGGGCGTATCCACATGCTGGCCGATCACGTCGATCCCCTCGTCGATCAGCGCCGACGCTGCGGCCCGCTCCTTGACCGGATCGTTCCAGGCGCCGGTGAACACGACCGTCAGGGTCGCGTCGGGATTGATCGCCTTCGCCCCGAGTTCGTAGGCGTTGATGGTCCAGTTGACCACCGGAAGCGGGTTTGCCGCGACGAAACCGAGCTTCCCGGTCTTGGAAGAGGCGGCCGCCGCCATGCCGCAGAGATACTGGCTCTGGTAGGTGCGTCCGTAGAAAGACTCAAGGTTCGGACCGTTGGTGATGCCGCTTGCATTGAGAAAGGCAACCTTCGGATAGGCTTCCGACAGCTTCTTGAACGTGTCGGAATAGCCGAAGGCGGTGCCGATGATGACGTTGTAGCCGCGCTGGATGAAGCGTTCCACCGGCGGGCTGATCGAGGCGGCATCCTCGGACACCTTCTCGACCATCGGGATTTTTGCGCCGAGCGCCTCTTCGAGCGCCGGCCGCGCCTCCTCGAAGGCCTGGCTCCATCCGCCGTCATTCTTGGGTCCGAACAGGATGATGGCGGCCTTCGGCGTTCCCTCCACCTTGAATTCGGCAGCCGACGCGAGCGACGCGGAGAAGATGGAGGCAGCGGCCGTGAGAATAACGGCCTTCTTTAATCTGGTCATTCGCGAATTTCCCTGGATTGGCCGACCGCACGAGACGTCGGCATCAAATGCATTCACAGCATCTTGTTGATTCTGAAGACATTTCCCTCGGGATCGAGGAGGACTGCCTGGTACCAGTTGTAGTAGGTCTTGTAGGGTGGCTTGATGAGTTGGGCGCCCATCGACACCGCGACCGGCACAAGACGATCAACGTCCTCCGGCTGATCGACATCGATATTCAAGAGGAACTTGACGCCTGTCGGGCCAGCAAGTTCGCCGAGCCCCAGCAGGTCATAGGCATCCTGCGCGTTGAAGCCGAGGCACGTTTGTCCCGTCTTGAGGCCGACGAAGATCGGAGACCGGATTTCCGGGATCTCCTCGAATCCGAACAGGTCGCGGTAAAAGCCCGAAAGCGACACGATGTTCTGCGTGAAGATGTTGACATAGGAAAGGTTCACGGGATCGACCCTTGACGCGGAAAATTGGGGAAAGGCGCAGGCGCGCAGGGACACGACAGACGGGTGAGCCGTCTGCGCGCTGCAACCTCAAACGAGGATGGATCAGGCGGCTTTTTCGCCCTTGCCGAATGTCGTCTGTTTGACGAACTTGCTCTTGAGATGGTCGCCCGAGGTGACGGCCTCGTACTTCGCGGCGGCACCGTCCTCGATGCAGCCCGGCAAGCACGCGATGACGGCGTCGTAGTTCGGCTGATGAAAGAAGACGACGGAAAGGCGATCCACGTTTTCTTCCGATGCCATCGACGGATTGACGACGCGATGGACCGTCGAGATCCAGGTATCGTTGGTCCATTGCTGCATGAGGTCGCCGATGTTGACGATGAACGTGCCTTCGATGACGGGAACGCCGACCCAGTCGCCCGCCTTGTTCTTTACCTCGAGGCTCCGATCCCCAAGTTCCTTCCGCAGGATCGTCATGCTGCCATAGTCGGAATGGGCTCCCGCACGCAGCTGGCCGGGAAGAGGCTCACTCGTCTGTCGCGGATAGCGCAACACGCGCATCATCGAGATGTTGCGGTCGATCGTCTTGTCGAAGTAATTTTCGTCGAGATCGAGCGCGAGGGCGAAAAGCCGCATCAGATCGGTTGCGAGCGCATCGACAGCCCGGAAGTAATCCTCCCAGAGGCCTTTCAACTCGGCGGGCACGACCGGCCAGACATTCGGAGCGAAATGCGGACCGGCACTTGCCGACGTGTAGTACGGATCGTTGCTCGGCACATCGACAGGTCCGATGGAGAGGGATTCCTTGATATCCGGGGGCGTCGGCTCATCGAGGCTGAAGGACAGGCCTTCGCCGCCCACAGCCGAATATCCGCGAACCTGATCCGGGGCCGGGCGGTCGCATTTGACCTTCTCACCGTGCGGCAGCGCGAAGAATGCGGAGGAAACAGCGTGGGTCTTGCGGATTAGATCTTCGGAAATACCGTGCCCCGAGACGACGAGAAAGCCGATGTCGCGGCACGCCTGTCCGATCTTCGCAGCAACCGCTGCTTTGCCTTCCGCGGATCCGTTTTTGTAGGGGCTGAGATCAATTACGGGAACTTCAAGCAAGGTCATCTGTCTCTTCCTCGATCGGGTTATGTGCGCTCGAACTCTGTTCGCTCTTGCTACGAACAGGGAATGCAAGGCTCATGCCAACCGAAGAATCCACCTCTTCCGGTCTTTGAGATCTTTAAAATTTACCAAGCGATCAAAAAAAATTCACTTAAATTCAGTATGTCTAAAATTTAAGCGTGTTGCCTCGCAGACGCGTGAGAGAATTGGCGGCCCGACGGCATCGGGTACGCCTGTGACCCTGCAATGCACAGCATCCCTGCCTGCCGCGTCACGAAAGATCCTTCTGATGTAATAGGGCGACCCGGCGCGGCGGCCGGGCCGCACTTGTCGATCGTGATCTCCGAGCTCGCGCGTGGCCGCCGTTCCGCCAGGTCAACGCACGCGGGAACGCTGCCGGAACCGTTGCATGGCTGATCCTCCGATGGATCAGCCATGCAACATTCGCAACAGCAACCGATCTTGGTCGGCGCGGTTCTGTCGCTGTCTGCTACCGCAAAGCCTGCCGCGAGCCCTTCGGTCCGGCCCCTCGAAGAGCGAGCAGCAGGAGGGTCAGGGCAGCGATGGTCGAGCCGAGGCCCATGGCGAGGGCGACGGTCGGGAGCGTCGCTCCGTTTGCAAACAGGAAGCCGGCAATGATGGGGCTGAGGGCTGCGCCGCCCCGGCCGATGCCGATGACGAAGCCGGTGCCGCTTGCGCGGACTTCCGTCGGAAAGGTTTCGGCGACGATCGCATAGATCCCGACAACGCCGGCATTGGTGGCGCATCCCGCGATCGCCGCGAGGATGGAGAGCTGCACGAGATCCGGAGCGCTGCGCCCGAACAGGGCGACGAGAGCCGTCGCGATCACCATGACGCCGATCGTCAGGTTCCGCACGGGGAAGCGCTGGCTGAGGAGGCTGACGACGATGGAGCCGGCGATGCCGCCGATATTGGCCCAGACCAGGACATTGCCGGCAGCCGATGGCAGGAAGCCCATATCCGCAACGATTTTCGGCGCCCATTTGAGGATGAAGTAGAAGGTCATGATGTGGAAGAAATAGGCAAAGGTCAGGCACAGGGTGGCGACGATCAAGGTCGGGGAGAACAACTGCCCGAGACCCGGCTTCAGGCGTTCCCCGTCCGGTTCCGGCAGGGCGACGACGGTCGCGCGGCCCATGCGTTTCAGGACGGCGTTGAGCCGTTCGAGCGCGCCTTCGGGCCGGCGCTGGATGAGCCACGGCACGGTTTCCGGGAGGGTGAAGTAGACCAGCGGTATGCAGCAGGCGGTCACGATCGCCCCGCTGGCAAACACCGCCCTCCAGCTGTAATCGACCAGGAAATGCGACACGAGGGCGCCGCCGATCACGGCGCCGACGGGATAGCCCGTCGCCATCAATGCGACCGCGAAATTTCGGCGTTTCGCATTGGCATGCTCGGCCGCGAGCGCGTTGGTCGCTGCCAGCATGCCGCCGATGCCGAGACCGGTCAGGAGCCGCCAGGCCGACAGCGGCAGGATGCCGGAGGCGGTCGCTGCCAGCGACATCCCGCCGGCCATCAGCACGAGGCTGGTGAGGACGGCGGCGCGCCTGCCGATCCGGTCGCAGAGGCCTCCGAGCCACACGGAGCCGATGGCCATGCCGATGAGTTCCATCGACAGGACGATGCCGAGCGCCGCCCGGTCGATGCCCCATTCCTTGGCGATGCCGGGCGACGCAAAGCTGATCGACAGGACATCGAACCCATCGAGCGCGTTCAACAGGACGCAGAGACCGACGGCCCAGATCTGCATCGGGCTCATCGGCGTCTGCGCGAGACTGTGTTTCGGATCCTCGGTCATGACTGCTCCTCCCTCAAGGTTGAAATGGCACCGGATGCCCTGCCCGCCCTCCGCGGATGCAGGGCCCTCCTGCGGTATCGGTCTCCGTCGCCCAGCCCAGTCGCCCAGTGTCAGTCGCCCGGCCTTAGACGCCCAGCGTCATCAGCGCGTCGAGAATGACGGCGCCCTTGCGTCCGGGGTAGACGACGACGGGATTGAGGTCGATCTCGCGGATCGACGGTTCTGCCCGAAGAAGACGGCCGAGCCGGCCGACGATGTCGGCCACCGCCGGGACATCGCAAGGCGCGGCCCCGCGAAAGCCGTGGAGAAGGGCGGCGCATTTCAGCCGTCCGATGTCCGCGACGATCGCCTCCTCCGTCAGGTCGGCGGCGAGCAGGCGCACGTCCTTCAGGATTTCCGCCTGAACGCCGCCGAAGCCCACGAGAATGACGGGACCCCATTCCGGATCGTTGCGTGCGCCGACGATCAGTTCGATCCCGCGCGGGCTCATCGTTTCCACAAGGACCCCGTCCAGAACCAGACCGGGCCGGTGGCGGGCGATGTTGGCCGACAGCTCGGCCCAGCCCTTCGCGACGGCCGCGTCGTCGGAAAGACCGACCAAGACCCCGCCGGCATCGCTCTTGTGCGAGAGGTCGGCGGATTGCGCCTTGAGGACGACGGGATAGCCGATCTCTCGGGCGCGCCGGCAGGCCTCTTCCGGCGTCGTAGCGAGCGCGCCGTCCGGAAAGACGAACCCGGCCTGCCGCAGCAGGTCCTTGGCGCGGTATTCCGGAAGGACGGCCGGACCGGCCGGCAAGGCTGCCAGCGGCATCGGCTCGGCGTCGGTCACGGCGAGCGTGCGGCGGGCGCGTTCGGAAAGCCTGGACACGGCCCGCATCACCCGGTCGGTGGATGGGAAATAGGCGATATCGAGGGCGCGAAGGCCCTCGACATAGGCGGGCGGGATCGGCGCGCCCTCGTCCAGGCCGGCGACGATGATCGGCTTGGCGGGTTTCAGGTCCTCGATGGCGCTGAGGATCGAGGGGAACTTCAGGGTGCAGGTCGCAGCGTCGGTCTGGATGATGCCGAGCACGATGGTCTCGACACGATCGTCGGCCAGAAGAGCGGCGAGCGTGCGCCGGTACAGGTCCGGATCGACCAGAGATTGCGCTGTGAGATCGACGGGGTTGCTGACCGGCACGAAGGGCGGCAGGGCGGCGCGAAGATCGGGACTGTCCTCGTCGGTCATCTGCGGCAGGGGCAGGGCCAGCGCTTCGGCCAGATCGAGCGTCAACGCCTTGAAGGCACCGGATTCGCCGACGACCGCCGCACCCCCGCCACCGATCCGGCCGTAGCGGGCGGTCAGTTCCAGGCAGTCGCCGAACTCCTCCAGCGTCTCCACAAGCGTGACGCCCACCCGCTCGACACGGGTCTTCATCACCTGATAGTCGCCCGCCATGGCGCCGGTGTGGGTCGCAGCCGATTCCCGCGCGGCGCTGCTGCGGCCGGGATGCAGGAGAACGATCGGCTTCCCCGCCGCGATTGAGCGCCGCGCGGCCTGCAGGAAGCGCGCCGGCTTGCGGAACTGCTCGACCACCAGGCCGATGACGCGGGTATGGGGATCGTCGATCAGATAGTCGACATAGTCCTCGACCCCGCTGGCCGCTTCGTTGCCGGTCGAGATCGAGAAAGACAGGCCGAGGCCGCGGGCAAGCAGGGTGCTGTCCACGACGGCGGCGATCGCGCCGGACTGGGAGACGATGCCGATGCCCGGACGGCCGTTAAGCCTGATGTCGGGCGTCTCGATGAAGGTCAGGGGGATGCCATCGACGAAGTTGACGAGGCCGAGGCAGTTCGGCCCCTCGACCATCATGCCGCTGCGGGCCGCGATGGCGGCGATCTCGCGCTGTTCGGCCAATCCCTCGGGCCCACCCTCGGCAAAACCGGCCGAGAAGATCACCACGGCGCCGGTTTTGCGCGACGCCAGCGCCGTCACGGCGTCGAGAACGGCGGCGCGCGGAATGGCGAGGATCGCCACGTCGACACCCTCCGGCAGATCGCCGATGGCCTTCCGGCAGGCGCGACCGCCGATCTCCTCCCGGTTGGGGTTGACGAGATAGATCTCGCCGGGAAACCGCAAACGGTCGAGATTGGCCAGAACCGAGGCGCCGAGCGCGCCGGGCTTGTCGGAGGCACCGATGATCGCCACGGAGGCCGGACGAAGCAAGCGGCCGATGGCGTTTGCAGGCAGGAACCGGATATCTTGATCCACAGTCGTCTCTCCTCCACAGAGCCGCGCCTCCATCGGAGCGGCGGCTTTCCTTGCATCCGTTGACGGGTCCGCATCGTCTCCCGGGCCGATGCGGACACGCGATTCTCGTCTCGTCGTCTGTCTTTTCGGGACAACCGGATTCCACTGATCCCTGACAGCTCCCGGTCTATGCTTTCGACTTCGACCGGTCGTAGGCGCCGAGACCCGGCTTGTAGCTCTTCTCGTCGATGAACTGCCGGATGCCTTCCTTGCGTCCCTCGTTGTCGTAGCTGTTGGCGGCCTCCTGCGCGCGGACGAGGTAGTCTTCCGCCTCGTCATAGGTCATGGTGCCGACCCGTCGCACGGCATCCTTGGTGGCTTTCAAGGCCACGGGGTTCTTCTTGAGAAGCACCTGTGCGACCTCTTCGACGCGGGCCTTCAACCGGTCGAGCGGCAGGGCCTCGTTGACGAAGCCCCATTCGGCGGCCTTCCGGCCATCGATGTTCTCGCCGGTGAGCGCATGGTACATCGCGTTGCGGAAACCGGTCAGCTCCAGCGCGACCTTGGTGGCCCCGCCGCCCGGCAGGATGCCCCAATTGATTTCGGAGAGACCGAATTTCGCGTCTTCCGCGGCAAACGCCAGATCGCAGGCAAACAGCGGGCCGTAGCCGCCGCCAAAGCACCAGCCGTTGACCATGGCGATGGTGGGCTTCTGGTACCACCGCAGCCGGCGCCACCAGCCATAGCTCTCCCGCTGCGCCTTGCGTGTGCCGCGCAGGCCCTGCCCTTCGGTTTCGCGAAAGTACTCCTTGAGATCCATGCCGGCGGACCAGGCTGTCCCCTCGCCGGTCAGGACGAGAACGCCGACCTCCTCGGAAAATTCGAGCTCGTCCAGCACGTCCATCATCCGCCGATTGAGGGCGGGGTTCATGGCGTTGCGCTTGTCGGGACGATTGAAACTGACCCAGGCGACCCGATCCACGATCTCGAACGTGACGGTGTCCTGCTCCTGCCGATGCAGATCCATGGCATTTCTCCTTAAGTGACGAATGACGGTCAGTGACGAACGACGGTCGTCCGATGAACGGTGTTGAAGACAGCCGACCTCCTTGAGGCTTGCCGGTTCGCAACCGGCCATACCCCTGGACGTCGTCTCGTTTGGCGCGTGTCCCGTGTCTTCCGGACGGACTCAGATCGGGAAGTGACCGCCCTCGGTCTCCAGCGTGATCCAGCGCAATTCGGTAAAGGCGTCGATGCCGGCCTTGCCGCCGAAGCGGCCATAGCCCGAGTTCTTGACGCCGCCGAACGGCATCTGCGCCTCGTCGTGGACGGTCGGTCCGTTGATGTGGCAGATCCCGGATCGGATCCGCCGGGCGACACGCAGGCCACGCGCGGTGTCGCGCGTGAACACGGCGGCCGACAGGCCGTATTCGGTGTCGTTCGCCAGAGTGACGGCGTGGTCCTCGTCCCGCGCCCTGACGATGGCAACGACCGGGCCGAAGCTCTCGTCGCGAAACAGCCGCATAGCCGGCGTCACGCCGTCCACGACATGCGCCGGCATGAGGACGCCCTGCGCGGTGCCGCCATTGACCAGCGTGGCTCCGGCGGCAACGGCGTCGTCGACAAGCGATTGCACGTGGTGGACGGTCTTGAGATCCGCCACGGCGCCGAGCGGCGCGGTTCCCGTGCGCGGATCGCCGACCTCGAGCGTTGCGACTTTCGCCTGAAAGCGGGCAACGAAAGCCTCCGCCACCGCGTCGACGACGATGATGCGTTCGGTCGACATGCAGATCTGGCCCTGGTTCATGAAGGCGCCGAAGGCGGCGGCCTTGACCGCCTCGTCAAGATCCGCATCGTCGAGGACGATGAGAGGCGCCTTGCCGCCCAGTTCCAGGAGAACCGGCTTGAGGTGCTCCGCGGCCCGCTTGGCGATGATCCGGCCGACGGCGGTCGATCCGGTAAAATTGATGCGGCGAATGGCGGGATGGTCGATCAGCGCGCCGACGACAGGACCCGCATCGGCCGCGGCATGGGTGACGATGTTGACCGCACCGTCCGGCAGGCCGGCATCGATGAAGGACGCGACGATGAGACTGTGCGTTCGCGGGCAAAGCTCCGACGCCTTGAGGATGACCGTGTTGCCGCAGGCGAGCGGCATGGCGATCGCCCGGACGCCGAGAATGATCGGCGCGTTCCACGGTGCGATGCCGAGAATGACGCCGACCGGCTCGCGAACCGTCATGGCGAGGCAGCCGGGTTTGTCGGACGGAATGATCTCGCCGCCGATCTGGGTGGTCATCGCCGCCGCTTCGCGGATCATTCCGGCGGCCAGCATGATATTGAACCGCGCCCAGCCCTCGGTTGCGCCGATTTCCGCCATCATGGCCGCGATGAAATCGGTGGCCCTCGCCTCCAGTGCCGCCGCCGCCTTGGACAGGGCCGCGCGCCGGGCATTCGGCCCGAAGCGGCTCCAGACCGCGAACGCCGCCTCTGCCTTCTCGGCAATTGCGCCGACATCGTCGACATCGCAGGCGCTTGCGACCGTCGCCACCGTGCCATCGAGCGGATTGAGCCGCTCGAACGTGGCGTGACGATCCGATCGCGTTGGTTTGTGTGCAAAATTCATGACCAGTGAGCCTCCCGTCTCATGATATGTTATATAGCATGACATTTTGATTTGAATTGGCAAGCGAAATTTTCTAGGGTCGGGACATGACCCGCATCGAAGCCGCCCCGTCGTCCGAAGACGCGTCACCGGACGTCACGCCTTCGCTCACGCCCGCTTCCACCCCCGCTTCCACGACGCCCGCCAATCCCCTCGACGACCATCTCGGCTATCAGCTTCGAAGGGCCTCGAGCTTTCTGATGGGCGTGCTCGCCCAAAGGCTTTCGCTGATCGCCCTGACCCCGAGCGAAGCGTCCGTCATCATCCTGATCGCCGGCAACGACCGCATCATTCAAAGCGAGATCGGCCGGATCCTCGGGATCCAGCGGGCGAACATGGTGCCGCTGACCGCCTCGCTGGAAAGACGCGGCCTGATCGAGCGGCAACATATCGGCGGAAAATCCTTCGGACTGACCGTGACCGCAGACGGCCGGCGGGCCGCCGAAGACGCCCAGCAGGTCATGCTGGAGCACGAACGGGAATTCTTCGGCGCCCTGCCGCCCTCGTCCCGCACGTTGCTGACGGATCTGCTCGGTGCGGTCTGGAAGAAGGGAGAGTAACGGAGAGGCGACAGACGAAGGTCCCACCGGCCCTTGACCATGGGACGGATCGCTGTTTCCCAGGCCAACGTGTTGAACCACGGAGGGCTCGGGATGCCGCCGTTCAACCCCTGTCGGCGTGTCGATGCCGTTGATCGAGGGCGCGAGAGGGTTCACAACGGGGGGAGCGCAGAGGTTTCCGTCACAAGGGTTGCCCGTGAAGCACGACAAACAGGATCAGGGCGCCGGCATGGACATGGCAGGGTCCGGCGTGTCCATTCTCTCGGTCACCCAAGCGACGTCCGCGACGTTTACGGACCTGTATTTTACACAGACCTTCCTCTTTTTCATCGAAACCGGATCGAAACGGGTGAAATGCCCGACGAACGGGGAGGTGATCGGCGAGGCGGGGGATGTGCTGATTTTCCCGCCGGGCTCCGTGGTGACCCTCGAAAATCGGCCGATCCTCAAGGCGCGCTACCGGGCCGATGGCGTGTGTTTTCCCCATGATCTGGTCGATAGGGTTTTTGCCGACCAGCCGCAGCGCGCCACTTCGCCGGGCATCCAGGTGCTGCGCGCCGCGGCGCATCGCCCGTCCGAAATCCTCGATCTCATCAAGGAAACGCTCGGCAGGGACGACCTGCCGCCGGCCATCCGGCAGCATCGGTTTCTGGAACCCCTGATCTGGCTCCGCCAGAAGGGGGTCTCCCTGCCGAAGCGGGGTGAGGAGCAGCCCTGGGGCAAGGTGCGGCGGCTGATCGAGACGGACCTCGGCCATCCCTGGCGGGTGGCGGAGGTCGCCGGACACTTTGCCATGAGCGAGGCGAGCTTTCGCCGATGGCTGGCGAGATCGGGGCCCGGTTTCGCCCGGATCCTGTTCAACACCCGCCTCGAGAAGGGCCTGACCCTGCTGCAGTCGACGGATCTTCCGATCTCGCAGATCGCGCTGGACTGCGGCTTCAAAACCCCGTCGCATTTTTCCGACTCCTTTCGAAAAAGGTTCGGCATTACGCCGCGCATGATCCGATTCGCGGAGGAATGATCGTTTTTCGATAGTCTTTGAGCGCTCGCCGGAAGCGCGACGACGGACGGCGATCTATCGAAGACAGCATGATCAATCGTCTCGAAAGGACATATCATCATGCTGAAGACCGCTTCTCTCGCCGGCGTGCTGCTGGCAACCCTGATGGGCACCACGGCCAGCGCGCAGGACTTCAAACTGTCCAGCACGTCCATTGCCGAAGGCGCGCAACTTGCCTCCGACTTCGTCTTCAAAGGCTTTGGATGCGACGGCGGCAATCGCTCGCCGCAACTGTCCTGGTCCGGCGCGCCGCAGGGCACGAAGAGCTTTGCGATCACCGCCTATGATCCGGATGCGCCGACCGGCTCGGGGTGGTGGCACTGGAACGTCGTGAACATCCCGGCCTCCGTGACCTCCCTCGCCCTGGGCGCGAGCGGGGGCAAGACAATGCCGGCAGGGGCGGTCGAGATCACCAATGATTACGGCGTGGCCGGCTTCGGCGGCGCCTGCCCGCCTCCGGGCAACGTCCACCGCTACGTGTTCACGGTGCACGCCCTGTCGACGGAGCGTCTGGACCTGCCCGACAACGCCAGCAATGCGCTGGCGGGCTTCATGATCGGCGCGAACACGATCGGCAGCGCACGCATGACGGCGGTCTACAGTCGCTGAGACGAGGATCGCGGGCGGGGACCGTCGATGAGGCGACATCGACGGCCCTGGCCGGCGGCTAGTGATAGTCCGGCAGGCTGGCGAACAGTCTTTCCACGGCGGAGGCCAGGGTTTTCGTGGGGTTGGCGGCGCAGTAGGTTCGGACGTGGCGCAGGATCGAGGCTTCCGAGACGGTGGCGATGTCGCGCTGCCGTGACGGATCGCCGACGGGGTCCGCATTCGAACCGCTGATGAAGCCGGAGCTCCAGGCCGTGACGATGCGATCGAAATGGGCGTCGCCGAGCATTTCGATGGTGGCCGCGCAGGAACTGGCGCCGATCCCGACATCGCTCGGCGCGTGCGCCGCAAAGCTGCCGATGGCGTAGCTCATGCCGATCAGGACCGTCAGGCCGCCGGCAGCCCGCTTGAGCCGCAGCCCTGGCAGGCGGCGTTTGGCAGGCGGTTTCTGATCATTGAACGTGTCGGTCATAGCGTTTCTCCAAGCCCGATATGACGCTTGGAAGATGAACCGGGACTGAATCCGGGGGGACATCGAGGGTTTACACCCGATCGGCGGCGGCGGGCTTGCGTCCTCCGCCCTGTCTTAAACGGGCATGTCTTACGCGGGCGAAACCGATCGGGATCGCCGCACGTCTTTCCTTACAGGCCGCGCACTGTTCGACCGGTTGCGCGTGCGGTCCGCGACGGTTCCGGGCCGGGACTTCCGTCCCGTCCGGCATCAGACCTTGGTCGGGCGGGGACGGTCTTTGGTTGGATGCCGGCCCGCAAATGGAACCATGGGCATCGCAGAGGCTTCAAACGGAACCCCTATAATGGGGCATGGCAGGATGAGACGGCGTTCCCGGTGTAGTCCAAGCACGGCTGCGGGACGTAGGATGGCAAAGATCAGGATGCGCCGGGATCCGGAGAGAGATGATGAACCGAAATCTGTATCTTGCCGGCATGCTGGGTTGTCTTCTGGCCGTGGCCCCTGTCCGTTTCGCGCTGGACAGCGCGTTCTCGTTCGACGCTGCCGCGACCTTTGCCAAGGACGGTAACAATGGCGGCGGGAATGGTGGCGGCAACGGGGGCGGGAACGGCGGAGGCAATGGCGGCGGCAACGGGAACGGCGGCGGGAACGGCAATGGCGGCGGGAACGGCGGTGGTCGGGGCAATAACGGCGCGGCGGGCAGCAGGACCGGAGGAAACAGCAATGCGGAAGCCGGTCCTTCCACCCGGGCGCCGGCCACCAGCCTCCCGGCCTTCACGAGGCCGGAGGATGACGGGACCGATGGTCAGGCTTTAAGCGTTCGCCACCGCAACGGATTTCGGGAACAGCTCGCCCGTGGGCGCTACGTGATGCGCGACGCGCAGGGGCGCATCGTCGTCGATCGCCGCGCGACGCGCGCGGATCGCGACCGGTTGAGGCGGCTGGCGGCCCGGTGATGTCAGAGGCGACGGTTGCGACGGTCGATCCGCCACCGTCATCAGCGCGAAAGATGCGCATCCCGCATGGCAAGCGCTGCCTCGGTGCGGTTCTTCACGTTCAGTTTCACGAAGATCCGCGTCATATGATGCTTGATGGTCTTTTCATGCAGGTTGAGGTCGCGCGCGACCATCTTGTTGCTGAGACCGGAGGCGACGAGCTTCAGCACGTCCTGCTCCCGCGCCGTCAGGCTGGCCAGCGCGTCCTGATCGGCGGGCTTGGCATGCGCCTCGGTCATGTCGGCGACCAGCTTGAAGGAGAGCGCCGGCGCGATGTAGCTTTCGCCAGAATGGACGGTGCGGATGATCTCGGCCAGCGTGCGCGAGCCCACGCCCTTCAGCACGTAGCCCTTGGCGCCGCGCTGGATGGCGGTCTTCAGATCGTCGGCACTTTCCGACACGGTCAGCATGATCAGAATGCGCGTCGGACAGTCTTCCAGGATCGGCTCGATCGCCTCCAGCCCGCCGCCGGGCAGCGAAATGTCGAGAAGCATGACGTCGGGGGCGCATTCGCGTGACAGCCGGACGGCGTCGGCGCTGCTGCTCCCCTCGCCGACGATCCGAAAGCCGCCGATTTCATTGAGGCTGCGGCTGACCCCCTCGCGAAACAGCGGATGATCGTCCACCACGGCAATGCTGATCGTCTGCGTCATATCTGTTCCCCCTCCTCCAGCGCGAGGCGCATCGTGACAATGGTGCCTTGCGGCGTGGCCTGTATATTGAACTGACCGCCAAGGCTTTCAATCCGTTCGCGCAGGCCCGCAAGCCCGAGACTTCTCGGCTGGACCGCGGACGGGTCGAACCCCGCCCCCTGGTCGGCCGTCTCCACGGTCACCGTTCTCCCGGTTACATCGAGCCGCACGCTCTGCCCCTTGGCATGCGCATGCCGATAGCCGTTGTTGAGCGTTTCCTGCACGAACCGGTAGACGCAGATCCGCATGGCCGTGGAGAGCGCCGGCAGCTCGGCCGGCGTCTCCTGCACGAGCGCCACCCGCGCGCCCGTGCGCTGGCGATAGGCGCGGACGGCGCGCTCGACGACCTCGTGGACCCCGAGCGCCTCGATATCGGGAAGGACGAGGCCGGTGCAGATGCTGCGGATCTCGCGCATGGCCTCGTCGAGACTGTCCTTGATCGCGGTGATCTCCTGCTCTCGTCGACCGCGCGATACCGAAGGATCGAGCAGCACCTCGCTGTCGATGCGCAGCCCGGCAAAGGCCACCAGTTGCGCCGGCCCGTCATGCAGGTCGGCCCCGACGCGGCGGAGAAAATTCTCGTTGAGCGCGGCGGTGCGCTGCGAGGCGCGTTGCACGCGGGCGCTCAGCGCCTTGTTCTGGGCGAGAAGCGTCGAGAGTTCCGAAATCCGATCGGCAAGCGCCACGCGCTGGCGCTCGATCGTCCGGTTGCCGCGAAACACGATGAGCGACAGGACGCTGAAGAACAGCAGGGTCACCAGAATGACCGCGGCCCATGTGGAAAACCGGGCCGTCTGGATATCGTTCTCGAATTCGTTGGACACTTCGTAGAATTCGAGAACGGCGACGATTTCGCCCGACCAGGGCTGCAGCACCGGATTGTAGATCTCCAGGAGCCGCTTGCCCGTCGCCTTCTCCGCCAGGCTCTCCGGGTCGTCCGCATGGTCGAAATGCGCGACGATGGCGCCGGAGAAGGCGCGCTGCAGATCGGCGCTCGGCGCGAATGTGCGGCCCATCAGCGCCTTGTCGTTGGAGTACAGCACGGTGCCGTCCTTGCGCCACAGCCGGAACGAGATCAGCCGCTGTCCGAGCGCGCCCTGGCTCAGGGTCTCGTCCAGCGCCCGCTCCACGGTTTCGTCCAGCGCGACCGTGGTCTTCAGATCGGGGAGGATCGGCGCGATGATGCTGTCGACATAGAGCGCGGTTGCCGCGGCGGAATTGCGGGTCACGGTCGCTTCGATCAGGTTGGTGACGAAGGCCCCCACGAGCCCGATCGCAACCAGGGCCACCGCCCCGCCGGCGATGAAGAACTGCCGCGCGAGCGACTGCGCATTCCAGCGATCGGTCATTTTCCGGATCTGGTCCCGGATGGTGCTGTACGTATATCGGCGCATGGGTCCTCAACATCCGCCGGCGGCGGCCGGCATGTCAGTGGACGATTACATGGAATGCGGTCGTCCCAAGGCAAGCGCAAGCATCTCCCCGCGCGATATCTGTTCGCAGCGGCGCCCGTGGGACCAAAGTCGGAGGCCGGAGGGCAAAGGTCTGAGCGGCGGAACGGGGTGGTGCGAACCCCGTTGAGGGGCATCGCAACGACCAGAAAGGATGGATCTCATGAAAAATCTCCTCATCGTCACGACCGCTCTCTTCGGCCTCGCGGGCGGCCTTGCCGGCACGGCCCAGGCGCAGGAGGGCACGGTGACCGGTGCCGCCGGCGGCGCGGTTACAGGTGCCGTCGTCGGAGGCCCGGTCGGGGCCGTCGTCGGTGGTGCCGTCGGCGCCATTGCCGGCACGGCCATCGATCCGCCGCCGGCGCGCGTCGTGCAGTATGTCGAAAGCCAGCCCATGCCCGAACAGCATGTCAGCATCCAGCAGGACATCGTCGTCGGCAAACCGCTCCCGCGCGAGGTCGTGCTGACCCCGGTCGCCGACGACCCGACCTATGCCTATACCGTCGTCAACGAACGCCGGGTCATCGTCGACCCGCAGACCTACACCGTGGTTCAGGTCGTTGAATAAACGCACCTGATCGCCTCGTCTCCCCGCCGCCGTTGAACCCCCTGCGGGCGGCGGGAACCCCCTGCGGGCGGCGGGGAAACGAGCGCGGACCAACCTTTTGAGAAAGCAGACCTGTCATGGCCAAGGACGAGAAAAAAGACCCGTTTCAGGAGATCGAGAAGTTCCATCTCCTGCACGAGGCGCAGCTTCTGGCGCTGGTCGCCACCTTCGAGCAGACGGGGACGCTGAAGGGCGACCACTACAAGGCCAATGTGCTCGCGCTCTCCGAAACCTTGAAGGGCACGCCGAATTACGGCGTCGCCGACGCGCTCGTCGCCTTTTCCAGCCAGCTCGGCACCGACAAGGCTGCGGTTCGCAAGTAACCGCCGACGCTTTTCCGTCTCCGGCGCACCGGCGCTCGCCCTGTCACATCAGGCCGCATGCTGCCGGCCTGCGCCGGCAAGGTTCAGGATCTTTTCCACCTCGCCGCGCGAGCAGGGCCTGTGGAACAGGAACCCCTGGAGCTGGTCGCAACCGACCGCCTTCAGGATATCGTGCTGCACCACATCCTCGACGCCCTCCGCCGTGATGGTCAAGCCCATGGCCAGTCCGAGGTTGACGATCGATCGGATCATTCTGTCGGCATCCGGCTTGGTGGTCAATGCGCTGACGAAGGAGCGGTCGATCTTGAGCTTGTGGAAATTGAGGCGCGAGAGATAGCCGATACTGGCATAGCCGCTGCCGAAATCATCGAGCGCGAACCGGAATCCGGCGAGCCGCAGCACCTCGACCTGGGCAAGGAACGAGGCGGTATCGTTCGTCATGGCCGTCTCTGTGATCTCGAACTCGATCTTGTCGGGCATGACCCCCATGTCGCGCGCAAGCGTCAGCACGGTCGCGGCGAAATCCGGCCTGGCGAACTGCAGAACGGAGAGGTTGATCGAGGTGGTAACGTCAGGCCACGCCCGTGCGTCCGCAAAGGCCGTTCTCAGAACCCAGTCGCCCAGTTCGCCCATCAGGCCGTTCTTCTCGGCGATCGGCACGAAGATGTCCGGCGAAATGGGGCCATAACCGTCATGCTGCCAACGCAGCAGCGCCTCGACGCCGGTCACCGTCTTGCCGTCGATGCACATCAGCGGCTGGTAGAACAGACAGAGCCCTTCCGTCTCGATGGCGGCTTTGAGGTCGCGCGCCATCATCTGGTCGTGCAGGAAGATCCGGTCGAGATCGGGATCGAAGGCGCGGGCGACGCCGCGGCCCGCATCCTTGGCGACGTAAAGCGCGACGTCCGCCTGGCGCATGAGCTCGGGCAGATCGGTCTCCGCGCCGTCGCTCTCGCGGGAATAGCCGATGGAAAACGGCACCGGCAGATGATGCGCGCCCGTGACGAACGGCGCCTCGGCCATGGCAAGCACGCGGGCCAGCAGCGGTTCGAGCCGCGCCGTCTCGCAGACGATGGCGAACTCGTCCCCGCCCAGACGGGCGACGAAACCCTCGTCGAGGACCGCCGCAGACAGCCGCCGGGCGACCTCGCAGATCAAGAGATCGCCGACGCCATGGCCGTAGGTGTCGTTGACCCGCTTGAAGCGGTCGAGATCCAGATAGAGAAGCGCAAGCCTCGCGCCGCTCGCCCTCGCGCGGTCACGGGCCAGGTCGAACTGTTCCTGCAGCCCGGTGCGGTTCAAAAGCTTCGTCAGGGAATCGCGGCGGGCGGCCCGGTGGGCGGAGGCTTCGCTCGCTCGCAGCGCCTGGTTCAACGCCTCCAGCGCCTCGACCTGGGCCGCAAGTTCGCTCGCGATCCGGCTGTCGCTGGTCCAGCGGTTGACGAGCGTGGTCGCCATCTGGCGCACCTCGTCCGCATCGAAAGGTTTGACGAGATAGAACAGCCGGTCGAGCGTTCCCACCACGCCGGCGATCTCGGCCGGACGATGGTCGGAATAGCCCGTGACGATGACGATGTTGATGACCGGCTCGATCGCCCGGATCTGCCGGGCGGCTTCGACGCCGTCGATGCCGGGCGGCATGCGTACGTCGAGAAACACGACGCCGAAGGGCTGACCGGCGGCCTTGGCCGCGCGCACGGCCTCGACGGCTTCTTCGCCCTGGCGGCAGGTGACGATCTCGTCGATGACGCCGATGCCGCCGGCAACCGGCTCGTCGCCGAAGAGGTCGGCGGACAAGGCGTCGTAGTCGCTCGCCTCTTCGTCCCCGGCCGATGCGACGAGGTCGGCGAAGATCCGCCGGTAGGCATCGAGAATGCCCGCCTCGTCGTCGCAGATCAGGATCCGGCGTTTGCCGTGTGTCGGTGATACGGTCATGCTGCGTCTCGTCTTGATAGAGCGGCCGGCAGGGTGATCCTGAAGGTGGCGCCCTGCTGCGGCCCGTCGCTTTCGACCGACAGGCGGCCGCCCATGGCATTCACGGCATTGGCGCACCAGTGCAGGCCGACGCCGCGCTTGCCGCCGCTCTTGGTCGAAAAGCCCTTTTCGAACAGCCGGTCTCGGTTCGCAGCGTCGATGCCGACGCCGTCGTCGCTGACGGTCAGCTCCACGCTCCCTGTCCCCGCACCATCGGTGATCGACCGTGCGGCAATCCGCACCGTGCCGGCGCCCTTGCCGGAGGCGTCGATCGCTTCGGCCGCATTGACGATCAGGTTGCCGAAAACCTGTTCGAGCGGAACCCGATGGCCGAGGGCTGCAAGGCTCTCGAGATCGCCGACATCGACGGCGATGCCATCGCGGCGCTCGATGAGCGGCAGGGCATTGCGCAGCGAGGCGGCGAGATCGACCGTATCGAGCACGCGTTCCCGCTGGGCCGAACGGTCCTGGTCCTTGAGGATATCGTCGACATGACGCAGCATGGAGACGAGCGAGCCCACCTCCTCCTGCCGCGCCCGGTCCTCGTCCATCAGCCGGGCCGACGACAGGGCGACGAACTGCTGAAGCTTGGCCGCACGGTCGGGCGCGAGCCCGTCTTCGCCGAGCTGGTCCAATGCCTTGGTCAGGTTCTGCTTCCATGGTGCGGCATTCGCCTTGGCAAGGCCCCAGGCGACGACGGAAATGGGGCTCAGCGCATTGCGCACATTGTGGAGGAGACCGGCGGCCTCGTCGGCGGCGCCATGGTCGTAATCCTGCCGCCGCAGCTTTGCCCGGAGGTCATCGAGCTGCCGGGCCATCGCGTTGAAGGACACCACGGTTTCGCTCAGCTCGTCGCCCTTGCCGTCTTCCCGCATCGGATCGAGATGACCGCTCGCGGCAACCGACAGGAGGTGCGAGCGCAGCGTCTCGATGCGGCGGATGACGATGAGGCGCAGGATGACGCCGAGGGCGATCAACAGGATCGTCGCGCCGGCCAGCAGCAGGAGCAGCGTCGTGAGGATGGTCTGTTCGCCGACGGCGGTGATGTCGCGCGGCGTGTGCGACCGGATCATCGCCAGGGCCCGGCCATCGGGCCCGAGCAGCGGATCGATCTTGTCGACCGTCCGGCCGCTCTCGGACATCGGCCGCGTCGGGAAGGACGAGGTCGCCACCAGATCGAAATCGACGCGCGTCGCCGAGCGGATCGCGTCCATGTCGAGAAGCCGGCCGAGGACGAGCGTTCCGGCGCGGATGCCGGACCTGTCGGAGCGCAGGATGGGCGAATAGCCGATGACGGCGAGGCCTTCCGGCGTCTGCATCAGCGAGGAGCGGATGGCCAAGCCCTGCGGCTCGGTCAGGAACGGGCTGTTTTGCGGCAGGCGCGTCGTCGGCAGGAGTTTCACCGGCCGGGGCTCGTCTGCGTCGTCCTGCGCAAAGCCGCTGTCGAGCACGACCTGCCCCGCGGTATCGATCGCGACGAAGAAGGTGACGCCGAGTGTCTTCAGCGAGTCCGCGGTGACGTTCTTGTCCTGATAGTCGGGCCCGGCACCCTTCATGAAATCGTAGGTATCGTCCCAGATGGCATAGTCGCCGGCACTGTTGGCGACCTGATCCTTCTGCAGCTGGATGGCTTCCAGCACGCGGGTCTGGTTGCGCTCGGCGGCCTGCTCCTCGAGAGCGGAGAAGCTGGGGAGCACGGCGAGCCGCAGCGTGGCGAAGTTGAGAACGGCGGAAACCGCGACGACGCCAAGCAGGGCAACGTTCAATTTGGTGACGAGACGCATGAAAGATTCCTTTGGGACATCCTTACATCGTCTTCGTAAAGCCGCGGTTGCGGATGGTGGTTAACGCGATTTTTCGGTCCGGCGGCTGGCGCGGTTTACCGGCGTTATGTTCGAACTTCCTGACCGATCCAGCCGCAAAACCGCGGACTTCCAAGGCGCGTCAGACTTAAGTCCTAAGTCCCGGTGCCCCGGCATGGACTGAAGTCCCGAGCCGGAACCAACAGGCCGGGCAAAGCCTTTCCGTCCCGAACCACACGACAAGAACAAGACCAACGCACTTTGAAACATCACAAGGACCAGACCCCATGAAAACCGCTCTTCTCATTCCTTTCGCCGTCCTGTCGCTCGGCTTCAGCACCGCTGCCTATGCGGACGGCAACGGCACGGTCACCGGCCTGGCCGGCGGTGCGGCAACGGGTGCCGTCGTCGGCGGTCCGGTCGGCGCTGTCGTCGGTGGCGCCGTCGGTGCCATCGCCGGTGCCGCGATCGACCCGCCGCCGGAACGCGTCATCACCTATGTCCGCCAGCAGCCCATGCCGACGCAGCGCGTCGTCGTCGAGGAGCCGATCGTGGTCGGCAAGCGCGTGCCGCAGACCGTCGTCCTCACCCCCATCCCGGAAGACCCTGCCTACTCCTACGCCATCGTCGACCAGCAGCGCCTGATCGTCGATCCGCAGACGGGCCAGGTCGTCCAGATCGTTCAGTAATAATTGACGTACCGATTACCGAAGGGGCTCCTCGCACGAGGGGCCCTTTCTTCGTGTGCGTGTTTCCTGCGGCTCTCAAGCCTTCAGCGCATCCACCACGATCTTGAAGGCCGGCGAGTTCTGGCGGCGGCTGGGGTAGTAGAGATAGTAGCCGGGAAACAGCGGGCACCAGTCGTCCAGAAGCTGGACGAGGCGGCCGGCGGCGATCTCGGCCGTGACGAGGCCTTCCGGCACATAGGCGATGCCGTAGCCGGCGACCGCCGCATCGATCATGGCGAAGGAGGTGCTGAAGGTCAGCTGTCCGTCGACCCGGACCCGAACCTCGCGGCCGTCCTTCTCGAACTCCCAGGCATAGAGACCGCCGGCCCGGGCCTGCCGGTGGTTGATGCAGACATGGCCGACCAGCTCCTGCGGCGTCTTCGGCGCCTCGCGCGTGGCGAGATAGGCGGGCGATGCGACGGCCACCAGCCGCCAGTCCGGGCCGATGCGCACCGCGATCATGTCCTTGTCGACGCTTTCCCCGAGCCGGACCCCGGCATCGAACTTCTCCTCGACGATGTTGCGGAAGCCGTTGTCGCTGTTCAGCTCCACCTTGATATCGGGATACTGGAGCAGGAGCGGGCGCAGCTTCGGCCAGACGGTGCTCTCCTGCGCATGGTCCGACAGCGTGATCCGCACCGAGCCGACCGGCTTGTCGCGGATCTCCATCAACTGGTCGATCTCGGTCTCCAGCTCCTCGATGCGCGGCGCGAGCGAGCGGATCAGCCGCTCGCCGGCGTCCGTCGGAACAACGCTGCGGGTCGTGCGGGTGAGCAGCCGCAGGCCCATCCGGGCCTCCAGCTTCTTGATCGTGTGGCTGATGGTCGATTGCGACGTGCCGAGCTTTGCCGCCGCCTTGGTAAAGCTGCGCTCCTCGGCAACGGCGAGAAACCAGAGCATGTCGTTCAGATCTTCGCGCTTCATGGCCGCCCGTTCCCGCCGCTCTGCCGTCTTAATTGATGTCCATCATCGATAAGTCCATGCGGATTGCAACGGCTAATTCCGGAACTGCATTCGGTTTATCTTGTCCCGCATGACAGACCATGCCCTCACACACGATCTTGCGCCACACGAACGCGGCCCAAAGGAAGCGTCCCCAAGCGCGAACACCACTGTCCCCAAGGCTGCCGCCTGGAGCGCCGTCATTTCCATGGCGCTCTGCGTCGCGGTCCTCATCGCCTCCGAGTTCATGCCGGTCAGCCTGCTCTCGCCGATCGCGACCGAACTCGGCGTGAGCGAAGGCCGGGCGGGACAGGCGATCTCGATCTCCGGCATCTTCGCGGTGCTGACCAGCCTCTTCGTGGCCGGCCTCACCCGCAGGATCGACCGGCGGCTGGTGCTCGCCGCCTTCTCGCTGCTGCTGGTGATCTCGGGCACGATCGTCACGTTCTCGCCGAACTATCTCGTCCTGATGATCGGGCGCGCGCTGCTCGGCATCGCGATCGGCGGGTTCTGGTCGATGTCGACCGCGATCGTCATGCGGCTCGTGCCGGAAGAGTCCGTGCCCAAGGGCCTGGCGATGCTGAACGCCGGCAATGCCATCGCCGCGACGATTTCCGCGCCGCTCGGCAGCCTGCTCGGAAACTATATCGGCTGGCGTGGCGCCTTCTTCGCCGTGGTGCCTCTGGCGCTGGTGGCGCTGGTCTGGCAGTGGATCAGCCTGCCGCCGCTGCCGCCGCGTCGCGCGGAAACGGGCACGGGTGCAGCCGCATCCGACAGGCGTTCGGCGAACGTGTTCCGGCTTCTGCTGCGCCGTCCGGTCGCGCTCGGCATGGCCTCCATCCTCCTGCTGTTCACGGGCCAGTTCGCACTCTTCACCTATCTCCGCCCCTTTCTGGAGACGGTGACGGCGGTGTCGATCGAGACGCTCTCGCTTCTCCTGCTGCTCATGGGCCTTGCCGGGGTCGTCGGCACCACTCTCGTCAGCAACCTGCTCGGAACCCGCCTGTTTCCCGTGCTGATCGCCATCCCGCTGGTCATGGCCGCCATCGCGCTCGGGCTGATCGCCTTCGGATCCTCCGTCACCGCCACCGCGGCCCTGCTCGTCGGCTGGGGACTGTTCGGCACGGCGGCGCCCGTCGGCTGGGGCACCTGGCTCAGCCGCACCATGCCCGAGGATGCCGAGGCCGGCGGCGGCCTGCAGGTGGCGACCATCCAGCTGGCCATCACGCTCGGCGCCTCCACCGGCGGCATGCTGTTCGATGCCGCGGGGTGGTGGACGACCTTCCTGTTTGCCGCCGTGCTCCTGTCCGGCTCCTCCCTTCTCGCCGCGGCGGCCTGGCATTCCCGCCGATAACCCTCACCCATCAAGGACCCATCGACATGACGAAAGACATCCTCTCCGACGACACGCAAACGCGCGCCGAGATGCAGGCGACGGGCATCGACCGTCGCAACCTGCTCAAGATGACGGGTGCCGGCATCGCCGCGCTCGGTTCGATCTCGCTTTTCGACAGCACCACCGCAAAGGCTCAGGACATGTCCAACGGCGCTTCCAATTTCTACACCAGCGATCGGGTGACCCTGCAGAAGGTCGCCTTCAAGACCCAGGACCGGACGACGGTTGCCGGCAACCTGTTCGTGCCGAAAGATCTGGACCGGGCGGCGAAACATCCGGCGATCATCGTCGGCCACCCCATGGGGGCGGTCAAGGAACAGAGCGCCAATCTCTATGCCACCAAGATGGCCGAGCAGGGCTTCGTCGCGATGTCGATCGACCTGCCCTTCTGGGGCGAGAGCGAGGGGCAGCCGCGCAATCTCGTCTCTCCGGAAGCCTATGCCGAAGCCTTCAGCGCCGGCGTCGATTTCCTCGGCACGCAGGCTTTCGTCGATCGCGGCAACATCGGCGCGATCGGCGTCTGCGGCAGCGGCAGCTTCGTCATCAGCGCCGCCAAGATCGATCCGCGCATCAAGGCGGTCGCCACCCTCAGCATGTACGACATGGGCGCCGCCTTCCGTGATGCGCTGAACAAATCCCAGACGGTCGAGCAGCGCAAGGCCTTCATCGCCACGGCCGCCGAGCAGCGCTGGGCGGAGGCGGATGGCGCGGACCCGCACTATATCGGCGGCACGACGCTTGCCCTGACGGCAGAAACCGACCCGATCCAGCGCGAATTCTACGACTTCTACCGCACGCCGCGCGGCGAATTCACCCCGGTCGGCGTCACCAGGGAGACGACGACCAAGCCGAGCCTCAGCAGCAGCACCAGGTTCATGAACTTCTACCCGTTCAACGATATCGAAACGATCTCGCCGCGCCCGATGCTGTTCATCTCGGGCGACCAGGCGCATTCGAAGGAATTCAGCCAGGACGCCTACGATCGTGCCTCGGAGCCGAAGGAACTCGTCTGGATCAAGGGTGCCGGCCATGTCGATCTCTACGACCGCGTGGACCTGATCCCGTTCGAAAAGCTCAAGGGCTTCTTCGACCGGCATCTGGCCTGATCCGCAACCAAAAGGCGGCAGGCGGCGATCCGGCGCCGCCGCCGCCATATCGATCTCCGGACGATCTGACAGACAAGGAAGACCGGACATGACTTGGTTCGCCGCGCCTGCCTATGCCGCCATTCTGCTGACGCTTTCGATGGGAGGACCCGCCATGGCCGAGAGCCGCATCCTGATCACCTCCGACTGGGGCAAGGTCACCGCCGAGCTCGCCGACAATGCCGCCGCACATGCGCTTCTCGCGATGCTGCCGCTGACGATCGAGATGGACGACCATCTGCGCCAGGAAAAGACCGGCACCCTGCCGCGCGCTTTGCCCGCGGCGCCGCGCCAGCGCGCCTTTGCCGCCGGCTCGCTCGGCCTCTGGAGCTCCGGCGATTTCGTCATCTATTACCGCGACGGCCAGGTTCCGCCGCCGGGCATCGTGCGTCTCGGCCAGGTCACCGGCGACGTCTCGATCTTCGACCGTCCCGGCAAGGTCACGGTGACGGTGGAAGCCGCGCGTTAGGTCTTCCAGAAACGACGAAGGAGGGCAGCTTTCGTCGCCCTCCTTCCTGCGTTCGAAGGTCTAGCGAGATCCGGGCCTAGAATTCTTCCCAGCTTTCCGCTGCCGCGCCGCCGCCAGGGCCGACAGCGCCGGCCACCTTCGCCATCATCCGGCGGGCCGGCGAGGCGACCGGGCTGTGCTCGGCCCTTGCCGCCTGTGGCTTGCGAACCGGTGCCGCGGCGCGCGCACCCGAACCAGACCCCGAATTGCCGAGGCGGAAGTCCGAGATGATCTCGCGCAGGCGGTTGACCTCGCCGGCAAGCGTGGCGCTGGCCGCGGTGGATTCCTCCACCATCGCCGCGTTCTGCTGGGTCACCTGGTCCATCTGGTTGACCGCCGTGTTGACTTCGGCAAGTCCGACGGACTGCTCCCGGGCCGAGGTGGCGATGGCGTCGAGCTGGGTGTTGATCGTCACCACCTGCGCTTCGATGACCTTCAGCGCCTCGCCCGTTTCCTGCACCAGCTTCACGCCCGTGCTGACTTCGGTCGACGAGTTGCGGATCAGGTCCTTGATCTCCTTGGCCGCCTGGGCGGAGCGCTGGGCAAGCTCGCGAACCTCCTGCGCCACCACCGCAAAGCCCTTGCCGGCCTCCCCGGCGCGGGCGGCTTCCACGCCGGCGTTCAGCGCCAGAAGGTTGGTCTGGAAGGCGATCTCGTCGATCACGCCGATGATGGACGAGATCTGGCTGGAGGATTCCTCGATGCGCTGCATCGCGGTCACGGCGCTGGCGACGACCTCGCCGGAATGGCGGGCCGAGCGGTTGGCCTCGATGGCGACGTTGCGGGCCTCTTCGGTGCGCTTGGAGGAATGCGAGACGTTGACCGTGATCTGGTCGAGCGCCGCTGCGGTCTCCTCGAGCGAGGCGGCCTGCTGTTCGGTGCGCTTGGAGAGATCGTCGGCGCTCTGGCTGATCTCGCGGGCGCCGCTGTCGATCGAGCCGGTCGCGTCGGCCACCGAGCGCAAGCTTTCGGAAAGCTGCGAAACGGCGGCATTGAAGTCGGAGCGAAGGCTTTCGAAGTCGGCGGCAAAGGGCTGCGTCAGGCGGAATGTCAGGTCGCCGCTCGAAAGGTTTTTCAGCCCGTCGGCAAGACCGGATGTCGCCTGCGCCATCGCCTCGGCCCGCAGACGGTCGCTTTCGGCGATCCGCGCCGCCTCGATCTCGCCTGCACTGCGGGAGGCCGCGGCGTCCTGTTCCAGCTGGCGGGCACGCAGGCCGTTGTCCTTGAACACCTGCACGGCCTTGGCCATGCCGCCGATCTCGTCGCGGCGGTCGATGCCGGCGACCTCTGCGTCGAGCTTGCCTTCAGCCAGCGTTTCCATCGTCTGCGAGAGACCCTTGATCGGGCGGACCAGCCAGGCCCGGATGGCAAGGTACCCCGCCAGCATGACGACCAGCAGACCGCCGACGACCATGCCGACCGTCTTCAGAATGGTCGTTGCGGCCGTTGCCGACAGCGCGTCGCTGACCTTTGCCGCGCCGTCGGAAATCTCGCTCGCCAGCGCGCTGAGACGGGGGGTCATGGCGGAGAAGGCCGGCTGGCACTCGGCGAGGTATTTCGCCTGCGAGGCGCTGATCTCCGCGTCGGACGTTGCTGCACGGGCCGCAGCGATCGCCGGGGCGCAGGTGGTCTCGATGACGGCCACGCTGGCGGCTTTCAACGTCGCGATCTCCGTCTTCTCCGGCAGCGCGGTTGCAGCGTTGTCGATGAAGGTGACGAAGGCGGCCTTGTTGGTGTCCAGCTCCTTGGCAGCGGCATCGTTGGCCTGCCTGGTCCGGGCAATCAGCAAGTCGCCGATCGATGCCCGGATCGCCTGCAGGCTGCGATTGGAGCGGGCAATGCTGAGGGCGGCTGACTGCTCGCCGGAGATGAGCCCGGAATAATCCGTGTTGATCGCCGATATCTGGCGTGCCGAGTAGAGTGTCGTCGCCAACGAGAACAGGCCGAAACCGGCCATGATCAGCAGGAATTTTCCGATAATCGAAATGTGTTTCACGTCTGTTTCCTCCCGGAGCGAAATGTCCATTGAAGGCTGACCGCTAGCAAATCATATGCCGGGGCGACCCCTGTCGCGTCGTTCGGTCAAAGGCGAACCAAAGCACGCGCCACGAAGCACGGACCAGACGCGTCATCTCGCCGAGGCCGTAGAAAATGCTTTACCAGTACATGCTTAATTATTTCTGAAACATATGCTTTACCAAAGAGCGGCATCGTCTCCGGCATCGCTGGTGCAAGTCTCCGGTCCAAATCGATCTGCCGCGCAGGGACGTGCCGGTCCGGCTTCCGGTCACGATGCTGTGAGATGTCGGTCCCGATCAGCGCGCCTTTCCGGTCATCGTCTTGCGCGACAGAGCGAATGTTTTTAGAAATCTGACGCTTAACGCTGCGAGCCAAACATGGCCGCAGCGCGGGCCGGGGGCCATGCCCTCGTGTCCCTCCAGGTCGAATGCGCGGCATTCGAGCGAGGGCAAGGCTCGGTGCATCATCACCCCGCGGACTGGGAGGCCCGCGTTCCAAGGAGACGGACATGAGTTTCAAGACAATCACCGCGGCGCTGGCCGCCACGCTCGCCTTTTCGCCACTCGCGGCACCCGCCGCTTTCGCCGATATCACCGTCGGCCTCGTCGCCCCGCTCACCGGACCGGTCGCGGCCATCGGCGCGCAGATCAAGAACGGCGCGGAAACCGCCGTCGAGGAGATCAACAAGAAGGGCGGCGTCAACGGCGAAAAGCTCGTGCTGAAGATCGCCGACGACGCCGGCGAGCCGAAGCAGGGCGTTTCCGCCGCCAACCAGCTGATCGCCGATAACATCCGCTTCGTCGTCGGCCCGGTCACCTCGGGCGTCTCGATCCCCGCCTCCGTCGCCTTTGCGGAGAACGGCACGCTGATGGTGACCCCGACCGCGACATCGCCGGAACTGACCGCACGCGGCCTGACCACCGTCTTCCGCACCTGCGGCCGCGACGACCAGCAGGCCGATGTGGCGGCAAAATACGTCGTCGCCAACTTCAAGGACAAGAAGATCGCGATCCTCAACGACAAGGGCCAGTACGGAAAGGGCCTTGCCGACGCGTTCAAGGCCTCGCTCAACGCGGCCGGCGTCACGGAGATCTTCAACGACGCGCTGACCGCCGGCGACAAGGATTTCAGCGCGCTCGTCACGCGCATGAAGGCGGACGGCGTGGAGGTTCTCTATTTCGGCGGCTACCATCCGGAAGCCGGGCTGCTGGTGCGCCAGATGAAGGATGCCGGCCTCTCCGTGCAGCTGATCGCCGGCGACGGTCTGTCGAACAGCGAATTCATCGCCACCGGCGGCGATGACGCCAACGGCACGATCTACACCAATGCGGCCGACGCGCTGAAGAGCGCCGACAGCAAGGCCGCCGCCGATGCGCTCACGGCGAAGAAGATCCCGGTCGAGGCCTTCACCCTCAACGCCTATGCCGCGGTCGAGGTCATCGCCGCGGGCATCGCCAAGGCCGGCAGCACCGACGATGCGGAAGCGGTGTCGCAGGCGCTGAAGGATGGCACCCCGATCAAGACCGCGATCGGCGACCTGACCTATGGCGAGACCGGCGACCTCACCTCGCAGAGCTTCTCGGTCTACAAATGGGAAGCCGGCAAGACCGTCGCCGTGGAATAATCCACCGCGACATCCGGCTGGACAGGACGAGCAGCGGGCGCCTCACGGGTGCCCGTTTGCGTTGGTGCGCTTTTCGCGGGCTACAGCCCCCGCGCGAAACCCCAGCGCGAAACCCTAGGGCGAAACCCAAGCGCACGGGCAGAAATGGACCCGCTACACACGTGGGGGTTCTTCTCGATCCGCGTTTACATCTTCTTATCGTATTTCAGGTATCACGCATGTTATCGGCGATCAGACGGGTCCGTCCCCTCGCGGCTCTGACGTCGTGCCCACTACGGTTGATCTATCGTCTGCCCCCGACCCCGTCGTCAGCACAAGATAAACGAATAGCGAGCTGCCATGTCCTCCTTCAACAACCTCCGTATCCTCACGAAGATTGCCGCGACCCTCTCCCTTCTGATCCTCATCGCCATCGGCGTCAGCTATTCCAGCTATGCCTCGCTCACCAAGCTCGAGCAGACGGCCGCCATGACGGATCACACCTACAAGGTCATCAATGCTCTGAACGGCATCACCGCCGGAATGGTCGACCAGGAAACCGGCCTGCGGGGCTACCTGGTCTCGGCCAACGAAGCCTTCCTGGCGCCCCAGAAGGGCGGCCTCGAGGCCTATGCCAAACATCTGAAAGCCGTTCGCACCCTCACCTTGGACAATCCGGCGCAGCAGAAGCGCCTCGACACGCTCGAAACCTTCGTCGCCACCTGGCACGAGAAGATCGCGACGCCCGAGCTCGCTCTGATGGCGAACCCGGCGACGCGGGATCAGGCCCGTGCGATCGCGGCGAGCGGCGCCGGCAAGGCCTCGATGGACGGCATCCGCGCCACCGTGGCCGAGATGGTCGATGTCGAATCGAGCCTTCTGGGCGAGCGTGCCGCAGCGGCCGAGGCCGCAGCCTCTTCCGGTCGCTTCAACAATATCGCGGGCGGCGCCGGCATGCTGCTGGTCTCGCTTCTCGCCCTCATCGTCCTCAACGTCGCGCTCGTTCGCCCCGTGCGCGGCATGAACGACGCCATGCGCGAACTGGCCGCGGGACGCACCGACATCGCCATCCCCGGTGCCGGACGCGCCGATGAGATCGGCGAAATGTCCGGTGCCGTCGAGGTCTTCCGCCAGGCGGCCATCGTCAACGCGCAGCTGGAGCGGGATGCGGAAGCCGCCCGCCGGCAGGCCGAGGCCGACCGCGTCCGGCTGACGTCCGAGGCGGAAGCCGCCGCCCAGCGACGCCTGAACGAGGCGACATCGGGTCTTGCCAGCGGCCTGCGGCGGCTCGCCTCCGGCGACCTGACGTTCCAGCTCGAAGAACCCTTCTCGCCGGACTTCGAAGCGCTGCGCCACGATCTCAACAATGCGGTCAGCCAGCTCGGCGAAACCCTGCGCTCGGTCGCGCAGGCCGCCGGTTCGATCGACGGCGGCAGCCAGGAGATCAGCCGCGGTGCGGACGATCTCTCCAAGCGCACGGAACAGCAGGCGGCCTCTCTCGAGGAAACCGCCGCCGCGCTCGACCAGATCACGGCCAACGTCTCGAACTCGTCCAAGCGTGCCGAGGAAGCCCGGGCCGTCGCGGTGCAGGCCAATGCCAGCGCCAGCCAGTCCGGCCAGGTGGTCGCCCAGGCGGTCGATGCGATGGGCAAGATCGAGGCGTCTTCGAACGAGGTGTCGAACATCATCGGCGTCATCGACGAAATCGCCTTCCAGACCAACCTTCTCGCGCTGAATGCCGGCGTCGAGGCGGCACGGGCAGGCGAAGCCGGCAAGGGCTTTGCGGTGGTCGCCCAGGAGGTGCGCGAACTGGCGCAACGCTCGGCAAAGGCCGCCAAGGAAATCAAGGAGCTCATCCGCAACTCCTCGGTCGAGGTCAGGAACGGCGTGCAGCTGGTCAGCGAGACGGGCAAGGCCCTGCAGACCATCGAGGGCTACATCGTCACCATCAACACCCATATGGACTCGATCGCCACCTCGGCGCGCGAACAGTCGGTCGGTCTCAGCGAGGTCAATATCGCCGTCAACCAGATGGACCAGGTGACCCAGCAGAACGCCGCCATGGTCGAGGAAACCAGCGCTGCCGGCATGACGCTCGCCACCGAGAGCAGCACGCTCCGCCAGCTCATCGGCCAGTTCGCCCTGGGTGACGGCGGTTCGCCGGTCCAGGCGCTGCGCCAGACCGCTGCCAGCATGAAGGCCGCGAACGCGCCGCAGCGCGCCCCGGCTCCCGCACAATCCCGTCCGCGCAAAGTCGCGGGCGCAATGGCCGGCACCGCCAGCACGGCCGCCGCGAACGAAGGATGGAAGGAATTCTGATGCGTGACACGACCACCAACGGCATGCTCGAAATCATCGCGTTCCGGCTTCACGAGCAGGAATTCTGCGTCCGCACGGTGACCATCCGCGAAATTCGCGGCTGGGCACCGGCAACCCCCATCCCGCAGGCACCGCCGGAAGTTCTCGGCGTCATGAACCTGCGCGGCACGGTCATTCCGGTGATCAACCTCGCGCTCAAGCTCGGCATGCGGGGTGCCGAGCCGACCGAGCGCAGCGCCATCGTCGTCACCGAGGTGCACGGCATGGCCATGGGGCTGCTGGTCGATCAGGTCTCAGACATTCTGATGATCCCGGCCGATCTTCTCCAGCCGGTTCCCGATGTCACCACCTCGGCCGCGACCGCCTATTCCGACGGCATCATCGTCCAGCCGACCGGCATGATCTGCTTCCTCAATCTGGAACGCATGTTCAACCGGAGCGAGACCGAACTGATGGCGGCGGCGTGAGAGAAGCCGGCCTCCCGGCCGATGGAGCCCTTGTTTTCACGCAGCTCCGGATGCAAAAGCGCGTCGCACTGTCGCGGGATTTGCTCTAGACAGCGGGTTTTACCCGCATCTGGAGACGATCGCTTGAGCAATGACTGGAACAAGGGCGTGTCGCTCGCGCTGGAAGGACCCGGCACGTTCACCACCATCACCAACAATCAGCAGGCCTCCTGGGCCCTGATCGAAGACTGGCCTCTGGAAGACGGCCCGGCGCTCGACGCCGCGCTTCTGACGCTCGAGGCCGCGATGAAGGGCAAGAAGTCGGCGGAAGCCGCCCGGCTGTCCTTCATCGCCGCCGCGCACGAGGCGGGGATCGAGATCAGGGACTAGACCGGGCGGCCGCTTGACGTCGCTTTCGCCTTACATCGGCGGCTGGACGCCATTGGTGCCGACCACGACGCGGCTGCTGGAGATCGTGCCGTCGGCGGCTTTCTCGGACGGGACGAACACGGTCGCACCGCTCTTCAGGTCCGCCTCGACGGCCGGCGCGAAGGTGACGACCGGCGTGCCCGCGGGAATCGAGATCTTCTTTTCCTTGCCCTTGTAGGTCACGGTCACCGTCTGGCCGTCCACCGCCTTGACGGCATTGGCGACGGTGGCGTTGGTCATGGAGCTGTTGGGCTTCAGATCCCAGGCATAGCTCCCCTCGCCCGTGCCCTTCATGGCCGCGGGGAAGATCAGCACTTCGAGCGCGCCGTCGCCGCCCTCCGCCGTCGGCAGCGAGGCGATGCCGACGAAATCGCCGGTCTTGATGTCGTCGATCGAGGCCTTGGCGACGCTGGAAACCTTCCAGCCGTCCTTCAGCAGGATCGTCGCGGCGGTCCCCTCGCGGGTCTTGACCGACAGCGTGTTTCCCTCAAGGCTTTCCACGGTGCCGCGCACGCGGATCTGGTCGGCCGCCTGGACGGTCGTGCCGAGCAGGGCCGCCAGGGCAATACCGGCGAGCGCTGCGGTGCTGATGTTCGAGACGTAGGTCATGTGTCATTCCTTATTCATCCCCTGTCGTCAGGTCCGGCGCATGCGGGGGGTTATCCACCGGTTCCGCTGGGCGTCTCTCCGGGAGAAATGACAATCCATCTCCCGAAAAAACGAACGAAAACAAATTCATCGAGGGCCCGTCAGATCCCGGCATACCATTCGTAGCCGCGATCCTCCCAGAAGCCGCCATTGCCGCCATAGAACGTCTTCAGATCGGCGACGGCCTCGATGCGCATGAGATATTTCGCCTGCTTGTAGCCGAGCTGCCGCTCGACCCTCAGCCGCAGCGGCGCGCCGTGCGGCACCTCGAGATCGCGGCCGTTCATGGCATAGGCAAGGATGGTCTGGGGGTGGAAGGCATCGACGAGGTCGATGCTCTCGTAATACCAGCCGCTGCCGTCGAGCGTCTTTTCGTATTCGTCGGCACAATGGAACACGATGTAGCGCGCCTCCTTCTTCAGGCCCGCGGCCTTCAGCACCGCGCCGAGCGGCACGCCGGTCCACTGGCCGATGGCGCTCCAGCCCTCGACGCAATCGTGCCGCGTGATCTGCGTGCGCGCCGGCATCGCCTTCAGGGCGGCAAGCGACAGGCTTGCCGGATGCTCGACCAGCCCGCCGATCTTCAGCTGCCATTGTGCAAATCCGCCGGCGAGCAGCGCCTGGTACTCGGCACCGTCCGGCATGGTGCTGCCATTGGCGCGGAAGGTCGGCGAGAGATCTTCGGCGCGAAACTCGCGGGCGAGTGCCGTATCGCCGATGAGAAAGCGCTGCGTTCCCATGGTCAGGCGCTCGGCCATGCGGATGACGGACTGGACGTTGCCATCCTCCGCCAGCCCGTCGCAGCCGGTCAGGCCGAGGGCCGAGGCGGTGAGCGTCGAGCCGATCAGGAACCGGCGGCGGGTCAAAAGGCTGGTCATGGCGCGATCTCCGATGCCGTTGACGCGGATGCCGGCGATGGATCCGTGCGGATCGCGTAACGACCGGTGATCATCGAGCGCATGTTGTTGACGACGCCGGAGGCGAGCACCATCGCGATATGGACGAGCACGAAGGCGACGAGCGAAGTGGCGAAGAGGAAATGCAGCGTGCGGGCCGACTGCCGGCCGCCGAAAAGATCGAGCAGCCAGGGCGCAAAGGCGTTGAAGCCCGGCGACATGGTCAGGCCGGTCAGGATCATGCCGGGAAGCATCAGGAAGATGACGGCGAGATAGGTGAGCTTCTGAAGCGCATTGTAATGCCGCGCCTTTTCGCCCTTGGGAAACCGCAGCCGGGCATGATCGGCGATCTCGTGCCCGAGATGGGAGGGCGCCAGCTCGGCTCTGGTCGGCAGGAGGTCGCGCCGGAAATGACGCGAGACCAGGCCGTAGGCGAGATAGACCAGACCGTTGAGAACGAAGGCCCAGGCAAAGAAGAAGTGCCAGCGCCGGCCGGTGGCGAGATCCTGATAGCTCGGGAGCGTGATCCAGGCCGGAAAGCCGCGCACGGTCGGCTCGCCATCGACAGTGGACACGCCGAGCACGCCCGTGGTGTCGAGCGAGAGGCTGCCGATGCGCGTCACGCCCTTCAGCGCGCCGTCATCGTCGACGGCCTGCAGGGAGAGCACGGCCGGATCGTCGTCGGCACCGTACTGGCCCCAATAGAGCGAGGGATGCGCATTGAAGATCTGCAATCCGCTGAAGAGCAGCACCGTCATGGCGAGCACGTTCAGCCAGTGCGACAGGCGCACGGTCAGGCTGTGACGGCGGATCAGCGTCCGCTGGCCGGATGGGGTGGAAGATGAGCCGAACATGACGTTCCCTCCGAGGTCGGCGAAATCGGGACGATCTCCGGGCCTGCCTTGCGGATGTGAAGGCGGGCCGGAACCGTCGTTCCCCGGCTCGTGATATCGTGTACGAAGCGGGGAACGACGAGGATCACTGCGGCGGCGATGCCTACATGGCGTCGCAGCCCTTCATCATGTCGGCCTTCTTCATGCTGTCCTTTTCCATGCCCGCCTTGTGGGCGCAGTCGGCCTTGGTGCCCTTCATGGCATCCGGCTTCATGGCATCGTTTTTCATGGCGGCGGGCTTCATGGCATCGGTCTTCATGCTGTCCGTCTTCATCGCGTCCGGCTTCTTCATGGCGTCGGTGGCGGTTTCGGCCTGCGCCGCGCCGAACGAGAGAGCGAGGCCGAGAACGGCGGCGGCGGTGACGGCGATGATGCGATGGGTCATGATGGATCTCCTCTTGAGGTGCAGGACGCGGACTGCGTCGATGCTCACGGAAAGCTCATTCGGACGGAAGCCCGATCCGGTTACAGCCATCACGCGGACGTGATCGCGCTGGAAATTCGCTCGCTTTTTTCGAAAAGCGCTGTAACCGTTTCGACGTTTCCCCGTATGAGCCCTTCAGAGACATGCCAGATGTGACCGAGTCCGAGTTGAAGGTGCTGATGCTCTTGTCCCTCGACGGGGACGAGGCGGCCTATCGCTGCCTGCTCGACGTGCTGCGACACCTGCTGGAGCGCTATTACGGACGGCGCCTCGGACGGTCGGACAGGAGCGAGGTGGACGATCTGGTGCAGGAGACGCTGCTGGCGCTGCACCAGCGCCGGATCACCTATGATCGCGACCGGCCGTTCACGGCCTGGTTCTTCACCATCGCCCGCCACAAGCTGGTGGATCATCACCGCAGGACGGGCGGTCGCGGCCATGTGGGGCTCGAGGCGGTGGACGAGATGCCGGACGGCTACCGCGAGGATGCGGTGTCCGCGCAGATGGACATTCAGCGGCTGCTTGCCGGTCTTCCCGCCTGGCAGGCGGAGGCGATCCGGCAGGTGCGGCTCGACGGCCGGTCGATCACCGAGGCCGCGCTGCATGCGGGACGGTCCGAAAGCATGGTCAAGGTCGGCATTCACAGAGGGATCAAGGCACTGGCGGCACGATTGAGAGGCGATCATGACAAAGACGAATGAACTGATCGAGGACCTCGTGCGCGATCTCCGGCCGGTGCACAGGCACGCGCTCGCAGGCCTTCTCGCCCGCGCTTTGGTGCCCGGACTGGCGCTCTCGGCTTGTCTCATTCTGTTCGGCCACGGGCTGCGGCCGGATCTTGGCGCGGCCGTCTTCGTGCCCGCCTTCTGGGTCAAGTCCGCCTATCCGCTGCTGCTCGGCCTCATCGGCCTCGGTGCCCTGCTCACCGTCGCGCGGCCCGGCGGGCGGCCGCTCGGCGGCGCGCTGAAGGTCGCGATCGTCTATGCGCTGCTGGTCGCGCTCGCCGTCCTGCAGATGCGGCAGGCGACCTCCCCGGACGAGAGCCACCGGCTGGTGATGGGCATATCCGCACTCTATTGCCCGCTGATCATCCTTGCGACCGGCGCGCCGCTGCTGGCGGCGACCTTCTGGTTCCTGCGCCGGAGCGCGCCCACCTCCCCCACCCTTGCCGGCACCGTTGCCGGCCTTGCCGCCGGTGCGCTCGGCGCCTGGATCTACAGCTGGGGCTGCATCGAAAACGGCCTCCCCTTCGTCGCCCTCTGGTACACGCTCGGCATCGTGCTCTGCACGATGCTCGGCGGGCTGATGGGGCGCTTCTGGCTCCGCTGGTAGGCGAGCGTCATGCCCCCGGCGGGTGTGCCAGGCAGGCCCGTAGCCGCGGCGTCGCGAATTCCGCAAAGGCGCGCATCTTCAGCGGCATGATCGCCTGCCCCAGATGCACGAGATGCACCGGCAGCGGCTCCGGCTGAGCGCCCTCTAGCACCACGACCAGCCGGCCGTCGGCAAGCGCGGTCGCCGCCTGATAGGAGAGGATGCGGGCGATGCCGGCACCGGCCAGCGCCGCATCGATCGCGCCATCGGCGGTATCGACCGCAAAGCGCGGCCGGATGGGCACGGCGATGGTCTCGCTCTGCCCGGCCTTGCCCCCCTTCCTGTCGCCGCGAAACAGCCAGACGGCGCCGGCGGACAGCCGGTCGAAGGCGATGCAGTCATGCCCGGCGAGCGCCTCGAGGCTTTGAGGTGCGCCGCGCGCGGCGAGATAAGCGGGGCTCGCACAGGTGACCCAGCGCACCGCGCCGAGCCGCGTCGCCTTGAGGCGGCTGTCCGGCAGCGGGCCGATCCGCACCGCGAGATCGACATGGGTCTCGACGAGATCGAGCACATGATCCGACAGCGCCAGCCGCACATTGATCTCCGGATAGGCTTTCAGGAAATCGAGCACGACCGGCTCGACATGCATGCGCCCGAACAGGATCGGCGCCGTGATCAGCATGTCGCCGCGCGGCGTGCGATATTCACCGGTCGCCGCACGCTCCGCCGCGTCCAGCTCGTCGAGCACGCGCCGGCAGGCGGCGACATAGGCCTCTCCCGCCTCCGTCAGCAGCAGTTTGCGGCTGGTGCGCACGACCAGCTGCGCCCGCAGATGCGCTTCGAGGTCGGAGACGCGGCGGCTGACGGTCGGCAGGGGCACGCCGAGGCTGCGCGAGGCCGCCGACAGGCTGCCCCCGTCGATGGCGGCCAGCAAGGTGCGCATGGCTTCGAAGCGGTCCATGAAAGTGCATTCCATAAAACGGAAGGAAGACTTGTCAACGTCGCAGATACTGCCGCTTTCCGCAATGGTCTAGACAGGGTGCACCGGACGCCGAGGGGCCTCCGGCTTGATACGAAAGGATGAAACCGATGACGGCCTCGAGCGATATCGCCTTCACGCCGACGGTGAAGGCTCTTCAGGCCGCGCGCGGCTCGCGGTCTGCCTATGCCAGGATGGAAGAGGATGGCGGTTTCCGCACGACGATCACGCGGGATCTCGCGACCTTCCTCGACGGGGTCGATACGGCCTATCTGGCGACCGCCAATGCCGCGGGACAGCCCTATGCCCAGCATCGCGGCGGCCCGAGAGGATTCATCAGGGTGATCGACGGCAAGACGCTCGGCTTTGCCGATTATGCCGGCAACCGGCAATATGTCTCGACCGGAAACCTGGCGGAAAACGACAAGGCGTTCCTGTTCCTGATGGACTACGCCCATCGCCGCCGGATCAAGCTCTGGGGCCGCGCCCACGTCGTCGCCGATGATCCCGCGCTGATCGACCGGTTGATGCCGGAAGGCTATCCGGCCCGGCCGGAACAGGCCATCCTGTTCGAGGTCGAGGCCTGGGATGTGAACTGCCCGCAGCATATCCCCCAGAAGATCGATGCGGCCGACGTGGCCGAAACGGTCCAGCGGCTGAACGACCGCATCGCGGCGCTTCAGGCCGAGAACGAAAGCCTGAAACGCACGCTCGCGCTTGGCCCCTCCCCGGAAAAGACCTGAGAGTAAGCGCGCGCCCGAGATGTGGACGGCCCGCCGGGTGGGAATGCCCGATCCGGCGGGCCCGGCCGATCTTCGATTACCCGATCTTCGATTACCCGGCCTTCGCATCGCGCGTCTTTGCGAGGCTCCAGACGACGCCGCTCGCGATGATGGCGAAGGTGATGCCGAGCGAGAGGGCGGCGGGGAATTTTTCAAGACCCAGGAGATCGGCAAGGAACACCTTGGAGCCGATGAAGATGAGCACCACGGCCAGCGCCGGCTTCAGATATTTGAAGCGGTGGATCATCGCGGCCAAGGCGAAGTAGAGGGCGCGCAGGCCGAGGATCGCGAAGATGTTGGAGGTGTAGACGATGAACGGATCGGTGGTGATGGCGAAGATGGCGGGAACCGAGTCGACCGCGAAGATGACGTCGGCGACTTCGATCAGCACCAGCGACAGGAACAGCGGCGTCACGAACAGGACCGTCCTGCCTGTCACCGGATGGGGCTGGCGCACGAAGAAGCGCTCGCCCTGGTGCGTCTCGGTGACGTTGAAGCGGCGGCGCATCCAGCGCACGAGCGGGTTTCTGGCAATATCCGGCTCGGCGTCCTTCATCACCAGCATCTTCACGCCGGTGAAGACGAGGAAGGCGGCGAAGACATAGAGCAGCCAGGAGAACTCGGCCACCAGCGTCGCGCCGACGCCGATCATGATGGCGCGCAGCACGATGACGCCGAGAATGCCCCAGAACAGCACGCGGTGCTGATAGAGCCGGGGTACGGCGAAGAAGGAGAAGATCAGAGCGATGACGAAGACGTTGTCGAGGGCCAGCGTCTTCTCGACCACGAAACCGGTCATATAGGCCAGACCGGAGTCGGCGCCGAGATACCACCAGACCCAGCCGCCGAAGGCGAGGCCGAGCGAGATGTAGAGCGCGGAGAGCCGCAGGCTTTCGCTCACCTCGATCTCCCTGTTCTCCTTGTGCAGGACGCCGAGATCGAAGGTGAGAAGGGCGATGACGATGCCGAGAAAGCCGGCCCACATCCAGACCGGCTTGCCCAGCCAGTCGAAAAAGAGAAACGCAAAATCCATCGGAGAAACCTCTGCCGGCGCGGTGTCGGGAAAAGGGTCCGACATCGCAAGAGCGCCGGAGCTCTCGCCAGAGGGGCCCGGACCAGCGGGTTGAAGGCGAGATGGGCATGCCCCAAAACCGTATCAAGAGGGTATCCGTGCAAATCTGCGGATTTTTTCAAGGACGACCTCCGACGACCCGACCCCGACGCGTCCGCCGACATGCGCCGCCGGCAGGGGACGCCGCACATGGGCCGCCGAACATGGAACGCATCGGGCACCCATCCGTTGTTCTCACAAAGGAGAATGTCATGGACAGCACGCAGAACAGCCACCCCGCAGCCGTGGACGCGATCATCGAGACCTATTCCGTCAGCCCCGGAGAAGCCGAACGCATCGTGCAGCAATTCGGCGAAGACGAGGCGGAACTGGCTCTGCTGCTCGGCCACGAAGGCGCGCCGGACGCCCCCTCCCCCAACACCGCGGATATTGAGGACAGCTACGTCCTGTTCGATATCTGAGACGATATTGGGGTCGGTTCCGGTACGGGGCGGAATGCCACTTTAAGCTCACCGCTTGTTGTCGCAATTGAACCCTCGTGAATTTTAGGGCCGGAAAACTTTGATGTGTAGGGGCTGAAGACTGTCTCAAACAGTCTTTCGTCCAGTTGGGACGTCCGCTTTGCGCCAAAAGGAGACATGAGCTGCATTGAGGTTAGAGGCTGAAAAGGGGCCGCAACCTGTCAGGCTGCTTGTGGTGACGAAGCTGGTGAAGCAGACATTCGGCTTCAACCTGAGCAATGTCACTCCCTGCCCGAAGCGGCTATCTGTTGGTAACGGGCTCGCTGCAGCGCAGCTTCCAGAAAGCAGACATTTATTCACCGCCAAAGCAGACTCTTAGCCCTTTGAAAACCTGCCAGATTTTCTCGGGAGTGTAGGCGCCAAACAACTGATCCTAGGCGAAGCAATAGAACCGTCTAAACGCGACCACTTTCGAATGTCGGGAAGGCGCTGGAAACATTTACAAGCAGGCATTTGCCTAGTCTTCGATCCGCTGTTACCTCTTGCCATAGCCAAGGGAGCGAAAGAGATGTTTCCACCATCAGTCAAAAACTCCAGCCTGTGGAGCAGTGCATTCGTTGATCAGTCGGATTACAAAGACGACATTCAGCGGCTTGTATCTTCTCTAACCCGCATGAGATCGAAAGCCGATCAGCTTTCGTCAATGGTACGCACAGATTTTCCTGACCTAACTGCACATGAGGTTTCCCATCTGGATGCGTTGTGGGAGGTGGGGAGTACGATCTGTGGACCAAACTACCCATTCAATCCACTCGAGGGCTTCATTCTCGGTGCTGCCATTTTGTTGCACGACACCGCACTTAGTTTCACAGCGTATGAGGGTGGTGCTGATAAACTTCGCGAGACCACTGTCTGGAAAGATAACTATAGTTTTTATCACAAATCCAATCGACGCGGGAATGATGAAGCTGCGCGAAACAACGCGGATTTCGCAACTGTACGTTATCTACACGCATCTGAATGTCAAGATTTGGCGGTGAGAGAATGGCGTAGGGACGAACGCAACGGCGAGTACCTAATTGATGATTCACATTTAAGGAATCACTATGGAGAGATGATCGGAGCAATCGCTGGATCTCATCATTGGGACATTGACGATGTGACCAACCATTTCAATGAACAGGTAAATCCGACCGGCGAACTTCCGTCATCTTGGGTCGTTCATCCTCTAAAACTGGCGTGTATACTGCGTTGTGCTGATGCCGGTCATATCGATGGTAGGAGAGCTCCAGATTTTCTACTGTCAGTTCTAGCTCGCAACCGCGTCTCTCAAGATCACTGGCTTGCGCAGAACTACCTGAGCAGGTTGTGCGAATATCAGGCAGATCGCTCAGGGCAAACACTCTCGATCAATTCTACCAGGCCGTTCAATCCCTCAGAGGCATCTGCTTGGTGGGTGGCGAAAGAAGCCGTTGATGTTCTATCGAAAGAAATCCGCCAGTGTAATAACGCCCTAGCTGAATATGATCGCCCAAACGCTCCCGTATTTAAACACAATTCTGTCTACGGAGCCCAAGACACCGAGAGTTTGACCGCAGTCGTCAAAACGAAGGGTTGGCACCCAACGGAGGCGAAAGTAAGAATTGGAAACGTTGAGTCCGTTGTAACCCAGCTGGGGGGGGCTCAACTATATGACGAACAGACAGAATTTGGCGTTGTTCTAAGAGAGCTTATTCAGAACGCGAGAGATGCAATCTTTGCGCGTCAGGCCATTGAGCCAACATTCAAGAATGGAGCGATTAAAGTCTCGCTTGAAGAAGTAAAAAATAATTGGGTCTTGGTAGTTAAAGATAACGGCGTGGGTATGTCCGAGTCTACATTGACTGGACATCTGCTAGACTTCGGTTCAAGTTTCTGGAAATCACAACTAGTGCAATCTGAATGGCCTGGGTTGCTTTCCTCAAACTTTCAATCTTCAGGTAGATTTGGAATTGGTTTTTTTTCCATCTTCATGATTGCCAAATCTGTAACAGTATCATCACGGAGGTTCTCGTCGGACATCACTAGTTTTAGGACATTGGAGTTTCAGAATGGTATGACATTGCGCCCGCTTCTTTCGTCATCGCTGCCTCCCAATGTAAGCACCGATCTTTCCACCCGCGTTGCTGTCGAGCTTAACGATGTATCAATCAACCAGTCAGGTGAAGTTCTGCTGTTTAAAAAGCGATCCAAAGGTCGTCTTACTGTGCAGTTTCCAGATTTCTTGAGCGCCACAGCGGCCCTTGTCGATGTCCCGGTGTACTACCTCAAAGAAGGCAGTCCGGAATTATTGCTTCCAAGTATGCCAGATCAGTCAGATGATAGTGCGATTGTGCTTGAATGGATTTCTGCACTGAATGCTCGCGAATACGGAGAAAAGATTAGCGAGCACATTGATCTAGAACGCGATCTAACACGAATCCGAAACATATATGACAACGATGTGCAGGTCGGTTTGGCAGCATTGGACGTGGGTTACCGTCAAGGAGACTACTACTCTCACGGAATGGTGGGTATCTCGGGGCTTATTTCTCTCGATGATGGGGGAAACAGCAACATCATCGGAGCAGTGAGCGTGCCGCCGTCTGGTGCGGCACGTGGTACCCGTGCCGACAACTGGATTCGCGCAGTTTCGCCCGAGTCGGCAGAGGCTTGGTTGCCCGAACAAGTTGGGTTGCTGGCTGAAATGGATATTCACCTAAGAGACATCCAAAACACCATACAGCATGTTGTTGGGTGGGGATTTGATGCATATCCGATTTGGAAAGAGAATCAGTTCATGTTGGATGGTGAAATTCATCTGGTAAAGAACTTTGATTTAATGCACTTCGTTGGTAAACGACCGGTTCTATTTGATATGCGTGGCGGCTATATTGAAAATCGAAAAAAAATTGAAGAGCATGCTTGGGTGGGACCCTCGCTCTATAAAAGAAATTTTAGTAACGAAATTCTCTATTTGAATCAGTTCACAATTTTGTCTGGGGATGATTATTGGAATGTAAATTATTCCGACCCTGATTTGGCCAGCCAAAACTGTCTTATTGGGTACTTTGAGAGATATATCCAGTCAGAAGGCTGTAAGTCTCGATGGGAAGAGGTCACCAGATCGATAGTAGATGAGGACGGCAAAGTGCAAAAAATACTTTACCTCACACTTAATATTGAGCGATAGATGCGCGCATGCTGAAGGGCACACTCAATCAGGTTGATCGACGTTTGGATGGCTGTTCCTGTCAAGAAAGTCAGCTTTGTGCCTCGGGTCTGGGATCGTTTGCTGTTGTAGCGAAGTTCCGCTTCCCGCCCTTTACGGACAACAACGCGGTGCGCAGCGAATGACCACTTTCGGGAATAGAATACTAGCATGCCGATGACAGGAATGGAGGCGCGTAGCCGCCTGGCAGCTATCTGTCCCGGAATGTCTCCTTCGGGCCCAATTGCGGACTTCGCTCGTGAGAGTGTCATTTCGCCCTGAGCCTGAACCGACCCCATATTTGCGGCGAAAGCGATCCGCCGGTGGATAGGCCGGGGGCCTTACATCTTTCCGCTGCAATTTCGAGCCCTATAAAAACCCTTCAAGGATATGCGTCCCGGTTCTGTCGTCGGGCACGCCAAGGGGTGGACCATTGCCGGAATTTGAACAAACACTGGGCGCCGGAGCGCTGATCTCGATCGCCGTCGGCGCCGTCCTGCTGCTGTTGCTGCTGATCATCCAGTTTCGCGTGCATGCCTTCGTCGCGCTCATTCTCGTCAGCCTTCTCACCGCCGTCGCCGCGGGCATTCCCGCCGCCAATATCCTGACGACGATGACGAACGGTTTCGGCTCCACGCTGGGCGGGGTCGCGCTTCTGGTCGGCCTCGGGGCCATGCTCGGGCGCATGCTGGAGATCTCCGGCGGGGCGCAGGCGCTGGCCGACGATCTCGTCGCACGCTTCGGCGAGAAGCGGGCGCCGATGGCGCTCGGCATCACCTCGCTCATCTTCGGCTTTCCGATCTTCTTCGATGCCGGCCTCGTCGTCATGCTGCCGGTGGTCTTCACCGTCGCGCGCCGGCTGGGCGGCAGCCTGCTGCTGTACGGCATTCCCGTCGCCACGGCCTTCTCCGTCATGCACGTCTTCGTGCCGCCGCATCCCGGCCCCGTGGCAGCTGCCGAGCTTCTCGGCGCCGATGCCGGTCTCCTCATCCTCGCCGGTCTCGCGGTTGCCATCCCCACCTGGATCGTCGCCGGACAGATGTTCGGCACCTGGATCGGCAAGCGCATCATCCTGCCCGTTCCCGACAGCTTTTCCGCGAAGGACGGGAAGGATGCCAGAGTAACGACAGCTGGAGCGACCACGGACAGCGCGCGTCCGCCAAGCCCCGGCCTCGTCGTTGCCCTTCTCCTCCTGCCGCTGCTGCTGATCTTCATGAACACCGGGCTCGATTTCGCCCGCGCGCAAGGCTGGGTGAGCAAGGATGCCGCCTGGTTCCAGCTTGCGCGGACGCTTGGCGCGACGCCGGTCGCCCTGCTCATCTCCGTTCTCGTGGCGAGTTACGTGCTCGGCCCGATGCGCGGCCGGACCCCGATCGAGGTCGAGCGCATCCTGGATTCGGCGCTCGGTCCCGTCTGCTCCATCATCCTCATCACCGGCGCCGGCGGCATGTTCGGCGGCGTGCTGCGCGCCTCCGGCATCGGTGCGGCCCTGTCGGACGCTTTGTCGGATATCGGCCTGCCGGTCTTCGTCGCGGGCTTTCTCGTCGCGACCGCGCTGCGCGTCGCGCAGGGCTCGGCCACGGTCGCGCTCATCACGGCGGCGGGTCTCATCCAGCCGGCCGTGCAGGCCGCGGGCTATCAGGGCCTGCAGCTTTCGGCCATCGTCATCGCGCTCGCCTCCGGCTCCGTCATGCTGTCGCATGTCAACGACAGCGGCTTCTGGCTCGTCGGCAGGTTCTTCAACATGGACGTCAAGACGACCTTCAAGACCTGGACCGTCATGCAGACCCTGGTCGGCCTCATCGGCTTCGCCCTGGCCGGCCTCCTCTTCGCGATCGCCTGAGGTGCTGCGAACAGATCGGAACGGTCGCGACGCGCTTTAAGGCCCGGACGCACCGACCGGGCTTGCCGCCCGGTTCGCATGGCTTGTTAGGGATATCCGGCCACGACGGACCGCCCATGACGAAGTCTTAAGGTCTATCGCCGAACATCCCGGGAGCTGCATGATGCAAGGGCGTAGGCGCGATGTTCCCAGGAGTTGACGACGACACGAGAGGTGCTGATCGCAGTTCGCTCGCGTCATCCGCCGGAGAAGGTCCGGACCTGCCGGGCTCGATCGCGCAATGCCATGCCGAGATCGAACGCCTGCACTGCGAACTCCGCGCGCGGGACCAGGGCTCCGTCCGGTCACACCGCATCTCGGTTCTCGACCATCAGCGGGGAACCTTTGCGCGGGCGCTCTCGCTTGCGCGCACGGGCGTCTGGGTCTGTGCCCTGCCGGGCAACGAACTGGAATGGTCGGATGTGGTCTACGACATCTTCGACCTGCCGCGCGGCTCGAAACTGGTGCGCGAGCAGATCGTCGGCCTTTATCCCCCCGCCTCGCTCGCGCGGCTCGAAGCGCTGCGCAGCCAGGCCATCGCGACCGGCGGCGGGTTCGGGTTCGACGCGGAGATCGTCACCGCGAGGGGCGATCACCGCTGGATCCGGATCACGGCGACGGTCGAGTCCGAGGCGGGAGAGCCGGTCAGGATCTTCGGCACCAAGCAGGACATCACCGAGGAAAAACTGGCGCTGGACCGGATCCGCTATCTCGCGGCACATGATGTGATGACGGGCCTGTCCAACCGCGCAGCGTTTCAGGAGAAGCTCGCCGGATTGACGACGGCCGACGCGCTGTCGGGATCGGGCGCCTGCCTCTTCCTCATCGATCTCGACGGCTTCAAGACGCTGAATGACACGTTCGGCCATGCGGCCGGCGACGACTGCCTGAAGGAGGCCGCCGGCCGCCTGACGCGCATTTTCGGCGACGCATCCATGATCGCCCGGGTCGGCGGCGACGAATTCGCCGTCATCGTCGAGGGTGGCAAGGAGCCGCGCTTCGTCCCCCTCCTCGGCCAGATCATCGTGCAGGACCTGCGCCAGACCGTTTCGTCTGCGGGTGTCGCCGTGACGGTCGGGGCATCGGTCGGCATCGCCTTTGCCGACGGCACCAGCCCGGAGACCCTCTTCCGCAGAGCCGACACCGCCCTCTACGCCGCCAAGGCCGGCGGTCGCAGCCAGTTCCGGATCTTCGACGACGATCTCGACCCCGCGCTCCGCGAAAACGCGTCCGCCGCCTGAGACGTCACGCGCGAGCGCGTCAGGCACGCGGGCCGGTCAGCGCCGCGAGACCTTTCCGGCCAGTGCCGACGCTTCGCCCTGGCGCTGCCTCATGCCGGCGAGCAAAGCGAGCGCGCCTTCGAAATCGAGCTCCGTTCGGAGCGAGGGATCGAAATAGCGCGGATAGAGGATGTAGGCGGCGGCGAAGATCTCGGTCGTGCTGCGTCTCACTGTGCGGCGCGGGCACAGCTGCCGGTCGTCGGTCGCGCCCCAGCCGGCATAGAACGGCATGCCGAGACAGGTGACGGGAATGCCGCGGATCAGCGCCTCGAAGCCCGAGAGCGAGGTGATCGTATAGACGTGATCCACAGTCTCGAAGGCGTCGGCCAGTGTGATGTCCTCTTTGAGGATCATGGCGAGGTGGCGCACGTCTCGCGGGTCGGACTGGTAGGGCCGCGTGCCGTGCAGCAGTTCCGGATGCGGCTTGTAGATGATCTGGGCATCGGGATTTTCCGCCGCCGCGACGCGCACCAGATCGTTGTTGTCGATCTTGCGATCGCAGCCTTTGAGGATCGACGCATCGCCCTCGACCTGCCCGACGACGAGAATGCGCCGGCGCGTCTTCGGGCCATAGATGGACGCGATGTCGATGTCCCTGGACGTATTGTACTTCGACAGGCGCGAGGCGACCAGGCTGTCGATGCCGCGCCGTGCCCGGTCGAGAAGGGCCGGATCGGCCGAAAAATCATAGGTCTGAAGAATCTGCTCGAGATCGGACGGCTGGGTCGCATCGAAATACATGCCGCCCCGATCGAAGCAGAGGGAGATCGGCGGCGCCTTCGTCGCGCCGAGCGCGATCGAGCGCAGAAAACCGTCCTCCACGCGAATGAGCGCGATCCCGTGCTTCTCGCAGAAGTCCTCGACGAAGGCCGGTATCTTGTATCCCCAGACATAGACCTTGGAGCCCTTGCGCAGCCGCAGGGCCGGCGCCACCAGCGTGTGGAACTTCAGCCGGCTCATGTTCCTGTTCCACTGCACGACCGTTTCGCCGGCAAGCCAATGCCGGATGAACGCCTTCCAGGGGCTGAGGCCGAGGACATAGGCGCGCGGCTCGAGCGACGACACGCGTCGCTGCAGATAGGCGCTGATCGGCTTTGCAAGGTTCATGGCAGCGTCTTCATGGGGTAGGACTTTTCATCGTGGACGGCGTTTCGGGATCGATGGTCGGTCCGCGCTGCCCGACATAGCGTTATCAGGTCGAAAAACCAATCTGGATCGAGCTGGATCGAGCGGGATGTCCGTCGAGCGTCGTCCCTGCGCATCCATCCTCAAATCATGTCGATTTCAGGATGGGGCCTGTCACGGCCGGTTGCCGGAGGCTTGGGCAAGCTCCGACTGCGCAAGACGCCTCCGCCTAGCGCCTTGCCCTGCGGCGCGGGGCGTGGGGTGCGGCGCGTTGCACCTGGTCGCGCCCGAGCGCCTTGGCGCTGTAGAGGCCGCTGTCGGCCTCGGTCAGAAGATCGTCCCGGCGCTGCCCGCCGTGCGGGCTCGACAAAGCGACGCCGATGCTGACGGTGACGATGCCCTTGTCGCTGCCGGCATGCGGCATCATCCGGCCACGCACGGCCGCGCAGAGCCGTTCCGCGATGTGCAGCGCCTGTTCCTCCCCGACGCCGGGCAGGATGACGGCGATCTCCTCGCCGCCATAGCGCGCGACGACGGCATCCGGGTGAACGCTCGCCGCCTCGGCCAGACAGGCGGCAATCGCCTTCAGGCAGGCATCGCCTGCGGGATGTCCATAGGTGTCGTTATAGGCCTTGAAGCGATCGACATCGATCATCAGAAGGCCGAGACCCGCGTTTGCCTCGCCTGCCTCCTTTGCCTTCCGGGTCATCTCGTCGAGCGCCAGGTCGAAGGCGCGGCGGTTGGAGAGGCCGGTCAGGGCGTCCGTGGTGGCGAGCCCGGCGAGATGCGTGTTCAGCACCTTCAGGTCCACCTCCGCCTCCTTGGCGGCGGTGACGTCGGTGAAGACGATCATGGCTCCGCCATCCGTGGCGTGCCGGGTGCGCGCCTCGATCCAGCGGCCGTCGGCCAGGCGGAACTGGCGGGTTCCCGGCGTCATGAACGTCGCAAAGCTGCGCTCCACCGTGTCTTCCGGACAGGTGGACGCTGCCTGGTCCTCGCCCCGTTCGATGGAGAGCCGCAGCACGTCCTTCAGCGACGTGCCCACATCGCGGACATCCGCCGTCAGCGGGAACAGCGCGAGATATTGCTCGTTGCGGAACAGGAGCGTGCCGCGCCCATCGAACATGGCCAGCCCATCGGCCATGCTGGAGACCGCATCGGCCAGCCGCGTCCGGGCGGTGGCGAGCGCCAGTTCGGTGCGCTTCTGCTCGGTGATTTCGCGGTTGTGCGTCACGAGGCCCGTGATCATCCCCCGCTCGTCGCGGATGGGCGCCTTCAGCGTCGCCAGCCAGACGTCCCGTCCGTCGAGGCCGGTGAATTTCTGCTCCACCATCAGCGGCTTGCCCTGCCGGATCAGATCCTGCTCGACGGCGTGAAATTCCGCTGCGATCTCGGCCGGGTAGAAGTCCGCATCGCTCTTGCCGAGAAGCGTCGAGACCGACGGCGCCTTCATCAGCGCGGCGGTCGCGGGATTGGCGGCGATGAAGCGGCCGTCGAGGTCCTTGGCGTTCAGACAATCGGGAAGCGCCTCGATGATCGCCCGGTAGATCCTGTTTTCGTTGGTGATGAGAACGCGCCGCCGCTCCTGGAGAATGGCGAGGCCGGAAAAGGTCGTGGACACGAACAGGACCGACGCGAAGGGCGCGACCACCGCGGGAAAGACGACGCCCCAGCGCGAAACCGCAACCGTGAAGACGAAGCCGACGGTGCCGCTGGCGGCGACCGCGCCGGCAACGGTGACGAGCCTGCCGGCCGTGACCGTTCCGGCTTTCGTCAGACGCCAGAGGATGAGGCAGGAGCCGGCGGTCAGCAGAATGTGGACGACGCCCGTCGCGACCCCGGTGCCGCCGGCCGAGATCCGCATCGCCAGTGCGGTGACGAGCGGCAGGACGACGGCGATCGGACCGCCGAAAAAGGCGCTGATGCCGATGAAGGTATAGCGCAGGTCGAGATAGACCCCGGTGAGGAACTGGAACGGCAGCAGCATGACGCAGGCGGTGCCGCATGCCATGATGATGCCGAGCGCCAGCGGCTGTGCCCGGCGGTGCAGGCGCGCAAACCACGGATTTCCGAGCGTCAACAGCGACGTGCAGATCGCCACGACGGCCAGGTTGCCGAGAAGATTGTTCCAGAGTGTCATCGTTTCCACCTGCATGCAGCGCGCATCCTAGCGGAAGAACGTCAACGAAAACCTGACGCGGGTTCGCGATCGGAAAAGATCGTTCTGCGCCTGGGCGCCGAAGCGATCCGTCTTCGGCCGGACATGCTCTCAGGCCGGCAGATGCCGCATCGTCAGGGCGTTCCCGATCGCGGCGCCGGAGGCCGTGTTGTCGAAGACGCACCAGCCGTTATCGGGAAGCGCGTCGCGCAGTCGCGCGATCTCTGCGTCATCATAGGACGAAGAATAGATCTTCGGCGCGCCGTGCAGCCTCATATACACGGGCGGCGTTTCGAACGTCTCCAGCGGCCAGACCGGTGCCGGGTCGGCGAAAACGCGATCGCGAGCCGTCCGCCAAAGGCGCTCCGAAAGCTTTTCAGCGCGAAACGGAACGTATCCGGCCCGCTCGCCGCCCAGCGGACATGGGTCGATGCCATGTGGTGCCTGGAGAAGGGCGAGTTGACCTCCGCACCTTGAACACGGCGGCACAGCGCGACAGGCCCGAGCCTTCGGCCCGTGCCCCGGAGAGGCACTTCAGCGCGCAGCCGCCACGAAGCGCTCGAGCTTGCCGAGCGTCTGCTGGCCGAGTTCCACGGCGCCGAAGCCTTTCGCGTCCTGAAACTCCGCCGCCGTGCTGAAGACCATGCCCAGGGTCACGGTCGTCACCCCGTCCTTTTCCTCGAAGGCGGCCCAGGCGTCGGCATGCTTCGGGCCGTTTTCGCCCCAGAGAAGCGTGTAGCCGAGCCGTTCCTGCGGAACGATGTCGCCATAGAGGTGATGGTTCGGGTAGACCGTGCCGTCCGGGCCGATCATGTCGAAGACCCATGCGCCGCCCGGGCGCAGGTCGATTCTGCGGGTGCGGCAGGAGAAGCCGTCCGGGCCCCACCAGAGCGGCAGGGTCTCGGGGTTCATCCACGCGTTCCAGACCGCCGACCGGGGTGCCCGGATCTCCCGGCGCAGCAGCATGGTCCGCTCGGCCGCAGACACGAGATTGTCCAGCCCGGCGGAAAAGCCCTGCCGGTAGCCGTTCTCCATCGCCCCGTCGCGCGCCGAGAGCTGCACCGTCACCACCAGCCTGCTGCGCCCGTCGCTCGCATCGGCAAAATCCGCCGTGACCAGCGCCGAGGACTGCGGCACGCCCTCGGACGAGACGACTTCGGTGTTGACGCTGCGCGATCCCGGTTCAAGCTCCAGCCAGAGGCAATCGCAGCGCCGATCCGGCTCGCCCTCCACCTTGCAGAGCGATATTTCGCGCCCGCCGATCCCGGTCTCGGCCTGAAGAAACGTCACCTCGACCGCGGGCGACGGCGAAGCCCAGACGGCGCGCAGGGCGGGAGCGGTCCAGGCCTCCCAGAGCACGGCGCGCGGCGCGCCGATGATCCGCTCGAACGTCAGTGTCGCAAAGCGGCTGGCGCCGCCGCCTGTGGCCGTCGTTTCCGGTGTGTCCGTCATGTCTCACGCTCCTCCATCCCGCGCATCACAAGCGCTTCCAGCCGATCCAGTCGGGCCTCCCAGGCCGCGCGCCTATCCTCGATCCATTGCCGGCCCGGCTCCAGGGCGCCCGGACGAAGGGCGCAGGTGCGGACCCGGCCGTCCTTGGCCGAGGCGATCAGGCCCGCCGCCTCCAGCACCGCGAGGTGCTTCATCACGGTCGGCAGGCGCAGTCCGGTGGGGTCGGCGAGATCCGTCACCCGCGCCGGCCCCTCCGCCAGCCGGGTCAGGATCGCCCGTCGCGTCGGATCCGCCAGCGCATGGAACAGGTGCGAAAGGTCGGGTTCATGCTTAGCCATATCACTAACTATCATGAGGAACGGACGGCACGCAAGAAAAAACCTAGCCGATCGGCTAGGTTTTTAACGTACTCAAACGATGCAGGCGCGAGCCGCTGTCAGGACATGATCAGGCCGCCGTCGACATTGATCGTCTGCCCGGTGATATAGGCGGCGTCGTCGCTGGCGAGGAAGGTGACGAGGCCGGCGACGTCCTCGCCGGAGCCGGCGCGTTTCATCGGAATGCCCTCGACCCATTCCTTCATCAGTTCGCCCGGCGCATAGGTGCCGAGCAGCTTGCCCCAGGCCTCGTCGTTATAGGCCCACATGTCGGTCTCGATGATGCCGGGGCAGAAGGCGTTGACGGTGATGCCGTCGGTCGCGACCTCCTTGGCAAGGCTCTGGGTGATGCCGACGACACCCATCTTGGAGGCGGCGTAATGGGGGGTATAGATGAAGCCGTCGCGGGCCTGGCCGGAGGCCGTGTTGATGATGCGACCGCCGCGGCCATGTTTGCGGATGCGGGCGATGGCTTCCTGCGCGCAGAGAAACACGCCTTTGGTGTTCACCGCCATCACCTTGTCCCAGTCGCCCTCCGACAGGTCCTCGACACGGGCGATGGTGATGACGCCGGCATTCTGGATGGACACGTCGACCGATCCGAACGCGGCCTCCGCCGCATCGTAGAGCGCGACGACGCTCGCCTTGCTGGTGACGTCGCCGACGAAGGCGATCGCCTTGCCGCCGTCCGCGACGATCTTTTCGGCCACGCCGTGCACCCGGTCCTCATTGGCCGAGACGACGAGATTGGCGCCCTCGCGGGCAAAGCGGGCGGCCATCGCCGCGCCGATGCCGCGGCTTGCGCCGGTGATGACGACCGTCTTGTTGTCGAAACGCTTCATGGGATATCTCCTCCATCTGCAGGCGCGCCCGGATTGGCCCTGGCGCGCGTCTCCTCCCCCCTCCACGCCTGTCTTGGGCGGGGCCCGGCATGAAGAAGCGGATCGCACGGCAACGTCGCTTGACGCACGATCCGCCCGCGGTTTCGTCAGGGAGGTGCCGAAACCGCTGTTTTACCGGCCGGTCTCTACCAGCAGCAGAAGCCGCCATCGACGAGCAGGTCGACGCCGGTGACGAAGCTTGCCGCATCCGACAGGAGGAAGATGGCCGGGCCGACCATTTCATCGACCTTGGCCATGCGCTGCATCGGCGTCTGCTCTTCGAACAGCTTGGTCTGGTGCACCATTTCGGGCCGGGTGTTCATCGGCGTCGCGGTATAGCCGGGCGAGATCGTGTTGACGCGGATGCCGCGATCGACCCATTCCATCGCCATCGACTTCGACAGGTGGATCACGCCGGCCTTGGAGGCGTTGTAATGCGCCTGGCTCAGGCCGCGATTGACGATGACGCCGGACATCGAGGCGATGTTGACGATCGCGCCGCGGCCATGCTTCAGCATCGCGCGCGCTTCGGCCTGCGAGGAGAGGAAGACACCCTTGAGGTTGATGTCCATCAGGGTCTGGTACTGGTCTTCCTCCATCTCCTCGGCCGGGTTGGCATTGGCGATGCCGGCCGCGTTGACGGCGAGCGAGAGGTTGCCGAGGTCGGCTTCCGTGCGCGCGACGGCGTCGGCGAGCGAGCCCTTGCTGGTCACGTCGGCGGCGATCTCGATCGCGCGGCGGCCGGCCGCCTTGATGTGATGCGCGGTCATGGCCAGGCCGTCATCGGTGCGCCGGTCGAGCAGGGCGACATCGGCGCCGCACTGGGCAAGGCCGATGGCGATGCGCTGGCCGATGCCGCTGCCCGCACCGGTGACGAGGGCGACGTGGCCCGTGAGGTCGAACAGCTTGGGGGCGTTCAGAGTGATGTCGGACACCGCTCTTCCTTTCTCTGGTTCTTCAGATCGTTGCGAGTTCCATGACGGAGACGTCATTGGCCTGCTCGCGGTTGAGAATGCCGGCCTGGTTGCCCTGGGCCAGCACGAGAATGCGGTTGGAGACGCCGAGCACCTCCTCGAGGTCGGAGCTGACCACGATGACCGCGACGCCCTGCCGGGCCAGGTTGACGATGATATCGTAGATGCCGGCGCGCGCGCCGACGTCGATGCCGCGCGTCGGCTCGTCCAGCACCACCACCTTCGGATCGCGCATCAGCCATTTGGCGATGACGATCTTCTGCTGGTTGCCGCCCGACAGGTCCGAGGCATGCTGCTCGGCCCGTCCCTTGACGTTGAAGGTCGCGATCGCCTTCTCGGCAAAGGCCTTCTTCAGCCCGGCCGTGATCCAGCGGGAGCCGAGCTTGTCGAGATTGGCGTAGATCAGGTTTTCGCTGATCTTGTGGGCGACGACGAGGCCCTGGTCCTTGCGGTCCTCCGGCACCAGCACGATGCCCTTGGCGATCGCATCGGCGGGGTCGCGCAGTTTGAGCACGTCGCCATTCAGCCGGATCGTGCCGGCCTTGACCGGGTCCGCACCGGCGATCGCCCGCACGAGCTCGGTCCGGCCGGCGCCGACGAGGCCGGCAATGCCGAGGATTTCGCCGGCATGCACCTCGAAGCTGACATCGCGGAAGGCGTTCATGGCCGAGGTCAGGTTCGACACCTGCAGCACGGGGCGCTCGGTCGGCACCGGCACCGGCGGGAACAGGCGGTCGAGCGACCGGCCGACCATGCTTTCGACCACGGTGCGCACCGGCGTCGCGCTGTCGGCGAATTCCTGCACCCGCTCGCCGTCGCGCAGCACGACGATGCGGTCGGTGATCTTCTTGATCTCTTCCATGCGGTGGGAAATGTAGATGATGCCGACGCCCTCGGCGCGCAGCTTGCGAACCTGCTCGAACAGGGCTTCGGTCTCCGCACCCCCGAGTGCCGCCGTCGGCTCGTCGAGGATCAGGAGTTTCGCGTCCAGCGCCAGCGCCTTGGCGATCTCGATCAGCTGCTGGTTGGCGGTGGAAAGCCCGGCCACCTTGCGGGAGGCCGGGATATGCAGGTTGAGGCGCGACAGCTGTTCCTGCGCCCGGCGCTCCATCTCGGCCCGGTCGACCACGCCGTTGCGGGTCGGCCAGCGTCCGATGAAGACGTTCTCGGCGATGGACAGCTGCGGCAGGAGTTTCAGCTCCTGATGGATGAGGACGACGCCCTTGTCGATCGCCTCGCGTGGCGTGGCCGGGGCATAAGGCTGCCCCAGCCACGTCATCGTTCCCTCGGACGGTGCCCGCGATCCGGCGATGATGCCCGACAGCGTCGACTTACCGGCCCCGTTCTCGCCGAGAAGCGCCACGACTTCCCCCGGATGCACGTCCAGGCTCACGGATTTGAGCACCTGGAGCGGTCCGTAGTGTTTCGAGATACCTCTGAGCGTCAGAACCGGCTGGGTCATGGCAAACGTCCTCCTCGCGTCGCTGTTCGATCAGGGATGGTTGGCGATAAACTCGGCAACATTGTCCTTGGTGGTCAGCGTCGCGTCGAGCAGCTGCACCGGCGGCACCTTTTCGCCGGCCACGATCTTCACCGCGTTCTCGACGGCTTCGCGGCCCATCTTCTGGGTCTGCTGCGTCGCCGTCACGTTGAAGACGCCCTTGCCGAGCGCTTCGAGAGCCGCCGTGTCACCGTCGAAGCCGCCGACCACGACCTTCTGCGACGGGTTGGCGACCTTGATCGCCTGGGCCGCGCCGAGCGCGAGGCCATCGGCCTGGGCAAAGACGATCGAGACGTTCGGGTTGGCCTGCAGCATGTTCTGCATGATCTGGAAGCCCTCGTCCTGGGCCCACATGTTGGAAAACTGCTCGGCGACGATCTTGACGTCCGGATAGGCCTTCAGCGCTTCGGCGCAGCCCTTGGAGCGGTCGACTTCCGGCGTCGTGCCCTTCTGGCCGTGGATGATGACCATGTCGCCCTTGCCGCCGGCTTCCTTCAGGATGTGGTCGCAGACGGCCTTGGCCGAGGAGACGGAGTCGGTGGCGAGGAACGTGTCGCCCGGTGCGCCGTCGGCATTGCGATCGACGTTGATGACCGGCACGCCGGCCGCCTTGGCAAGCTTCACCGGAACGGTGGCCGCGGCCGCGCCTGCGGGAATGTAGATGAGCGCGTCGATGTTCTGCGTCAGCAGGTCCTGGATCTGGTTGATCTGGGTCGGGCCGTCGCCCTTGGCGTCGACGGTGACGACCTCGATGCCGCGCTTCTTGGCTTCGGCTTCGACGGACTGCTTGATCTGGTTGAAGAAGTTCGCCTGCAGGTTGGCGACGGCAAGGCCGATCTTCTTGACTTCGGCCGCATGGGCGGAGCCGAGCGTGAGGCCGAGAATGGCCGCCGATGTCAGAAGGGTGCGTGCAAAAGTCATGGTCGTTCCTCCGTTGTGATTGAACCCGGGGATATCCTCCACCCCCTGGGGCATATGCTCCGCTCCAAACCTCTCGGAGGGGAATTCTGTGGGCATCCAGAGCCCCGTGGGCCAACCCCGTGGGCCAAGCTGGATCCGTGTCGTGCCGCCTGGCCTGGACAGGCGCCGGGCGCGGCCCTCTAGGCGCGACGTCGGCGCATGGTCTCGGCACCCACCGCCAGCACGATGACGACGCCGATGATGACCTGCTGCAGGAAGGGCGAGACGTTGAGCAGGTTGAGACCGTTGCGCAGCACGCCGATGATGAGAACGCCGATCAGCGTGCCGCCGATACCCCCTGCCCCGCCCGAAAGGGAGGTGCCGCCGATGACGACCGCGGCGATCGTGTCGAGCTCATAGCCGAAGCCGCTCGACGGCTGCACCGAGTCGAGGCGCGCAGCGAGCACGATGCCGGCCAGGCCCGCCAGTACGGCGCTGACGACATAGACCGCAATGGTGACGAACTGGACGTTGATGCCGGCGAGACGCGCGACCTCCGGATTGCCGCCGACGGCGTAGAGCATGCGGCCTTCGGCGCGGTAATGCAGGAACAGCCAGGCGATCAGCACCACGAAGAGCATCAGGAACACGGTGGCCGTGAGAACGCCGAAATGGCGGTCGATCGCGAGCATCATGAACCAGTCGGGAAAGCCGACGATCTGCTGGCCGTCGGTGATCATGTTGGCGACGCCGCGGGCGGCCGACATCATCGCCAGCGTGGCGATGAAGGCGGGAACCCGGAAGACGGTCACCAGAAGCCCGACGATGAGGCCGCTGACGGCGGAGGCGAGAAGTGCCACCGCGATGGCAAGGCTCAAAGGCAGGCCGGCGATGTTGGCGGTCCAGCCCATGACCATCATGGAGAGGGCCAGAACCGAGCCGACCGAGAGATCGATGCCGCCGATCAGGATGACGAAGGTCATGCCGACGGCCATGATGCCGATGACGGTGATCTGGTCGAGAATGTTGAGGCCGTTGCGCAGCGAGAAGAAGGCATCGGTGCTGAAGCCGAGGAAGATGCAGAGCGCGAGCAGTCCGACGAGAGGCCCCGTCGCGCCGCTGAGTTTCTTCCGCCACGTGCCGGACGGCTTGGCCTGTCCGTTGATGTCGAGCGCCACCATTAATCCTCCTCGCAAGCGGCGCGGACCGAAGTCCGCAGCCAGCTAGAATAAATATTCACTCCTGCTGGAAAATTCACTAGCAAGGGAGAGGAAAGGTGTCAACCGGATTTGTCATTGCGCTGCAACATAGGAGGCACGCCGGCAGAGTGCCAACAGGGGTTGACTATTCGGGCAACTGTGCAAGAATATCACCACATGCATATTTATTCACGCGAGGGAATGATGGAGATTGAAGAGCTAGAGCGCGTCGCGCGCCAAATCCGGCTGCGGGACCTGCAGGCCGTGTTCGAAGCCGGCGCCGGCCATATCGGCGGCGAAATGTCGGTGATCGACACGCTGACCGCGCTGTATTTCCGTGTCCTGAAGATCTGGCCGGACCAGCCGAAGCATCCGGATCGCGACCGGTTCGTCCTGTCCAAGGGGCATACGGCCTGCGCGCTCTATGTGACGCTCGCCAAGCGCGGCTTCATCCCCGAGGAGGAGGTTTCGACCTTCCTCAAGCCCTATTCCCGGCTGAACGGCCATCCCAACTGCAACAAGGTGCCGGGCGTCGAGACCAATACCGGCCCGCTCGGCCACGGCCTGCCGGTCGCGGTCGGCATGGCGAAGGCCGCCAAGCTTTCGGGCGCATCCTATCACACCTATGTCGTCACCGGCGATGGCGAGATGCAGGAAGGCTCCAACTGGGAGGCCATCATGGCCGCCGCCCATTTCGGCCTCGACAATCTGACGCTGCTCATCGACCATAACCGCTTCCAGCAGGGCGCCTCGATCGCCGATACCAACGGCCTTGCGCCGCTGCGTCCGAAGGTGGAAGCCTTCGGCTGGGAGGTCACCGAGATCAACGGCAATGCGATGGGCGAGGTCGTGGCCGCGCTCGAGCATCGCGGCACGCGTCCGCACTGCATCGTCGCCCACACCAACAAGGGCCACGGCATCTCGTTCATGCAGGATACCGTCGACTGGCACCACAAGGTTCCGAGCAAGGAACAGTACGAGATCGCCGTAAAAGAACTGTCGGAGGCCCTCTAATGAACGCGCACGTCCCATCCCAGAAGCTCCATGACTGCCGCGACGCCTTTGCGGCGACGCTGGAGCGCCTTGCGGCGGAAGACGAGACGATTGTGGTCGTCTGCAACGATTCCGTCGGCTCCTCCAAGCTCGGCGGCTTCAAGGCGAAGTTTCCCGAGCGGCTGATCAATGTCGGCATCGCCGAGCAGAACATGATCGGCGTCGCCGCCGGTCTCGCCAATGGCGGGCGCCTGCCCTATGTCTGCGCCGCCGCCCCCTTCCTCACCGGTCGCGCGCTGGAGCAGATCAAGGCCGACATCGCCTATTCCAATGCCAATGTGAAGCTCGTCGGCATCTCCTCCGGCATGGCCTATGGCGATCTCGGGCCGACGCATCATTCGATCGAGGATTTCGCTTGGACGCGCGTTCTCCCCAATCTGCCCGTCATCGCGCCCTGCGACCATATCGAGACCGCTGCCGCCGTCGAATGGGCCGCGCACTATCAGGGCCCCTGCTTCCTGCGCCTGTCGCGCGTCGGCGTTCCCGATCTGCTGCCCGAAGGCCATGTCTTCGAGGTGGGCAAGGCCAATCTGCTGCGCGACGGCACCGATGTGACGCTGATCGCCAATGGCACGCTGACGCATCGCATGGTCAAGGCTGCCGAGATCCTTGCGGCGCGCGGCATCAGCGCCCGCGTTCTCAACCTTGCGACCGTGCGCCCGATGGACGAGGACGCCATCGTCGCCGCTGCGCGCGAAACCGGCGCGATCGTCACGGCCGAGGAGCATTCCACCTTCGGCGGCCTCGGTTCGGCCGTGGCCGAAGTGGTGGTCGATCTCGCCCCGGTGCCGATGAAGCGGCTCGGCGTTCCCGGCATCTTCGCGCCCACCGGCTCGGCCGAGTTCCTGCTGAACGAATTCGGCATGGCGCCGGAAGCGATCGCCGATGCGGCGGAAGCCGTCATCAAGCGCAAGTAAGATAACGAACCCTTCGGGCCGGGCGCGGTTTCATCGCCGCCCCCGGCTTTTTCGTGGAATATCCCCCTGTTCGACAGGGGGCAAGGAGAGACGACATGCAGGCGATACTGGCGATCGACCAGGGCACCACCAATTCCAAGGCCGTGCTCGTGTCGCTGACCGGCGCGGTTCTGGCCCGGGGTTCCGCCCCCGTCGGCATCAGCTACCCCACGCCCGGCTGGGTCGAGCAGGATCCGGCCCGTCTCTGGGCCTCGGTCTGCGAGGCGATCGCCGCCTGCCTGAAGGCCGCACCCGACGCGACGGTCGAGGCCATCGCCATTTCCAACCAGCGCGAATCGGTCACCGTCTGGGACGCGGCAACGGGCGAACCGCTCGGCCCCGTTCTCAGCTGGCAGTGCCGCCGCACCGCGCCCGATTGCGAGCGACTGACCCGCGAGGGCCATCTCGACCGCGTTCAGGAGATCACCGGCCTGCCACTCGACCCGATGTTTCCCGGCGCGAAATTCCGCTGGCTGCTGGACCGCGTGCCCAAAGGCCGCCGCGTGCGGGCCGGCACCATCGACAGCTGGCTGATCCATTGCCTGACCGGCGGGCGCGAACACGCCTGCGATGCGTCGAACGCGGCCCGCAGCCAGCTGTTCGATCTGAAGGCGCAGGTCTGGAGCACCGAACTCTGCGACATTTTCGGCGTCGATCCCGCCGTCCTGCCGGAGGTGCGCGACAGTGCCGCCGATTTCGGCATCACCTCCGGCGTCCCCGGCATTGCCGACGGCACGCCGATCCGCGCGGCCATTGGCGACAGCCACGCCGCCCTCTTCAGCCATCGCGCCTTCCGGCCGGGCGACGGAAAGGTCACCTTCGGCACGGGTTCGTCCATCATGACGACGCTTGCCCATTACATCGCGCCGCGCAACGGCATTACCACCACGGTCGCCTGGCGGATCGCGGGCCGGCCGACCTTCGCCTTCGAGGGCAATATCCTCGTCTCCGCCGCCAGCCTGCCCTGGATGACCGAGATTCTCGGCCTGCCCGACGTCGCGGCCCTGGTCGATCTCGCGTCCACCGCCGCGCCCGGCGGTCCCGGCTTCGTGCCGGCCTTCGTCGGATTGGGCGCGCCCTATTGGGATTCCACGGCGCGGGCCCTGTTTTCGCAGATCAATTTCAACACCAGCCGGGCACAGATGGCCCGCGCGGTCACCGATTCCATCGCCTTCCAGGTGCATGACGTCGTCTCCGCCATGAAGGCCCAGAGCGGCGGCGAGATCGGCGCGCTCTCGGTCGATGGCGGCCCGAGCCAGAACCGGTTTCTCATGCAATGCGTCGCCGATACGCTGCGCCACACGGTCATCCAGTGCGAAGCGCCGGAGGCCTCGGCACTGGGTGCGGCCTATCTCGCCGGGCTTTCGCTCGGCATCTTCGCCGATCTCGACGCCATTTCCGCCCTCCCCCGGCAGACCACGACAATCGCGCCGGGTGCCGATGAGACAGCCGAGCGGCTGAAAACATGGAATGACGCACTCGCCCGCTCGACGCTTGACCCGGCAGCCGCTAAGAGTGAATAAAAATTCACGACGGGAACGCCCATGGGACGCCTCAACGAACTCCGTCTGATTTCTCGGGTCGCCCAGATGTATCACATCGAGCGGCGCCGGCAGGCGGAGATCGCGGACCATCTGCGGCTGTCGCAGGCGACCGTGTCGCGCATGCTGAAGCGGGCGGAGACCGAGGGCATCGTGCGCACCAGCGTCATTCCCCCGGTCGGCACCTATGGCGATCTGGAAGCCGCACTGCGCGAGCGCTACGACCTGCCGGAAGCCGTAGTGGTCGAATGCACCGAGGATCGCGACGGCGCCATCATGGCCCGGATCGGCGAGGCCGCCGCCCATCTCCTTGAAATTACGCTCGCGCCGGGCGAAACGATCGGCGTTTCCAGCTGGAGCCAGACCATCTTCCGCATGGTCGAGAACATCCATCCGCTGAAGAGCGCGCGCGCCAAATTCGTCGTGCAGACGCTGGGCGGCATGGGCGATCCCTCGGTGCAGACCCATGCGACGCAGCTGACGACGCGGCTTGCGGGCCTGACCGGCGCCGAACCCAAGCTTCTGCCGGTGCAGGGCGTGACCTCCTCGCGCGAGGCGAAACTTCTGATGATGGCGGACCCGTTCGTGCGCGAGACGGTCGATCTCTTCGGCAGCATCACGCTCGCCATCGTCGGCATCGGCGCGGTCGAACCGTCCGAGCTTCTGGCGCGCTCCGGCAACATCTTTTCGGCGCGCGAACTGGCCGATCTCGCCGAAGCGGGCGCGGTCGGCGATATCTCGCTGCGGTTTTTCGATATCGACGGCAAGGCGGTCAAGACGCCGCTCGACGACCGGGTCATCGGCCTGCCGCTCGAGGATCTCGCCAAGGTCGACCGGGTGATCGCGCTGGCCGGCGGCGCCAAGAAGGCGGTGGCGATCGCCGGCGCGCTGAAGGTCGGCATCATCGACATCCTCGTTACCGACAAGTTCACGGCGCAGCGGCTGCTGGAGCTGTAGGTCTCCCCTCCCCGTCTCAGGAGGCGAGCATCACCTCGGGCGCGGCGGCAAGCGGCGCGTCGGCGGCGGCAAGCGCGAGCGCCTTGTCGGCGGACAGCGGCCGCGACAGGAAATAGCCCTGCGCCAGGGGGCCGCCCAGCGCCTTGACGGTCTCGTATTCCGCCCGCGTCTCGATGCCCTCGATCACGCAGCCGATATCGAGATCCGCGCACATCCGCAGCATCGACTTGACGATCTTCTTGCCGGTCGAATTGCCGTCGATGCCGTTGACGAAGCTGCGGTCGATCTTCAGCTTGTCGAGCGGCATTTCGTGGAGATGGGTGAGGCTGGAATAGCCTGTGCCGAAATCGTCGAGCGCAATGCCGACGCCGGCCGCCTTGAACATCAAGGCCACGGTGCGCGCCTGGCTCATATCGGCGAGAATCGCCGTCTCGGTGATCTCGAATTCGACGCGCTGCGGCGCCACGCCGCTGGCGAGCACGATGTTCAGCAGCCTCAGCGCCTGCTCGCCGGAGGAGACGTCCCGTGCCGACAGATTGAAGGACAGGCGGATCCCGGCCGGCCAGGTCAGCGCGTCCTCAAGGGCGCGGCGCAGCAGCAGCCGGGTCAGCGGATTGATGAAGCCGGACCGTTCGGCCGCCGGAATGAACTCGGCGGGCGAGACATGACCGAGCGTCGGGCTGTACCAGCGGGCCAGGGCCTCGAAGGCGACGAGCCGGCCGGAGGCCATGTCCACGATCGGCTGATAGACGAGCGAGACCTCGTCCTCGTAATTGTGCTTGCCGAAGGCGCGCTCGATGGTCAGGAGGCGGGCGAAGGCCTCGCCATGTTCTTTCGAGAACACCACGACCTCGCCGCGCCCCTGGCGCTTGCTTTCGTACAGCGCGTGATCGGCGCGCTCATAGACGCTGGCGACCGTGGCGTCGGTCGGAGACAGCGCGGCAATGCCGATCGAGGCCGAGAGTTCGATGCGGGCGTCCGCGATCAGAAACGGCTCCGCCAGCGCCGCGCAGACCGCGGTGCCGATATCGACCGCCGCCGCGAGCCCGCCCTGCCGCGTGATATAGCCGAACTCGTCGCCGCCGAGGCGGGCGAAGAAGGTCTGATTCGCGGGCCTGTCCTCGCCCTCCGGTCCCCAGCCGCCCAGCCGCAGCAGGCGGTCCGCGACCTGGATGAGCAGATCGTCGCCCGTTCCGTGCCCGAAAATATCGTTGACCGGCTTGAACCCGTCGAGATCGATCAGGCCGACGCAGATCGCGTGCCGGTCGAGGCTGTCAGGATGGTGCCCCACCTGATGGCCCGCGTGATGATCGGCCTGATGGTCGGATTCCAGCTCGGCAAAGAAACGGCGCCGGTTGGGCATGGATGTCAGGCTGTCCTGGTTCGCCAGCAGCTTGTTTTCCTCGTTCAGCGCCAGAAGCGTGCGCTTGGAGGAGATCAGCGCCAGAAAATCCCGGTACTGGACCGAGAGAACGGCGATCATCGCGGCGGACACGAGGACGAGATCGACCGCCATGGCGATAAACACCAGGTTTCCGGTCATGCCGAAATAGGCGGCGAAAGCGAGGCTGACGATGACCGTGACCGCAAGGGCGGCCGACAGGAGATGCGACAGGCAGAAGATACAGCCGATGACCGTGATGCCCATATAGAAGGCGACATGGCTGCGATGCAGCATCTCGCCATAGGGCGCAAGACAGAGCCCCCAGGCGGCAAAGGCGGCGGCGAGCACCCAGGAGAGCGCATTGGCCTTGCGCAAAGCCCGGAGCGCATCGAGGTCGGCCGTCGGCCGCAGGCCCTCGATCCACCAGTAGAGGATGCGCACCGCACAGACGAGAGTGAGGAAGGCCGGGATATAGATCGTCAGAAAGGCCGGCGCGATCGCGATATGGGTCGCGGCGAGGCCCCAGCTGTTGACGAGCAGGATGAAATACATGAGCGGGATCTGCTTGGAGAAGGCCGCATATTGCGCCTTCACCAGGTCCGGATCGTCTCCCTGAACGCCGAATATCGAAAAGAGTGCGCGTACCGCCATACCATGTCCAAATGCGCTTTTTGGAACCTCATGTCCCCCGTCGCGAAGACCGACATCACCCCCGCCGGCCGATGATGCCCGTATTGCATTAAGATGACGCAACCGATCGACCTTAACGGCCGGTAAAGCCCGGTCGCGCCGACGGGGGCGGCGGCGGCGGATCGCCCGGACCTCGGCCCCCTTGCGGCGCACGGGCTCGACACAGGCACGACGGCAAGCGACGCGCATTGCGCCTGTTCGATCACCGTCGTGAATCGAACGCGCCGGATCGATTCAAAAGTCTCGTTGGACCGGGCCGCCATCGCGCGCGAGCATGGCCCCCATGAAAACCTCCCGTTACCACCTGCATCTCGAGCGCTGCGACCCCGCGCGCAACATGGCCCGCTTCTATGCGCTCTCGCTCGAACCGTCGCTGTTCGGAGAGATCGTGCTGGTGCGCCGCTGGGGACGGATCGGCGCCTCCGGCCGCTCGCGCCTCGACGTCTATGCGGACGAGACGACCGCGATCCGCGCGATGCTGGCGCTGCTCCGGCAGAAGCGGGCCCGCGGCTATGCTGTGGGACAGTGGGGCCGTGGGACAGTGGGGCGGTGGGACAGCGGGGCGGTCGGGCAGAGCGCTGGAACGCTGCCGGCCAAGAAAGTTGACAGCTGTCAACTTTTCGATCGACCGCCCCGACCCTCCCGATGAAAGTTGACAGCTGTCAACTTTCATCCTGCTCGCCGGCCGAGGCCTGCAGAGAGCGGGGAGAAAAACACCGAAAACGGCGTGTCTTTTCAAGGAACGGCATGCCCGTTTTTCCCCGCTGCCGCACCCTGCGCCATGCTGAGCGTGCCGACCATCCCGGTCGACGGACAACAGCGCATTGGGAAGGGACGGTGATCAAAAGACTCCCCATCAGAAATCGCTTGACGCGACTCGGACGCGGCCTCAGCTTCTAACGCCTGAGGGCGGATATCGAGGCCGTCGGCGTAACGGGCTTCCTCCTCTGTATATAAGGCGGCCCGACGTATACAGTGAGGATCGAGAATCGCTTCACCACGATTCTCGATCCTTATCGAACGCAGATCATCGATCATCCGCCGGTCCTGCCCAACCTGCAAGACGGCCGACAGCGAGGAAAGACACGACATGGCCCAACCGGCCCCCACGACCCGCAGCGGCCCGAAAGACGAGGCGCCCTCGCCCTCGGCGGATCTGACGATCGCGGCAGATGCGAGCGCGCTGTCGGAACAGCTCAAAGCCATGCGCGAACGGCTGTTTCCTCCGACCTCGACGAAGACCCTGCGATCGTTTTCCTCCGGCGAGGCGGCCAAGCTCATCGGCGTGTCCGACGGCTATCTGCGCCAGCTCTCGCTGGCCGGCGAGGGGCCGCAGCCCGAAACCGGGGCGGGCGGGCGCCGCTTCTACTCCCTGGCCGATATCAATGCGCTGCGGGTGCATCTCTCCGATCAGGCCATGGCCAAGGGCAATGTCGCCAAGGCGCGCGCCTATCTGCCGCGGCGGGATGCCGAGGCCGGCGAGCGGCTGCAGGTCATCTCGGTCACCAATTTCAAGGGCGGCTCCGGCAAGACGACCTCGGCCGTGCATCTCGCGCAATATCTGGCGCTGACCGGCCACCGGGTGCTCGCCATCGATCTCGATCCGCAGGCCTCGCTCTCGGCGCTGTTCGGCTACCAGCCCGAGCTCGATCTCACCGGCAACGACACGCTCTATGGCGCGATCCGCTACGATGCGGAACAGCGGCCCTTGTCCGATGTCATCCGCCAGTCCTATTTTCCCGGGCTCGATCTCGTGCCCGGCAATATCGAGCTGCAGGAATTCGAGCATGTGACGCCGCAGGCGCTGGCCGACCGGCAGTCGGGCCGGGACGGGGGCACGGACACCGGACCTTTGTTCTTTGCCCGCATCCAGGCGGTGCTCGGCACGGTGGAGGCGGATTACGACGTCGTCGTCATCGATTGCCCGCCGCAGCTCGGCTATCTCACGCTTTCCGCGCTCTGCGCCTCCACCTCCGTCATCGTCACCGTGCACCCGCAGATGCTGGACATCGCCTCGATGAACCAGTTCCTGTTCATGACCGCCGATCTTCTCTCGGTGGTGCGCGATGCCGGCGGCACGCTGAATTTCGACTTCCTGCGCTATCTCGTCACCCGCTTCGAGCCGAATGACGGACCGCAGGCGCAGATCGTCGGCTTCATGCGCTCTTTGTTCGGCGAGCGCGTGCTGACGGCGCCGATGGTGAAATCTACCGCCGTCTCGGATGCGGGCCTCACCAAACAGACGCTCTACGAAGTGGGGCGCGAGAATTTTACCCGCGCGACCTACGACCGCGCGGTGGAATCGATGAATGCCGTCAACAGCGAGATCGAAACGCTGGTGCATGCGGTGTGGAACCGCTGATGGCGACGGATAATGCGATCGAGCCCACACGGACGGCCGGCACTGCGGTCGGGACGGCGGGCCGGGGCTTGGAAAGGACGGGACGGATGGCGGCGAACCGCAAGAGCGAACTGAAGGCCTTGTTTGGCGGCGGGCTCGGCCCGTCCGATGCGGCACGGGCGGCGGAGGCGCAGAAGGCGTCTCCCGAAGGTGCGGCGCCCGAGCGGAAATCGGCCGATCCGACCGGCGACGGTCTGCCCCCGGCCACACAGGGCGAGGGCGCACGGGGCGAGGGCGCACCGGCCCTGCCGCAGACGCGCAGCGCATCGGGCGCCGTCAAGGCCATGGGCCTGTCGCTGAACGCGATCACCCGCGAGGCGGAGGAGGCGCGCGTGCTGCGCCAGGCGCTGTCGGAGGGCGAGCGCGTCGTCACCGTCGACGCCACCCGCATCGAGGCCTCCTTCGTCGAGGACCGGCTGATGATCGAAGGCGTGATCGACCCCGATTTCGAAGCGCTGGTCCAGAGCATGCGCGAGACCGGCCAGCAGGTGCCGGTGCTGCTGCGGCCGCATCCCGACAAGCCGGGTTTCTACCAGACCGCCTATGGCCACCGCCGCATTCGCGCCGCAACCCGTCTGCGCCGTCCGGTCAAGGCGATCATTCGCACGCTCACCGACGACGAACTGGTTCTGGCGCAGGGCAAGGAGAATGCCGAGCGCCGCAACCTCTCCTTCATCGAGCGGGCGCTGTTTGCGAGAAACCTCGCCGAACGCGGCTTCGACCGCCGGATGATCGGCGATGCGCTGGCCGTGCAGAAGAGCGAGCTGTCGCGCCTGATGCAGGTGATCGAGAGCGTGCCCAACAATTTCGTCCGCTTCATCGGCCCGGCGCCGAAGGTCGGCCGCGAACGCTGGATGAAGCTCGGCGAGATCCTGTCGAAGGAAGCCCGGCAGGTACAGGGCATGGACGTGGTCTATTCCCCGAAATTCAAGGCGGCCGACAGCGACCGGCGCTTCCAGATCCTGTTTTCCCATCTGGATTCGCTGAGCCGGCCCGAAAAGGTCAAGCACGGGGCAGGGGGCGCACGGCAGATCCAGGCGGATGCCGACCGCACGCTGACAGATGCGCGCGGCCGGATATTTGCCCGGCTCAAGGTGGAGGGCGGCGCGACCCGGATCGAGTTTGCGGACGGCACGCCCACAGCCTTCATCGAGGCGGCGACAGCACTTCTCGTCGAGGCGCACGAGACATTCCAGCGTGACGAGACCGGCGAGAGCTGAGCCCGGCGCGCGCGCACCCGTTGCCGCCCTTGTCCTCGAAAAGGACCGGGCGGCGGCAAGGCCCGGGACATCGACCCGGGCTTGAGCGGATCTGAACCAGAAAAGGACGACCAAGAGAGCAAGAAAAAAGGCCCCCAAAACGTCACCGTCATGGAAGCCCTCTTCAATCTAAGCAGTTCAAGAGAATCACTTCCGACCAGCAAAGTCAAGAGTCAGCGGCAGAAATGCCGATCGGCGGAGCCATGACCGGGGAGACCCGGTTTCGCGGCAAAACCTTCTGACCTCAAGGACACCTGTGCCTGAACGCCTTGATAACAAGGCTTTCAGCGAAGGGAGACGTGTGCCGTGCCGGGGGAGGCTTGCCTCCCAACGGAGATGGAGAGATGGAGATTTTTGCAACGACGCCGTTCGGCGGCGCACGGCTTACTGCGCGCAATGTGGCACTGCGCGCCGATCTCGAACGGAGACGGGCGCGGCTTCCCGCAGGTGACGACGGCCCTCAAGCGGCGCAGGTGGAGAAATACCGCATCATCCGGGCGCTCAGCGAAGCCCGGCCGGTCTGGGGCCTGTCGGACCGCACGATTGCGGTGCTGGAGGCCTTAGCAAGCTTCCACCAGGATCGCCATCTCGACGGCCGCGCGCCGATCATCGTCTTCCCCTCCAATGCGGAACTGTCGCTGCGGGCCCGCGGCATGTCGCCGGCGACGCTCCGCCGGCATCTCGCCAGCCTGGTCGAGGCCGGGCTGATCCTGCGTCGCGATAGCGCCAACGGCAAGCGCTACTGCCGCCGCGACGACCGCGGCACGGTGGAGAGCGCCTTCGGCTTCGATCTGGCGCCGCTCGCGCTCAGGGCCGAGGAGATCCTCTCAAGCGCCGCTGTGGTGCGCGACACCGCCCGCCGCATCGCACGGCTGCGCACCGAGATCTCCCTGCATCTGCGCGATATCGCCAAGATCATCGATGCCGCCGCCACGGAGGGCTTTGCGACGCTGGACGCCACCCTCTGGCAGGATGGTCTCGAGCGCCTGCGCGGGCTGTCCGGCCGCGTCCTGCGCAACGGTACCGAGGCGCATCTCTCCGCCCGCCGCGCCGCCCTTGTCGCCTTGCGCGCCGAGGTGGAAGCCGGCTACCTCGCTGCGGTTTCGCACGAGAAAATGAGCGCCAATGACACCCAATTTGAGCCCCACATTCAGAGTTCAGACTCAGAAAACTCTTTTGATAGAGGCCAGGACAGAATCGAAACAGCAGCCGAAACCGAAAACGCCATCGCACCCGAACGCAAATCCACCGGCATTGCGCTCCACGATTTCCTGAAACTCTGCCCTGATATCGCCGATTACGCGCGGCGCGGCGTCTCCGGCTGGCCAGACGTGATCGGCGCGGCATCGGTCGTGCGCACCATGCTCGGCATCAGCCCAAGTGCCTGGTTTGCCGCACAAAAAGCCATGGGCGAGATCGGCGCAGCCATCGTGATGGCCGGGATTCTGCAGCGAAGCACCGCGATCCGGTCGCCCGGCGGCTATCTGCGCGACCTCACCGCACGCGCCGAGGACGGCCGGTTCTCGATCGGGCCGATGCTGAAGGCGCTCGGATGAGGACGGGCGGGGCAAAGCGGGGCGTGGAAACGGTGAGCCGGATAACGATAGGGCCGTCGCTCAGCCGCTTGACGGCCGTCGCGCCGACAAAAAGCGAGAGGACAAGGCGGGCGGATCGGGATCGGCGTCGGCTGCTGAGGACAGCGAAAAGCCCCGTGGTGTCACTGTCACGGGGCCTTGAGGATTTCGAGGCGGCAGGCGATGCGGTCGGGATTTGGTGGGCAGAAAACCGCGCCTCAGTGCAGGCCGAAGGCGTTCAACAGCTGCTCGCGCAGTTTGACGAAGCGGGGTTCGCTGCGGCTGCGGGGGCGGGGCAGATCGACGACGATCTCGCGGGTGCTCTCGCCCTTCTCACGCGGCAGGATCAGCACGCGGTCGGCGAGGAAGACGGCCTCTTCGAGATCGTGGGTGACGAGGATCATCGTCACGTTTTCCTCGCGCCAGATGCGGGAAAGCTCCTCCTGCAGGGTGATCTTGGTCATCGCGTCGAGCGCGCCGAAGGGCTCGTCGAGGAGCAGGATCTCGGGCTTCACCGCCAGCGCCCGGGCGATGCCGACGCGCTGGGCCATGCCGCCGGAGAGCTGGGCCGGCAGCGCATCGGCGAAATCGGCCAGGCCGACGAGATCCACGTAATGGCGGGCGCGCTGCCGGGCTTCGGCTTTCGTCGCGCCGCGGTTTTCGAGCGGGAAGGCGATATTGTCGAGCACGGTCAGCCAGGGCAGGAGGCGGGGCTCCTGGAAGACCACGGCCCGATCCGTTCCGACGCCCGCGACGCGCGTGCCGTCGATCAGCACCGCGCCCTGATCCGCCGTTTCCAGCCCGGCGATGACCCGGAGAAGCGTGGTCTTGCCGGAGCCGGACGCGCCGACGATGGACAGCACCTCGCCGGCCTCGACATGATGGCTGACGCGATCGAGCACGGGAAAGGGCCGGCCGTTGATGGTGTAGGACTTGGACAGGTCGCGGATCGTCACCGCGCCACCCGCGGGCGGCTTGCCACCATGCCGCTCGGTTGGGTGCGTCTCGGTTGGGTGCGTCTTAGCCGAGGGTCGATCTACCGTTTCCGGTTCTGCGAGGGCCATGATGTCGTTCCTCAGTTGGCGGCGGCAAAGGTGGCGGGATCGTAGAGAATGTCCTCGGCCTTCAGCTGGCCTTCGCGCAGCGAGCCGCCGCGGGTGAGGATGTCGATCCAGAACTGCAGGTCGCGGGGAATGGCCTTGCCGCCCTCGCGCACGCCATAGCCGGTAAAGTACTGGGCGATCTCGGGGTTTTCGTTGCGTGCGGTCAGCGCCGTCTTCAGGAGGGCGCGGGTTTCGTCCGGATGCAGGCGGGCATATTCCAGCGCGGCCTGGGATTTCTCCACGAAGATGCTGGCGGCATCGGGATGCGCCTTGATCCAGTCGCGGCGCAGCACGACGAAGCCGCCGGCGATCTCGCCGAGCACGTCGGTATCGCCGAACACCTTCTGCAGCGGGCCGTTCTTCAGCGCAGCCCCCTCGAAAGTCTTCTGCCAGTAGCCGAAGGCGGAGACATCGACCTGTTTCGAGCGCAGCACCTGTTCGAGCTGCGGGCCGGGCACGACCACGAGCTTGGCAGCATTTTCCGGCAGGCCGACGGAGTGCAGGGCCTCGCGCACGGTGTAGTCGAGATGGGCGCCGAGCGTGTTGACGGCGATGGTCTTGCCCTGGAGATCCTTGATCGAGGTGATCGGGCTGCCTTCCAGCGTGTAGAAGATGCTTTCCGTGCCCTTGTTGATGCCGTTCGAGGCGTAGGCGGCGACGAAATCATTGCCGCCGGCAATCGAGTTGAGCACGGCCGCCGTCGCGGCGCTGCCGAGCTCGACATCGCCCGAGGCGAGCGCGAACAGCGAGGCCGGGCCGCCCTGGGCATAGCCGACATTCTGGAAGGTGATGCCGGTATCCTTGAAATAGCCGAGCGCATCGGCCAGCTCATGGGCGGACAGGCTGCCCTGGCTCGCGAGATAGCGGATCGTGACCGGCTCGGAGGCGGCACGCGCGGTGCTGGCGGGCGCTGAGAGCGCCAGACCGGTGGCGAGGGCGGCAAGCTGGCCGAAGAGGCGGCGGGACATCTGCATGGGGGGCTCCGGAAGATCGGGGGAGGGGAGAGATGGGGCGAAGGGGGGAGGGGGGAGGGGGGGACGACGAGAGGATGGCGATCACGCCGGGAGGCGCGACCAGCGGCAGAGCCGGGCCTGCAGCGTCTCCAGCAGGAGATTGGCAAGCAGCCCGAGCAGCGCCAGCAAGAGGATGGCGGCGAACATCAGCGGGATCTGGAAATTGTACTGCGCGTTCATCACCTGGAAACCGATGCCGGAATTGGCGCCGATCATCTCGGCCGCGATCAGCAGGAGAAGCGCCGTCGTGGCACTGAGGCGCAGGCCGACGAAGATCTGCGGCAGGGAGGCCGGCAGCACGACGCGGCGGAACACGGTGAGCCGGCCGGCGCCGTAGACGCGGGCCATTTCCACGAGCTTCGCATCCACCTGCTTGACCCCGCCGATGGTGGCGAGAAGGATCGGAAACAGCGTCGCCCAGAAGATGACGAAGATCTTCGAGGTCTCGCCGAGCCCGAGCATGAGGATGAAGACCGGGTAGAGCGCCAGCGCCGAGGTCTGGCGGAAAAGCTGGAGGATCGGGCCGAGGCTGTGCTCGACGATGCGGATCTGGCCCATGAACAGGCCGAGCGGAATGCCGAGCCCGACGGCCGCCCCGAAGGCGATGCCGGAGCGCTGCAGGCTGATGGCGATGTCGTTGGCAAAGGTGCCGACCGTGACCCCCGTCCAGAGCGCCCGCACGATCGCGTCGAGCGGCGGCAGCACGGCCGGGTTGGACCAGCCGAGCGCCGGCGCCACCTGCCAGAGGACAGCAAAAGCCGCCAGCAGGCCGAACCGGGCAAAGAGCCGCCGAGCCAGCGCGCCGGCCCCTGCCAGCCGCGCGATTGCCGCGCGATCCGGCGACGATGACGATGACGGCGATGACCCTGGCGACGACTGGGAAGGCTCCGTCTTTCCAACATCCGCCACGCCGGGCGCGCGCAGCAACGCCCCTTGCCCTGATCCTGATATGGGCCCTGATACGGGTGCTGGCCTTTGCCGGGCGTGCGGACGGTGCCACAGGCCGACGCCGGCATGGCGCGGCAGGATCACGGGCTGCGGGGTCTCGAGCGTCATGGGGGCATCCTGTTGCAAAGAGGGAGAGCGAGCGATCGAAGGGCCGAGGCAAAAGCCGGACGACCGTCCAGGCAAAAGTTAAAGGTCAGCGTCGCCGGGTCTATTCGGCGGCCGCAGCGTAAGGTTGGCGCCAGCGCGTGTGCGGATAGGGCAGGCCGAGATTGTCGCGCAGCGTGCGGCCTTCATAGGCCGTGCGGAACAGGCCGCGGCGCTGCAGCTCGGGAATGACGAGATCGACGAAATCGTTCAGCCCGGTCGGCAGCCAGGGCGGCAGGATGTTGAAGCCGTCGGCCCCCTCGTTCTCGAACCAGTCCTGCAGCGTATCGGCGATCTCGACGGCCGAGCCGACCAAAGTGAAATGGCCGCGGGCCGAAGCGATCCACTGATAGAGCTGGCGGATGGAAAAGCTGTTCTCGTCGGCGATCTGGCGGATCAGCGCCTGCCGGCTCTTCATGCCTTCGGTCGGGGCGACGGGCGGCAGGGGGCCATCGAGATCGAGGCCGCGAAGGTCGAGTTCGCCGCCGGTCAGCGCCTTGATGAGGGCGAGCCCGTCCTCCTCGACGATCAGGCCGGTGAGCTTTTCGTATTTCTCCTGCGCCTCGGCGCGCGTGCGGCCGATGAAGGGCGAGACGCCCGGCATGACCAGGACATGCGCCGGATCGCGGCCGAGGCCTGTCGCCCGCGTCTTGATATCGCGGTAGAAGTCCTGCGCGGTTTCGAGCTTCTGGTGGGCGGTGAAGATCACCTCCGCGGTGGAGGCGGCGAGATCGCGCCCGTCTTCGGACTGGCCGGCCTGCACGATGACCGGATGGCCCTGCGCCGAGCGGAGCACGTTGAGCGGGCCTTCGACCTTGAAATGCTCGCCCTGGTGATCGATCCGGTGAACCTTGTCGACATCGAAATAGACGCCGCGGTCGCGATCGCGGACGAAGGCGTCGTCCTCGAAGCTTTCCCACAGCGCCTTGACCACCGCCACATGCTCGGCCGCGCGGCGATAGCGCGCCGCATGCGGCAGCTGCCGGTCGCGGTTGAAGTTGCGCGCCGCCGCTTCCGTTGCCGTGGTCACCACGTTCCAGCCGGCACGGCCGCCCGAAATCAGGTCGAGCGAGGCGAACTTGCGGGCCAGCGCATAGGGCTCCTCATAGGTGGTGGAGGCCGTGGCGATGAAGCCGATATGCGTGGTGAACGGGGCGATCGCCGAAAACAGCGTCACCGGTTCGAAGCCGACGACCCGCGCATTGCCGCCCTCGACCCCGCCGCCGAAGGCGACCGCCAGACCGTCCGCCAGGAAATAGGCATCGAACAGGCCGCGCTCGGCCGTCTGCGCCAGCTCGATATGAAATTTCAGATTGGTCGCGCCGTCGAGCGGCTGATCGGGATGCCGCCAGGCCGCAATATGCTGCCCGCCGCCGGGAAGAAAGGCTCCAAGTTTGATCTGCCGTGCCATGACATGCCCCTTCAGGTTCCAATGCCGCGCCGCACCCGGCCGCAATGGGGCAATTATCAAAGTTCGTCTACAGAGTTTATAGAGTAATTTTTTCGAAGAATGGACGCTGGGCGAACGGAAATTTCAGGAGAGGCGCGTGCGGTAGAACGGGGGCGGGGGGAAGATCTCTCCCGCCCGACGGCGCGGTGGGGGGAGGAATGGCCTAGGGAACGTGGCATCCGGCCGGCCGCGCTTTACTGTTGCGGGCAGCCCAGCTCTTCAGGCGTAGCCCGTTGAGCTTGATGAAGCCTTCCGCATCATGATGATCGTAGGTGCCGGAACCCTCTTCGAAGGTAACGAGATCCATCGAATAGAGCGAGTTTGCCGAGTTGCGAGCGATCACATTTGCTGAACCTTTGTAAAGCCTGAGCGTGACCTCGCCGCTGACATGGATCTGGCTCTGATCGATCAAAGCCTGCAGCATCTCCCGCTCCGGAGAAAACCAGAAGCCATTATAGATCAGCGCGGCATAGCGCGGCATGATGTCGTCCTTCAGATGAGCGGCAGCGCGATCGAGCGTGATCGATTCGATCCCGCGATGTGCCTCGAGCAAGATCGTGCCGCCGGGTGTCTCGTAGACGCCACGGGATTTCATGCCGACGAACCGGTTTTCAACCAGATCGACCCTGCCGATCCCGTGCTTTCCGCCCAACCTGTTGAGTTCTGTCAGAAGTGCAGCCGGCGTCAGCGCGATGCCATTCACCGAAACGGCATCCCCTTTCTCAAAACCGATGACGACGGTCTCTGGTTGGTCCGGCGCATTCAGGGGATCGACTGTTCGCTGATAGACATCGTCAGGTGCCGTCGCTGAGGGGTCCTCCAGGATTTTTCCTTCCGTGGAGGTATGCAGGAGGTTCGCATCGATCGAGAGGGCGCTTCTCCGCGCTTGTCCTTCGGAATCGCAATTCCGTGCTGTTCGGCATACGCGATCAACTGCGTGCGGGATTGAATAGTCCACTGCCGCCAGGGGGCGATGATTTCGATCGACGGATCGAGCGCATTGGCCGCCAATTCGAAGCGCACCTGATCATTGCCCTTGCCGGTGGCGCCATGAGCGATGGCGTCGGCGCCAACCTCTCTCGCGATGCGGACAAGATGTTTGGCGATCAGCGGCCGTGCAATGGAGGAACCCAGGAGATAGCGACCCTCGTAGAGCGTATTGGCGCGAAACATCGGAAAAACGAAGTCACGAACGAACTCCTCACGAACATCGATAATCCGAATGTCCTTGACGCCAAGCCGCTCGGCCTTTTCGCGGACGGGCTCCAGCTCCTCGCCTTGGCCCAGATCCGCCGTGAACGTGACCACGTCGCAACGATACGTCTCCTGCAGCCACTTCAGAATGATGGAGGTGTCCAGCCCTCCCGAGTAGGACAGCACGATCTTCCCTATCTTTCTCGTCATCATCTTCGCCTCCCTGTTGAACGTGCAAAACGATAGATCAAAGCCCGCGCAATGAGATCGCAAAGAATTCATTGATTTGAAGAACTTTGGCATATTATGCTGAGAATGTTTCTGATGGAGCTATATCGTGTCATTCCGACTCGACGAGATCGACCGCCGTATTCTGAAGGTACTCCAGCGGGACGGCCGCATGTCCAATATCGACCTGGCGAGGGAAGTGGGCCTCTCGCCTTCGCCATGCTTGCGCCGTGTCCGGCTTTTGGAAGAAGCGGGGATCATTGATCGCTACGTCGCGGTTCTCGATCCGGCGAAAGTGGGCGCCGGCCTGACGGTGTTTGCCCGCGTCTGGTTCAAAACGCAGGATGCACAGGTCACGCTTCAATTTGCGGAAGCCATCAGACGCCTACCGGAAGTCATGGAATGCTACCTGACCACCGGAGAGTGCGACGCTATCCTGCGCATCGTGACCGCCGACCTCCACAGCTATTGGCGTTTCCAGGCGGATCACCTGACCCGTATTGCAAGCGTCCTGAACGTCAAAACGGATGTTCCGATGGAAACGATCAAGCGGAGTTTCGAATTGCCGTTGGCAATATCGTCCTGATCACGTGACTCTGGCGCGTCGCTGCTCGATATCCCTCCAGACCGGCCGGACTGCTTCCGCCCGAGACGATCCGCAACCGCATCGCGTTCGCGAAATATCGCGGTCCGGCGTTCGGGTTTCGGTGGCGCGGCGGGGGAGGGATAGCTTATAGAGCGGGCATCCGGGCATCCGGGCATCCGGGCATCCGGGCATCCGGACGGCGCGGGGCGGGGCGGCGCCCTAAACACGTCCGCAGGGAACGACAGCGATGACGACAGAGAAGCTACCGCGCGAGATCTATGCGATCGCCGACATTCACGGACGCGCCGATCTGCTCGACGCGCTGCTCGGCTTCATCGCGCAGGATGCCGCCCGGCAAGGGTCGCGCCCCGTCCTCGTCTTCCTCGGCGATCTCATCGATCGCGGGCCGGAAAGTCCGCGGGTGCTCGATCAGGTCTCGGCGGCGCTCGATCTCTATCCGGGCTCGCGGCTGATCCTCGGCAATCACGATTATTATCTGCGCGAGCTTTTGCGCGGCACGCTGGCACCGGAGGATGCGGTCAACTGGCTGGATTGGGGCGGCGTCGCCACGCTCAGCGCCTATTCGAACCGGCCGGTGCCGGATCTCGACAATATCGCTTCCGAGATCCGCGCCGCCCATCCGCATCATGTCACGCTCCTGGAAACGGCGCTGACCTACAAGGAGATCGGCCGCTTCTGCTTCGTCCATGCCGGCATCCGGCCGGGCGTCGCGCTGCTGCTGCAGACCGAATACGACCTGCGCTGGATCCGGGCCGGCTTCCTCGATCACACCGACGTCTTCGACCATGTGGTGCTGCACGGCCACACGATCACGGCCTCGCTGCGGCCGGAAATTCACGCCAACCGCATCGCGCTCGACACCGGCGCCTACCGCACCGGCCGCCTGACCGCCGCCGTGATCCGCGACGACGCCCTGTCGCACTTCGTCTCGACCGAGGTGGACGGGACGGGCGCCATCCATGTCGGCGAATGGCGCCCGTGAGGGGATGCGGGGTTTCGCGTCAACGCGCGGCTCAGGTCCGCGTGATCGAGACGCCGCCATCGACCAGCATGGCGGTGCCGCTGACGAAGCTCGAATCCTCTGAGGCGAGGTAGAGGACGGATCGGGCCAGTTCCTCGGGCGTCGCCACGCGCTTCAGGGCGTGAAGCTGGGTCACGAAGGCCACTTTCTCGGGCGTGTTGTTCATTTCGCGGTACATGTCGGTATCGACCGCGCCGGGCAGCACGGCGTTGACGCGGACGTTCTTCGGTCCGAATTCCGCAGCCAGCACCTGGGTGAGGCCGATCAGGCCCGACTTGCTGGCGGCATAGGCGGCAACGCCGGGAAAGGCGAAGCTGTATCCGACGAAGGTCGAGGTGAAGATCACCGAGCCGCCGCCGTTGCGCTCCATCTGGGCGATCTGGTGCTTGGCCGCAAGGAAAGAGGCGGTCAGGTTGATCGTCAGCGCCTCGGCAAAGCCCGCTTCCGAAACGCCGGGGCTCGGCCCCGCTTCGCCCATGATGCCGGCATTGTTGAAGGCGACGTCGAGCCGGCCATAATGCTCGACGGCGGTGGCGACGAGCGCCCGGTGATAGTCTTCCGAGCGGACATCGCCGGCAAGCGCGATGGCGGTTCCGCCGTCGGCGGCGATCTCCGCGACCAAGCGGTCGAGTTCGGCCTGGCGGCGGGCGCCGACGACGACCTTCGCACCCTCGGCGGCAAAGAGCTTGGCCGTCGCGCGGCCGATGCCGGCGCTGGCACCGGTGACGATGGCGACTTTTTCTTCCAGACGGGGCATTTTTGATCTCCAGGATGGCGTTGGGCCGAAGTTGGCGTCCAAAGCGTAAGCGGAAGATGGCATTTCCGCCGCGTTCGGATTAGCCTCCGATCGGCGGAACTCGAATTCGGAAATGCCGAACGTGATCAGGGTCGAAGGCATAACGGCGTTTGTGACGGTGGTGGAATCCGGTTCCGTCAGCGAGGCGGCGCGCCGGCTGCGCCTGTCGAAATCGGTGGTCAGCGAAAGACTGGCCGAGCTCGAACGGTCGCTCGGCGGCATGCTGCTGCACCGCACGACGCGTAAGCTGACACTGACGGAGGACGGCCTTGCCTTTCTCGGTCGCGCCACCCGCATCCTGGAGGAGATCGAACGGGCCGCGGCCGAGATGAGCGAGCGGCGCGGCACGCTCTCCGGCCCCGTGCGGCTCGCCGCACCCGTCACCTTCGGGCGCATGCATCTCGGGCCGGCGCTCTATCCGTTTCTGGCGGCGCATCCCGGCATCGAGCTGGTGCTCGACCTGAACGACCGGCGCGTCGATGTCGCCTCCGACGGCTATGACGCGATCATCCGCCATCGGCCGATTGCAGACTCGCGTCTCGTCGTGTGGACGCTCAGCCGCAGCCGCCGATTGCTGGTCGCCTCCCCGGATTATCTGCTGCGCAACGGCGTGCCGACGACGCTCGCCGATCTCGATCGGCACAAGGCGATCTTCTATACCAACCGGGGCGTGGCCGACTGGCGGTTCGCCACCCCGGAGGGGCCGGCCGTGGTGCGCGCCCGGCAGGCCGTCGGCATGAACAATGGCGACATGATGCGCGACGCGGCCATTGCCGGGCTCGGCATCGCCCTCCTGCCGGTCTTCATCGTCGGGCCGTCGGTGCGCGAGGGGTTGCTCAGCGAGATCGTCATCGACCACGAGCCGGAGGTGGAATTCATCTATATGGCCCATCCGGAGGGGCGAAACCCCTCGGCCAAGCTGCGCGCGGTGGCCGATCACCTGCGCAAGACCTTCGGCGATCCGCCTTATTGGGACGGATGATCGCGGGCCTCGGGTTTTCGGCGGATCGCGCGCCGCGCGGAACCCCGGTCCCGGACATCGAGGCCTTGCGCTTCCGCCCGACCGCCCCACATGCTCGACACGCGCAGCGTTCCGCCGCGCGGCCACGCAACACGAAAGAAGGGTCTGACATGGGCCAGATGATCAAGCTGACGGCCGCCGATGGCGTGACGATCGGTGCCTACAAAGCCGAGCCTGACGGCGCGCCGCGCGGGGCGATCGTCCTGCTGCAGGAGATTTTCGGGGTGAACGCCCATATCCGGCGGGTCGCCGACCGGTTTGCGGGCGACGGCTATCTCGTCGTCGCCCCCGCTCTGTTCGATCGCGTCGAGCCCGATGTCGAACTCGGCTACGATGCCGAGGCCTTCCCGGCGGCCGTCGCGCTCGTCCAGCGGGTCGATCACGCCAAGACGCCGCTCGATGTCGCCGCGGCGGTGACGGCGGCGTCGGAGGGCGGCAAGGTGGCGGTCGTCGGCTATTGCTGGGGCGGGTCGCTCGCCTATGACGCGGCCTGCTCGGCCGCGGGCGTGACGGCTGCCGTCGGCTATTACGGCGGCAACATCGCCAAATCGCTCGACCGCACGCCGAAGGTGCCGCTGATCCTGCATTTCGGCGAGCATGACGATCATATCCCCCTGCGCGACGTGGACGCGATCCGCGCCGTCCTGCCGGATGTGCCGATCTACACCTATGATGCCGGTCACGGCTTCAATTGCGACGCGCGCGCCGCCTTCGACGAACCGAGCGCCGCCAAGGCGCTGGAGCGCACGCTCGCCTTCCTGTCGGAGACGGTGGGGTAGACGCCGCACGCTCTCAAGGTTGGCATATCCCATTGACATATCCCGTTTTGCAGGCTGGGATGGGATATGCCAGCCGTCTAGGGCGGCAGGGATCAGAGGACTTCGATCATGAAACAGGGCGTCGTCTTCCGGAGCAATCGAAGCCAGGCCATCCGCCTTCCGAAGGCGGTGGCGCTGCCGGACGATGTCAAGCGCGTCGATATCGTCGCGGTCGGGCGCACGCGGATCATCGCGCCGGCGGGCGAGGTCTGGGACAGCTGGTTCGACGGGCCGGAGGCGAGCGGGGATTTCATGGACGAGCGGAACCAGCCGGCCGACCAGGCGCGCGAAGCCTTCTGATGCTCCGCTACATGCTGGACACGAATATCTGCATCTATACCATCAAGAACCGGCCGCCCGCCGTGCGCGATGCGTTCAACCGCCACTCCGGTCAACTGTGCATCAGCGCGGTCAGCCTGATGGAACTGCTCTACGGGGCCGAGAAATCGGCAAGCCCGGCGGCCAATCTGCAGGTGGTCGAGGGCTTTGCCGCGCGGCTCGATGTGCTGCCCTACGATGAACTGGCGGCCGGCCACACGGGACAATTGCGCGCCGAACTCTCCCGGGCGGGGACGCCGATCGGCCCCTACGACCAGCTGATCGCCGGCCACGCCCGGTCGCGCGGCCTGACCCTCGTCACCAACAACCGCCGCGAATTCACCCGCGTCCCCGGCCTGCGGGTCGAGGACTGGACCGGGTAGGGGGTCGCACGTCGCCCGGCGTGGGTGGCGCCCGGCGACTCGCCCAGTTGACAGCTGTCAACTGGTGTTCAGACGACTCCAATGTGCGGGGGGAATGTCACGCTCGGTTCGCAAAGACACCGTCGTTTGTTCGCGGTTTTGCAGGCCTGCACCTAAATTGTCATATCAGACAGCATAAAAGCTTGCCCTTCTGGCGCAAACGGACCGCGCACCATATAGCCGTTGTCGACGGCTTCCTTCTCCTCGGGCTGCCAGGACAGGCGCTCCGGGGTCAGGTGAACCTCTGTCCTCAAGCCGGTAAAACCCAAGGCGCCAACGATCTGAGCGACCGAAGGAATACAGGCGGCCACAATATCGAGAATTGTCAGAGAAGATTCGTTTTGCTTGACGGCAACAACAGCGTTCAGTTTCTTCAGGTGGAACAGTTTTATCTCCGACGTCAGCTTGGCCTTCAACATAAACAGAGCAGGATGATCGCAGGCGGATGCCAAGAGCGATGTCGGTTCCCGATGAGCGAAGGCTTGGATAATCAGCGAGAGATCGTCGTCTCTCTCCAACGACAACTCGCGGCAACCTTCAGACAAAGTTCCAGCTGGTGTTTCAGAGCCGAAGCGAACTTCCTCGATCTGGCGGAAGCCGAAACGCCGGTACAGATCGGGTGTCCCCGTCGAGAGGATTATCAGATCTGCTCTCTGGTCGGCATAAGCCAAGGCTCGCCCGAACAAATCACGGAAGAGACCCCTGTTTCGCCAGTCTGGACGCGTCGCCACGGATTGAACGCCGAATGCCTTGACACGCCGACCGCAAAGCCAAAGCTGCCGCTCATACACGCTCACATTGGCAACCAGATGCTCGCCGCTCCACCAACCGAATGCGAGAACACTGGGATCATGACCAAGTCGATCCAGCGACGAGATCTCGATCCCGAAAATATCGCGGATCAGACTGCCCAATGCCCGACGTCCGTCGCCGGTGTGAGCATATGTCGATCTGAAACTGAGGTCTTGCATCGGGCCACGCCTCTCTCTCGAAGTCGCCGCACCTTATCAATCGAAGCCCGTCTGTCGAGGCCTGTTCGGACGTGGATTTTTGTTCAGTAGACCTCTCTCCCAGCCGGCTGTCTTTCCGCAATATCTGCCGACCGACAAGCAGGGCCACATTGATGTGTGCCTCAGGCGTGGAGCGTTGCGAAGTCGAAGTCGAAGCGGGTGTCGTTCAGGACGGCGGTGACGATGGCCTGGGCGAGGGGGAAGGCGAGGGGGAAGGCGGGGGTGGCGTTGGCGGCCGTTTCGAGCAAAGCGGCGACGACGCGGGCGGTGTCGATGCCCTCGACGGTCTCGTTGGCCAGTTCCTGCGTCACCACCTCTGCGACCGTGCGGTCGCGGCCGAGGCTGTGGCCGAGGCGGCTGTTGCGGCCGCCGCCGACGGTCACGTGGAGATCGCCGAGGCCGGCGAGGTCGAAGGCGGTCTGTCGCCTGCCGCCGATCAGCGCGCAGAGGGCGGCCATTTCCTGCACCGCCTGGGTGAAGGCGGCGGCCGTCGGGTTCTTCGACTGGCCGTCGGCCCGCAGCGTGTCGGGATAGCGGGTCTGCATGGCGCTGACGCCGATGGCAAAGAAGTTCTTGAGCGCCGCGCAGGCCTCCACCCCGGTCAGGTCGTCGCTGGCGGCAAGGCGGTAATAAGGCGTGCGGAAGAGGGCGGCCACCCGTTCCGCGTCGCGCATCTCGCGCGCCGCATAGACGCTGGAGGTCGGCAGGCGCAGCGCCAGCTCGCGCGCGATGCAGGGCCCGCCGATGCCGATGAAGGTGCCGAGCCGGGCGATGCGCGCCGGCACCGTCTCGGCGAAGGTGACGACGGCGTCGTCCCTGCGGTCGAGCCCCTTGGTCACGAAGGCGATGGTCGTCTGCCGGCGAAGCAGGCCGTTCAGCCGCTCCACGGCCCAGGCGATGCCGGGGCTGCTGACGCCGACGACGACGAGGTCGGCCCGGTCGGCCTCCGCCGCGGTCAGCGCGTCGTCGGCCAGCACGCGGACGGAGGTGGCAAGCGGCGCATCGAGCTTCGGATGCGTGCCCGCCGGTGCCTGCATCCGCGCGATCGTCGCCGCGTCGAGCGGCGTGCCGGCGAGAACGACATCGTGGCCGTTGTCGCTCGCGGGCACGGCAAGCGCCGTTCCCATGACGCCCGCGCCGAGGATCAGAATATGGGCCATGGACGGTCTCCTCTCCGGGACAAGGGTCAGCGCATCATGGCCGCGACGTTGCCGCCGTCGACCGTGAGGACCGCACCGCTCGAGGCGCGCGCCTTGGCAAGGTGGACGAAGGCGGCGGCGACGTCCGCGGCGGTCACCTCGCGGCGCACGAGATTTGCCGAGAGATAGGCCTCCGGCGTCACCCCGCGCGCCTTGCTGCGGGCCGCCACCATCTCGTCGGTCATCAGCCCGGTGCGGATGCGGTCGGCATTGACGGCATTGGAGGTGATGCCGGCGGCGCCGTGCTCCACCGCATATTGCCGCATCAGCGCCATCAGCGCCGCCTTCGAGGTGCCGTAGGGGCCGAAATCCGCGCCGGGGTTCACGGCCTGCTTGGAGACGTTGAAGACCAGGGCGCCGCCGGTTTTCTGCCGTTCCATCACCCGCACCACGGCCCGCGCCATATAGTGATGCCCCCAGAAATTAAGGTCGAACGCCTTGCGGAACGTGTCTTCCGACACGGTGAGCAGGCTGCCCTGGAAGGCGGCGCCGGCATTGGAAATGAGAATGTCGACCCCGCCGAAATGGGCGGCGACGGTGGCGACGGCGGCTTCCACGCCCTCGGGGTCGGTGACGTCGCAGACGACGGGCAAGGCGCCGAGGCGCTTGGCTTCGCGTGCCACGCGCTCCGGCGAGACGTCGAACAGCGCGATCTCCGCCCCTTCGGCCTTCAGCGCTTCGGCGACCGCAAGGCCGAGCCCGCTCGCGCCGCCGGTGACGATGGCGACCTGCCGGGTCAGTGGCTTTTCGACCGATTTGGCAAGCTTCACCTGTTCGAGCGACCAGTATTCGATATCGAAGAGATCGGCTTCCGACAGCGCCTCGAAGGCGTCGATGCCCTCGGCATTGGTGATGACGGCGATGGTCGCTTCGGCCACATCCGCGCCGACCCGGGCGTTCTTGGCGGCCGCACCGGCGGCAAAGAGGCCGACGCCCGCGACGTAGAACACCCGCGGCATCGGATCGAGCATGCGCTTGCCGCCGCCGACGCGGGCATTGTTGCGCTCGAAATAGGCGGTGTATGCCGCCTGGTAGGCCTTGATCGCGTCCGTCACCGTCGCAGCCCAGGCGTCGAGCTTTCCGGCCTCGGGCGCGGGCAGGGCCACGCCGAAGCGCTTGATGTGGATCACGTGTTCGGGCGTCGCGTTGCCCCGCGCCACCAGCGAGGACACCGTCTCGGCATTGCAGAAATCGAGGATCTTCCCGTTGGTGCGATGCTCCAGCACGAAGCGGCGGGGCGCGCCCTCCACATCGGTCGCAAGGGCGATCGCGCCGCGCAGGATCGGCGCGATCTCGGCGGCGGTGGCGATCTTCGGCGGCAGCGTCACACCGCGGAAGGGTTTTGGGCGGCCCTCGGCGATCCGCCGTTCCGCCGCGTCGATCTTGGCGATCATATCCTCGTAGCTCGTGCGCGGATCTTCCGACCAGGTGAAGATGCCATGCTTCAGCAGGATCATGCCGTCGCCGCCCGGATTGGCCTTGAAGGCGGCGTCGCAGGCCTTGGCGAGGTCGAAGCCGGGCATGACGTAGGGAACGATGATCGCATCGGGAAAGAGTTCGCGCACCAGCGCTTCGCCCTGCGGCTGGTTGGTCAGCGAGACGATGGCGTTGGCATGGGTGTGGTCGATATGCTTGAACGGCAGCAGGCCATGCAGGATCGCCTCGACCGACGGGTTCGGGGCGGCGGGGTCGAGCAGCAGCCGGCGCTGCAGCATGACCATGTCGTCGTCCGACAGCGTCTCGAAGGCGACCATGGCCTTCAGCGGATCGAGCCGCACGGCGGGCAGGCCCGGGGGCTCGATCGTGCCCATGTCCCAGCCGCTGCCCTTGACGCAGAGCACCGAGACCTCCGTGCCGTCCATCTCGGTGAAGACGGTCTTCACCGACGTGTTGCCGCCGCCATGCAGCACCAGTTCCGGGTCCTGCCCCAGAAGGCGTGTCGTATAGGTGCGGATGGCGAGGTCGCGGTTGATGCCCTTGGCGACATAGGCATCGACGACGGATGTGAAGTCGGAGTCCGACCAGCGGGATTTCATGATGACGGTCCTTTCTGTGCCGGCGCGATCGGGCGGCGGGGGATGCCAGAGGATGGAATGGGAGGGGAGGGCGCGGGCGCCGGCCGGGCGCCGGTGCCGCGCCTGTCCGGCGCTAGGGCGCTCTAGAGGCGGGCCTCCGTTTCGGCGTTGAAGACGTGAACCTTGGAGGGCGGGATGGAGAAGTGGACGTCGCTGCCCTCGGCAAAGCGGGCCGTCTTGTCCACCGACACGGTGAAGCGCCCGTCGGCGCCGTCGCAGAACAACTGGGCATCGTGGCCGAGGCGCTCGACCAGCACGGATTTCGCCGCGAGCGGACCGGCGTCGTCGACGACGACATCGGTCGGACGCAGGCCGATGACGACCTTCTCGCCGGGTTTGGCCGTCGTCGTCGCCTCCAGCGCCACCCGTCCGGTCGCCGTGTCGACGGCAGGCCTGCCATCGGCCACGACGACCGTTCCGGGGAGGAAATTGATGGCGGAGGCGCCGATGAAGTCGGCCACATATTTGCTGGCCGGCCGGTCGTAGACCGCGTCGGGCGAGCCGATCTGCTCGATCTTGCCGGCGCGCATCACGACGATCTTGTCGGCCATGGTCATGGCCTCGATCTGGTCGTGCGTCACGTAGACCGTGGTGGTCTTCAGCCGGTTGTGCAGCTGGCGGATCTCGGTGCGCATATGGGCGCGCAGCTTGGCGTCGAGGTTGGAGAGCGGCTCATCGAACAGAAACACCGCGGCCTCGCGCACCATGGCCCGCCCCATGGCGACGCGCTGGCGCTGGCCGCCGGAAAGCTCCTTCGGGTAGCGGTCGAGATAGGGCGTGAGGTTCAGCGTCTCGGCCGCCCATTCCACCCGGCGCTTGATCTCGGCCGGGGCGACCTTGGCGACCTCCAGGCTGAAGGAGATGTTCTCGTAGACCTTCATGGTGGGGTAGAGCGCGTAGTTCTGGAACACCATGGCGATGTTGCGGTCGCGCGGGTGCAGGTTGTTGACGCGGTTTCCGTCGATCAGCAGGTCGCCCTCGCTGACGCTTTCGAGCCCCGCCGTCATGCGCAGCAGGGTGGTCTTGCCGCAGCCGGACGGGCCGAGCAGGACGACGAAATCCTGGTCGGCGATCTCGAAGGAGATGTCGCGCATGATGGTGAAGGCGCCGAAGGACTTGCCTATGCGCTGATATTCGACGGTCGCCATTGAGGATGCTCCATTGTATCGCGGGCCGCGGGTCGGACGGCGTCGTTTCAGTAGGTCTGCTGCGTCGGCGTGACGACGATTTCCTGGACGATGGCGCGCTGCGGCAGCGCATAGGCGTCGAGGATCAGACCGGCCACGATGTCGGCGGAAATGCCGCCGCCGATGGCGGCCTTGTTGGTCCTGTAGTTTTCGAGCGTCCGGGGATCGTTGACATGGTCGAGGACCTCGGTATCGACGATACCGGGGGAAACGACGACGACGCGGACATTGTGGGGCGCGAGATAGCCGCGCAGGCTTTCCGACACCGCATGGACGAAGAACTTCGTGCCGCAATACACGGTGTGGTCGGGATAGACCTTGCGTCCGGCGATCGAGCTCATCATGACCAGCGTGCCCTGCCGGCGGCCGATCATGCCCTTCAGCACCGCATGGACGCTGTTCATCACGCCCTTGGTGTTGATGTCGATCATCTCGTCCCATTCTTCGGGCGGCTGGGAGCCGATATCGCCGAGCCGGGCGATGCCGGCATTGGCAAACATCAGATCGACCGGCCCGTGCTGCGCCTCGGCATCGCTGACGGCTGAGGCGAGGGCGGCGCGGTCGCGCACGTCGACCTGTCGCAACACGGCGCGGGGAAGGGCCAGCGCCTCCAGCCGGTCGAGCCGGCGCGCCATCAGGAGCAGCGGATGTCCGGCGTCCGAAAAGGCGCGGGCGACGGCCTCGCCGATCCCCGAACTGGCGCCGGTGATGGCGATCAAGGGTTTGGTGTCCATTGTTTCCTCCGTTGTGACGGCGCCTTCGGCGGCCTGTCCGGGAGAGGTCGCGGGCGGGCCGCGACCTCCAGGTTTCAGGGCAAGAGGCGATGCCAGGGCTCAGCCCTTCAGCACGGCTGCGATCTGCGTGCCGATATCGTCGAGCGCTTCCTTGGACGAGCCGTAGCTGCCCGAGAAATACTTGCCGAGCGCCACGGGGATCGTGTCGGAGGAGATCTGCGCCCATTCCGGCAGGTCCGGCTCGGAGCCCATATATTTGGCGATCGTCTCCTGCACGACCGGCAGGTGGCGGGTGGTGCCGGCGCCGACGCGGGCATGGCTCTTGACGCGCGGATCGTCGTAGACGCTCGCCCGCGTGGGCCCGGTGCCGCCGCCGAGCGTCGTCACCAGCGCCTGGGTATCGGCGCATGTCGCCCACTGCATGAACAGCCAGGCGGCATCCGGGTTCTTGGAGTAGCGCGAGACCGCCAGCGACGAGCCGCCCTGGTGGCCGACGCCGGGAATTTCGCCATAGCCGCATTCTCCGGGCTTGCGAAGCGCGATCGGCTGCGGCGGGATGACGGCTTCGCAGAGGCCGGACACCTTGGTCTGCGTCGGATCGTCGAAGAAGGGGAAGAACTCGCCCCAGGAGAGCATCGATGCCGCGACCCCTTGGGCGACGGCCTGGCCCTGTCCGTCCCATGTCCACTGGTTGACGCCCGGGGGCATGATGTCCCGGAGCTTCGTGTAGTAGTCGAGGGCGGCGATGCCGCGTTCGTCATTGCCGGAAAACGCCTTGTCGGCATTGAAGATCGACCCGCCATGGCCCCAGAGCATCGAGGTCCATTCGCATTCCAGCGCATAATGGCCGGATTTCATCTGCCCGGCATAGCCGAACGTGTCCGGACCCATCTCCTTGGTGATGGCGGCCGAGTTGGTGTAGAGCTCCTCGAAGGTCGCCGGCGCCTTGAGGCCGAGCTTCTCGTAGATGTCCCGACGGTAGATCATGATGAAGATCGGGATGTCGTAGGGCACGCCGACCCAGTGGTCCTCGTATTTGGAGATGCCGTCCACGAGCGCCGGCAGGAAGTCGTCGATGTTGTAGTTGGGCATGGCAAGGTCCGCCTTCGCCTTGATCTGCTCGCGCGGATCGAAGACGTCCTGGCTGAAGGACGCGGCCCAGCTCTGGTCGATATAGTAGAGATCGTAGGTGCCGAGCGAGGACGCGACGTCGAGCGTCATCTTCTGGAGAACCTGCTCGAGCGGCAGGACCTCGATCTCGACCTTGATGCCCGTCGCCTCCTCGAAATATTTCTTGAGCTGCGAATTGATGGCGTTCGACGGCGGCGTGGATTCGGTCGCGAATTTCAGGGTGGTCCCGGCAAAGGGCTTGCCGACATCCTTGAGCCAGGCCATCACTTCGGCCGAGGGCTGCATCTCCTCCTGCGCGACGGCCTTGTTGAGCATGAAGGGGCGGCTGCCCATGCCCATGCCGAGGGCTGCTGCGCCGAGGCCGAGCTTGCTGGTCGCCCGCAGAAAGGCCCGCCGGTCCATCTGACCCTTCACGAAGCGGTCGGTGATCGACGCCAGGTATGACTTTCTATCGCTCTCTTTCACTGTTCTCTCCTCCAGTATCCGCCGTCGAAATGACGGCGGCAGATCGTTGATCGAACGGCAGGCCCTCCCGGCCCGCCGCAGTCATTGCTTCAGCGAGCCCATGGTCAGGCCCCGCACCAGATGGCGCTGGACCAGAAGGACGACGAAGAAGGCCGGCACGATCGCCGCCGCCCCGAGGGCGGCCATATTGCCCCAGGCGGTTCCGATCGAAGTCACGAAGGTGGACGACACCACGGGCACGGTCTTCAGGCCCGTCTGGGTGAGCGTCAGGACGAACAGGAATTCCGTCCACGAGAAGATGAAGCAGAGCACGGCGGTGGCCGCGATCCCGCCCTTGGCCATCGGCAGGACGACCCGCCGGAAGATCGTCCAGCGGGACGCTCCGTCGAGAAGCGCGCTCTCGTCGATCTCGGCGGGAATGTCGTCGAAGAAGCTCTTGAGCAGCAGCACCGCCAGCGGCAGGTTCATCAGCCCGTGGATCAGGATCACGCCGATATAGGTGTCGAGCAGGTTGAACTGCTTGAAGATGAAGAACATCGGGATGGCGACCGCCACCGGCGGCATCATGCGCGTCGACAGCACCCAGTTGACGAACTGGTGGCGCCCGCGGAAATGCATCCGCGACAGCGCATAGGCCGCGAAGGTCGCGACCGTGATGGCAAGCACCGTCGACATCGAGGCGACCACGATCGAATCCCACAGCCGCGGGGCCATGTAGAAATTGCCGCCGCCGGGGGCGACGGAGCCCTGCCGGGCAAAGCCGAAGGAAATGCCGAACACCTGCTCGAAATTGCGCATCGTCGGCTGGAAGTTGAAGAGGATCGGCGGCCAGTTGAAGATGTCCTTGGAATCCCGGAAGGCGACCGAGGTCCAGAAGTAGATCGGGAAGAAGAAGGCGCCGACCACCAGCCAGCCGGCAATGGTGCGAACGGTGCGGACGAGCTTGCTCTGATGCATGTTACCACCTGACCTTCGCGACGCGGATGAAGAGGTTGGCCATGACCATGACGATCACGAGGCTCGTCAGGCTCAGCGTCGCGCCGTAGCCCCATTTGAGAAACGAGAAGGTCTGCTGCCAGGCATAGAGGCTGACCGTGTAGGTCGCGGTTCCCGGCCCGCCGGAGGTCATGACGAAGACGTAGTCGAACACACGGAAGAGATCGATGCCGCGCAGGAGGACCGCCACGGCGATCACCCGCGACATCATCGGCAGCGTCAGCCGGCGAAACATCTGGAACGATGAGGCCCCGTCGATCGAGGCGGCCTCGTAGGGCTCCGACGGCAGCGAGCGCAGGCCCGCCATGAAGATCAGCACCATGAACGGCGTCCACTGCCAGATCTCGGCGACGAGCACGCCGAGAAGGGCGAGGGAGGACGTGCCGAGGATCGGCGTGGACTTGTCGAGCAGCCCAAGCTGTCCGAGGAAATAGGAGAGAACGCCGAACTGCGCGTCCTCCATCAGGAGGAACATCATGCCGGCGATGGCGGGGGGAATCACCAGCGTCATCGACAGGATGGCGCGCAGGGCGGCAAATCCGGGCAGCTCCGCATCGAGCAGCATGGCGACCGACATGCCGAGGATGATCTCGACCGTCAGGGCGATGAAGAAATAGAGGAAGGTGACGCCGAGCGCCCCCCAGAACCGGCCATCATTGACCAACTGCACCCAGTTGGCCATGCCGACGAATTTCAGGGTTCGCTGCCGGGGGACGAATTCGTGGAAGCTGAGCCAGACATTGTAGACCAGCGGATAGACGGTGAAGACCACCAGCAGCGCGACGAGCGGCAGCAGCCATGGCCATGGCGAATCCGAGATCGCGATGCGTTTCACCTGTGCAATGGACATTGCGGTTCTTTCCTCCCAGAAACCCCGGCGCAAAGGGCGCCGCATGCTCGTCCCGTCTCTCGTGTCCTCCGGTCCCGACCATTCTCCCGATGGTGCGGATCCGAAGCCGTCCCGCTTCGGCCGGAAAATGCTAGCCCTTGACCGCGGCCTTCACCGCAGGCTCCACTGCAGGCTCCAACCCTTGCGCCGCCGCCCGTATCTCCCGCCGTCTCTGCGCCATGAAGACGTCGAGGGCGGCGATTTCCTGCGGCGTCATGCGCAGCCCGGATTTCGTCCGGCGCCAGACGATATCGGCTGCCTCGCGGGCATATTCCCGGTCCATCAGGAACAGGACTTCGCGCTCCGTCAGCGCGCCGCCGAAGGCCCGGCCCAGATCGTCCGCGCGGCGCGCGGTGCCGAGAATGTCGTGCGCTTCCAGCCCGTAATGCCGCACGAGGCGCCGGGCCTCGCGCTCCGAGAAGAAGCCGTAGGTCTCGCAGAGATCCGCCACCAGGGCGCCGGCCGTGCCCGCCGGGAAATCGCCGCCCGGCAGCGCCCGCGTCGCCGTCCAGCCGCGCTTCGCGCCGATCTCCGGAAACAGGGCGGCGAGCCGGTCGAGCGCATCCTCGGCAAGGCAGCGATAGGTGGTGATCTCGCCGCCGAACACGGACAGGAGCGGCGCCTGGCCGGACGTGGCACCGGAGCCGGTACCGGCCCCCTGATCGAGGGCGAGGACGTAGTCGCGCGTGGTTTCCTGCGCGCTGGCCGCACCGTCGTCATAGAGCGAGCGCACGCCGGAATAGGTCCAGACGACGTCCTTTTCGGTGATCTCGCGCTTGAAATAGGAAGAGATCGCCCGGACGAGATAGGCGATCTCTGCGGGCGAGGCCTTCACGTCGCGCGGATCGCCGCGATAGTCCTGATCGGTCGTGCCGATCAGGGTAAAATCGTCCTCATAGGGAATGGCGAAGATGATCCGCCCGTCCGGATTCTGGAAAATGTAGCAGCGGTCGTGGTCGTAGAGTTTCGGCACGACGATGTGGGAGCCCTGCACCAGCCGCGCCCGGCCTCCCGCATTCAGGCCGGCGACGCCCGAGAGAAACGTATCGACCCACGGGCCGGCGGCATTGACCACGGCCCGGGCGGAGACGTCGCTGCGCGCGCCGGTTTCCTCGTCGCCGAGCGTCAGCTGCCAGTGGTCGGCCTGCCGCCGGGCGGCAAGGCACGCGGTGCGCACGCGAATGTCGGCGCCGTTCCTCGCGGCATCCCGCACGTTCAACACGACGAGGCGATTGTCCTGCACCCAGCAGTCGGAATATTCGAACCCGATGCCGGAGACGTCGCGCAGAGGTTGCCCGACCGGATCGGTGCGCAGACGCCGGGTGACGGTTGCCGGCAGGCGCCTGCGGCCGCCCAGGTGATCGTAGAGAAAAAGCCCGAGGCGCAGCAGCCAGGCGGGACGCAGCCCCTTGCGGTGCGGCAGCACGAAGCGCAGCGGCCATATGATGTGCGGCGCGATCGCCCAGAGCCGCTCGCGCTCCGCCAGCGCGTGGCGCACCAGTTTGAATTCATAGTGTTCGAGATAGCGCAGCCCGCCATGGATGAGCTTGGTCGAGGCCGACGAGGTGGCGGCGCCGAGATCGGCGCGTTCGACCAGCAGCACCTTCAGCCCGCGGCCGGCCGCATCGCGTGCGATGCCGGCACCGTTGATGCCGCCGCCGACGATGGCGAGATCGAACACCGGCGTGCTCATGCCGCGTCCCTCCGCGGCCGGGCGCCGAGGATATGGTCGGCGACTTCCACGAAGCCGTGACCGCCGCGTGCCGCCGTGACATAGGTCGGGTCGGCCTCCATGCGGCCTTCGAACTGCAGCACGTTGGCGACACCGCAGGCATGCGGGAAGAAGCCGAACATCGGCGCGTCGTTGGGGCTGTCGCCGACGAAGACGATCGCCTCCTGCTCGCGGTCGATATCGATGCCGAGAATGTCGGCTGCAAAGCGGCGCGCCATGGTCAGCTTGTCGTAGCTGCCGTACCAGCCGTTGACATGGATGGAGGACACCTTGGCGACCGCGCCCTCCTCCTCGAAGATGCGCTTGATCCGGTCCACGTCCGACACGGCGAGTGGCGGAATATCCTCGCAGACATCGATGGCGAGATCCGCCTCGCGGTAGAGCTGGTCGGCCGAAAGGGCGGAACCGGGAACCTCGCGCAGGATGCGCGTCTGAATATGCTGCAGCCTCTGCCGGTCGTTCGCCCGCTGCTGATCGGCCACCGCGAAGACGCGGCGCATCCGGCGCTGCGTCTCGTCATAGGCGAAATAGAAGGCGCCGTTTTCGCCGACCACGCCGGCCACAGGCCACATCCGGGCGATCATGTCGCACCATCCGGCAGGGCGGCCGGTGATCGGGGCGACCGCGATGCCCGCCGCCGTCAGCCGCTCCAGCGCCTCATAGGCGCAGGAGGGCAGGCGGCCCTCGTTCGTCAGCGTGTCGTCGATGTCGGCAAAGAGCACCTTGATCCGCGATGCGACCTCGATGGGCATGTCCAGGATCGGGCGCATCGGGTCAGGCCTCCCCGGCGGCGAAATCCTCGAGAATGCCGGCATCCGCCGCGACATCGAGGAAGGAATAGCGATTGCGCATCTCGCGGCTGTGGATCACCGCCTCGCGATAGCGCGCGACGGGCAGGCCGAGATCGGCTGCGGTCATCGCGCCGCCGGCATCCGACAGGAGCCGCTCCATCTCGGCGACGGGCAGGGCGAAGGCGTTGAGCTCCGCCCGCAGCGTCGGCCAGAGCGCGGCGAATTTCTCGTTGATGCGGGCCGCGCCCTCGTCGTCGAAGACCTTGCCCTTCAGCTCGGCAAAGCACTGCGCCGCGATATCCGGCCCCATGCGCCGGGCCATGTCGGCCGGGTCGATCCGCGTCGGGCGGATGACCGGTGCCGTCTCGCTGTCGAGGAAGTGGCGCTGCAGCCGCGCCATCGACAGCGTGGCGACGCCGACCTGCTGGCCATGCAGCGTGCCGGGATGATCGGCGCCGGCAAAGCAGTCGATATAGTGGGAGATCTGATGCTCGCCCATGGAGCCGTGATTGGACATGCCGGTAAACGACACGCCGAGGCCGCACAGGGTCAGGACGCGGTGGAGATAGCCGTTCGCCGCGATGTCGCCCGTGGCGATGCCGGCGGCGCGGGCGTTGAGCTCCGCCTCGTCCTTCTCCTGGATGATGTAGGGGACCGTGGAATAGAGCGTGGACAGCAGCCGGTGCGACATCCACCAGTCGACCTGCGCGACCGAGCGCACGAGGCAATCGGCAAAACCCGCCGCCGACAGATGGCGCGGCGCGCGGGCGCTGACGCCGAGATCGACGAAGAAGCCCGCCGGCCCCTGCGAGGGCAGGGAGACCTTTAATCCGCTGTCGAGCGTGATTGAGGCCGTGGTCGAGGTGTAGCCGTTCATCGATGCCGCGGTGCCGAAGACGGCATAGCGCTTGCCGGCCTGGCCGGTGACGAACTTCACGAGATCGTTGATCGTGCCGGAGCCGACCGCGACGACGGCATCGGCGCCGTGCAGCGTCTGGCGCAGGTCTTCGGCGTTCGCCATGTCGGCATGGGGATGATCGAGAACCACGGTTTCCACCGGCCCGAGACGCCGGAGCGCCGTCGCGACGCGGTCGCCCATCGCGTCCCAGCTGTTGGTGTCGGTGACGACGGTGAAGCGTTCCCCGAGCCTGAGGCCGGCCACCAGATCCGCCTCCGCGCCGTCGAGGCTCTCCTCGATGACGATGGTCTCGTAGGGAACGCTGGCAAGCTCGCCCGTCTCGGGATTGGTCCATCGGCCCGCGACGATGTCGTCGATCAGCGTCGTCCAGCCGGCGCGCGTGGCGAGCGCCGTGTCCATCGTTCCACGTTCCATATCTGCAGGGCCTCCTCGCCTTCCGTTCAAATGACAACAGGCGATGTCATATGTCAAGACACAAGACAGCAGAAGTTGACAAATGACAATATCGGCGTCAGATAGATCCATGGCCAAGGCGAAGACATCAGACCGGACCGATGCGGAAAAGGGCATGCTCGTGCCGACGGAATTCGACGATTCCATCATGTGGGCGGCCTGGCTCTATTATGCCGACCAGATGACGCAGAGCGAGATCGCCAAACGGCTGAACGTCTCCCGCGCGACGATCGTCAACTACCTGCAGGAGGCGCGCGAACGCGGCATCGTCTCGGTCCACATCAACCCGAAGGCCGGCAACCGCACGCGCGTCGCGCGCGCGCTCATGGACACGTTCGGGCTCGCCGGCGCCTTCGTCATTCCGGACGGCGACGAGCAGGCGCTGGTGCAGCGGCTGGGCGATGCCGGCGCGCGGGTGCTGGCCGACCAGATGGAAGACGGCGACACGATCGGCGTCGCCTGGGGGCGCACGGTGCTGGCGGTGGCCGACCAGATTTCGCTGACGCGGCCGGTGCGCAATCTCACGGTGGTGCAGGTGTCGGGCAGCTCGACCGGGGAGGCGGATTTCTCGCCGGAACTCTGCACCTCGATCCTGTCGAACCGCATCCATGCGCGCTGCGTCAACCTTCTGGCGCCGGCCGTCTTGTCGACCAAGGCGCTGAAGGCGCTGCTGCTCGCCGAGCCGGTGCTCCTGAAGCAGATGGACCTCGTCCACTCGGCCAACCGCATCCTCTTTGGCGTCGGCGACATCGGGCCGAAAAGCACGGTGCGGCAGGCGGGTATCGGCGAGCCGGAGGAGATCGACGACTATGTGGCGCGGGGCGCGACGGCCGTGATCATCGGCCGCTTCATCGACGCCCATGGCGGCGCCGTCGGCGGCCCGCACGACGAGCGCATCGTCGGCATCACGCTGGACGAGCTGAAGAACATTCCGAGCCGCATCTGCGTGGCCGGGGGGCCGTCGAAGATCAAGGCGATCATCGCCACGCTCGAGGCGGACTACGTCACCCATTTCATCACCGACATGGCAACCGCGGAAGCCCTGATCGCCGCGGCAGGCACGGCCTGAAAAGACGGGCACGGCCTGAAGAGACTGGTACGGAAAGACTGAACGTGTCGTCGAAGGTTTCATACGAGAGGGTGCGGGCCGGGGGAGGAGATCCGGTCCGTGCTGCCGGGCGCGCGCCGTCGCACGCCTGCCTCTCGCTGTCGAGGAGGAGCCCTGCATGCCTGATCGCGACCGTTTGGTCATCGGAATCGATTCGTCCACCCAGTCGGTCAAGGCGATCGCCTGGACCGCGGACGGCCGCTCTCATGCGGAGGGCCGGGCGCCGCTGACGATCAGCACGCCGGGCCCCATGCAGGCCGAGCAGAATGCCTTGGACTGGTGGACCGCGACCTGCACCGCGCTGCAATCGCTGATGCGGCAGGTGGATCCGGAGCGCATCGACGGCATCGCCATTTCCAACCAGCGCGAGACCATGGTGCTCGTCGATGCGCAAGACCGGCCACTTGCCCCGGCGACCCTCTGGCTCGACCGGCGCGCCCACGACCTCGTGCCGGTGCTGGCCGGCGAGCTCGGCGCCGACCGGCTGCATGCGATTTCCGGCAAGCCGGTCGATGTCATCCCCTGCGTCTACCGCCTGCGCTATTTCCGCGAGCGCGAGCCGGCCCTTCTCGAGAGGGCCGCCCGCATTCTCAGCGTCCATGATTTCCTGACGCTGAAGCTGACCGGCGAGGCCTCGGCCAGCTGGACGAGCGCCGATCCGTTCGGCATTCTCGACATCCGCACCAAGCGCTGGTCGCGCGAGATCCTCGATCACCTCGACATCCCCTCCGACAAACTGCCCTCCCTCCATGCGCCGGGCGCGGCGATCGGGCAGATCACCGCCACGGCGGCGGCTGCCACCGGACTTCGGCCGGGAACGCCGGTCTTTGCCGGTGGCGGCGACGGCAATTGCGCCGGGCTCGGCGTCAACGCCATCAATGCGGGCGCCGTCTATCTCAATCTCGGCACGGCCGTGGTCGGCGGCCTGTGGTCGGCCACGCCAGAGCTCAGCAACGCCTGGCGCACGCTGGTGTCGCCGAGCGGCAAGGGCTATCTGCTCGAAAGCTGCCAGCGCGGCGGCACCTATTTCTTCAACTGGCTGCTCGACGCCTTTGCCGGCGGGCGGGGCGATCCCGGCGTGTTCGAGCGGCTGGAAGCCGAGGCGATCCGGCTTCCGGTCGGCTCGAACGGCGTCACCGTCTGCTCCTATCTCGTCGGCTGCATGGACCCGCACTGGGACGATACCGCGCGGGCCACCTTTTCCGGCATGGGTCCCGACACGGGAATCGGCCATCTCTATCGCGCCTCGATGGAGGCGATCACGCTCGAATTCGCCCGGTCGCTGGCCAAGATGCGCGAGAGCGGCGCCCGGGCGGACCGCCTCTTCGTGATCGGCGGCGGCGCCGAAAGCCGGCTCTGGCGCCAGATGGTGGCCGATGCGACGGGCCTGCCCGTCATCCGCAGCCTGTCCAACGAGGCCTCGGCGCTGGGCGCCGGCATGTCGGCGGCGGTGGGGGCCGGCTGGTACGGCGGCTTCGAGGAAACCGCCGAGGCCATGACCCGGCTTGCCGAGGAAATTCCGCCCGATCCGGCCGCGCGCGCGCTTTGGGACGATCTTTCCGAACGCCAGGGGCGCCTCTACCACGCCACCCGCCAGCCGGCGGCGCCGGCGCACGCCTGACGGCAGGGCGGCGTGCGGCGTGCGGCGCCGCCCCAAGGCCTGCCGATGTCGTGGGGCAGGGCACGCATGTCGCTTCTCCGGTTGCCTGTGCGCCGTGTCCGTGATCTGCTCGCCATGTCCCGGACCCGGAACCCGGACCGGGACCTGACGGCCCCCAGCCGTTCGCGGAGGAGCGCGGGCGGAGCGGGATCTGCCGCGGATCGAGACGATCGCGCGGGACATCAATCGAGGAGGAAATCGCATGAGCAGGAACAGAGGCGTCGTCTATCTGCGACCCGGCAAGGTGGAAGTCCGTGACATCGACGATCCGAAGCTGGAGGCGCCGGACGGTCGGCGGATCGAGCACGGTGTGATCCTGAAGGTCATCTCCACCAATATCTGCGGCTCGGACCAGCACATGGTGCGCGGCCGGACCTCCGCGCTGCCGGGCCTCGTGCTCGGCCACGAGATCACCGGCGAGGTGATCGAGAAAGGCGTCGACGTCGAGATGCTGTCCGTCGGCGACGTCGTCTCCGTGCCCTTCAACGTCGCCTGCGGCCGCTGCCGCTGCTGCAAGTCGCAGGACACCGGGGTGTGCCTGACGGTCAACCCGTCGCGCGCCGGCGGCGCCTATGGCTATGTCGACATGGGCGGCTGGATCGGCGGGCAGGCCCGCTACGTCACCATTCCCTATGCCGATTTCAACCTGTTGAAATTCCCCGATCGCGACCGGGCCATGTCGAAGATCCGCGACCTCACCATGCTCTCCGACATCCTGCCGACCGGCTTTCACGGCGCGGTGAAGGCGGGCGTCGGCGTCGGCTCGACCGTCTATGTCGCGGGCGCCGGCCCGGTCGGCCTGGCCGCGGCGGCCTCGGCCCGCATCCTCGGCGCCGCCGTCGTCATGATCGGCGATTTCAACAAGGAGCGCCTGGCGCATGCGGCAAAGGTCGGCTTCGAGCCGGTGGACCTCTCGAAGAGCGACCGGCTGGGCGACATGATCGCGCAGGTGATCGGCACGGACGAAGTGGACAGCGCCATCGACGCGGTCGGCTTCGAGGCGCGCGGCCATGCGGGCGGCGAGCAGCCGGCGATCGTGCTCAACCAGATGATGGAGATCACGCGCGCCGCCGGCTCGATCGGCATTCCCGGCCTCTACGTCACCGAAGACCCCGGCGCCGTGGACGATGCGGCCCGGCGCGGCAGCCTGTCGCTGCGCTTCGGGCTCGGCTGGGCCAAGGCGCAGTCCTTCCACACCGGCCAGACGCCGGTGCTGAAGTACAATCGCCAGCTGATGCAGGCCATCCTCCACGACCGCCTGCCCATCGCCGACATCGTCAACGCCAAGATCATCCCGCTCGACGCGGCGGCGGAAGGCTATGAGAGCTTCGACCAGGGTGCCGCAACCAAATACGTGCTCGACCCCCACGGAACCCTCGGCGCGGCGGCGTAAGGCGCGGGGCAACCGAAACCGTCAGCGCCTGTCCGATCGACGGGCGCTGACGGGCGGGTGTCGTCCTATTTCTTCTTTTCCTGGTCGCGATGCCATTTGATCGCGAAGAACATGCCGGTGCCGAGCACGATGAGCTTGAGCGGAAAGAAGACGATCGGGAACCAATCCCACATGGCGGATATCTCGCGGTTTTTCATTCTGAGAGGTTTCAGGATGGCGGCAGACCTATCCCGGAACCGCTGGCGATGACATCCGGCATGTTGACGCAGTGGGGCTGGGATGGGGCGCGCGTCTCCCTCACCCCGCGGTGGCGGTGGCGGTGGCGATGGCGTCGAGGCGGGCGAGGGTTTCCGCCGACAGGGCGAGATCGGCGGCGGCGAGGTTTTCGCGCAGGTGGATGCGCGAGGATGTGCCGGGGATGAGGAGGATGTTGGGGCTGCGGGCGAGGAGCCAGGCGAGCGCCACCTGCAGGGGGGTGGCGCCGAGATCGGCGGCGACATCGGTCAGCGTCGCCGATTGCAGCGGCGAGAAGCCGCCGAGCGGGAAGAACGGCACATAGGCGATGCCGGCCGCGGCGAGGTCGTCGATCAGCGCATCGTCGCCGCGATGGACGAGATTGTACTGGTTCTGCACGCAGACGATCTCGGCGATCCCGCGGCCCTCGGCGATCTGCGCCGGGGTGACGTTGGAGAGGCCGATATGGCGGATGAGGCCCTCCGCCTGTAGCTCCGCCAGCACGGCGAGCGGTGCCGCGATCGAGCCTTCGGCCGGGCCGTGCACATCGAACATGGCGCGCAGATTGACGACGGGGAGCGTTTCCAGCCCGAGATTGTCGCGGTTTTCGTGCACGGCTTTCGTCAGCGCGTCCTTCGAGAAGGCCGGGTTCCAGGAGGCATCAGCGCCGCGCACGGCGCCGATCTTGGTGACGATGACGAGATTCTCGGGATAGGGGTGCAGCGCCTCGCGGATGATCCGGTTGGTGATATGCGGGCCGTAGAAATCGCTGGTGTCGATATGATCGACGCCGCTTTCCACCGCGTCCCGCAGCACGGCGATCGCCTCTTCCCGGTCGCGCGGCGGGCCGAACACGCCCTTGCCGGCGAGCTGCATCGCACCATAGCCGAGACGCGAAACGGTGAAATCGCCGAGGCGATAGGTGCCGGCAGTGTGGATATCGGTCATGGGACCCTCTTATGTTGATGCTGATGTGATGATGATGGAGAGATAGCGCGCGCGGGGGCGCTTGATAATCCGTGGCAATGTGCACAGCTTGTGCGGATGGGCGGACAATGGCGGGTGGCGGCGTGATCGAGGATGGCGGGTTCGAGATGGGGGACGTGAAGGCGTTTCTGAGCGTGGCGGCCGCGGGCGGCTTTCGCGAGGCGGCGCGGGCGTCCGGCAGCAGCGCCTCGGCACTGAGCGATGCGGTGCGCCGGCTCGAGGCGCAGCTCGGCACGAGGCTGCTCAACCGGACGACGCGCAGCGTGGTGGCGACGGAGGCGGGGCGGGCGCTGATCGAGCGGGTCAACCCCGCCATGCGCGAGATCGATGCGGCGCTGCGCCATGTCGTCGGTCTCGGCGAGCGGCCGGCGGGAAGCCTGAAGCTCAACGTGCCGATCAGCGCGGCGCGGCTGATCCTGCCGCAGATCGTCCCGGCCTTCCTCAAGGCCTATCCGGAGATCCGGCTGGAGATCCTGACCGACGAGACCTTCGTGGACATCAACGCCGCCGGCTGCGATGCCGGTATCCGCTATGACGAGCGGCTGGAGCAGGACATGATCGCAGTGCCGATCGGCCCGCGCGAGCAGCGGTTCGCAACGGCCGCGGCACCTTCCTATCTCGACGCGCGGGGCCGGCCGGCGCATCCGCGCGATCTTCTGGCCCATGCCTGCATCCGCAGCCGCTTTGCCGGGCGCTCCGTCATGCCCTGGGAGTTCGAGCGCGGGGCGGAGACCGTCCGCGTCGATCCGGCGCCGCAGCTGATCGTGCAGGCCGGCGGCGGCTCGGATCTCGGCGTTGCCGCAGCGATCGACGGGCTCGGCATCGTCTCGCTGTTCGACGCCTGGCTGCAGCCGCATTTCGACACCGGCGCGCTGGAGCCGGTGCTGGAGGACTGGTGGCCGCGCTTTCCCGGCCCGTTCCTCTACTATCCCGGCCGCCGCCTGGTGCCGAGCCCGCTGCGCGCCTTCATCGATTTCATCAAGGCGCGCCGGGAGGGGTCATCTCCGGCCTAGGGGATGCGGGCGATGACCTTGATTTCGAAATCGAAGCCGGAGAGCCAGGTGATGCCGATCGCCGTCCAGGCGGGGTAGGGTTGCGTGCTGAAATAGCGCGACTTGATCGGCAATATGGTTTCGAACTGGCGCTCCGGGTCGGTGTGGAAGGTGGTGACGTCCACCACGTCGTCGAAGGTGCAGCCGGCTGCGGCAAGCGTCGCCTCCAGGTTTTCGAACGCCCGTTCGACCTGGGTGGCGAAGTCCGGCTCGGGAGAGCCGTCGGTGCGGCTGCCGACCTGGCCGGAGACGAACAGGAGTTCGCCGGAGCGGATGGCGGCGGAGTAGCCGTGTTTTTCGTAGAGCGCATGGCGGTCGGCGGGAAAGATGGCCTGGCGGGTGGTCATGGTGTGGATCCTTGTCTGGGACTGGAGGGCAAGCCGAAACGGGACGGCTTCCGGGCGCATCGAAATTCAGATACGGTGCGTATGTAGAGAGATAGTCACATACGCGGCGTATGTCAATCACAGATACGTTTCGTATGTGAAGTAAGGGCCGAAAGAGGGGAAACCGGATGGCGAAGACGCGGGCGCAGACCATGGAGGAAAACCGGGCGAAGCTGATCGCCGCCGGGCGCCGGGCCTTTGCCGAAAAAGGCTATGCCGCCGCCTCGATGGACGAACTGACGGCCGAGGTGGGGCTGACGCGCGGCGCGCTCTACCACAATTTCGGCGACAAGAAGGGCCTGTTCGCCGCCGTCGTCGACCAGATCGACGGCGAGATGGCGGCGCGGGCGCAGGCTGTGGGCGCGCAGATGGCGGACGACTGGGCGGGACTTCTGGCCGAGGGCACGGCCTATATCGAGATGTCGCTCGACCCGGACGTGCAGCGCATCGTTCTTCTCGACGGGCCGGCGGTGCTGGGCGATCCCTCGCAATGGCCGAGCCAGGACACGTGTCTGCAGGTGACGAAGCGCACGATCGAGCGGCTGATTGCGGGCGGCATCGTCAAGCCGGTCGATGCCGAGGCCGCCGCCCGGCTGATCAGCGGCGCCGCGCTCAATGCCGCGCTGTGGATCGCCGCAAGCGACGACGCGGCCCGCGTGCTGCCGAAGGCGATCGAGGCGTTTCGGGCGCTTTCGACCGGGCTGCTGGTCGATCCGCGCAAAGGCTAGAGCGTGTCCAGCCGAAGCGGGCTCGCGTCAGGGTCGGAGACTGCGGCAAAGACCGGGATCCTCGCTATCGGGCGGATCGCAGGTTCACGCGGTGCTCGCGCCAGACGGTGAAGAGGCCGGCGCCGACGACGATGACGGCGCCGACGATCATGTTGACCGTCACCGTCTCGCCGAAGAAGACCACCGCGACGCCGCCGCTGAAGACGAGCTGCAGATAGGTCAACGGCTGCACCTCGACCGCCGTCAGCAGGCCATAGGCCTTGATGAGGAAGTAATGGCTGGTGGCGCCGCAGATGCAGAGCGCGATCATGGCGGGCCAGTCGGCCGGCGCGATGGGCGTCCAGTAGAACGGGCCGACCAGCGTGGCCGCGATGGCCCCGAACACGCCGGCATAGAGGACGCTGGTCATGGCGGAATCGTCGCGGCTCACCGCCCGCGTGGCGATGCTGTAGAAGCCGTACATGAAGGCGGCGGCGAGCGGCACGAGCAGGCGCAGGTCGAACTGCACCGACAGCGGATCGAGAATGACGAACACGCCGAACAGGCCGGCAAGCACCGCCAGCCCGCGCCGCCAGCCGACCTTCTCGCCGAGCAGCGGCACGGACAGCACGGTGACGATCAGCGGCGTCGCCTGCAGGATGGCCTGGCTCATGGCAAGGCCGGCCGTGACGAGCGCGAAGACGACGACCACCACTTCGCCGACCAGAAGCACGCCGCGGAAGGCCTGGAGCACGGGCCGGCGGGTGACGAAGGCGCGTTTCAGCCCGCCCGGCGACATCGCCGCCATGACCATGACGAACAGCGCGAAGGCCCAGAACCGCACCATCACCACCATGATGGGCGGGTACTTCTCCCCGAGCAGCTTCGAGAAGGCATCCTGACCGGCAAAAATCGTGACGGCGAGGAGGACGTAGAGATAGCCGCGGCTTTTGGCGGTCATGATGCGGGCTGTCATGATGTGCGCGGGCGTGACGTCGGAGACGACGGAGTCCCGTCTAGAATGTCGATGTCGGGCATAGCAAGGTCTTCTGCCGTCTCTGCGGGCGTGTCGGGTCGGGCATTGGAAAGGTAAGCTTACGCTTCCCTTTCTCGATCGCTCCCATGCCTAAGCCTTGTGCCGGCGAACTGCAACGGCGCGGTCCCGCGAAAGGCGCCCCGGCGGCGTCAGCGCAGGTCGGGGGCGTTCCAGCCCTTGGCCTCGTCGGTCCAGGCCTTGCCCGTGGCCTTGTCGAAGATGCAGAGCATCTTGCCATGCGCGCCCTTCAGCGCCTTCTGCGGATAGACGCCGCTCACCAGCGTGGCCACCTTGCCGAGCGTATCGTCGAAGCCGACGATCTCGGAGACATGCGCGTGTTTCAGCCCGCTGGCCGCAGCGCAGGTCTCCGCGACCTTGAGGTTGAACGCCGCCCAGGCATCGTCGGAAGAAGCATGGGCAGACGAGGTCTGGGCAAGGGTCGCGGTCATCAGAACGGGCAGGATCAGGATCGGCAGGCGCATGTTTCATTCCTTGTTGCGCCGAAACTCTAGCGTCGGCAATCGTCGCTTTTGTGGCAGCGTTCGGCGCCTGTGGCAGCGTTCCGCGCCACGGGATGCCGGGGCAGGTGTTGTGCTAGCGGAGCACCTTTCCGTCCGCCGCCACCAGCCGGCCGGCCTTGAACACCCGCCGCCCTTTCGGCACCGAGACGACGGCGAGCGGCACGTGGTCCGCATCGAGGGTGACGAAATCGGCCCGCGCGCCGACCGCGATGCCGTAGCCCTCCAGCCGCAGAGCCTGCGCGCCGGCCGCAGTGACCACGTCGAAGGCGGCGGCCAGCTCGGCATCGGTGTAGAAGCCGGAGCGGTAGCCGATGATTTCGGCGCGGCGCAGCATGTCGCCATCGCCATAGGGCCACCAGCTGTCGCGGATGTTGTCGCTGCCGGCAAAGACCACGACGCCTTCCGCGCGCAGCAGCGCCACCGGCGGAAAGGCATGGTTGCCGGGCGCGTTGGTCATGATGGAGACGCCGGCGCGGGCGATCCCGGCGGCCAGGCGACGGGCCGGATCGGGGGCGAGATCGCCGATGCCATAGGCATGGCTGATGGCGACATGCCCCTGCATGCCGAGGGCTGTGGTCCGCGCGCAGATCGCCTCGATGGTGACGGCGCCGAGCGTGCCCGCCTCGTGCAGATGGATGTCGATATCGGTGCCGTGCTTTTCGGCGAGACCGAAGACCACGTCGAGATGCCCGTTCACGTCGCGGTCGAAGCTGGCGGGGTCGAGGCCGCCGACGAGATCCGCGCCGAGGCGAAGCGCGGCATCGAGCAGCTCCGGCGTGCCGGGGCTCTTGAGGATGCCCGATTGCGGAAAGGCGACGAGCTGGATGTCGATCAGGTCCCGATAGTCCTCGCGCACGGCGAGGATCGTTTCCAGCGAGGCCAGCCCGACGGAGCCGTCGACCATGACATGGCTGCGCATCTGCAACGAGCCCTGGGCGATGCAGAGGTCGAGCTGGTCGCGCGCCCGGCGCTCCATCGGCGCGGCCGAGGCCATGTTCTCGGCCTGGAACGCCACGCGCTCCTGCACGTCGAAGCCGTCCGTGCAGGGCCGGTGCGGGATCCAGCGGTCGCCGTAAAAGCTGGTATCGAGATGGGTATGCCCCTCGACGAAGCCCGGCACCAGCAGGGCGCCGCCGATCTCGACGATCTGCGCGATCGCGGACGGCGTGCCGGCCGGTGCGATCGCGGTGATTCGCCCGCCGGCAACGGTGATGTCGCAGAGCGTGCCGTCGATCAGCCGGGCATGGGTGAAGAGCGTTTCGGGCTGGGTCATGGGCGATCTCTCGGTTGCGTCGTCGTCGGGGCTTGTGTCCCTCCATAGCGCAAAACGCGCGCCGGGGCCCCTCCCTTCACCCCTGGCGCACGCGGCCACTGCCAGCAGAGGGGATCGCAAGAGCCGAAGAGGGCCGGGAAGACCGGCGATGCTGGCATCGTCTCTGCCGCACGGCGCGGCCGACCCTTTCCGCGTCAGGCCAGCCGGTCGGTCACCAGACCCGAGCGGCTGGCCTTGGCGCGACTTTTCAGTTCGGCGACGCGGGTGGTGACGGCGTTGATGTCCGTGAGGATCTCACCCTCGTCCAGCACGAGAACGCCGACGCTGCAGCGCATCAGCGGGTAGGTCTGCTCCGTGCCCGTGCGATCCTGCCCGGTGATGACGCCGCGGCGGCGGTCGTCCTCGGGGTAGAGATCCCTGACCTCGTCGGCAAAGCCGCGCAGGAGCCGCGTCAGCACCTCGGCCACAGCGTCCGGTGAGACGTCCGACAGGCCGACGAAGAAGTCGTCGCCGCCGACATGGCCGACGAAATCGCCGTCGCCGATGAAGTGGCGGCGCAGGAGGGCGGCAAACAGGGTGATGGCGGCATCGCCGCGGTGGAAGCCGTAGCGGTCGTTGAAGGGCTTGAAATTGTCGAAATCGCAGTAGCAGAAAAGGCGCGTCCGGTCGCCGTCGAGCATGGCCTCGTGCACGTGATCGCGGATGGAACGGTTGCCCGGCAGGCCGCTCAAGGGGTTCTGGTCGCGCGCGAAGGTCAGCTGCTTCTCGCTGATGATGCGCAGCAGCGAGGCGGAGGAGAGCACGCCGGCATAGCGCATGTTCTCCGTCAGGATCAGGCAGTCGCTGCCGTTTGCGCCGGTGAAGATATCGAGCATCTCATGGGCCGGCATGTTGACGTCGGCCACCGGTGCCGGCGTGGAAAAGCTCGAAACGCGGCGCTGATAGTCCTTGTTCTGCAGGAGATCCCGACCGAACGGGTGGTAGATCATCTCCTTCAGGTGATATTCGTGAATGATGCCGCGCGGCTCGTTGTTCGCGTTCACGACGGGAAAGAAGGCCTGACGGGGCGACGTGCGGAACAGCTCGAAGATCGTGTCGAGGCTGGCGCTTTCCTGCACCGTCGGCAGAGGCTCGACCTGTCTGCGGATCAGCACGCTATCGGCCGAGGCCGTGCGCCGCCGCGTATCGTCGGCCTGGACGAGATGCGGATAGCTCGGTTTCAGATCCGCATGGCAGACGGTCGGCAGGGCGACGAAATAGCCCTGCAGCAGGTCGCAGCCGAGATCGCGGCAGATGTGGAACTCGGCCTCGGTCTCCACGCCCTCGGCGATCACGCGGGCGCCGAGCTTGTGCGCCATCGTCACGATATGCTTCACCAGTTGCCGGTTTCGCGGCAGGCTCTCGATCTTCGAGACGAAATGGCGATCGATCTTGAGGTAATCGACGGTCGCGCGCGACAGGAGATGCAGGCCGCTATAGCCCGCGCCGAAATCGTCGATCGCCAGCTTGAAGCCGCGCTGCCGCAGCCGGTCGAGCAGCGTGTCGAAGGCGGCGATCGTCTCGCTGTCGTGCCGCTCCGACAATTCGAAGCAGAGGCTGGAGGGCGAAATGCCGATGCGCTTCAGATGGGCGTCGAGCCGGTCGAGGATCGCCTCGTCATGGACGCCGATCAGCCGCGTGTCGAAATTGATGAAGAGGGTGCGTTGGTGAACGCCGGGGAGGGCGGCAAAGGCGGCAAGCGCCCGGCCGATGACCATATGCTCCAGCGCCAGAAGCTCGCCGGTTTCCTGCGCGCGGTCGAGGAGCGCCAGCGGTGACGGGAAGCCGAGCCGATCGAAGCCCCGCATCAGCGACTCGTAACCGAAGCAGATCCCGGTCGTCGCCTCGACGATCGGCTGCAGGGCCGTTTCCATCACGCGTTTCGACAGGGGGACGATCGGTTTGCGGCCCGGGCGACGGGGCGAAAACGTTTCCAGCTGGGCACTCATCGCGGTCTCCGAAAGCGGTCGTGACCGACCTTGGCAGCGGGAACTGAACGTTTGGTTTGCGGAGTGTGACATTTTCGTGAAGATGCTTATATATCAGCGGAAACCGATGCTTGCCCGTTCAGGTGTCGGCAAAGCCGAAGGGGGCGGCGGTGCGGCGATAGTCGTCGATGAGGATCTGGCGGCCGATCGGGGGTTCCGCGCGCGAGGTGCAGGTGGCCCGCTGGCAGAGGCGGCAGGCGATGCCGACCAGCGTCGGCGTGCGGTCGCTGTCGGGCCTGGTATAGACGAGGCGATCGGCATGCTGGGCATCGCAGACCAGCGCCACGGCCCGGTCGACCCGCGTGACGCCATGGGCGCCGCCGCCGGCGCTGACCGTGCGGGCGATCGAGAAGAAGCGCTGGCCATCGGGAAATTCCAGCCACTGGGTGAGGATCTCGCCCGGCATGCGAAAGACCTGATGCACGTTCCAGAGCGGACAGCCGCCACCCGAGGCCGAAAAGGGGAAATGCGCGCCATCCAGCCGCTTGGACACGTTGCCGGCCGCATCCAGCCGGATGAAGAAGAACGGCACGCGCTCCTGTCCCGGCTTCTGCAGCGTCGTCAGCCTGTGCGCCGTCTGCTCGAAACTGGTGACGAACTGGCGCGACAGTGCGGCGAGATCGTATCGCCGCGTTTCCACCGCCTTGGCAAAGGCGGTGTAGGGCATCAGAAGGGCGGCGGCGGCATAGCTTGCCAGCGCGCGGCGGGCGAGCCGGGCACTGGTTTCCGATTGGAAATGCCCCTCCTCGACCGCATCCGCGATCTCCTTGCCGAATTCGAGATAGGCGAGCTGCTGGGCGAGCTGGAACTGCTGGCTTGCCATGTCGAGCGATTCATCGAGCAGGATCTGCTTGCGGTGCAGGTCGTGACGCCGCAGCGAGTCCGACATGATGGAGGAGGGCAGGCGGCGGATGCGCAGGCCGTGGCGTTCGAGCAGATAGGGCGGGATGCCGCCTTTGTCCTGCACCGTCGCCGCGAGCTTTTCCGCCACCGTGTCGAGCATGGGAAAGCTGTTGCGGCGGGCGGCGAGAAAACGGCGCGTCGCGGCCACCGGATCGACCGCCTCCGGCCTCTGGGCGCCCTGTCCCGGCAGGCGCTCGGCCAGCGCGATCTGCTCCTCGCGATAGGCCGTGTAGAGCCGCAGCAGCGCCTCGCTGAAGCCGGGAAAGCCGTTTGCGACCTCCGAGATCTCGGTCGTCGAGAGATCGATGTCGGCAAAGATCGGGTCCTTCATGACGCTCTGCAGCCGCGCGGAATGATCGGCACCGCCATCGCCGGCAAGCTCGGCCATGTCGATCTTGTAGGAACGCGCCAGCCGCAGCAGCACCTCCGCCGTCACCGGGCGGTGATTGCGCTCCATCAACGCCACGTAGGACGCGGAGATTTCGAGGTCCCCCGCCATCTCCGACTGGGTCAGCCCGAGATTGCGCCGCAGCCGCCGCAGGCGCGCGCCCACATACACACCCTGCTTCTCCGACATGGCGTTCTCCATCCTTACAACATTACAAGCAAAATTTGTAAGGTTTGACAAGTGCACACCGAAGGCCCTGACATTGACCTCACGGCTGCCCTACACCGGGTCCATCGACATCCAAGGAGCATTCTCATGGCCTACAAGACCGACATCCGGCAGATCGAAGACCTGATTGCCGAAAACGCCACCTGGAGCGGCATCACCCCGGAGGCCGTGACCCGGATGCGGTTGCAGAACCGCTTCAAGACCGGCCTCGACATCGCGCGCTACACCGCCGACATCATGCGCCGCGACATGGCCGCCTACGATGCCGATCCGGCCAACTATACCCAGTCGCTCGGCTGCTGGCACGGCTTCATCGCCCAGCAGAAGATGATCTCGATCAAGAAGCATTTCGGCACGACCAAGGGCCGCTATCTCTACCTCTCCGGCTGGATGGTCGCGGCGCTGCGCTCCGAATTCGGCCCGCTGCCGGACCAGTCCATGCATGAGAAGACCAGCGTTCCCGCGCTGATCGAGGAGCTCTATACCTTCCTGCGGCAGGCCGATGCCCGCGAACTCGGCATGCTGTTCCGCGAGATCGATGCGGCCCGCGCGGCCGGCGACATCGCCAGAGAGCGCCAGCTGCAGCACGCGGTCGAGACCTACCAGACCCACGTCGTTCCCATTATCGCCGATATCGATGCCGGGTTCGGCAATGCCGAGGCGACCTATCTTCTGGCCAAGAAGATGATCGAGGCCGGCGCCTGCGCGTTGCAGATCGAAAACCAGGTTTCCGACGAAAAGCAGTGCGGCCACCAGGACGGCAAGGTCACGGTTCCCCACGAGGATTTCATCGCGAAGATCCGGGCCTGCCGCTATGCCTTCCTCGAACTCGGCATCGACAACGGCATCATCGTCGCCCGCACGGACTCGCTCGGCGCGGGCCTCACCAAGCAGATCGCCGTCAGCACGCAGGCCGGCGATATCGGCGATCTCTACAATTCCTATCTCGATTGCGAGGAGGTTGCCGATATCAGCTCGCTCAACGGCGATGTCATCATCAACCGCGGCGGCAAGCTGATGCGCCCGAAGCGCCTGCCGTCCAACCTCTACCAGTTCCGCGACGGCACGGGGGCCGACCGCTGCGTCCTCGATTGTATCACCTCGCTGCAGAACGGCGCCGACCTGTTGTGGATCGAGACGGAAAAGCCGCATATCGAGCAGATCGCCGGCATGGTCGATCGCGTTCGCGCCGTCGTTCCCGATGCGAAGCTGGTCTACAACAACTCGCCCTCGTTCAACTGGACCCTGAACTTCCGCCAGCAGGTGTTCGACGCCTGGAGCCAGGCGGGCAAGGACGTCTCCGCCTACGATCGCGCCCGGCTGATGAGCGTCGATTACGACGCGACGCCGCTCGGGCAGGAAGCGGACGAGCGCATCCGGACGTTCCAGCGCGATGCGGCCGCGCGCGCCGGCATCTTCCACCACCTGATCACCCTGCCGACCTACCACACGGCGGCCCTGTCGACGGACAATCTGGCGAAGGCGTATTTCGGCGAGGCCGGCATGCTCGGCTATGTCAAGGGCGTCCAGCGCAAGGAGATCCGCGAAGGCATCGCCTGCGTCAAGCACCAGAACATGGCCGGCTCCGACCTCGGCGACGACCACAAGGACTATTTCGCCGGCGAAGCGGCCCTGAAGGCCGGCGGCTCGCACAACACGATGAACCAGTTCGCGGCCTGAGGACCGCACCACACCACACCACGCGGGGCACGGGCAAACCGTGTCCCGCGTGTCATCATCCGAAAGCGTTGACGGTGCGCGCGCATGGGGGTCCCCGGCGCGCGGGTCGTCTTATCCGGCCGGTGCCCGGCGCGCGCGCCGCGTCATGGATAGGCCGTCGATCCATCGGGTTTGCGGGTGATCTTGCGCTCCCAATGGACATAGTCGTCCTTGGCAAGACACGCCTCGTCGATTTCGAGACCCCATCCCGGGCGATCGGGGCGCAGCTCCATATGTCCGTCGACAGGCATGTAGGGGTCGAGTGCCCAGGGTGCGTGCACGTGCGGCTTGAATTCGAGGATCTTGAAATTGGGTTGGGCCGCGCAGAAATGGATATTGACGGCGGTGGCCAGCGGACCCATCGGATTGTGGGGCGCGACCGTGACGTAGTGGGCCTCGGCAAGGGTGGCGATCCGGCGCATTTCCGTGACGCCGCCGACGACGCAGATATCGGGCTGGATGATGTCGGCACCCCGTGCGTTGAGCAGTGCCAGAAACTCGAAGCGGGAATAGAGGGATTCGCCCGTCGCGAGCGGGACGTTGATCTTGGATTTCAGTTCGCTCCAGGCGGGTATGTGCTCCGGCCGGATCGGCTCCTCGTAGAACAGCGGATCATGGGAGGCGATGGCGGCGGCAAGCTGGATCGCCTGGTAGGGCTCGAAGATCTTGGCATGCGCGTCGAAGGCGAACTCGAAATCCGAGGGCGTTATCTCCCGGATGCGGCCGAAATAGTCGCCGGTTTCCCGCACCAGTTCGCCCCAGCGCCCCTTGTGCAGGTCCCGCCGGTAGGGGCTGATCTTGAAGGCCGTATAGCCATAATCCTCGTGCAGCTGCAGGGTCTGGTCGCGCGCATGCTCCGGGTCGGGCGCGGTGTAGACGCCGCAGTAGACCTTGACGCGGTCGCGGACATTGCCGCCGAGCAGCATGTAGACCGGCAGGCCGGCCGCTTTTCCGGCGATGTCCCACAGCGCATGATCGATCGCCGAGATGGCGGCGAGACCGAGCGCCCCCGGCGGAAACCGGCATTGCTGGTTGAGCTTCAGGACCAGGAACTCCACGCGGCGCGGGTCCTCGCCCTCGATCTGGTGGAACAGGTAGTCCAGCAAGGGCGGCAGCGCGAGATCGGGGCCGTGATTGTAGCACTCGCCCCAGCCGGAAATGCCTTCGCTGGTCTCGATCTTCACAAGCAGCCGCGGACGTTCGTCCACCCGCTGCATATAGGTTTTCAGACTGGTGATATGCACGTTTCGGTCTCCGGTCAGGCGGCGCGGGTTTCGGTATCGACGCGATCGACGATCGCGCGCAGCAGGGAGCGCTCGTCGCTCGTCAGGGCTGTCACGCCGGGAACCCGCACGGGGCCGACATCGGTGCCCAGCATGCCCAGCGCCTCTTTCACCACGGTCACGTTGGCGCCGTTGTTGTACTTGGTGCGCAGCGCCTCGAAGCCGGCAATGCCGTCGATGAGCGTTCGGGCGGCCGGATAGTCTCCCGCCTCCAGGGCGCGGTGGATCGCGTGGCTGCGCTCCGGGAAGACGTTGACCAGCCCGGAGGTGAAGCCCCGCGCGCCGAGCGCATAGAAGGCGGGCGCCCATCCTTCGGCCAGGCCGCAGACCCAGATCGCCGGCGCGTCGCGCGTGGAGCGGATGATGTCGGCAAGCAGCATGAGATTGGTGGACGCGAACTTGATGCCGGCGATGTTGCCGTGAAGGGCGAGGGATCGGAAGTCATCGATGGAAAAACTGTCGCTGCGCACATAGGCGATCAGCGGGACGGTGGCGGCATCGGCGAGATCGAGAAAATAGCGGGCCTGGTAACTCGGTCCGGCAAAGGGATCCATCGGATGATGCCCCATGATGGCATCCGCCCCTTCCGCGATGGCGTCACGCGCAAGCGCCTTCGCCTCCGAAAGGGACCGACCCACGGCCGCGCTGACGAGGGTCTGCTTGTTGGCCGCATGGATGGTGACGCGGTGTACCTCGCGGACTTCCTCCATCGTCAGCGTGAAGAACTCGCCGGTGTTGCCCGCAGCCATCAGGTTGTGGACGCGCGCGGCCGCCAGGCGCTCGATGAGGTCTGTCAGTTTCCGGGTATCGACGCTGCCGTCGGGACGATAGGGGGTCACCGGAACGCCGGAAATGCCGGTGAGGGCCGTCCGAACGGCCTGAAGCGTGTCAGTCACATCAACTCTCCTTGTTACCGAATACGATGGCGAGATAGGTCTCGCCGGAGCGGACCACATGGTCGCGCATCGTGCGCTCCGCCCGATCCGCATCGCCGGCCGTGATCGCGGCCGCAATCGCGGCATGTTCCCCAAAAGCCTTTTCGCGCTCTGCGGGATCCGAATGAATGATGCGGCGGGTGCCGGCATCGTAGAACTGCTGGCGCTCGATCAGCTTGCCGAGATAGGCACAGCGCGATGCGATGTGGATCTGGTCGTGAAAGGTCTCGTTGAGCAGGATCAGGCTATCGACATCGCCGCTGTCCGTCGCCTCGCGCATCCGCTTGACCGTCGCCGCCAGCGCCGTTCCCTCTTCGCTCTCCCGGCGCTTGGCGGCGAGATGCGCGATCATCGATTCGAGCGCCGCCCTCGCGAGGATCATCTCCTCCGCCCAGGTCGCGTTGAAACGGACGATGACGCCCCGGCGGGGCTGCGTCTCGACCAAGCCGTCGGACTCCAGCTGGCGCAAGGCCTCCTTGATCGGCGTCGTGCTCACGCCGAGCTGTTCGGCGAGTTGCCGCTCGTTCAGCTTCTGCCCGAAGGCGAAGCGCCCGCCGATGATCGCCGTGCGCAGGCTGCGGTGCACGTGATCCCGCAAGGTCGCGAAGACCCGGGGGTCGAGCTTCGACATTTCGTCACCGCGATCATCCGTCGTGTTTTGAGCCATGATGTCGAGAACCCCGTTGACGTCCATCCCAATTTGTGAAATCTGATATATCAAATTTCAGATCGTTGTCGATATGAAAGTTTGCAATCATGAGGTTGAGGAGCCTCGGAGGAGACGGACATGAACAAAGCCCCTATCATCGCACTGGCGACCGCGACCGCGCTGTCCCTCTTTGCTGCACCGTTTGCGGCCGCGGCCACGCCCGCAGACCAGTTGGTCCTCGCCTCCAACATGTCGTCGATGCGCGGATTGGATCCGCACGAGCTGAACCAGCTCGAATCGGCCGAAGTCGTTGCCAATCTCTACGAGCGGCTCGTCGTCCTGGCGGCCGACAAGATCTCCGAGCCGCAGCCGGGCCTTGCCGAGAGCTGGTCCGTCTCGCCGGATGGAAAGACGTTCACGTTCAAGATCCACTCCGGGGTCACGTTCCATTCGGGCAATAGCCTGACGGCCAAGGATGTCGAATGGTCGCTGCGCCGCCTCGTGAAGCTCGGGCTCGCACCCTCCACCGATCTTCGCCAATGGGGCTTTTCCGCCGACAATGTCGACACGCTGATCCGTGCGACGGACGACGCCACCCTGGTGGTCGAGACGCCCGAGGTCTGGAATGCCAACCTCATTCTCTTCTCGCTTGCAAGCTTCTCCACCTCCATTCTCGACAGCGCGTTCCTGGCCGACAAGGAGAAGGACGGCGATATGGGGCGGGCCTATCTGCAAACGGCGGATGCCGGTTCGGGGCCTTACGCCCTGCGGTCCTGGCGGTCGAACGAGCTTCTGATCGCCGATGCCTTCAAGGATTACTGGCAGGGGGCGCCGGCCATGCGCCGGGTTCTGATCCGGCACATGCCGGAGTCTTCCGCCCAGCGCCTTCAGATCGAGGCCGGTGACATCGATGTCGCCACGCGCCTGTCGTCCACCGATCTCAACGCGCTCGACGCGGGCGGCAAGGTGACCATCCAGAAGACGCCCGGCTTCGGCTTCTACTATCTCGCGCTCAACCAGAAGGACGAGATTCTCTCCAAGCCCAAGGTCCGCGAGGCCTTCCGCTACCTCATCGACTATGACGGCCTTGCCGGTACCGTCATGAAATATTACGGCGTCAAGCAGCAGACGATCGTCCCTGCCGGCCTGCCGGGCGCATCGAGCGAAAACCCGTACACGCTGGATATCGACAAGGCGAAAGCCCTGCTTGCCGAGGCGGGCTATCCCGACGGCTTCTCCAAGGTCTATTACGCGACGCCGGTCACGCCCGAATACGAGGTCGCCCAGTCGCTGGCCGCCAATGCGGCGAAAGCCGGCATCAAGCTCGATCTTCAGGGCGGCGACCATATCGGCAAATTCCGGGCGCGGGACTTCGAACTGTTTTCTGCCCGCTCCGGCGAACGCCTGCCCGATCCGCATGCCGTGCTGAACTCCTACGCCACCAATGCGGACAATGCCGACGCGGCCAAGCTCACCGGATTGCTCGCCTGGCGCTCCGCCTGGGATGTGCCCAGGGAGATCCAGGACATGGTGACGGCCGCAGCCCACGAGACCGACGCGTCCAAGCGCGCGGATCTCTACACCCGGATCAATGCCGCCTATCTCGCAGCCTCTCCAGCCCTGATCACCTCTTTCCAGCGGACGGACGCCAAGGCCGTGCGCAATCTGGTCAAGGGCTATGTCGGCCACGCCACATGGCTCACCCGCTGGGACACGGTCACGAAGGCCGAATGACGATCGGGATCGCCGTCATCGATCAGGAAGGAGACCGTCGTGAGCATCACTCAGACCACTGAAAGCAGGCTGCCGGACAGATCGGCGCTGCTCACCGGGGCCGGCAAGCTGGCGGCGTCCCTCGGCGTCATCGCAACGACCTTGCTCGGCCTTCTGGTGATCACCTTCGTGATCGGCCGCATGGTGCCGGCCGACCCCGTCATCGCGGTGATCGGCGATCAGGCCGATCAGGTGACGTATGATCGCGTCTACAAGGAAATGGGTCTCGACCAGCCGCTCTATGTCCAGTTCGGCACCTATCTCGGCGATATCGCCCATCTCGATTTCGGCCAGTCGCATGTCACCAAGAACCCGGTCGCAAGCGATCTGGCGCGGGTGTTCCCGGCAACGCTGGAACTGGCGACGCTCGCCACGCTGATCGGGGCGGGCTTCGGGGTGCCGCTCGGCGTCATCGCCGCCGTGCGCAAGGGCACCTGGGTCGATCATGTCGCGCGTGTCGTCGGGCTGCTGGGCTATTCCACGCCGATCTTCTGGCTCGGCACCATCGTCATTCTCGTGTTCTACGCGACGCTCGGCTGGATACCCGGCGGCGGACGCATCGATATCTACAATGAAGGACTGGTCGACGGGCCGACCAACTCCCTGATCGTCGACGCGCTGCTGGCGGGCGAGTGGGAGGTTTTCTGGAGCGCCCTTCACCATGTCGCGGCGCCGGCGATCATTCTCGGCTATGCCGCCATGGCCTATCTCAGCCGGATGAGCCGGAGCTTCATGCTGGAGCAGCTTCGCCAGGAATATATTCTGACGGCCCGGGCCAAGGGCCTCGGCCAGCGCCCCATCGTCTGGCGGCATGCGTTCCGGAACATCCGGGTCCAGCTTCTGACCGTCGTCGCGCTTGCCTATTGCGGCCTCCTGGACGGGACGGTGCTGATCGAGACCGTGTTTTCCTGGCCGGGCCTCGGCCAGTATCTGACCTCGGCTTTGTTCTTTGCCGATATGAATGCCGTGCTCGGCAGCGTTCTCCTGATCGGTCTCATCTCGATTGCGGTCAATCTTCTCTCCGACATCGTCTATCGCTTCATCGATCCGAGGACCCGGTCATCATGACAATCCGTTCCGGCACGTTCCACAATCTGCACGACTGGCTGATCCGCGAAGACTTCACCTCCACCCGGCAGGCGCGCCTGCACAAGGCCTATGTCGGCTGGTTGAGCCTCGTCGCCAATCCGCTGGCGCTGCTTGGCCTGATGGTCATCGTGCTCCTCGTGGGCCTTGCGACGCTTGCGCCCGTTCTCACCGTTCACGATCCGCTCGCCCAGGATCTCACCATGGCGCTCAAGGCGCCGTCTCTCCTCCACTGGTTTGGAACCGACGAGTTCGGGCGGGACGTCTATGCCCGTCTGATCTACGGCGCCCGCACCACGCTCTACATCAGCATTCTCGTCACCGTCATCGTCGCGCCGATCGGCTTCGTCATCGGCGCGACGGCGGGCTATCTCGGCGGCTGGGTCGATACGGTGCTGATGCGGATCACCGACATCTTCCTGTCCTTTCCCTCTCTCGTTCTGGCGCTCGCCTTTTCCGCAGCCCTCGGACCCGGCATCGAAAACGCCGTGATCGCCATCGCGCTGACCATCTGGCCGCCGATCGCGCGCCTCGCCCGGGCGGAAACCCTGACCTTCCGCAAGGCGGATTTCGTGGTGGCGGCCGAACTTCAGGGCGCGGGGATGGCGCGCATTCTTTTCCGCCATATCGTGCCGCTCTGTGCGCCATCGATCATCGTGCGGCTGACGCTCAACATGTCGAGCATCATCCTGACGGCCGCGGGTCTCGGATTTCTCGGCCTCGGCGCGCAACCGCCAATGCCCGAATGGGGCGCGATGGCGGCGTCCGGCCGGCAATATCTGCTGGACGCCTGGTGGCTGACGACCATTCCCGGCATCGCGATCCTCGTCGTCAGCCTTGCCTTCAACCTTCTGGGAGACGGTCTCCGTGACATTCTGGACCCGCGCAATGCCTGATCCATCACCGCTGCCCGTGGACCCGATCCTGACGGTGCGCAACATGTCGGTGGGCTTTCCCTCGCTTTCGGGCCTGGTTCCTGCCGTTCGCGACATCTCGTTCTCCGTCGGGCGCGAAAAGATCGGCATCATCGGGGAAAGCGGCTCCGGCAAGAGCACGACAGGCCGCGCCATCATGCGCCTGCAGCCGCCGGGCGCGGTGGTCGAAGCCGACACGTTGCGCTTCGAGGAGATCGATCTCCTGAAGGTCAGCGAGAAGGAGATGCTGTCCATCCGGGGGCGGCGCATGGCGATGATCCTTCAGGATCCGAAATATTCGCTCAATCCGGTGATGACGGTGGGCGAGCAGATCGGCGAGACCGTGATGCTGCACGAGAAGGTGTCCCGCAGGGTCGCGCGGGAGCGCACGCTCGGCATGCTGGAGCGTGTCCAGATCCGCGACCCGCGTCGGGTGTTCGATCTCTATCCGCATGAAGTGTCCGGCGGCATGGGACAGCGCATCATGATCTCGATGATGCTGATCGCGTCGCCCTCGCTCATCATTGCCGACGAGCCGACCTCCGCGCTGGATGTCACCGTTCGCCAGCAGGTTCTGAGCATCCTCGACGATCTGGTGACCGAGCGCGATATCGGTCTCATCTTCATTTCGCACGATCTCAACCTCGTGCGCAGCTTCTGCGACCGCGTCATCATCATGTATGCGGGGCGGATCGTCGAAACGATCGCGGCGGCCGATCTCGATCAGGCGAAGCATCCCTATACACAGGGGCTCCTCAACGCCTTGCCGAGCCTCGACCGCCCACGCGACAGGCTCGACGTTCTCGCGCGCGATCCTGTCTGGCTGGAGGGCTGAGCATGTCCATGATCTCTGTCGACCATCTTGCCGTCTCCTATGGCAGCCCGAGCCGACCGACCCGCGTGGTGAACGACGTCTCCTTTTCGGTCGGCGCCAACGAGACCTTCGGGCTCATCGGCGAGAGCGGCTGCGGGAAATCGACCATCCTCGGTGCGCTTGCCGGGCGCAACACACACTGGACGGGCCACATCACGATCGACGGTGAGACGATCGGCGCCAAGCGCACGCGGGCGCAACTGGCGCTCCAGCAGATGGTCTTCCAGGATCCGTTCGGCTCCCTGCACCCGCGCCACACGATCGGCCGCATCCTGCTGGAACCGCTGGAAATCCACGGGCTCGACGACCGGCAGACCCGGGTCGAGGCCGTGCTCCGCGATGTCGGCCTTCCCGTCAGCTTCCGCTACCGGTTTCCGCACCAGCTTTCCGGCGGCCAGCGACAGCGCGTCGCGATCGCCCGCGCGCTCATCCTGAAACCGCGTATCCTGCTCCTCGACGAACCGACCTCCGCCCTCGACGTGTCGATCCAGGCCGAGATCCTCAATCTGCTGAAGGATCTGCGGCAACTAGAGAACCTGACCTTCATCCTCGTCAGTCACGACATGGCGGTCATCGCCCATCTCTGCGACCGCGTCGCCGTCATGCAGAACGGGGTCTTCGTCGAGACGGTGACGAAGACGCAGATCCTCAACGGAGAGGTCACCCACCCCTATACCAAGGTGCTGATGGACGGGAGCAGAGGCTACACGCCGCGGAAGCCGGCAACTGATCTTCAGATCTCGGCCGAGGCGCAGGGCTGAGCGACACGCAACGACGAATTCTCACGGCTGCAATGATCCGGATGCGATGAATGTCGATCCGTCCGAAGCCGGACGCGCGGCTAAAGGCTTTCGATGCCGAGGCGGTGATAGGCGCGCTTGAAGTAGATCAGTGGAACGTTGCTGCCGGTTTCATGGATGCCGAGGACCTTGCAGAAGAGGACCTGGTGGGTGCCGATATCGGTGCTCGCGTCGATCGCGCAGTCGAAGGAGACGACGGCGTCGGTGAGGACCGGGGCGCCGGTCGCGCCCGGCGTCCATGTGGCGGCGGCGAAGCGTTCCTCGACGGGGGTCTTGCCGCCGAACAGCGCCGACAGATGTTCGTGATGCCCGGCAAGCGTGTTGACGCACAGCATGCGGTTGGCGGCGAAGGTCTGAAAGACCGAACTCGACCGGTTGAGACAGACGAGAAGCGTCGGCGGCGTATCGGTCACGCTGCAGACGGCGGAGGCTGCAAACCCCGCTTTGCCGGCCGGCCCATCCGTCGTGATGATGTTGACGGCCGCGCCGAGCCGCGACATCGCGCTGCGAAACGCGTCGCGATCCACAGATGCGGGTTCGATCCGGCCGGCGTCGATGAGGGGTGCTGCGGACATGGGGCTTCCTTTTCTAGCGTTTCCGGCGCGCGCTCAGGCCGCCGTCGGGCGGGGAAAGGTGGCGGCGAACGATCCGAGCGCCAGCGCCTGCTCGATATGGCGGGCGAGGGACGCGGCGCGCTGCTCCTGCCAGGGCGGCGCCACGATCTGCAGGCCCACGGGCAGGCCTTCGCGGCTGCGGGCGACCGGCAGCGTCACCACGGGCAGGCCGAGAAAGGAGAAGGGGCGCGTCAGGGCCGTCATGGCGCTGACGATGCGGTTCATGGACGCACTCGCGCCGACGTCCACTTCGCTGGATAGCGGCGGCAGGAAGGGCATGGTCGGCACGATCAGGACGTCGCAGGCCGAAAACACCGTCGCGAGGAACTCCTCAAGCATCACCACACGAATCTGCAGGGCCCTGAGATAGAGCGGTGACGGAATGGCGATGGCCTGGGACAGCCGCATGCGGACCTGTGGACCAAAGTCCTCCGGCCGGCTGCGAAACGCGTCGAAATGAACGGCGGCGGCTTCGCTGATCGCCACGACATTGGCCAGCTCCGCAAGGTCCGAAAGGTCGGGCGGCAGAACGGTTTCGACCGAGCGGCAGGCAGGACGAAGAAGCCGCGCCATGTCGTCCATCGCTGACGCGACCTCGCCGGAGAGCGCCTCTGTAAAGACCCCGCCGCCGAGGCCGACGCGCAAGCTTCCGATCTCCGGTGTCAGAGCCGCGGGCACGGCGATGTCGCGGCAGGTCGGGTCCCGACCGTCGGCGCCGCTGATCAGCTGCAACAGGAGGTAGGCGTCTTCGACCGTGCGGGCGAGGGGGCCGATGCAGTCCTGCGAGAAGGACAGCGGCATGGCGCCGTGGCGACTGACGCGGCCCTGCGTCGGCTTGATGCCGACGACGCCGCAACAGGCGGCCGGCAGGCGGATGGAGCCGCCCGTGTCGGAGCCGAGCGCCGCAAGGACCACCTCGCCGCCGACGGCCGCACCGGAGCCGCTGGAGGAACCCGCGGTGATGCGCGCGGGATCGATCGGATTGATGGCGCGGCCATGATGCGCATTGTGGCCGGTCGGACCCATGGCGAATTCCGACATGTTGAGACGGCCGATCTGAAGCGCGCCGGCACGCTCCAGCCGGGCCATGACGGTGGACGTTTCCGCAGCCACATGATCCGCGCGGATCCTGGAGCCGCAGCCCGTGACTTTTGCCGCGCGATCGAACATGTCCTTGTGCGCCAGGGGAACGCCATGCAGCGGGCCGAGCGGAATGCCGCGCGCGACGGCCTCGTCCGCAGCCTTTGCCGCTTGAAGCGCCGCATCCCGCTCGATCGCGATGAAGGCGTTCAGATGCGGTTGCGAACGATCCGCCCGCGCCAGCGCCTCCGTGGTCATCTCAAGGGAGGAGATCCGGCCGGATGCAATGGCGGCTGCGGCCTCGCGCAGCGTTCCCGGCTCACTCGGGCTCATGACGTGCCGCCTGCAAGGTTCGTTCGAAATGCGCCGGCTCGATGGCGAAGAGGGCGACGCCGCGCGCTGCCGAGGGAGCGGCCACATGTCTCGCCGCGCGCTCTGCCTGTCCGGACATCGCGATCAGCTCGGCATCGTTTGCGTCTCGATCGAGGAACTGGCGCGCAAGGGCTGCGAAATTGCCGTGGTCCATGGGGGTTTCCTTAGCTGAAATCCTGGGGCTGTCGATTGCGCACCAGTTGGGAGAGCGCCACCGCGATCACCAGCGCGCCGCCGTAGAAGAGGTTCTGCACATAGGCGTCGGCGCCCAGCATGGTGAGCCCGGTGATCCCCGTCACGAGAAAATAGACCGCGATGACGGCGCCGAAGGGGTTGAAGCGGCCGGGCGAAATGGTCGTCGCGCCCAGAAACGCGGCGGCGAAGGCCGGCAGCAACAGGCTGAGGCCGGAAAGCGGATCGGCGGAGCCCGTCATGCCGGCATAGAGCACGCCGCCGAAAGCGGCGATCAGGCCGGAGGTGATGAAGGAGGCGGCGCGGACGCGATCGACCGCGATGCCGTTCAGGCGCGACACCTCGCGGCCCCGTCCGACGAACAGCAGCTTGCGGCCGGGAATGGTGAATTCCAGCACGTACCAGAGAATGCCGGCAAGCAGCAGCGCATAGAAGAAGGCGAGCGGGATGCCGAGGAAGCGGTTGATGATCACCCAGCTGACGAGGTCCATCGAGATGCCGGAAATCGTCTGCGACTGGCTGACCCAGAGGATCAGCCCGTTGACGAAGGTGCCGATGCCGAGCGTGACGATCAGCGAATGGATGCGGAAATAGAGGACGAAGACGGCATTGACCGCGCCGATGACCGCGCCGCTGGCCAGGGCGACCAGGATGACCGGCACGATCGGCCAGCCCTCGCGCACATTGAGAACGGCGATCAGCATCGTGCTCATGGTCAGCACCGAGGCGCCGGAGAGATCGAAATCGCCGGAGGTGAGTGGAACGAGCAGCGCCAGCGTGAGGACGACGAGGACCGCCTGCGAGCCGAACATGGTGGAGAAATTGCGCCAGGAGAGAAAAGAGTCGGGCATCAGCATGCCGAAGACGGCGATCAGCAGCAGCCAGGCGCCGAGAAGTGCGAAGCGCTCCGTCTCGGCTTTCCAGTCGAGCGGCCTGCGGGACGGAGGGTCACGGGTGGGGGTGGGCGCGGAAAGGCTCGTCGCAGGTGTTTCGGGCGTCGAGAGGTCGATGGTGGTCATTGCGCGGCCTCCGCTGCGGTTGTCTCGCCGTGGAAGCATGCCTCGGCGATGGATTTCCGGGTAATGTCTGCACCGGTGAGCTCCGCCACCGGCCGGCCGCGGGCAAAGACGATGATGCGGTCGCAGATCTGCTCCAGCTGCTCGTTGTCGGTGGAGGCGCACAGAACGGAGGTGCCCTGTCCGGTCGCGCGGTGCAGCGCTTCGAAGATCTGCTGGCGCGCGCCGAAGTCCACGCCCTGGGTGGGCTCGTCCAGCATCAGCAGCGTCGGCTTGGTCTGCAGCCATTTGGCGAGCAGGACCTTCTGCTGATTGCCACCGGAAAGGGAGCCGAGATTGAGCTCGGGCCGGGCCGGGCGCACGTCGTATGCGGTCGAGAGCGCTGCGGCCTGCCGGCGCATGCCGCGCTGGTCGAGACCGAGCGCCGAGAGATGATCGGCAAGCACGGGCAAAGTGATGTTGTCGGTGACGGGCAGGGATCCGATACCGGCCGCGCCGAGGCGGTCGCCGGGGAGAAAGGCGATGCCGAGCGATTGGGCGCGTTGCGGCGTCATGCGCGCGATATCGACCTCCTGGCCGCCGATCCGGATGCGGCCCGCGCCGCGGCGGGCGCCGTAGAGCAGGTAGGGAACGGCGGCAAAGCCCGAACCGATCCGGCCGGTGATGCCGAGCGTCTCGCCGGGGTGGATGTCGAGATCGAAGCCGGGGCGACGGCCGTCCGTCAGGTCCCGCACGATCAGGGCCGGGGCGCCGATGCCCGTCTTCCGGGTCTTCTCGAAGGCATCGACCCTGAGGCCGACGATCGTGTCGAGGATCGCTTGCCGGCCGGTCGTCTTCGTGTCGAGAATGGCGACCAGCTTGCCGTCGCGCAGGATGGCGACGCGATCGGTGATATCCCGGACCTCATCGATATCGTGGGTGACGATGACGACGGAGGCGCCTGTGCGCACGATCGAGCGGATGAGGGCGAAAAGGCGTTCGACATCCTGCGCCGGCAGGAAGGGCGTGGGTTCGTCGAGAACGAGAATGCCTTCGCCGCCATAGCCGGCATCGGAGGCGCGCAGGTCGTCGAAGGCGCGCACGATCGCGACGAAGGCCCGCTCCACGGGCGGCAGGCTGGCGACGGTGGCGAACGGATCGATGGCGAGGCCGAACGCGGCAAAGAGCGCGGCGACGCGGCCCGCTTCCTTTTTCCAGGAAACGCGCCAGGGCGTCTTCTGGCCGAGCGCCGCCACCCGCATGTTCTCGACCACGCTCAGCGACGGCACGAGGCTGAGATGCTGGTGGACGAAGGCGACGCCACGCTTCTTGATCGCCATCGGATCGAGCGGCAGAGGCATGGTTTCGCCCCAAAGCACGATCCGGCTGCCGGCCTCCGGCTGGTGAAAGCCGGCGAGCACCTTGATCAGCGTCGATTTGCCCGAGCCGTTCTGCCCGAGGAGGCCGAACACCTCCCCGCGGCGGATCGACAGCGTCACGCCGTCAAGGGCGTAATGGCTGCCGAAGCGCATGCGGATGTCCGACAGGCGAAGAACGTCTTTCCCGCTTTCTGCGTCCGGCGCAGGCATATCAAGTCCGGGCATATCCTGTTCAGGCGTATGATGTTGAGGCATGGGCGACGTCCTGGGGTTTGCGGTCCGGGCGGGCGCGTTGGCTCAGTTCAGCTTCCAGAGCTTCCGGAAACCGCCGAGATAGCTGTCGCCATAGCCATCGTTGAAATTGGCGGGGACGCCGGCGGTCTTCACGTTCGTCTCGTCGAAGATCAGCAGGGGCACGTTGAGCTTGGCGACGGATGGCTTGCCGCATATCATGCGCATGATGTTGTCGATGGCGGCATAGCCGGCCCAGCCGAGGCTTTCGCCGATATCCATGTCCACCTGTCCCTCGCGCAGCATGTCGAGAACGAAGGGCGTGCCGTTGAAGCTCGCGATCTTGACCGCGCCTTCCGACCCGGTGATGCGCAGGGCCGGGAAGACGAACTGCGCCATGGAGTCGTAGATCGGCAGCACGAAATTGATGCCCGGATCGGCGATCAGGGCCGATTGCACGCCCGGCTGGATCTTCGTCGCCCATTCGGACGCCGGCACGTCGAGATGTTTCTGGGTGCAGTCCGGGCAGAGCGCCGTCAGCTCGCTCTGGATAGCCTTGACGAAGGGAATGGAGGGCAGGACATCGGACGAGCCGACGATCAGCACGTTCGGCTTGCCGCCGGTCTTCACATAGGCCCAGGCGGCAAGCAGCTTGCCGGCGCCGGAAAAATCGACCTTGGACACATAGTCCACACCCGCGAAGGGCGCCTGCGTGACGTCGTAGAGATGCGTGGTGCTGATCTTGAGGCCGGCCGAGCGGGCTTCGGAGAGTTGCGGGCCGAGCACTTCGGGATTGAGGCCACCGGCGATATCGAGCGCATCATATTTCTGGCTGATCGCCTGGGAGACGCCCTGGATCCATTGATCGACTTTGAACTGGTTGTCCCAGGTCGTGTAGGTGAAGCCGACCTCGGCGGCCGCAGAGGCCATCGCCTTCTGCAGTTCGACGTTGAACGGAATGGTCATGGTGATCGGGATCGACAGGACCTTCTTGTCCTTCATGCAGGCCTTGGCATCGAACGCTTCGCCCGGCGCTTCGAAGACGGGCATCTTCTCATGCTCGGCGATGATGGCCTTCGCATCCGCCATGGGGTCGGCCATGGCCGGCGCGCTCAGTCCATAGGTGCAAACGGCCAGAAAGACGCCGGTGAGAAGCTTTTGCATATATCCCCTTTTCCGGCTCTTCAGCGCGAGCCCGTGGTCTGCCTCATTGCAGATCGTGGAGAGAATGTACGTACTTATTCTATTCGTCGTCAACCTGATTTGCTTAAAAAATATTCCTGCATATAAACTGTGCAATCTTGCTTGAACGGCAGGCAGCACGCTCTTTCCTTGGTCAGAGGATGCGTTTGGCGGGGACGGAAACGCCACGCAAGACGCCGGCCTTTCCGACATGAGGGAAGGCCGGATTGTCCGTACATTTCAAGGCTGTTCGTCAGTTGGAGGCGCGATGGGCCTGCCAGGCGAGCAGCATGCCGCCGAAGCCGAACAGCGAGAAGGCGAGGAAGCTCGCGCCGTAATGGCCGATCAGGGCGTAGAGCATGGCAAAGCTCGACGGACCCACAATGACGCCGATGAAGGTGTAGACGAGAACGCCCCCGGTGATCGCGCCGATCCGGGCATCCGGCGCGTTGCGCGCGACTTCGGCGAGGAGCACGCCGTTCCAGCCAATGGACACGCCGCCCATGGCGACGAACAGCGCGATCTGGGCGACGGCCGGCATGTCCGGCAGCCAGAACAGGCCGGCATAGCCGAGGCCGCCGAGAAGCCCCAAGAGCGCCAGCGTGAGAAAGCCGCCGCCGATGCGGTCGGCGACGACGCCCCAGAAAATGCGGCCGAACGCACCGGCAAACTGCATGGCGGCTGCCACCGAGCCAGCGGCAAGCACCGACCATCCGGCGTCGTGAACGAGCGTGACCACGGCAAAGGCGGAGATCGACAGCTGCATCGCGGAATAGAGAAAGCCGAGCGCACTCAGCGCCCGTAGCTTCGGGCTTCTCCAGATGATCGTCTGCTCGTCCAGGAAGCCGCGGCGAAACGAGGTGGGCTTGCGGGGTGCGACGGGCTCCGCCGCATGCGTCGACATCATCAGGAGCGAGACGAGGAACGGCAGGGCGGCGCCGACCAGCAGCGCTGCATGCCAGCCGAGTCTTGCGGACAGATAAGGAAAAAGGAAGCTGGCCAGGATGCCGCCGAGCGGAACGCCGCTCTGTTTCAGCGAGAAGACGATGTTGCGGCGCGCGGGCGGGGTGACGCGGCTCAGCAGTTCCGACGCGGCCGGATTGTTCAGCCCGTAGCCGATCCCGATCAGCAGGGAGCCGATCAGGATCGGGCCGATCATGGCTGTGGCAAGGCCGATGCAGCCGAGGATGAAACAGCCGAGCGCGGCCTGCTCGACGCGCACCGGGCCGAAGCGTTGGACGAGCGTGCCGGCAATGGCGGAAGACAGCATGCCGGAGGCATAGATGAGGCTGATCTGATAGCCGATCCAATGCGCGCCGATCCCGAGATCGAGCGCAACGAGCGGCGCGATGGCGGTCAGGGCAAGCACGCTCGCCGTGGCGACGATCTGCACCAGCGTGGCAACGGTCAGGGTCTGGAGAAGGGACGAGGCGCGCGGCGTTTCCACCGCTTCTGCCAGAATCTCGGACATGGAAGAACTCTCAACGAAAATAGAGACGGCTAAGAATGCTGTATATGTCCGTACTAATTGATTTCCCGATAGACGGCAACGTGGACGCCATCTTTTCTCGGCGGAGAATTTCGTTTGCGTCTGACGGGCAAAGCGGGCGATGAAGACGGCACGCAGAATGCGAAAAGACGGATGGGCGAAGCGCCGATGACGACACTGGATGAGGGCGATTCCGATCGGGCGGCGGCCGATGCCGTGGATTGGCGACCCGAGCTTGTGACCGCACCCCTCTATATGCAGGTGGCCCATCATCTCGAGGCGCGCATCCGACGCGGCGATTTTCCGGTCGGCTCGCTCCTTCCGACGGAAAACGAACTCGCCGCATCTCTCGGTGTCAGCCGCCAGACCGTTCGGCAGGCCATCGGCACATTGCGGGCAAGCGGACAGCTCTCGGCTCGCAAGGGTGTGGGCACGCGGGTCGAGTCTGGCGCGAACTTCGACGGGAAGCATTTCATCGCGCATTCGCGGTCCGAACTGTTCGAGATCGCCAGCCAGACGGAATTCGTGATCACGCGGAAGGAAGAGGTTTCGGCGCAGGGGCGGCTTGCGGTCGAGCTTGGCTGCCGGCCGGGACGCAAGTTCCTGCACATGAGCGGGGTCCGCTACCCTGTCACGCGACACAGAGCCTACTCGTGGAACGAGGTCTACATCGACGTCCGCCTAGCCCCGGCGGTGCGCGACCTCGAGGTCGCGAAATCGGCGATCTTCCATCTGATCGAGGACTTTACAGGCGAAAAAATCCTGGAAATCCAGCAGGACATCAAGCCCTTGCTGCTGACGGCCGATATCGCGGCCGCAATCGACGGCAAGGAAGGCGATCTCGCGCTTCAGGTGACCCGGCGCTATTTCAGCGCGGGCCGGCGCCTGATCGAATATGCCTTCCAGATCCTGCCGGCCGATCGCTTTACCTATTCGACGACGCTGCGCGCCGGAAACTGACCGGCCCGAAGACTGTCGCATCTGCCGATACGGCGCGTCCGTCGCCCTCCAATCTCCTTGCGTAAATTTTTGCCATTTGCTGCGCTGCGCCTTTCTCGAAGGCGGGATGGCGGCTGCAGTGATCAGAGCTGCGCCACGCAAAGAATGCATCTGCTCAAAGAATAGACACGCATAAATATGCAGCAAATTAGCGCTTTACAGGGTCCGGAATTTTTGCATTAGTTCGTACATACAGTGCGTCTCAAGCTTCTCTTGATCTTGCGAAGGAGTATCTCCATGGACATTGGCGTCTTCATCCCGATTGGAAACAATGGCTGGCTGATTTCGACGGAATCGCCGCAATACATGCCGAGCTTCGAGCTAAACAAGCAGGTGGTGCAGAAGGCGGAGGCCTATGGGCTCGATTTCGCCCTGTCGATGATCAAGCTGCGCGGCTTCGGCGGCAAGACCGAGTTCTGGGACCACAATCTCGAATCCTTCACGCTGATGGCAAGCCTTGCCGCGGTGCCAGCAAGATCAAGCTCTTCGCCTCGACGGCGATCCTCACCTTGCCGCCGGCGCTCGTCGCCCGCATGGCCAGCACCATCGACAGCGTTGCGCCGGGCCGCTTCGGCATCAACATCGTCACAGGCTGGCAGCCGGCCGAATACGAGCAGATGGGCGTCTGGCCGGGCAACGCCTATTTCGGCTATCGCTACGACTATGCCAGCGAATATGTCCACATCCTGAAGGATCTGTGGGGGACCGGCGAATGCACCTTCTCCGGCACGCATTTCACCATGAAGGACTGCCGGATGAAGCCGGCGCCTCAGGGGAAGATCGAGATCGTCGCGGCCGGGCAGAGCCCGCGCGGCATGGCGTTCGCCGCCGAATATGCGGATTACAACTTCATCTCGGGTGTCGGCATCAACACGCCGAAGGCCTATGCGGCGAACAATGCGACACTCGTCGACGCCGCCGCGAAGACCGGCCGCGACGTCGGCGCTTATGTGCTCTTCATGGTCATCGCCGATGAAACGGACGAGCTCGCCAAGGCGAAGTGGGAAAAATACCGCGCCGGTGCCGATGTGGACGCGCTCGCCTGGATGGCGGACCAGGGTGGGCGCGACCAGACGGCCGACGCGACGTCGACGGTCAAGCACATCAACCTTCCCGAAGGCGCGGTCAACTTCAACATGGGCACGCTGGTCGGCTCGTATGCCCATGTCGCGGCCATGCTGGACGAGGCCGGCGATGTGCCCGGCACCAAGGGCATCATGCTCACCTTCGACGACTTCCTCGTCGGTCTCGACCAGTTCGGCCAGCGGATCCAGCCTCTGATGCAGACCCGCGCGACCGCGACGGCCATCGCTGCGGAATGATCCGCACGGCTGCCGCCCTGCCGATGCCGGTGCTCGATCCCGCAACCCTGCGGGATCCGACGCTCGCGGACGCTCCCTTCCGGACGGTACCGGCATCGTCGCCCCTCTCCGCGCAGGATCGGTTCGCGCCGAAGGGCGATCCGGAGCGGGTTGCCGCTGACGCTTCGGTTCAAGAGGCTGCGGCAATCCGGCATCTGGGTGTCGGCGAACTCCTCTGCGCCTATGCCGACGGCACCACGACGCCATCGGATGTGCTGTCCGCCCTCCGCATCGCGATGGATGATGATCCATCCGGACGCGATGCGATCCTCAGCCCTGTCGCGCGCGCGCAGGAGGCGGCACTGGAAAGCACGCTGCGCTGGCAGGCCGGCACCGCGCGACCGCTCGAAGGCATTCCGTTCGGTATCAAGGACATCATCGACGTCGCCGAAACCCTGGTGACCTCCGGCTCGCTGTTCACGGGCGACAGGATCGCGAAGACGGATGCCGAGGTGGTGGCATCCCTGCGCGCGGCGGGCGCCATTCCCTTCGTCATGACCGCCACGACCGAATTTGCCACCGGCTCTCCCTTCAACCCGCGCTATGGCACGGTCGGTAACCCCTGGGATGCGGCCCGCTGGACCGGGGGCTCCTCGACCGGTTCCGGCGCCGCCCTTGCCGCGCGCCTGCTGCCGCTCGCTCTCGGCACGGATACCGGCGGGTCGATCCGGGTGCCGTCCTGCTGGTGCGGAACCACGGGCCTCAAACCGAGCCGCGAGCGGGTGTCGCGAAAAGGTGTCGCGCCGCTTTCCTGGACGCTCGATCATGTCGGGCCCATGGCGCGCAGCGCTGCGGACATCGCCGCGAGCTTTCCCTTCATGACGGCCGCGTTCGATGCCGACCTTGCCGCGGACTGCGCCGCCCTCGTTTCCGCTGAGCCCGATATCGCCGGTCTGCGCATCGGCGTTCCCGATGGCTGGTTCACGGATCAGGTGTCATCCGAGGTTCTTGCCAATTGGCGCGCGGCGTTGGGTGTTCTGGAAAGCCTCGGCTGCACGCTCGCGCCCCTGCCGCGCATCGATGTCGAGCCGTTGCACAAAGCGGGTTGGACCATCCTGCTGTCGGAACTTGCGACCTATCACGGGGAGCGGATCGACCAGGCGGCGCTGTTCGATGCGGGTCTCGTTCACCGGCTGCGGCAAGGCATGGAGATCCGCGCATCGGACTATGGGCGTGCGCTGCAGTTGCGGCTTCAGGCGCAGGAAACGCTGGCAGCGGCAATGGCCGGCGTCGATCTCCTGATTACGCCGGGGATCGGCGGCGAGGCCGGGCTGCTCGACACGCTCAGCGTGGATGTGGATGGCCGCTCCGTTGCCTTCCAGGACATCCTCTCGCGCAACACCATGCTCTTCGATCTCACCGGCTTCCCGGCGCTGATGCTGCCCTCGGGCCTCGGGCGAACCGGCCTTCCGACCGGGATCCAGATCGTCGGTCGGCCGATGGACGACACGCTTTGCCTGCGCGCCGGCATCGCCTTCCAGGCCGCGACCCGGCATCACAGGGCGCTGCCGCCACGGCTGATGGCGCACGCATGAAGGCAGCGCACGAATGGACGGCATCCGACATGCTCGCCGCAGTCTCCGGCGGCAGGATCACGGTGCGGGCCCTGATCGAAAGCTGCCTCGCGCGGATCTCGGCGCGGGACGATGAGGTGCGGGCCTGGCTGTGGCTGAACGCGGATGCGCTTGGCCAAGCCGACCGCCTCGATGCCCTGCCGGCCGATCGACGGGGGCGCCTGCACGGGCTGCCGATCGGCGTGAAGGATGTGTTCGACACGGCCGACATGCCGACGACGCACAATTCGCCGCTTTATCAAGGGTTTCGTCCGGCAGCCGACGCGGCGGCCGTTTCGCTTTTGCGGGCGGAAGGCGCGGTTCTGATCGGCAAGACCGACACCACGGAGTTCGCGGCGGCCGGTCGCAACGCTGCGACCGGCAACCCGAACGATCTGACGCGCACGTCCGGCGGTTCGTCGGCGGGCTCGGCGGCAGCGGTTGCCGATTTTCACGTTCCTCTGGCGCTTGCGACCCAGACGGGCGGTTCCACCATTCGCCCGGCCGCCTTTTGCGGCGTTTACGGCTTCAAGCCGAGCGCCCATCGCGTCAGCCGCGAGGGCGTGAAGCTCTATTCCATCAGCTTCGACACGGTCGGCTGGATGGCGCGCTCCGTTGCCGATATCGCGCTTTTGGCAGTCACTTTCGGCCTCACGGAGCGCCTGCGTGCGCCGCCGTCAAACGACATCCTTACGATCGGCCTGACGACGGGTCCGCACCTGTCCTTGCTCGAACCCGAGGCGTTGCAGGCGCTGGATGTTGCGGAGGCGAGACTGCTGGCGGCGGGGCATCGCGTCACGCGGCACGATCTGCCTCCCGCCTTCCAGACGCTCGACCTCTGGCATCGCACGGTCCTTCAGCGGGAAGGCGCACAGGCGTTCCGCGCGCTTGCCCGCACGCAGGCCGCAGACCTGCATGACGATTTTCACCGTCTGGTCGAGAACCGGGACAACCGTTCGCTTGCCGAGCTGAACGCGGCCTATCACGGTATCGCCGGGGCGCAGCGGAGCTTCGACGACATCGCGAGCCGCTTCGATGTCATCCTCGCACCGAGCGCGCCGGGCATAGCACCTCTCGGTCGCAAGCCGGGAAATCCGATCTTCAATGCCCTGTGGACGGCCCTTGGCGTCCCCTGCCTGAACCTGCCGGTCGGCGGACTGCGCGACGTTTCCATGCCGATCGGGGTCACCGCCATCGCCATGCGGTTCGACGACGTGGCGCTTCTGGAGGCCGGCCGACGCATTGCCCCGCTTCTGGCTGGCGTTTCCAGCCCTTGAGGAGACCTTCATGTCCGCTGACGACCTGCTCGAGAACTATGCCAAGGCCTATGACAACCGGATCGGCTTTGGAAAGAAGCCGGCGCTCGTGCTGGTCGATTTCGTGCAGGCCTATTTCGACCCGGACAGTCCGCTTTACGCCGGCGTCGATGCGGCGCTCGCAAGCGCCCTTCGCATCCGCGCGGCCGCCCGGTCGAAGGGTATACCCGTGATTCTCACGGGCGTGGTTCTTCACCCGAGCGGTGCGGATGGCGGCCGCTTCTTCCAAAAAGCCAAGCCGCTTGCCTGCTTCACCCTGGGAAATCCGCTTGGTCGCTGGCCGGAAGGGCTGGTGCCCGAACCGGATGAATTCGTCATCGCCAAGCAATATCCGAGCGCCTTCTTCGGCACCTCGCTCGCTCCTCTTTTGACCTCCATGGGCATCGACAATGTCGTTCTCACCGGACTGACCACCAGCGGCTGCGTGCGCGCCTCCTGCGTCGATGCCATGTCGCACGGTTTCATCACGACGGTGGTTCGCGACGCCTGCGGTGATCGCCACCCTGCGCCGCACGAGGCAAATCTGTTCGACATGAACGCCAAATATGCCGACGTCGTTTCCGAGGCCGATATTCTCGCGCATTTCCACAGCCTTTGAGCCAGACCTCCTCTCCTGGACATCATCCCTCGTTGGACGAGCCGGAGGGCACCATTCGCGCGGCTATGAAGGCGGGCATCGCCTCTCTATAGGAGACCGATGTTCCTCTGCATCCAACCTGACCTATAATGAAGGGATCACGACGGAGCCGGGAACGCCACCTCGTCCCGTCGCCTCGGAGGAACCGACCCGTGAAATGCTTCATGAATGCCCGCGAGAACCTAGTGACGGAAGCGATCGAGGGGTTGCTGATCTCGTCCGCCGGCGAGGCGCTCGTCCGGCTCGACGGCTTTCCGGAGATCAAGGTCGTTCTGCGGAGAGACTGGCAGAAGCGGCAGGTGGCGGTCATTTCCGGCGGAGGATCCGGCCACGAACCCGCCCATGCCGGCTTTGTCGGCGAGGGCATGTTGACGGCCGCCGTCTGCGGTGAGGTCTTTGCGTCGCCGAGCGTCGATGCCGTTCTCGCGGCGATCGTCGCGGTGACGGGCGACCCCGGATGCCTGCTGATCGTCAAGAACTACACGGGCGACCGACTGAATTTCGGGCTTGCCGCCGAACGCGCCAAGGCCCTGGGTCTGAAGGTCGAGATGGTGATCGTCTCGGACGATATCGCGCTCCCGGATTTTCCCAATCCACGCGGCATTGCCGGAACCCTGTTCGTCCACAAGATCGCCGGCGCACTGGCCTCGGAAGGGGCCTCGCTCGAGGCGGTCCACGCGGCGGCACGGGATGCGGCCGCGAACGTCCGCTCGCTCGGACTGGCACTGACAAATTGCAACATCCCCGGTGCTCCCGGATACCACACGCACCTCGCCGAAGACGCGGTCGAGCTGGGGCTCGGCATCCACGGAGAACCGGGAGCCGAAACGCGTCCGTTCGCGCCGGCCGACGAGCTCGTCGCGATCGTGGCCGACAGGATCGACGCGCGCCTTGGCGCGAAGGACCGCGTCGCGCTGCTCGTGAATTCGCTCGGCGGCACGTCGCCCCTGGAGATGGCGATCGTCACCAGTGCCTTGAGGAAGACCAGGCTGTTTGCCCGGGTGGACGCCGTTCTCGGCCCGGCTCCCTTGATGACGGCGATCGACATGCGCGGCTTCTCGCTGAGCGTGCTGGTGCTGAACCGCGAGCGGCTGCGGGCGATCCAGGCCGAGACGTCGGTCGCGACCTGGCCGCGGTTGAACGCTCGGCCCGATGCGGCGGCGCGGATCATCGCAACACCGGAGCTTGCCCGGACCACGGTCGCCCCTTCGGACGATCCGGCGGTTCACGCGTTTCTTCTGGCCGCAACCGCCTCTCTCGCGTCGCACGCGGCGGATGTGGATGCTCTGGATGCCAAGGTCGGCGACGGAGACACGGGATCGACGCTGGCGCTCGCCGCCGGTGCGATATCGGGTCACCTCGACCAGCTGCCGCTTCGAGACGGCGCGTCCCTGCTGCAATCCATCGGCGAACGGCTCCTGCGATCTGCGGGCGGGTCAAGCGGTGTCCTTCTGTCGATCCTCTTTACATCGGCCGGTCCGTCGTTTGCGACGGACGCAGATTGGGGCAGGGCCCTGCTTGCCGGACTTCACCAGATGAAACGCTATGGCGGGGCAAAGCGCGGCGACCGGACGATGGTCGATGCGCTCGAACCGGCGCTCGAAGCGCTGGTCGCCACGCAGTCTCTCGACGCCGCCGCGCAAGCGGCGCGCAGCGGCGCAAATCATACGGCGACGATCACCAAGGCCGGCGCCGGCAGGTCCGCCTATGTTCCGGCATCGGCGCTCAAGGGCATCAATGACCCAGGCGCGGAAGCCGTCGCGCGCCTCTTTGAAGATATCGCGCACCAGACGGGCCGCTGACCGGACGGGACGCTGACCAGACGGATTGAGACATCTGGGTGACGGCGGGTACCGCATCGTCTCGTCCTGCGGATGTCCTCTGCCGCGAGGGACGCTCGGCCCATGGACGGCACTCGCCCTCCTTCCGGGCGACGGCCAGTGCCGACGGCTGCATCGGCAGCTGCTATCCGGAGCGCTCGATGTTCGGCGCGCAAACGGCAGTGCGACCATCAGGCGCGATCGGAAACGCGTCTTCGAAAGGCAGAGGGCGTGGTGCCGGTATGTGTCTTGAAGACCCGCGTCAGGTGGCTCTGGCTGCTGAAGCCGCAGGCCGAAGCGATCCGGGCAATCGGCTCGCCTTCGGCCAGAAGCGCCTTGGCGCGTGCGAGGCGCCTGTGCTGGACCCAGCCGTGGGGCGAGACACCGCAGCTGGCGCGGAACATGCGCTGCAGGTGGAATGCGCTGAGGCCGGCAAGGGCGGCGAGATGCGGCAAGGTGATCTGGGTGTCGAGATGGGCCTCGATGTAATCGGTGATCCGGCGGCGCACGACAGGTGCAAGGCCGCTCTTCACGCAGACGGGACGGGCACCGCCATAACGGGGATCGACAAACAGACAGGCGAGGGCCGTCGTGATCGCCGCGTCGGCCAGCAGCGGATCGCCCCACATCGTGGCGTCCGCGATTCGGCGCAGCGCCTGCGCGAGCGCCGGTGACTGGTCGAACGTCGCTTCGGGCACCACCATCAGCCGGCAGTCGCGATCGAAGGTCTCGGCAAAGACGCGCCGGATCTCCACATCGGGCACATAGAGGTGGACGAAGGCGAAGGGCTCGGTGATTTCCCATTCCGAGGAGGCGCCTTGCGGCATGATGCAGAGCGCACCCGGCCAGCCGCTAACATGACCTCGATCGATACGACGGGTGCCGGATCCACCTTCGAGATACAGGCTGAACGTGTGGTCATCCGGCTGCTCGTAGCGCATCTGGTCATGGGCGTTGCGCCAGATCGCCGCCGACCGGCCCAAGCCGAGAGTCAGCGCATCGGTGACCTGCGCGCGGGGCGAGGCCGAAAGAAAGCGGAAGATGGACGGGTTGTCGAGGGACATGACAGTGCTCTGGCGGACTGAGCGCCATCTTACGACATTGGGCAGCGCTGGCCAGCCGCGGCATCTCGTCTGGCCTCGGCCAGAGCACTTTCACCGCAAGAATCTGCAAGAAGTGCGGCTTTTTCCCTCCTACTGTTCCGCCATCACAGCGAGAACGTCATGGCCAACATCCTTCTGTTCGTTTCGACCGTCATCATCTGGGGCACGACCTGGATCGCCATTGCCATGCAGGTCGGGTCGGTGCCGGTGCTGGTTTCGGTGTTCTACCGCTTTGCGGCGGCCGCGCTCATCTTCCTCGTCGTGCTGGGCGCGATGGGCAAGCTCAAGGTGCCCGCCGCCCGGCACCAGCCTTTCATTCTGGCCCAGGCGCTCTGCCTGTTCAGCTGCAACTTCATCTGCTTCTACAACGCCGCCAGCTACGTGCCGTCGGGCCTGATCTCCGTGATCTTCTCGCTGGCAACGATCTACAACGCCATCAATGCCCGGCTGTTCTTCGGCGATCGGATCACCGGGCGAACGGTGGTGGCGGCTGCGCTCGGCGCGTCCGGGCTGCTCCTGCTGTTTGGCCCGGATATCCTCGTGCATTTCGATGCCGACACGTGGAAGGGCGTCGGCCTGTCGGCGCTCGGCACCCTGTTCTTCTCGCTGGGCAACATGGTCTCCCGCCGCAACAGCGCCGGGGGCATCGCCCCCGTGATCGCCAATGCCTGGGGCATGACCTATGGCGCGATCGTCCTGCTGCTCCTCATCGCCCTCACCGGCACACCGGTCGTCGCACCGCCCGACACGCGCTATCTCATCGCCTTGCTCTATCTCGCGGCCTTCGGCTCGGTGATCGGCTTCACCACCTATCTGATGCTGGTTTCGCGCGTCGGCTCGTCGCGGGCTGCCTATACGACGGTGCTCTTCCCGGTCGTGGCGCTGTCGCTCTCGACCGTCTACGAGGGCTATCATTGGACCCCCCTTGCAATCCTCGGCCTCGTGCTGACGCTCGCCGGAAATGTGGTGATCTTCGCGCGCCCGAGGTCGCGATCGACAGATCGAGCCACAGCAAGAGTGTCGCCACCTTGAAACCCGCCTGACGATTGGAGCTGAGGTCTGCGCCACGGTCGATCTCCCTCGACGTCACATCGAACTCAACGTCCCGGGCCTGTCGCGGACAGGAGTGCCTCCCGCACCCGCCGTGATCCCGCCATGCGGGCCTTGACGGATGCCAGCAGGTCCGGCGAGGCGGTTTCGCGCCGGCCTGCGCGTCGCCGGACAGGTCGAACTGGCCAGCGACACCCCCCCATGCCTTCGGTCACGGCCACATCGGGCTTGAGGCCGGCCTGGTCAACGGGACGCTCGGCTCAGACCGGATCGCGGCACGGGAAGGCACCCCGGCAATCTGCAGATGGTCTGCGGCGCGGTTTCGCACGGGGAGAGCGGGGACTTGGCGACCCATGCAGGACCGTTGCGCGGCCCGCGCTCAACGCGCGCCGATCAGCTCTTCACCGATCCGGAGGTCATGCCCGCGAGGAAATAGCGTTGGGCGAAGAGGTAAAGGAGCAGGAGCGGCAGCGAGCCCAGCACGCTCATCGCCATCATCTCGTTCCACTCGAAGGCGTGCTGTCCCATCAGCAGCTGGATGCCGATCGGGACCGTGCGAAGGTCCATGGATTTCGTCAGCGTCAGCGCAAAGAGAAATTCGTTCCAGGAGAGAAGGAACGTATAGACCGCCGTGGCGACGATGCCGGGCACCGAGACCGGGACGATCACGCGCCAGAGCGCCGTCCAGCTGGTGCCGCCATCGACCAGGACCGCTTCGTCCAGCTCCTTCGGCAGCGTGTTGAGGTAGCCCGTCATCAGCAGGATGGCATAGGGCAGGGTGAAGACGAGGTAGGTCAGGATCAGCGCGAAATAGGTATCGAAGATGCCGAAGGCGACGACCATGCCGAAATAGGGGATGAGCAGCGTGATCGGCGGCACGGTCTGCGTGCTGATGATGAAGATGTTCAGCGTGTTCTTGAAGCGGAACGAATACCGACTGAAACCGTAGGCCGTGACGATGGCGACGAGCAAGGTGAGCAGCGTGACGACGCCGGCGACGATGTAGCTGTTGATGAAGAAGCGGATCTTCACCGGATCGTCGAAGATCGAGGCGTAGGCCACGAGCGTATAGACGTCCGGCAGGAGTTTTGGGGGCAGGGCGAAGATTTCCGTGTTGGATTTCAGCGAGCTGAAGACCATCCAGAGAATGGGAAAGCCCGCAAAGACGAGGCCGATCGCCAGGCCGATATAGGTCAGGATCGTGGGCAGGACGGAACGGCCGGAGGCGCGCTTGGCTGAACGTTGGGCCATGGGATTACCTGCCCTTCTGGTGCTTGATGTAGAAATAGGTCACGCTCATCGACACCACGAGGATGATGATGGCGCTCGCCGAGGCCAGCGAGAATTCATACTGCGAGAAGGCGAGCTTGTAGGTGTAGGTGCTCAGCACCTCCGTCGCGTAGATCGGCCCGCCGCCGGTCGTCATCCAGACGAGCGGAAAGACCTGCATCGTCCAGATGAAATCGAGAAGCGCGATCGAGATGATGATCGGCATCAGTTGCGGAATGGTGATGTACCAGAATTTCTGCAGCTCGTTCGCCCCGTCGATGCCGGCCGCCTCGTAGAGCTCCTTGGAGATGCCCTGCAGGCCGGCGAGCAGGCTGACCATGTAGAGCGGATAGCCGGCCCAGATGTTCGCGAAGGTGAGGGCATGAAGCGCGGTCGCGGTGGAGGAGAACCACTCCACTTTGAAATCGACGATATGAAGGGCCATGAGCACGCTGTTTACGACGCCGTTCGGGTCGAGCAGCAGCCGCCAGATGATGGCGATGATGACGGCGGTGAAGAGCCAGGGCAGAATGTAGAGCACGCGCAACAGGCTGCGAATGGCGGGATCGATCCGCTGTGTATTGAGGAGAAGCGCGAAGGCGAGGCCGATGAGAAAGTGGAAGACCACGCTCATCACCGTGAAATAGAGCGTCTGGCCGAAGGCCTGCCAGAAGATCGCGTCGCCGAAGATCGTCAGGTAGTTCTGAAAGCCGACGAACGCGGAATCCTTCTTCATGATCGCGCCATCCATCAGCGAATAGCGAAAGACCATGATCATCGGAAACAGCATGAGCACCGAGAAGAGCAGGGTGGCCGGGGCGATATAGAGATACGGAACCAGCCGCTTTCGCGTTCGATAGGCAACGAAGCCGCGCTTGCGCTTCGTTGCGGACGGAACGGCCAGACCTTCTGTCACACTGCTCATGACGGTTGCTTTCCCGATGTCCTCAAAGGCGGATGAAGCGCCCCGGCAGGCGATTGGCGCCTGCCGGGGATGCGTGCGGCGCGGTTTTCACGCTGCAAGGAAACGCGTTAGAACTTGGTCAGCCATTGCTTCTGGGTGTTGGCCGCGGCTTCCTTGGGCGTTTCCGAACCGTCGAACATCTTCTGGACCTCGATGCCCATCTGGCGCATCAGATCCTCGGCCACGGGAAGGCCGACGAACTCGTTGGCGAGATGACCGCTCTGGAAGATCGCGAAGGCCTGCTCGAACAGCGGGTCGGACTTCGAGAAGTCGGGCTTTGCGTTCACATTGCCTGGAAACGCATTGGCGATGGAGACGAGGCGGCCGTTGACGTCGGGGCTCATCAGATATTCGACCAGCTTCCAGGCCTCTTCCTTGTGCTTGCTGCCTTCGCTGATGCCGATGCCCCAGGATGCATAGGGCAGGCCGCGCTTGCCCGTATAGCCATCGACCGCGGGCAGGGCGGAGATGCCGAAATTGAGCTTCGGGTTCCGCTCGCGGATCAGGTTGATGTGGGCCAGGGAGTCGACCATCATGCCGACGCGACCGTTGACGAATTCCTCGACCTTGTCCTGCTCCTTCTTGGCGAAGATGCCGGGCGAGATGACGCCCGCGTCGTGCAGGGACTTGATGTATTCGAGCGTGCCGACGACGGACTCGTTTTCGAGATCCGGCTTGCCGTCCTTCAGCATCGATCCGCCGGACGCCCAGGTCCAGGACATCACGTCGTTCTGGATGCCGCCGGGGTTCTGCAGCGACAGCGGCAGCACCCAGCCATACTGGTTCTTGGCCGCATCCGTCATCTTCTTGGCGGCTTCGGCAAATTCCGTGCGCGTGCCCGGCACCTTGTCGACGCCGGCCGCCTTGGCAAGATCGAGATTGACGAACACCGGATAGACGAAGGAGGCAAGCGGGAACATGACGCTGTTGCCATCGACCTTGACGATGTCGGCGATCTGCCCGGCATCGTATTTCGCATTGGCCATCAGCGGGTCCATCGCGGCGATGGCGCCCTGCTTGGCGAGGCCGTTGACCCAGGCGCCATCGAGGCCGACGACGTCGCTGAGCGTGCCGGACGCCGCACCGACGACGATCTGGTCGCGCGTGGTGGCGTAGGGGCCGCTGACGAGCGTGACCTTGATGCCCGGATTGGCCTTTTCGAAATCATCCATGATGCCGCGCAGCGCGCCTGCGGGCATTTCCGGCTCCCACCACTGGATGAACTCGATGGTGGTATCGGCGAAAGCAGCCGTCGAGCACAATGCCCAGAGCGCTGCTGTGGCGAGAAACTTCTTAGCCTTCATGATCCCCTCCCAGGAATACGGTTTGTTCGATCCTCCCAGATCGATATGGCAGTAGGGTCCCGAACGCCGACACCTGTCAACGTCCAATTTCGGCCTGCCGGAATTTCGGTATTTTCGAGTCCCGATGGAATCCGGTATCCTATTGATATATAGTTATATTATTCCCAATCCCGGCAGCGCGATTCATCTCAAAGTAAATTACCTGCGGATCGTTATTTCTTTACTTTCGTAAATAAATGAAAGAACGCGATTCCGGCGGTTTTTCGGTGAAGCTCGCAGAGCGACAGCCGCTCTCTGCAAGCCCCTCGATGTGCTGCTTTTCCGCGTGCCCGGCACCCTGTCCGGCAGCCTCCGATACGAGGGTGAGCGACGCAGCGGTCAGAGCGCCAGATGGGTCTCCGGGTCGAAGACATGCAGCTTGGTAACGTCGATCGCCACATCGATCCGCGCACCGGCCCGGGCCGGGCTGGTGGCCTCGAACTTGGCGACGGCATTCGCGGCACTGCTCAGTTCCTCCACGGCATCGGGGTCGCCGGAATCCACGCGGACGGCATCGATGTTCAGATGGACGATCCACTCCGAGCCCAGCTCCTCGATGGATTTGACCGTTGCCGGCAAGGTCGGATACATCGCGCCGGAGGCGAGCCCGCTGTCGTGGAGATCCTCCGGGCGGATGCCGAACACCACCATGCGCCCCTCGAACGCCCGCAGCCCGGGCGACCGCGCGAAGACCGCCTCCGGCACCGGGATCGAAAAGGTCGGCAGGACGATGCGGCCGTTTTCGAGCCGCCCCTGGAAGAGGTTCATCGACGGCGAGCCGATGAAGCCCGCGACGAAGGCATTGACCGGCTTGCTGTAGAGAACTTTGGGCGTGTCCACCTGTTGCAGCACGCCGCCCTTGAGCACGGCGACACGGTCGCCCATCGTCAGGGCCTCGGTCTGGTCGTGGGTGACGTAGATGGTCGTCACCGCGAGCTGCCGCTGCAGGTTGACGATCTCGGCGCGCATCTGCACGCGCAGCTTGGCGTCGAGGTTGGAGAGCGGCTCGTCCATCAGGAAGGCTGCGGGCTCCCGCACCATGGCCCGCCCCATCGCCACGCGCTGGCGCTGCCCGCCGGAAAGCTCCGCCGGCTTGTTGCCGAGCACCTTGGTCAGTTGCAGGGTCTTTGCGATTTCGTTGACGCGTTTCGTGCGCTCGTCCTTGCTCTTTCCCGCAAGCTTCATCGAGAAGGCGATATTGTCGAACACGGTCATGTGCGGGTAGAGCGCATAGGACTGGAACACCATGGCGATGTTGCGATCCTTGGGCGAGAGATCGACGACGTTTTCGCCGCCGATGCTCAGCGTGCCGCTGCTGATCTCTTCCAGCCCGGCGATCATGCGGAGGGCGGTCGACTTGCCGCAGCCGGACGGCCCGACGAGGATCAGGAATTCGCCGTCGCGGATCGTCAGGCTGAGATCCTTGATCGCGTGGAACTCGGTTCCAAAGGTCTTGCAGATTTTGTCCAGCACCACGTCGGCCACGGTGTTCTCCTCCCAGTTTCCTCAGCCATCGGAACCTTGCGATGGTCCTTGTGCGACAGCGCCGATAGAAGGCCTGTCCGCGCGCCGCGCGTCAACGGCCCGTTGCCGCCGAAAGCCTCCGTCACTGCCGGCCACTCCGATTGCAGATTCCGTAGGCCCTTCATAAGACACGCATTTTCGAACGTGTCTTCCATATTGCGAACGAAAAAATATATTTTTACGCGTGCAAGTTTAACGGTTCGTTCGATGCGCCTGCGTCAGGCCATCGCCAGAGGTCTCGGCGCGTCGGTCGCCGTCATCAGCGCGTTGCAGGCGGCGTGATCGGGGAGGGCCATCCGGCCGCCTTTCCCGGTCACCGAGATCGCGGCGGCGGCGGCGGCATAGCGCACGCAGTCGATCGGCGGTTCGCCCCGCGAAAGCGCCAGAGCATAGGCGCCGTGAAAGCAGTCGCCCGCACCGGTCGTATCCACGGCGTGCACCGCATAGGCCGGAACGTGCCAGTCGCGCGCATCGCCCGCCTGGCGGACGAAGGCGCCGCGGTCGCCATCGGTGAGCACGACGGCTGCGCGGTCGCCGGTCCACAGACGCTGGAGAATGGCGGCCGGCGCGGTCTCGCCCGTCTGCGTCTCGGCATAGGCGAGCGGCAGGACGAGATGATCGGCAAGCGCGATCAGGCGATCGGTGGCCGGGCCGATCGACCATTCGATGTCGGCGACGACCGACAGCCCGAGTGCCCGCGCCCGCGCGACGGTGCGCTCGGAATGCGTCGCATAGCCATCGATGAGCAGGACCCGCGCCTCCGACAGCGTCTGGTCGCTGAGATCGTCGCGGGTCCCGTGCGGCACATCGTCGTCATAGGCGATGAACCGGTCTCCGTCGGGCCCGACGGTGATGACCGAGCGGATGGCCCGGGCATCGGGGCGGCGCGGGGCGCGGGAGACGTCCACGCCCTGCCGTTCGAGCTCGCCGGCGCTCGGATCGTCGTCGGAGGCGCCGCTCAGCCAGCCGATGAAGCCCGCCCGGCCGCCGAGCCGCGCAACCGCCACGAGGGCGGTTGCGACATTGCCGCCGAAGTCTCGCGTGCGCCCCACGACCTTGCCTTTACCGGCCTTCAGCGGTCGATCGACATAGACGATGTCGTCGATGGCGACGGCGCCGAAGCCGAGAACGTCGAGGCGGTGCGGCGCCATGGCGTCAGGCGCCTGCGGCGGCCAGAGCTTCCTCTGGCGCCATGCCGTCGTGAATGACGAGCTTGAAGGCGCGGGCCGCCTTCGTCGTGTCCCCGTGACCCCAGAGATTGCGGCCGACGACGGCACCACGGGCACCGGCGCGCAGCGCCTCGCTGGTCTGCTGAAGGGCGCCGAGCAGCGTATCGGTCTTCGGTCCGCCCGCGATGACGATCGGGACCGGGCAGGTGGCGACCGTTTCCTTGAAGCTGTCGAAGTCGCCTGTATAGCCAACTTTGATCACGTCCACCCCGGTCTCGAAACCGATGCGGACGGCATAGGCGATCTCGTCCGGCGTGAAGACGATCTTGCCGCCATTGGCATAGTCGCGCGGGTAGACGTGGGCGACGACCGGCATTTCGAAGCGGGCGGCGGCGTTGACCGTGTCCGTCAGCCAGCGGATGTAATGGCCCTCTGTATCGCCGCGCACGGGAATGGCGACGGCCAAAGCGTCGGCGCCGTAGCGAACCGCGTCTTCCGGCGTGGCGATGAGCTGGCGGATGCGGTCGTCCGGCGTGAAGCAGCCGGCCTGGATGACGAGCGCCGCCTTGCCGGCATAGGCCGACCAGAGATGCCGGGCGGCACCCGGCTGGATGCTGATATAGTCCGGCCCACCGGCCATCACCCGCTCCAGCGCGCCGGGCAGATCCGCAAGCCCGCCTTCGCGCACATTGCCATAGCCGACGAAATGATCGACGGCGCCGCCGAACAGATTTCCCGATGCGTGCGAAAACAGCCGCGACAGCCGCACTTTGGTTCCAAGGCCCATAACGATCTCCTCCGTTGATGACGTGTCTGTGCCTCAGCTAACTCGAAAGAAAACAAATACACAATATTTCGATTTCTTTCGTTTTACATTTGCCTTATAGATATTTCCGAAAGATCTCCGCTATATTGCGCTGCACACGCTTATTTTGGCATCGCACATGCGATGCCTGTTTCGTTTTTTCGAAAGTCTTCCGCCACCGGAACAGCCATGCTTGCAGAACAACGACGACACCAGATCATGCTTGAGCTCCAACGCGTGGGGCAGGCGAAAACCCGGGAGCTTGCGGAGCGCTTCGGCGTGTCCGAAGTCACCATTCGCTCGGACCTCGAAAATCTCGACGGGAAGAAGCAGCTCATCAAGACGCATGGCGGCGCCATCGCCTTGCCGGTGGATTCGCCGGCCGCCGCCTTCGAGGAGCGGATGAACCGCAACTTCGAGGCCAAGCGCCGGATAGCCCAGATGGCGGCGCGGCTCATTCTCGACAACCAGTCCATCGTCTTCGACAGCGGCTCGACTCTGCTGCAGCTGGCGATGCAGATGCCGCCGGTGCACAATGTGGTGGTCGCCACGACCGCCATGAACATCGCCCAGCACCTGATGTACCGCCCCGGACTGGACGTCCACATGATCGGCGGCCGGGTGTTTCCCAACACGGTCAGCACCATCGTGTCGGATGCCGACAAGGCCGTGGGCGGACTGGTGGCGCACCAGGCCTTCGTCAGCGCGCATGCGATCGATCACGCCTTCGACGTCGTCGACGTCTCCGAGGATATCGCCCGCACGAAACGCAACCTGGTGCGCATGGCGCGGCGCGTTATCCTGGTTGCGGACTCGACCAAATGGGACACTGGCGCCTCGTCCAAGGCGTTTTCGCTGTCGCGCGTCGACATGATCATCACCGATACCGGCATGCCCTATTCGATCCGCGGTCGCCTCGACAAGCTGGGTGTCGAGGTCCGCTACGTCTGATCGCGGTCGGCACGGATCGTGAAGCCCGGCTGCGCAAAGACCAGGCCGGCGGCTCCCACCAGCCCGGCATTCGTTCCAAGCCCCGCCCGCACGATGACGACGTCGCGATAGGCCGACATTGCGCGTGTCGCGACGACGCTGCGGATGCCGCCGATCAGGAGATCGAAGGCATTCGAAAGGCCGCCGCCGATAACGACGATATCCGGCGAGAAGATGTGCAGCAGGTTGGTCAGTCCGATGCCGAGCCATTCCGCCTCCTCCGCGATCAGGGCGAGGGCGACGGGATCGTCCACCCGCGCTGCCTCCACCACCGACCGCGCGCCCGGACGACCGATGGCCGATTGGGCCGCAGCGATCTTTTCGCCGCCCGGTCGCAAAGCGGCGTCGGCACCGCGATGACCGAGCGCGGTTCCCGATGCCAGCGCCTCGAAACATCCCACATTGCCGCAGAGGCAGCGCGGGCCGGACCCGGAGAGGGTCATATGGCCGATCTCGACCGCAAGGCCGCGACGACCGTGAAAGATGCGTCCGCCGGAGACGACGCCGCCGCCGATGCCGGTGGAGACGGTGACGAACAGCACGGTCTCGAACCCGCGGGCCGCGCCATGGCGCCATTCGCCGAGCGCCGCCATGTTCGCGTCATTGTCGAGGAACACCGGCAGGCCGAGCCGCGCCGACAGACGCTCGACCACGGCGACATCGTGCCAGCCGGCGAGCGTCGGCGGCGCGATCATGATGCCGGCCGACGGGTCGAGCGGCCCCGGCGCGCCGAGCCCGACGCCCGCGATGGTGCCGTCCGTCTCCGCCATCAATGTCTTGGCGAGCGACGCCATCTGGTCGAGCACTGCATCGACCCCCGCGCGCGCACGGGTCGGCACCGTCAGCGCCTGCCGCACCTCGCCTGTCCGCGTGACGATTGCAGCCCGCAGATCGGTGCCGCCGAGATCGAAGGCAAGGGCTGCGGCGGCGGTCATGCCGCCCTGCCGCCAAGTCCGTGCAGCCAGTCGATCCGGGCGGCGAGATCCGGCGCGCCGAAGGCAAGCGATCCGAGGACGACGGTCTCAGCCCCCGCCGCGCGCAGCGCCGGCACCGTGGTCTCTCGGATACCGCCATCGGCGGCGAGGATGATGTGGGAAAGCCCGGCCGCCTCGATAAGACGCCGTGCTTCCCCCAGCCGGCCGCACGCCTCGGGCGCAAGCGACTGCCCCTTGACGCCGATCCGCGTGCCGAGCAGCGTGACCATGCCCACATGCGGCAGGAAGGGCAGGATCGCCTCGACCGGCGTCTCCAGCCGCAGGACCACGCCGCCGACGACACCGGCCTCGCGCGCCGCCGCCAGAGCGCGAAGGCCGGCGTCGCCGTTTTCGGCATGCACGCTCAGAAGGCTGGCGCCGGCCTCGACGAACTGCGCGGCCTGCGCCTCGACGCTGTCGGCCTCCACCATCAGATGGACGTGGATCGGAACCTTGGTCTGCTGCGAGATCTGGGCGACGAGATCGGGGAAGAACAGATAACCCGGCGCAAAACGCCCGTCCGCGACATCGATATGATGGAGATCAGCGACCGCCTCGATGCGGGCGAGGTCGCGCTCCAGATTGACCAGATCGGCCGACCACAACGAGAATTCCGCAAGCAGGCGGTTGCGGGGCAGGGCAGAGATGGCAAGGGCGTGGTTTCCGATCATGATGGGCTCCGGGTGTGCATGGCGAGAAAGTCCGCAATCGCGGCCCTGACCTCTTGGTGGTGGCGATCCCGTTCGAGCGCCTTTGGCGCCACGGTGACGAGCCGGGCACCGGGGATTGCCTCCGCGAGCGTTTCGGCGCAGGCGCGCGGATGGATGGCGTCGTGCGCGTTGGCAATGATCAGGGCGGGAAGCCGCAGGGCCTCGACCGCCTGCCGGCTGACGCCGGGGGAACCCGCGGCGATATCGGCGAGCACCTCGGCAAAGCGTAAGGGCTGAGGTCGGTCGGCATAGCCGAGCAGCGAGGCGAGATTGTCGGGCGCATCCCGCGCGAGGCGCTGCCCGATCTCCCCCTCGGCAAATGCCGCGCGCGCGGCCTCGGGCGGCAGGCGCCGCAGCAGGGCCGCGATGTCGGCGATGGGTGCCATATTGTCGGGGGCGCTGGTAAAGGTCCAGGCCGGGCGTACGAGGATGAGGCCGGTCACGCGCTCGGGATGATGGCAGGCGAGATAGAGGGCGATGGCGGCGCCCATCGATATGCCGCCCGCGATGAACCTCTCGTGCCCCGCCATGGCATCCAGCGCGTCCCTTGCAAACAGCGGGATGCTGAACGGCCGGTCGGGACCGAGCGGTGTCTCCTTGTGGCCGCGACTGTTGATCGTTACCCGCAGCGCATTCGACGTCTCCGGCCAGTTTGCCGCCGCCTGCGCGTCGTCGCCGCCCAATCCGTGCTGGAAGAGAACCGCCCGCCTCATGCCGGCACCGTGAGGAGCGGGGCCAGGAACCGGGCAACGCCGGGCGCGTCTTCCGGCTCCAGGCCATGCGTCACGACGGCGCCGTCGAATCCGGCGGCGCGCAGCCGGGCGATGAAATCGGCGAAATCCACGACGCCGCGTCCGGGTGCGGCAAAGCGGCCGTCGGCCTGCCGGTCCTTGGCATGCGCCATGACGGTCAACCCCGCCGCGATCTCCACGGCGCGCGCGACGATCGCGCGGGCGCGCCCGGCATCCGCCTTCTCGAACAGGTTTGCGGGATCGAGCACGATCCGCAGCCGGTCGGAGGCCATCTCCCCGATCAACCGGCGGGCATCGTCGGCCGACGCGACGACATTCGCCTGTTCCGGCTCGATCCCGAGCGTGATCCCCGCAGCCTCCGCACGCTGAAGGGCGGCCGCCATGTCCGCGACCATGTCGGCCCAGGCTTCGGGCTTCGCATTGTCGGGGTGGTGCGCCCACTGATCGCCGGGGTGGCGGGAGCCGGTGCAAAGTGTGACGAGCGGGATCTTCAGCGCGCCCGCGATATCGATGACGTGGCCGAGCGCCTGCCGTCCGCGGGCGCGAACCGCGGCGTCGGGATGCGCCATGTTGTAGGTGCCGGACAGCGCCGCGATACCGACGCCGGATGCGACACGCGCCGCATCGATGCGGTCGACCAGGGCTGCGATGTCGGCGATCTCGTCCGGCAGGGAGGGCAGGCCTGTGCAGGCGAGGTTGAACTGCACCGTCGCGTAGCCGGCTGCGCGCGCCGCCTGCAGCACCTGCATGGGGTCGGTCCCGGCAAAGGTCTTGGCGAAGATGCCGAGCTGCATCAGACCGCTCCCGTGACGGAGGCCAGCTCGACGCGTTCGCCGGTCTCCACCGAGCGGGCGATGGCGACCATGGCGCGGATGGAGGCGAGGCCGTCGCGGACGTCCGCACCGCGCATCGGCGCACCGGTGAGGACCGTGTCCGCAAGCCCTTCGACCTGGCGGCGGAAGAAGTGGCCGTCGGCTCCGAGCGGACGCCGCGACGTCGCATCTTTCTCGTGGAAGATATCGACCTCGGAGGCGCGAAAATACCAGGGATTGAACGTCTTCGCGATCACCGAGCCGTTCTCGCCATAGAGCTGAAAACCCTCGTGCCAGTCCATCCGCACCGCGACGGTGAGGTCGAGATGGCCGAGGGCGCCATTGGCGAATTCGGTTTCCACGAACCAGCAATAGGCGCCGAAGCGCGTGGCAAGACGCGCGCGGACGGCGACGATATCGCCGCAGAAGAAGCGGGCGGTGTCGACGAGATGCGACCCGTGCGCCAGCATGAAATATTGCCGGAGATCGGCCTTGGGATTGCCGCCCGGCCGCTTCGCCAGCTTGCTCGACACCGGCAGCGGCTGCACGGCGTCCGTGTTGGTGTAGCGATGCGTGCTGTCGCAGTACCAGGCTTTGAGCGCCAGGATCTCGCCCATGTCGTCGCGCACGAAATCCCGTGCCGCCTCCAGCGCCGGATCGAAGCGTTTCATGTGCCCGACCTGGAGGATCTTGCCGGAGTCCTCCACCGCGCGGGCCAGCGCCTCGCCTTCCTCGATCGAGACGCCGATCGGTTTCTCGCAGAGCACATGCTTGCCCGCGTCGAGCGCCTTGATCGACATCGGCACGTGATAGGCGTCCGACGTCGCGACGATGACGGCCTCCAGCTCCGGATCGGCGAGCATTTCGTCGTAATCGGCATAGCTGCGCTGCGGCTCGTAGGTCGCCGCCATGCGCGCCAGAAGGTCCGGCGCCGCATCGCAGATGGCATAGAGATCGGCATTGCCGGCCTTCACGCAGGATTCCAGATGCGCGAACTGCGCGATGGGTCCGCATCCGAGCACGCCCACCCGGAGCCGTCTTTCCTGTTTGCGGATCACGACCCTGCTCCCGTGCGGGCATCGTCGAAACCCATGCGGGAGAGCGTCTCGCGGTTGGCGCGCACGGCGGCTGCCGGGTCCTTGCCCGCCGCGTCGGATTCCTCCTCGACCACGATCCAACCGTTGAAATTCGGGGCCTTCGCGACGATGGCGATGACCTCGGCAATATCGCAGACGCCCGCCCCCAGCATCGCCCAGTCGCCGGCGGCATCCACATCCTTCAGATGGACGTAGCGGATGCGATCGTGATGCGCGGCGAGTGTGTCGGCCATCGTCTGGCCGCCCCGCAGGATGTGCCCGGTATCGGGCACCCAGCCGACCTCAGGGTGGAGACGCGAGAAGATCTCGTCGTAATCGCTGCGGGTGGAAAGCAGCGTCCGGTGGTGCGAGGAGGGGTGGACGGCAACGACCACGCCAGCCGCGCGCCCGATATCGCTCGCCCTGTTGTAGATCTCGGCTGCGACCCCGAACCCGTCGTCCCGGGGTCCGTCCGACACGGATGTGGCGGAGCCGAGGGAGACCAGCGCGCCGGGAAACCGGGCGACGAAATCCACCCAGCGCCTGACGGCATCCAGATCCTCCCCGATCCGGCCGGGCAGGGTGAAGCCGCTGTCAGAGCCGAACGCGAAGGAGACGAGCGTCAGACCGGTGCCGTCCAGCGCCCGTGCGAAGTCGTCCGGGCGCGCCGCGTAATCGCCGATCATGGTGTTGGTGATCTCGATGCCGGTGTAGCCGCCCTCCGCGACCGCCGCGATCAGCGCGTCCGGGCCGCCGTTCCAACCGGACCCGAGCATCTCCCATGTGTAGGTCTGGCAGCCGAACTTCCGTTCTGTTTTCGTCATCCGTCGGTTCCTGTCATGGTTTCCGGGCGAGCCGCGCGGCCGTCTCCGGCGGTTCGTCAGGCCAAAAGGCGGGAGATGCGGCAAGCGGCGGAGGCATTGGATCCGCAGGCATCGATGCCGCCGGGACGACCGGAAGCCGTCGTGATTTTGATGGATGTCACCGTTGCCTCCCAGCCTGGTTGGTTGTACGTAAGATAAATTCTTATCGCACGTCAACATATTTTGTCTGCGTGTTTGCGACCACGCGGCTCAACGATCAGGTTCAGCACATGACGAACACAGCACGCCAACCCCTCCGGATCGGCATCGTGGGATGCGGCAATATCTCGATGGCCTATCTGCGCAACGCACCGCTGTTTCGCGACGTGGAGATCGTCGCCTGCGCCGACGTCAATCCGCAGGCGGCCGACCAGCGCGCCGCGCAGTTCGGCCTGCGCGCGAGCGGCGTCGATGCCCTGATGGCGGCGGCCGATATCGACCTCGTGCTCAACCTCACCATTCCCGCAGTCCATTTCGACATTTCGATGCAGGCTCTGGAGGCGCAGAAGCACGTCTTCACGGAGAAGCCGCTGGCGGTGACGGCGGAGCTCGGACGCCGGCTGGTGCGGGAAGCGGCCGCGCGCGGGCTTCTGATCGGTTCGGCGCCCGATACGTTTCTGGGCGCCGCCGGGCGGCATGCGCGGCGCCTGATGGAGGCCGGCGCGATCGGCAAGCCGGTCACGGGCACCGCCTTCATGATGGGACGCGGGATGGAGCACTGGCATCCCGACCCCGGCTTCTACTACCAGCCCGGCGCCGGCCCGGTCATGGACATGGGGCCCTACTACCTGACGATGCTGGTCAACCTGATCGGCCCCGTCCGCCGCGTGCAGGCCGTGGCGACCAGCGGCCAGAAGGACCGGCTGATCACCGCCGAAGGCCCGAAGCAGGGCACGCGCTTTTCCGTGGGGACACCGACCAGCGTTCTGTCGCTGCTCGAATTTGAGAATGGCGCGACGATCACCTTCGGGGCGTCCTGGGATGTCTTCCGCCATTCCAACCATCCGATCGAACTGCACGGCACGGAGGGGTCGCTCCGGCTGCCGGACCCCGATACGTTCGGCGGCACGGTGGCCGTGTCCGAGCGCGGCGCCGACTGGAAGGAGACGGATACGGCAACGCTCCCCTACGGCGCCGTCAACTGGCCCGTCGATGCGCCGGACAGGGCGAACTACCGCATGCTCGGCCTTGCCGACCTCGCCCGCGCCATCGGCGAGAAACGGGCACCGCGCGCCTCCGGCGCGCTCGCGCTGCATGTGCTGGAGATCATGGAGGGTATCCTGCGGGCGGCGGAAACCGGGAACGCGCAGGCGATCGAGGGCGCGCTGGACCAGCCGGCCGAACTGCGGGAAGACGAAGCCCGGAGCCTGCTCGCATGACCGGGCTCGATCTCTCCGCACGGCGCGTTCTCGACCTGATGGCGCGGGAAAATGCGCCGCCGATCGAGACGCTCTCGCCGGAGGAGGCCCGCACGGGCTTTCTCGAAGGCTTCGCCGCGCTGCAAAGGCCGCTCGAAGAGGTCGCGGCGACGGAGGAGCGCTTTCTCGGGCCGCTGCGCCTGCGCCTCTGGCGCGGGCAGGGCGCACCGGCCGAAGGCGCGCCGGCGCTTCTCTATCTGCATGGCGGCGGCTGGGTCGTCGGCGCGCCGGAGAGCCATGAGGATATCTGCCGCATCCTCGCCAATCTGGCGGGCGCCGTTGTGGTCTCGCCCGATTACCGGCTCGCACCCGACCATCCCTATCCCGCAGCGGTCGAGGATTGCGCCGCGCTTCTCGCCGACATGGCGACGCACGCCGATCGCTATGGCATCGATCCTGCCCGCATTGCGGTCGGCGGCGACAGTGCCGGCGGAAATCTCGCGGCGGTTCTCGCATTGATGGCGCGGGACGGCGCGCTGCCGCCGGTGACGGCACAGATCCTGATCTACCCCGTGACGGACCAGCGGCAGACCTCCGCCAGCTATGCCGCTTACGCCCGGGATTTCGGGCTGACCGCCGCCGGCATGGCCTGGTTCCGCGCGCATTACCTGCCGCGGGGGGACGACGGGACGGACTGGCGCCTGTCGCCGCTGCTCGTCTCCTCGCTTGAGGACGTCGCTCCGGCCTTCGTCGCGTTGGCCGGTCACGACGTTCTCTACGACGAGGGTGCAGCCTATGCCGAGCGCCTGCAAACGGAGGCGGAGGCGATCGTCCGGACCTGGCCGGGCCAGATCCACGGCTTCGTCTCCATGGGCGGCCTCATCCCGGAAGCCCGGGACGCTTTGGCGGCCGCGGCCGAAGCCTGGACCGCGTTCGATGCGAAAATCGGCCGGGCAAGACGATAGGCCGGACAACCATAGGCCTCACGCGGACTCCCGCATGACCAGCGTCGCTTCCAGAATGACCTTGTCGTCCTGCATCGGGCGTCCCTCGTCGAGATCGTCGATCCGGCGCAGCAGGATCTCGACGCTCGTCGCGGCGATGGCGGCGGCATCCTGCGCCATGGTCGTCAAGGGCGGGCAGGTGTAGCGGCTCAGCGGATGGTCGTCATGGCCGGCGATCCGCACGTCGCAGCCCTCGCCCCGCCCGATCTTCAGCCCGGCCGCGAAGGCCGCCGCCATCGCCCCGAAGGCGAAGCGGTCATTGGCGCAGAAGAGCGTCCGGCCGGGCAGGCCGTCCCGCTTCAGGATGGTCTGCATCTGCTCGAAGCCCAGCCGCTCGAACTCCCAGGAGGCCGGCGTTTCGCAGTCGATCACCAGGGGCTCGTGTCCCTCCTTCAGCATCGTCGCCCGGTAGCTCTCCTGCCGCTCGCCGGAGTTCTCGTTGACCTGCGGAATTTCCAGAAAGACCGGCGGCTCGCCCGAGCGACAGAGATACTGCACCATGGCCGCCACGCTCTGCGCATTGTCGTTGCCGACATAGGGCAGGTCGAAGCTCGCCGGACTGTCGAAGCAGACGACGGGGATCGTATCCGTCAGCCGCTGGAGCGTCGAGGCCTGCGAGCCGGCGCCGAGCGGCGCGACGATGGCCCCCGCCACCTTCAGCGCCAGCAACGTTCGGATCGCCTCCTCCTCCAGATCGGGCCGGGTGTGCGAGGAGATCTGGATCGGCCAGTATCCGCGTGCGCGCAGCTCCAGCTCGATCAGGGTGACGACCTGCACGTAGAAAGGGTCGGAGATGGTGGGAACGAGAACGCCGATATTGCGCGTGCGCTTGCGGTTGAGATGCCGGGCAAAGAGATTGGGCTCGAAATTCGACTTCTTCAGCGCCGCCTCGATCCGCTTGCGCGTGACCTCCTTGACGTTCGACGGATCGTGGAAATATTTCGACAGCGTCGGGCGCGAAACACCGCAGGCCTGGGCGAATTCGTCCATCGACTTGTAGCTCTTCTTCGCCATGCCCGCTTCCTGCCTGCGACCCTTCCGGCCGCGCCCACCTTCGACGTCAAATTCACATCGGACAAGATTTTTACAAGCGAAAAGAAAAAAATTTCGCAAGGAAATTTCGTGGAAGTTCTCTCTCCGAAGGCTACGAAGCCCGTGGTTTGATGAAAGCCGCGATGCCGAAGAAGACACCGGCGATTTGCATCGTCGCCCCGATGGCCTCGGCCGGAGAGGGCAACCGGCCCTCGAAGAGAAAGCCATAGATGAGGCCGAACACGGTTTCCGCGACGATCAGCTGGGCCGCGAGCGCCAGCGGCAGGCGACGGGAGGCGACCACCCAGCACCAGGTCGCAAACCACGAGCCAGCGAGCCCCATCACCACGGCCCAGACGATAAAGCGCGTGATCTGCGACGCGGATGCCGCCTCCGCGAGATCGAACGACGCCAATGGCAAAAGGAGCAGACTTCCAATCGCCGCGCCGATGCCTTGAAGACCCGTCCATTGCAGGCCATCCGGCGCGTCCGCTGACCGCATGACAGCCGCATTGGCCAAGCCGTAGGCGATCCAGATCGTCAGGGCTGCCAGACTTGCGAGAACGCCGAGCATAATCGACGCCGCGTCCGCAGCATCCGCCGCGCGAACCGTTGCGACGTTCACGATACCCACGCCACCCGCAATCAGGGCCAGGGGCAGCGTGAGAGCCATCCAGGACACCGATCGGTCCCTCACATTGGCGATGATCGCCAGGAAGACCGGCATGGTGCCGATGATGACGGGCGGAATGGCCGCGCCGGCCAACTGGACGGCAAAGGCGGCGCTGATGAAGTATCCGACATAGCCAGCGCCGCCCAGAAACAGGCCGATGAGAAGCCTCGCGGGTGCAATGCCGGTTGGTCGGAACCGTCGATCGGCCATCAGCAACAGGCACGCCAGGCCGAACACGCCATAGCGGGGGATCGTCAGATCCCATGCCGAGAACGGCGCGACGGCGCGCGGGGCAACGAAGGTCAGTCCCCAGAGCGCGCAGGTGGTAAGGCCGGCAAAAATCCCAAGAAGCATGATGGTCTCCTGTCGGAGCCATCATGCGAAGTGTTCTGAACGATTTATATGGAGTTGCGCGAGCCGTTCTCATAGTTTGCCTGTCATGTCAAAGGCAAAAGCTCCTCAAAATCTTCAAACCGGAAAATCGACGCTGGACGCGACGGACGCACGGATTGTCGTCGCGCTCGATTCCGATGCGCGCCAGTCGATCAGCGAGCTTGCCCGTCTTGTCGGCATGTCCGCGCCGAGCGTGTCGGAGCGCGTTCGCCGGCTTGAGGCCGCCGGCGTCATCCGGGGCTTTACCATCGATGTGGACACGCGCGCCATGGGCTACCAGATCCGGGCGATGGTGCGGATCCGGCCGTTACCTGGAAAGCTTCACCTTGTCGAAAGGCTCATCCAGGAGCGGCAGGAGTTTGTCGAATGCGACAAGATCACCGGCGACGATCCTTTCCTGGCTCGCCTCGTCGTCCATACCATCGAGCAGATGGACGATGTTCTCGAAGCGCTTTCGGAACACGCCGTCACCAGCACGGCCGTCATCAAGGGAACGTCGGTCAAACGACGCCTGCCGCCCTTGTAGGGTCGGAGAAAAGTCGGCGCGCTTGTTGCGTTCGACCGTCATAGCCCCAAGCATCGGCGTCGATCTCATGAATAACGACATAGGTCGCAACCGGAAGGTTCGGCCCGAGCACGTCCCTCAGAGGCCGGCTCTGGGAAGCATCGAGCTCGCGATCCATGCATCCACGATCCAAATGCAGGCGCCAGCGCTGGAATTGAAGACATTGCTTTTGGCAGCAACTTTTTTTCGTTGAGCCGTGAAGTCTGCCCCATCGGCTCTTGTAAGCTCGCTGCTTGGCCAAACTCTATGCTCAGGATCCGAACGTTATTGAGGATGGTGCCGGGGTGAGGGACACGCCTGTCTCTGCGTCGAACAGGTGCATCTGGTTCATGTTCACGGACAGACCGATCGCCTCGCCCGCCCTCGCGCCGGCTTCAGGGTCGATGCTGGCGCAGAGGGTCGTGGTGCCGATGTCGAAATAGATCATGGTCGAGGGGCCGAGCGGTTCCACCAGGTCGATGTGCGCGGTAAACGGCGCATAGCCCGGACGCTGCTGTTGGGCGCTCAGAGCTTCGGGTCGGATTCCGAAGGTGACCGCGCGGTCGATGAAGGGGGCGTAGAGGGCGGCGCGTTCCCGGGGCACCGGTAGAACCGTGCCGTCCTCAAGGCGCACCGCGAGTTGACCGGCCACCTCGACAAGTCTCGCCTCGAGAAAGTTCATTGCCGGCGAGCCGATGAAACCGGCGACGAAGCGGGTGGCGGGATGGTGGTAGAGATGTTGCGGCGGGCCGCATTGCTCGATCAGCCCGCCATTCATGACGACGACGCGGTCGGCCATGGTCATCGCCTCGATCTGGTCGTGGGTGACGTAGACGGTGGTGGTCGGCAGGATCTGGTGGAGGCGCTTGATTTCGGTGCGCATCTGCACGCGCAGCTTGGCATCGAGGTTCGAGAGCGGCTCGTCGAACAGGAACACCTTGGGATTGCGAACGATCGCCCGGCCCATGGCAACACGCTGGCGCTGCCCGCCGGAGAGCTGGCCGGGGCGCCGGTCGAGAAGCTCCTCGATGTGCAGCGTGCGCGCGGCTTCCAGGATGCGCGTGTCGATCTCGCTTTTCGGCAGGCGTTGCTGTTCGAGGCAGAAGGCGATGTTTTCGCGCACGGACATGTGCGGGTAGAGCGCATAGTTCTGGAACACCATGGCGATATCGCGCTGGCCCGGCCCGAGGCGGTTGACCACCCGGTCGCCGATGACGATATCACCGCCGGTGATATGTTCAAGCCCGGCGATCATCCGCAGCGTCGTCGATTTGCCGCAGCCGGACGGCCCGACGAATACGACGAACTCCTTGTCCTCGATCTCCAGATCGATGCCGCGCACGGCCTCGTAGATGCCATAGGATTTGACGACGTTTCGCAGCTCGAGCCGGGCCATCTTCTGTCTCCTACTTCTCGTTCAGCCAGACGAGCATGGCGCCAGGGTCTCGGTTTGCCCAGAGATGATAGGGGATCGCCTTGAAGGCGCGGGGCTTGAGCGCCGGCGGGGTCGTGCGGTAAAGCCCGTCCCAATCGTCCGCATCGGCCTCCAGCGCCTCGCCGGTCAGCACGGCGGCCCCGCCCAGCAGGTCCGCATCGTAAGCAACGTCGAGCGTGGCATTCGCCGGCAGCCGCAGCCGTTGCGGTTCCGTGCCGATGTCGGTTTCCTCGACGCAATAGACCAACGGGCCGCGCCGCAGCGCCACCCGGCCGGCATCCTCGCCGACCGCGGGATGCGCGTAGAGCCGATCGACCGGCATGTCGAGGGACAACCGGACGTCGTCGCCATCCGCCCAGTCGCGCTTGATCGCTGCATAGCCCTTGGTTGTTGCGGCCTTCACATCGATCGCCTCGCCATTGACCGTCACGCGGCCTGTGCGGCTCCAGCCGGGGATGCGCAGGTGCAGCGTGAAGGACGCGGGTGCATCGAGCCCGAGCACGATGCCGATGTCGCCATCCCAGGGATAGCGCGTCTCCTGAACGAGCCGGACGACCGTCTGCCCAAGCACGATCTCCGCCGTGTTTGCGCCGTAGAGATGCACGGCCAGATCCGCATCCGTCGCGGAATAGACGTACTGGCCGAGCGAGGTGATCAGTCGGGCGATGTTGGTCGGGCAGCAGGGGCAGTAATGCCATCTCCAGCGGCGGTTCTGGCCGTGGCTTTCGAGCACGTTCTCGTAAAAATAATGCTCGCCGTCGCGGGCGATCCCGGAGAGCGCGCCATTGAAGAGCACGGTTTCCAGTCTGTCCGTATACTTCGCGTCGAGATCGAGCTGCGCCATGCGATGGCTCCAGAAACCGAGCGCGACGGCAGCGCAGGTCTCGGCATAGGCCGTCTCGTTGGGCAGGTCGTATTCCCGCGTGAAACCCTCGTTGGAAGCGGAAGGCCCGAGTCCGCCCGTCACGTAGAGCTGGCGGCCTGTCAGGTTGTCGAACAGGCGCTCGCAGGCGGCCTTCAGGGTCGGATCGTCGTTCTCATGTGCCAGATCGACCATGGCGGAGAAAAGATACATGGCGCGCACCGCGTGGCCGACGACCTCTTTCTGTTCGCGCACCGGCATGTGCGCCTGGCTGTAGGCATAGGTCTGATAGACGTAGTCCTCAGGGTTCTCGCCGCGGCGGCGGGCCTCTTCATCGTAATAGGAGGGCATCCGGCCGCGCTCGTTCACGAAGTAGGTCGCAAGCGCCAGATGTCGCGGCTCGCGCGTCACGCGATAGAGCTTCACCAGCGCCAGCTCGATCTCCTCGTGGGCATCATAGCCGCGCAGCTTGCCGGGCTCCGGGCCGAAGGTGTCGATGATGTGATCGACGGCGCGGATCATCACGTCGAGGAAGCGGCGCTTGCCGGTCGCCTCGAAATAGGCCACGGCTCCCTCGAGCAGGTGCCCCATCGAGTACATCTCGTGCAGATCCCGCAGGTTCGTCCAGCGTTTCTCCGGCTCGCGGCGGATGAACCAGCTGTTGAGGTAGCCATCCGCCATCTGCCCCTGTTCGAGCTTCCCGACGATGGCGTCGATCTTCGCCTCGATATCGGCATTCGGATGCTTTTTCAGCGTATAGCTCGCCGCCTCGATCCATTTGCCGAAATCGCTGTCGAAGAAATGCTGCATCGACAGTCCGCTCGGCTGGATGCGGCGCACCAGCGGCGACGGCGGCTTGTCGAAGTCGAGGACCTCGAGAAAGCCTTCCTCCTTGAGCCGCATGTGCTGGGTGGGAATGGTCACCTCTCGCATGGTCTTCGACCAGCTCTCCCAGAACCCGCCGGTAAAGTCGACGGCGGCGTGATCGGCGGGCATGAAGCGGCGGGGCGGGGTCGGCTGGACGTGCGCGGGGGCGGGCATGGACGACATGGAAGAAGCCTTTTCGGAATGCACGATGCTCATTTCACGGCGCCGGCGGTGAGGCCGCGCACGTAATAGCGTTGCAGGAGAAGGAAGAGGATGATGCAGGGAACCATGGTGACGGTGACGCCGGCCTGCAGCGCGCCCCAGTCGATGATGCCGTAGATGCCGGAGGAGACGTTGACCAGCATGATCGGCAGCGTGAACTTGTTCTGGTCGGACAGGAAGATAAGCGCGGCCAGAAACTCGTTCCAGGAATTGAGGAAGGCGAACATGGCGACCGTCGCGACGCCCGGCAGGGCGATTGGCAGCATGATCCGCCTGAGGATCGTCCATTGCGATGCCCCGTCGATCCGCGCCGCCTCGATCAACGCCCGGGGAACGGCATCGAAGGCATTGCGCATCATGAAGATCGAAAAGGGCAGCTGGAAGGTCACGTAGATCAGCACGAGCCCAAAGAGATTGTTCTGCAGTTTCAGTACCTTGAGGATGAGAAACAGCGGCGTCAGGATCGACTGGAACGGGATCATCATCGTGGCCATGACGACGATGAACAGGGCGGATTGCCCGGGAAAGCGGAATTTCGAGAACCCATAGCCGGCGGGAACGGCGACAAGCACCGTCAGGACGACCGTTCCCAACGCGATCATGACCGAGTTTCCGGCATAGACGGTCCAACCGGCACCCACCGTATCGAGCCGTCGGTAGTTCTCCAGCGAGAAGGCTTTGGAGAACAGCGCGACCGGATGGGCCAGCGCCTCGGCGGCGGGCTTGAAGGAGTTGGCAAACGACCAGACGATCGGCAGCAGGAAGAACAGCGCGAAGACAACGGAGACGAGGAGAAAGGCGGCGAAGCCGAGCTTCTCGCGCGCCGGCAAGGGTGCGGATGTGGGGAGGGTGCGGCTCATCAGCTTTCCTCCGGCCGCTGGCGCAGGAAGGCGAGCTGGATTGAGGAGATCGCCACGAGGACGACAAGCAGCACGAAGGACATGGCCGATCCGTAGCCGAGGCGATAGGAGGAGAAGGAGGCGAGGTAGATCGAGAATACGGCGGAGACGGTGCTGTTCGATGGGCCGCCTTGCGTGATGATGAAGAACTGGTCGAAGGCGAGCATCGACGACGTCACGTTCAGCACCAGCGCCAGAAGCAGCGAATTGCGCATCAGCGGCAGCGTGATCCGGCGGAAACGGCTGAAGACACCGGCGCCGTCGATCTTGGCGGCTTCCGTCACATCGGCCGGAATGGCCTGAAGGCCGGTGAGCAGGATGACCATGGTGAAGCCCGCCGTCTTCCAGACCACCATGAGGATGATCACGCCGAGTGCCGGCCAGAAGCTTTCGAGCGGCCGCGGCGCGCTGTCCACGAGGCCAAGACCGCGCAGCAGATGCGCAAAAACGCCGTTGTCGGGATTGAGCAGCCACATCCAGAGCGTGGATGCCGCTCCGAAGCCGATGACGACCGGCATGAAGTAGACCGTGCGAAAGAACCCGGCGAGCCGGAGCGGCCGGTCCACCAGCAATGCCAGGGGCAAGGCGACGGCCATGATGGCGGCGGTGACGAGCACCGTATAGAGCAGCGTGAAGCCGAGCGAGTGCCAGAGCTGCATGTCCCCCAGCAGTTCCGCATAATTGGCAAGCCCGATGAATTTGCGGCGTCCGAGCAGCGGCCAGTTGTGAAGGCTCATCCAGAGCGCCATGACCAGGGGCACGACGAAAAGCCCGAGAATGAAGACGAGGCTCGGCGCCATGAAGGCAAGGCCGAGCCAGCCCTTCGGCTCGGGATCGTTGCTCGCAGCCGTCACCCCCTGCGTCGGTCTTTGGGCCGTCAAAGCCAAGATGCTGCTCCTCGTAGATGATGGACGGGGTCGCCGACGGGACGGGCGACGTGCGCGACGTTCTCGTTCCTGGTCGCATCCGCCCTCATTCACCTGCCGGTCCCTCCTCCTCGCGCGTGGGGAGAAGGAACTCGGAGCGACTTTGCGGCCCGTCCCCTCGCCCCGCATGCGGAGAGGGGACGGGTGAGGGCGGCCAAGACCACAACCTGATTGGTCCTGACGATCCCGGACGGCGATCCGTGAAGCCCTTACGGATTGGTGCGATCGAGAACCTTGGTAAAGGCATCCTGCGCGGTCTTGATCGAGCCATCGACGTCGTCCCCGAAGATCGCACCCTGGATCAGGTTGACGAACGGGCCTGTGCGGCTGACGAAGAGCTCATCCGAGGAGAAGGTGTAGGGCGTGCGCGCCTTCGCAAGGATGTCGTAGGCGACCAGATTGCGCGTGTCGAAGCTGGCATAGGCGTCGCCCGCGACATCGGTGCGCGAGGGCATGCCGGACTCCTTGGTGATGTAGACCTGCTGCTCCGGCGTCATGTAGAAGTCGACGAAGTCGAGCAGCACTTTCTTCTTCTCCTCGTCGATACCCTTCATGACGGCGAGCGTATCGCCGCCGGCAAAGCTGGAGGCGCCGCCCTTGGGGCCGGGGATCGGCGCGACGGCGAACTTGACGTCGGGATATTTGCTCGTCAGCAGGTTGACGATGTAGGAGCCGGTCATGAGGACGCCGACCTTGCCGGAAGCAAAGGCCTCGACCGCATTGTTGCCATTGCCCGAGCGGGAGGTGGGATGGATCGCGCCGGCCTTCCACATATCGCGATAGGCGGCGATCGTCTCGCGCAGCGCCGGGGTATCCACCGTCGCCGTGCGACCGTCCTCGCTGAGGATATCGGCGCCCGCTGCCCAGAGGTGGGGCAGGAAGTCGTAGATCAGCCAGCTGCCGGAATTGGCGACGAAGTAGAAGCCATAGGTTTCGTTGCCGAGCGCCGTGATCTTCTTGGCATCTTCTGCGATCTCTTCCAGCGACGCGGGAGCCTTGTTCGGATCGAGGCCGGCCTTTTCGAAGAGCGCGGTATTGTAAGCGATGATGGAGGCATCCGGGAGTGCCGGCACGCCGTAGATCTTGTCTTCGTAGGTCGCAAGGCGGATATGGGACGGGCTCATCGCGCTCGCATAGGGACGGCTCTTGACGAATTCGCTGATATCTTCCAGGCCTTCGGCTGCCGCGAAAGTCGGCAGGTAGATCAGGTCGAGAACAGCACCATCGGGCGCCGCACCGCCGGCGATCGCTGCGCCCAGCTTCGGCACCATCTGCTCGGCCGTGATCTGCGTCACGACGATCTTGTCGGGATGGGAGGCGTTGTAGTGGTCGGCGAGACCCTGGAGGACGGCGCCCGACGAGGTTCGGACCCACAAGGACACATCGGTTGCATTCGCCAGCGTGGTGCTGGCAACAAGCGAAAGCGCGGCGAGCGCCAGTTTGATCTTCAGCATGAGCGTTCCCTTTTTCGGTGTCGCCAACTCTCCCTTCGGCAGGTCGGGGCATTGACGTGACACGGACGGTAATCGAGATTATGAAGTGTGTCGACAGTGTGGACACAAGGGATGGTCATAAAACTGCTAAAACGTTTTAGCACTTGCATTATTTCTTGATGAAACCTTTTATCAAACCGAGAATGGGATGTTCATATGACGGCGGGACGGGATCGAAGGGCCACCATCCGGGACGTGGCGCTGGCGGCCGGCGTCAGTATCTCGACGGCGTCCAACGCTCTCAACGGGCAGGGGCGAACCAATCCGGAGACGCGCGACCGGGTGAAACGCGTCGCCGACGAAATCGGTTTTCGGCCGAATGCGCTTGCGCGGGGATTGCTCAGCCGACGAAGCCATTCGATCGGCATGATCACCAACGATACCTATGGCCGGCTCACCTTGCCGATGACGGCCGGCGTGTCGGAAGCGCTGGTCGATCACGGTGTTTCGGTCTTTCTCTGCGCGACCAACAACGACCCTCGGCTTGCCCGTCTGCACCTGGAAGCGCTGCTGGACAAGCAGGTGGACGGGATTATTTTCACCGCCACCCGGGTCGATCTGCCGCCGCCGGTCGATCTCACGCATCTGCCGGTCCCCGTGGTCTACGCGTTTGCCGAAGGGCCGGGTACCAGCGTGTCCTTCGTTCCCGACGATGCCCAGGGCGCCCGTCTCGCGGTCGAGCACCTCCTGTCGCTCGGCCACCGCCGGATCCTGCACATCACCGGCCCCGAAGATTTTGCCGCCGTCCGTCGGCGCGCCGAGGCTTATCGCGACTGTCTCGGCAGCGAGGGCGAGGTGATGTACGGACCTTGGGGCGAGGATTGGGGGCACGAGGCGATCCGGCAGATGCTCGCGCGCGACCGTCCGCGGCCGGAGGCGATTTTCTGCGGCAGCGACGAGACGGCCCGGGGCGTCATCGACGCCTCGCGCGACAACGGTCTCTCCGTGCCAGGCGATATCGCCGTCGTCGGCTTCGACAACTGGCACGTCGTCGCCGCGCAGACGCGCCCGGCTCTCACGACGATCGACATGGGCCTAAAGGAACTCGGCCGGCGGGCGGGGCTGGCCATGCTGGACCTCACCCAAGGGAAATCCGTCCCGCTCGGAATCGAGGCCCTGGGCTGCAATCTCGTCGTTCGAAAATCTTGTGGTGCCGCTTGAGGCTCAGGATCTCGATCCTTCAGGGTCCTCGCCGGCACTTGAGTCCCTATGAGAATTCCTGATCGTTGCGCAGCGACCAAGCCGGTTCGCTGTCCCTGCGAGCAGGTTCAGGATCGTGAGGAGAATGCCGCTGGATGTCGGGTTCCAGATGGCGCTGCACTTCAGGCTCAAGATGTGAGTTCATGGCGAACCGCGACTTGCAGGCTGGAAGAAGCTAACCGGTGCGCCTGATTTGGGCGAGGCGTTTCTGGCGGAAGACTTCCGCGGGTGTTTTGTAGCCGAGGCATTTCCGTGGTGTCGCGTTCAGGTGGTTGCAGATCTGGGTGAGATCATGGTCGCTAAAAGCTAGTGGATCCACCTCTCTCGAAAGCCCTTTCCGGGCTCGTCTGTTGGTGTTTTCGACAGTGTGTCAATCGGCTCGGAACGTTGACCCCTTATCGGCGTCCAATCTTTCCACGCCGAAACACATCCCAGATCCCGACAACACACTTGGCACTGACGCGTTGCCGTTCGAATCACGTGGCAGCTATGCGCAACTGGCGCAAGCCGTGCGAGACTGTCTCTGATAAGACGTTATCCACTCGTTGTTTCCCGCAGATGGCCGCCTCAGCGCACCGGGTCAAGCGTTCTCGAAATGGCGAAGTTTTTCGAAAATTGTCTGAGGAATGTCGAACTGTCGGGCTCTTCCGCGGCCAAGAGAGTTCTTAACCTGGGTCTCGGTAAGCAGCTTACGCTGGATCAGGAAGTCCACGGCTTCCCATATCCCCCCTCTCGTAAGCCCAGTTTCCTCTATGATATTAGCGATGGTCAGGTTTTTATTGGATATGTGCATGTAATACAGGACGCTCATCAGTCCGATTTGCTTCAGACGTGACGAAGCCGTCTCGTTTTCGAAGGGATTATCTATTATTTCACGGAGGACCATGGCTGCAAAGGAAAGGCTGTGCCAGTGACTATCAAAACGGCTTGGCATATGTTTAAAAGCCCGCTATAAAACAATCAAGCCAAGGCCGACCATGCAGTAGAGGCCTCTGCTTTTGGTTGAAGGGTGTCGAGAACATGAAAGCTGCCGTCCTTAAAACGCTGTCTCCAGTCCTTTTGACAGCCGCTTTATATCTTATTCCGGACAGTCATGCCCATGCCGATGACTGGGGTTGCGAGGTTATTCTATGCCTTTCGAATCCGGGTGGTCCGATGCAATTTGGGGAATGCCGCCCTCCCATCGAGAAGTTGTTGCACCATCTCGCCAAAGGTCGTTCGTTCCCGACCTGCAGCGGTGCTGGCTTCTCGGCATCGGCACCAGGCTATGAGCCCTACTTCTGCAGCACGGGCTCCCGTCTGACATCACGCTATAGTGACGGCAGGCGTGAAGCTGTATGCGTCTCGGTCGCGCCTCGTGAGGTAAACAGTTCGCGATGCCTGTCAGACGACGACAATCGCCGGTCGACAGCTCGCTGGGTGCGAGACGGCGACCGCCTGGTGTGTAAGGAGACGGTCGCAGCGGCGCCGAACAGGCGCGACAAGCCGCGCTTTGTCGATATCACCATCGACGGTCAAAACCGCCAGCGCATCTGGTATTGATCCTATGCCCATAGCATTCGCAGACATCGCGCAGACCTGCGCGCCCATGGTCAGAGCGGAGGTCCTCGCCGCCGTCGTCAGCGTGGAAAGCCGCTTTAATCCTCTGGCGATCCGCATCAACAGTGATGCGTCGAGCCCGGAACGACCCATGAGCAAGGCGGAAGCGATCGAGATCGCGACGACGATGGCGTCCAACGGACAGAGCGTCGATCTCGGTCTCGGTGGCGTCAGCGCCTACGACCTGCCAGGCCTAGGGCTGTCCATTTCCGATCTCTTCGATCCCTGCCTCAATCTCAAAGCCACGGGCATTCTCCTCAATCGCTATTACCGCGCCGCGGTGGCGTCCGGCGCAACGGGAAAGGAAGCTGGAGTCGCAATGCTGCAGTCCTATTATGGACAGGGCGATGCAAAGATCGGCGCGATGGTCGGCTACGACCGGCGGATTGTCGAGGAAGAACGGCGCCTGACCGGCAGGCTTTCATCGCTGACGCTCCAGGATAGCGACGGGGCAGGGGGCTTGCAGACACGGGGGATGCCCGAGGTAGCGTCACGCGCCTCGCCATCATTTGATGCCGTCACGCTCGCAGCCCAAGAGGCCACGCCATCTGATGAGCCGATCGCGCCCGCCCAAGCGTGGGACGTGTTCGGCCAGTCGCGGCAGTCCACCATCCTGATTTTCTCTCGATAGCATTCAGCAGCAGAAGGAGTGAGCACCCATGGTGCAGAGTACCCGAGCACGATCGTTTGCCACCGTCGCAGCGATAACCTTCCTTGTCAGTGCGGCCATGATGGAGCCAGCATTCGCGCAGGCCGGGGGCGGTATCGAAACGACGCTCCAGAATATCGTCACGCTTCTGACCGGCAATGTCGCGCGCCTGCTCGCGATCATCGCCACCATCATCGTCGGCATCGCCTGGATGTTCGGCTATCTCGACCTGCGCAAGGCCGCCTTCGTGGTTCTCGGCATCGGCATCATTTTCGGGGCGACCGGGATCGTCAACACGCTGGCCGGTGGTTGATCCATGACGGAGAAGATCGCGATAGAGGAAGACACGCTGTTTCTCGCCTGCACGCGGCCGGCGATGATTGCCGGTGTCACGATGGAGGCGATGGGGATCAACATGATCCTGACGACGGTGCTGTTCATCGTCGCGGGCTCGGTCGTCTACGCGCTTGTCGGGGTCGTCGTCCACATCGTCTTCAAGGCCATCGTCAAGCACGACCACAACATGTTCCGCGTTCTGCTCGCCTGGATCGAGACACGGGGCAGGGCGCGCAACGGCGCGGTCTGGGGCGGCTCGACGGTGACGCCCCTCAAACTCGCCCGCCGATATGACGCAAGGGATCTTAGCCTTGCCTAAAGCTGCGACCGTCAGAGCCAGAGAGCTGGAGCCCGAGACCTTCATTCCGTACGTCCGGCATGTCGACGCTCACATCATCGCACTCGACAGCCGCGCGCTCATGGTGATGATCGCCATCGAGGGCGTCTCCTTCGAGACCGCGGACCCGATCGACCTCAACGCGCTTCACCGCCATCTCAACACGCTCTACCGCAACATCGCCGACGAACGCTTGGCGCTGTGGACGCATGTCATCCGCCGCCGTGACATGTCCTATCCGGATGGCGCCTTCGCCAATCCGTTTTCGGCGGGTCTAAACGCCCGCTACCGCGAGCGGATGATCGGGGAGGAGCTGTTCCGCAACGATCTCGTCCTGAGCCTCGTCTGGCATCCCGGCCGCGATCCGGCCGAGAAGCTGGCAAAGCTGATGTCGCGCCTGCGGGGTGCCCGCCGACAGGGGAGGGAGGTCGACCAGGACGCGCTGAAGAAGCTCTGCGATACCGTCGTCGACGTTACGACCGGACTGAGCCGCTTCTCGCCGCGCGTCCTATCTTTGGTCGAGATCGACGGGATTGTCTTCTCCGAGCCGAGCGCGGTCCTGCATCAGCTGGTCGGCGGCCGGCGCGAGCCCGTGCCGCTCACCGAAGGCCGCATCTCCTCCGCGATCTACTCCGACCGCGTCATCATCGGCCGGGAGACGATCGAGATCCGCCACGAGGGCACGAGCCGCTATGCCGGCATGTTCGGCTTCAAGGAATATCCGGCGCGCACGCGGCCCGGCATGCTCGACGGTCTGCTGACCGCACCCTTCGAGTTCATCCTCTCGCAGAGCTTCGCCTTCGCGTCGAAGTCGGATGCCAAGGCGATCATGGCGCGCAAGCAGAACCAGATGGTCAGTGCCGGCGACCGGGCGAGCTCCCAGCTCGACGAGCTGGACGATGCGCTCGACGATCTCGAATCCAACCGCTTCGTGCTCGGCGAGCACCATCTGTCGCTCGCCGTCTTCGCGCCGAGCGTGAAGGCGCTCACCGACAACCTGTCGAAGGCCCGCTCGCATCTGACCAATGGCGGCGCGGTCGTCGCACGCGAGGATCTGGGTCTCGAGGCGGCCTGGTGGGCGCAACTGCCCGGCAATTTCCGCTTCCGCGCCCGCTCCGGCGCGATCACGTCCAGGAACTTCGCGGCCTTCGCACCTTTCCACGGCTATCCCACAGGAGCCGCGGACGGCAACGAATGGGGTCCGGCCGTCGCCATGCTGAAGACAGCGTCGGGCTCGCCCTTCTATTTCAACTTCCATCACGGCGATCTCGGCAATACCTTCGTCTGCGGACCGTCCGGCTCGGGCAAGACAGTCATCCTCAACTTCATGCTGGCCCAGCTCCAGAAGCACGATCCGCACATGGTGTTCTTCGACAAGGACCGCGGCGCGGACCTTTTCGTGCGGGCGGCCGGTGGCACCTATCTGCCGCTGAAGAACGGGCAGCCGACCGGCTGCGCGCCACTGAAGGGCCTCGAGCTGACGCCTGCGAACCGGATCTTCCTCGCCCAATGGGTCGCAAAGCTCGTCGGGTCGCGGTCGCGCGAACTGTCGGTGACAGAGGTCCGCGACATCGCCGGCGCGATCGACGGCCTGGCCGATCTGCCGGTGGCAAGCCGAACGATCGGCGCGCTGCGCAGCTTCCTCAACAACACCGATCCCGAAGGCAGCGCCGCGCGTCTGCGGCGGTGGGAGAGGGGAGGGCCGCTCGGTTGGGTCTTCGATAATGAGGCCGACGAGATCGGCATCGGCGCAAAATTCCTCGGCTACGACATGACCGACTTCCTCGACAACGAGGAGATCCGCACGCCGCTGATGGCCTATCTCTTCCACCGTGTGGAGCAGCTGATCGACGGCCGGCGGATCATCATCGTCATCGACGAGTTCTGGAAGGCGCTGGCAGACGAGGGGTTCCGCGATCTCGCCCAGAACAAGCTGAAGACGATCCGCAAGCAGAACGGCCTGATGCTGTTTGCGACCCAGAGCCCGCGCGACGCGATCGCCTCGCCGATCGCCCACACGATCATCGAGCAGTGCCCGACGCAGGTCTTCATGCCGAACCCGCGCGGCAACCGGACCGACTATGTCGATGGCTTCAAGCTGACGGAGACGGAGTTCGAGCTTCTCGCGCGCGAGCTGTCCTCCGACAGCCGGCGCTTCATCGTCAAGCAGGGCCACGACAGCGTCGTCGCGGAGCTGAACCTGTCCGGCTTCGACGACGAGCTCGCGATCCTGTCGGGCCGCACCGCCAATGTCGAACTCGCAGAGACGATCCGTGCCGAGGTCGGGGACCGACCCGAGGACTGGCTGCCGTTGTTCCAACAGAGAAGGAGTGCAAGCTGATGCGACGAACGAAGCCTTCCCTCGTCCTGGCCCTGATGGTCGCGACCTTCGCCGCCGAGGTCGGGCCTGCCGCCGCGCAGGGCATTCCCGTGATCGACCAGACGGCAATCCTGAAGCAGATCGAATCCATTACCCAGCTCAAGAACCAACTCGATGCGCTGAACGAGCAGATCTCCCAGGCCGAGCAACTCTACGGCTCGCTGAACAAGCTGACGGACATGGCCGACGTCGCGAGTCTCCTCAATCGTCCCGAGATACGCAAGGCCTTGCCCGCGGACTTCGCAGGCATCGAGGGCCTTCTGAAGGGAACGGGCGAGGGCGTGTTCGGTGAGAGCGCCACCCGGCATCTCGACGAGAACACGACCTATCGGTCGGACGCCGAGGATTTCTACGCCAGGGAGCTGACCCGGACCCAGAAGAGGAATGCCGGACAGATCACGCTCGGCGAGCAGATCTACGATGCGGCGACCAAGCGGATCGACGGCATCGATCAGCTGCGCAAAAAAATCGGAACGGCGGGCGACGCGAAGGAGATCGCCGACCTGCAAGCCCGCCTGCAGGCCGAGAGCGCGTTTCTCCAGACGGATGTCCTGCGGATGCAGGGCCTGCAGATGATGCAGCAGGCGCAGGTCCAGGTCGACGAACAGCGCAAGGCCGAGGACTGGCGCAAGCGCATGGACACGATCGGGGAAGCGCTGAAATGACGATGAGGATCTTTAGGGGGTCACGCGCGGCCGTAACTGCGATCGCGCTTTTCGCAGCCCTTGCCGTCGGGCTCGCCGGATGCTCGGAGGCAAATCCGCCGAAACGCACCTACACCGTCGAGGAGCTCGTTGCGGACCCGGCGCTTCTGGCCGACCAGATCGCCAAGTGCCGGAACGATCCCGGCATGCTGGCCAAGACGCCGAACTGCCGAAATGTCGAGGCCGCCGACGGCAAGTCGCGGCTGGAGCGCATGCGCAAGGCGCTTGAGGGATAGCGATGTACACCGTCTTCGCCTTCCTCGACGACCAGTTTCGAACGCCGCTGGAGACGTTCGTCTCGACCGGCACGTCGAACATCGCCGCCTGGATCGCGGGGCCGCTGACGATCGCGCTGACCCTTTATGTCGTTCTCTACGGCTTCCTGATCCTCAAAGGCTCGATCAGCGAACCGATCATGGACTTCGCCATCCGCGCCATCAAGCTCGCCATCATCCTGATGCTCGTGCGCAATGCCGCGGACTACCAGTCCTATGTGACCGACCTCTTCTTCGACAGCCTGCCACGCGAGATATCTCAAGCGCTCAATTCCGGCACGGCGCCGAGCGCGAGCACCTTCGACAGCCTGCTCGATAAGGGCCAGAAGTCGGCCTACGACATCTGGTCTCGCGGCTCCTGGCCGATCGACATCGTGACAGGCATCGGCGGCATGATGGTGATCGGGGCGAGCTTCATCGTCGCCGCGATCGGCTACATCGTCTCGCTGTACGCGCGCCTGGCCCTCGCCATCGTGCTCGCGATCGGCCCGATCTTCGTCGCCCTCGCCATGTTCCAGGCGACGCGCCGATTTACCGAGGCCTGGCTCGGCCAGCTCGTCAACTTCGTCATCCTGCAGGTTCTCGTCGTTGCCGTGGGCTCGCTGCTGATCTCCAGCATCGACACGACCTTTACCGCGATCGAGGCCTATAGCGACGTGTTGATGCGGCCGATCGCGCTCTGCGCCATCTGCCTTGCCGCCCTCTACGTCTTCTATCAGCTCCCGGGCATCGCCTCGGCGCTGGCTGCCGGCGGAGCCTCACTGACCTACGGCTACGGCACGGCCCGCGATGCCCATCAGGGTTCGATCGCCCGCGGTGCGGTCCTCGCGGGCCGTGGCACGGCGATAGTCGGTCGCGGAGCCCGCGCGGCGGTCCGCAGACTCCTCACCAAGGGGGTCGCCTGACCCCATGCCCACAATTCGAAGTTCAGAGTTCGTCATGTCGTTTCAAAAAGTAGTTCTCGTCTGCATCGCGTCCCTGCTCGCCGGCTGCGCATCGCTTTCCTACCCGCTCCCCAAATGCGACGGCGCGGCCAAGCGGCCTCTCAACCGATCGATGTGGCAGTGGCAGCAGGAGAGGGCAGGCGATCCCCATCAGCCGGCGCAGACCGAACCCCTCGATTACACGGAGACAGCGCCGGCGCAGGTGGCCCAGCATCCGGCCTTTGCGTCATTCGATGAGGCGGGCTCACGCCGCGCCTGCCGGGCGGGGTAGGGCGATGATCACCTCCGACAACCTCAAGAGCTATTTCGACAAGGCCCGCCGTTTCGATCAGGATCGGCTTTTGCGCGTGGAACGGTCGGCCCGCATGGCCTGGGGCGTCGCCGTCGCCGCCGGCGTCATCGCGGCTCTCGCCGTCTTCTCGGTGGCGGCGCTGACCCCACTGAAGACCGTCGAACCCTTCGTGATCCGCGTCGACAATTCCACGGGCATCGTCGACGTCGTCTCGGCGCTGACCTCGACGGCCGGGACCTATGACGAGGCCGTCACCAAATACTTCGCCGCCCGCTACGTCCGGGCGCGCGAGGGCTATGTCCAGTCGGAGGCCGAGGAGAACTTCAGGACTGTCTCGCTGCTATCGAGCGCCGCCGAACAGACCCGCTTCGCCAGTCTCTATCGCGGCGGCAATCCGGACTCGCCGCAGAACCTCTATGGCCGGGGCGCAACAGCCGAGATCACCATCAAGTCGATCTCGCTGATCTCCGCCAGTGTCGTTTCCGTCCGCTACATCCGCACCGTCACGCGCGGCGAGGAGACCACGATCACCCACTGGGTCGCGACGCTGACCTATGCCTACACCAATGCCCCGATGTCCTCGACCGACCGCCTGACGAACCCGCTCGGCTTCGTCGTCAGTGAGTACCGGGCCGACCCGGAGGCCATTCAATGAGGCAAAGACCGCTCATCGTAGCTGCGCTTGCAGCCGCCCTCCTCGCAGGACCGGCAAACGCTCTTGAAGTTCCCCGCGGCGCAGATGGGGACAGCCGCGTGCGCTTCGTCAACTACCAGCCCTATGACATCACCCGGATCGTCGGCTCGCTGCGATCTTCCGTGCAGGTCGAGTTCTCGCCCGACGAGGAGATCGCCCATGTCGCGCTCGGCAACACGGTTGCCTGGGAGGTCGCCCCCGCCGGCAACATCCTCTTCCTCAAGCCGCGCGAGAACCAGCCCGTCACCAACATCTCCGTCGTCACCACGCGCCGGGACGGCTCCAAGCGCAGCTACCAGATGGAGCTGATGGTTCGGGAGGGATCGGTCGAGGCCGGTCAGAACACATACTTCTACGTCAAATACCGATATCCCGCCGACGAGGCGGCGCAAAAGCGGCTGGCCTCCGCCGCGCGCGCCGAGGCCGCGAAGGCTGGCGAGGCCGATGCCGTGCTCGGCATCCATGAAGAGTACGGGCCGCGCAGCTGGCGCTACACCGCGCAAGGCTCGTCCGCGATCGAGCCCCAGGCGGTCTACGACAACGGAAAGATCACCACGTTCGCCTTTTCCGGAAACCAGGAGATGCCGGCGATCTACATCGAGAACAGCGATGGCGCGGAGACGCTGGTGCCCAAATCGATCACCGGCGATCTCGTCCTCGTCCACGCGATCAGTCGAAAGTTCATCCTGCGCCGCGGCGGCGACGTGCTCTGCATATTCAACGAGGCCTGGTCGCCGACCGGCATCAATCCCGGAACCAACACGACGTCGCCTTCGGTCGAACGGGTCGTGGCCCTGCCGTCCGCGGCGCAACGATAGGGAGGGGAGAGATCATGGCAGACGAAACCGAAACGAGAATCGAAGGCGAGCGCGCGGAGACACCGACCGCGCGACCGGCCGAGAACCAACTGGCCAAGCGCGGGTTCGTGGTCCTCGCCGTCACAGCGTTCATGGGCTTTGCCGCCTGGTCGATGCGCTCGGGCGCTCCGAGAACCGACGAGGCGACGCCGGAGCGGGTCGTCCAACGCCAGACCCGCGATTTCGAGCCCGCAAGGCAAGAGCCTCCACCGGTGGCATTACCCCTCCCGCCCGTCTCCCTGCCAACGCCGGGCACCGAGCCGCAGGCCGCACCGGTCGTCGATGAACTGATGGATTCGGCCCGCCGCGCACCGGTCATGGCCTTCGGCGGCGGCAGCACCGGCAGTTCATCCCGCAGGGATACGACGCCGACGGACGGCGATGGAAGCGCCGACAGCGCCTTCCAACCCTTTCCGGCTGCGGGCTTCGGTGGCGAGGCGCGAGGTGAGAACGAGGACCAGCGCTTCAACCGGATGCTGACGCCGACCCAACTCGAGGGCTCGCGCGCAGGGTATCTCGGCAACCGCAACTTCATCGTGGCCATGGGAACCTCGATCCCCTGCGTGCTCGAGACTGCGATGGCTTCCGACCAGCCGGGCTTCGTCAGCTGTGTCACCAACCGCGACATTTTTTCCGACAACGGTCGCGTCGTCCTCATGGAGAAGGGCACGCAGATCGTCGGCGAATATCGCGGCGGCCTGCGCCGGGGCCAGAGCCGGCTGTTCGTCCTGTGGAACCGCGCCAAGACCCCGACCGGCGTCATCGTCACGCTCGCCTCGCCGGCCACCGATCCGCTCGGCCGCGCCGGCTTCAGCGGTCACGTCGATACGCACTGGTGGGAGCGATTTGGCAGCGCGCTTCTCCTGTCGATCGTCGGGGATGCAACGTCCGCTCTGTCGCAGCAGCTCCAGGACCAGGACATCGACATGGAGGGAACATCGAGTGCCGGCAAGGACGCTGCGGCCATCGCCGTCGAGCAGTCGATCAACATCCCGCCGACGCTGAACAAGCATCAGGGCTCGCTCGTCTCCATCTTCGTCGCCCGCGATCTCGACTTCTCGGGCATCTATCGCCTGCGCGTCACCGAGCCGCGCAACACCGTCTACGACCGCGCGGTCTCGGGCGACTTCAGCCGCCATTCCGATCTCGTGACCAAGTGACCGGGAGCGCTTCGGATGCGAACGTCGTCCGGCAGTTGCTCGCGCCGCTGTCGACGTTCCTGAACGATCCGTCGCTCTACGAGATCGTCGTCAACCGGCCCGGCGAGGTTCTGACCGAGGGCGCCGGCGGTTGGGCGCGGCACGAGGTGCCGCAGCTCACCTTCGACAGGCTGATGCGGCTGGCGCGCGCCGTGGCCAGTCACTCGCACCAGGCGATCGACGAGGCGCATCCGCTCCTGTCCGCCACCCTTCCGGACGAGGAACGTATTCAGATCGTCATCCCGCCGGCCGTGACCAAGGGAACCGTCAGTCTCACTCTCAGAAAGCCTTCCTCGATCTCCCTCAGCCTGAGCGAGCTCGACAATGCCGGCCTGTTCTCGGATGTCGCGCCCCTAACCAGCGAGATCGGCGGAGACGACGCGGAACTGCTGAAGCGTCACCAGTCCGGTCGGATCGCCGCCTTCCTCGAGAAGGCGGTCCTTGCTCGCAAGAACATCATCATTTCCGGCGCGACCGGCTCGGGCAAGACGACGCTCTCAAAGGCCCTGATCCAGCACATCCCCCTGGACGAAAGGATCATCACCATCGAGGACACGCCGGAACTCGTCTTGCCCCAGCCCAACCATGTCCGGCTGTTCTACTCCAAGGGCGGGCAGGGGCTGTCGAAGGTCGGGCCGAAGGAACTGCTGGAATCCTGCCTGCGCATGCGGCCGGATCGCATCCTTCTGCAGGAACTGCGCGACGGCACGGCCTTCTATTACATTCGCAACGTAAACTCAGGCCATCCCGGCTCGATCACCACCGTTCACGCGGACTCCGCACGACTCGCATTCGAGCAGCTGACGCTTCTGGTAAAGGAGTCCGAAGGCGGGCGCGATCTCGCGCGCGACGATATTCGCGGCCTTCTCTCCGAACTTGTCGATATCGTGGTTCAGTGCAAGCGGGTCGGCGGGCGCTTCAAAGTCACTGAAGTCGCCTTCGATCCGTCACGACAAAGCGCATGACACGAAAGGCTAAGGTGGGTCTCGCACTCACTGCCCATTTGGTCTCACTATGCGCCAAAACGGATCGAAGGTGGTTCCACAAGCAGATCGGCTGAACCGCACCGGTTTTGCCGGAGACCATTTGGTTTGAGTGATGCGGCCGCAGCTGGTGACAGGACCGATTGCAATACATTTCGCCCATAAAATCAATGAATTAGTCCCATAACATATCCTATGCAACCACAGATTGCATGGCGGCAGATTCCATTTTCAAATGCAACGAGGACAATGATGACCATGGTTTCAGGAGGATGGATTGGCCCGCTCTTTTGTGCAGTTGTCAACGGCGGAGTAAAGTCCGGCCAGGCGGCGGAGTAAAACCAGGCCACTTGTGGCGCGCCGCCGGGAGGGCGTAGCCCGAGCGGGGATCTCATGCTGGTGGCTATTTTCTCCGGGCTTCAGCCTGCCTTGCGGGCTCGACTTTGGGCGAGACGATAGCTGTCGCCGTTCATCTCGAGGATGTTGACGTGGGGGGTGATGCGATCGAGCAGTGCGCCCGTCAGACGCTCGGAGTCCAGGGATTCGGTCCATTCGTCAAACGGAAGATTGCTGGTGATCACAGCGCAAATGCAAAGCATTTGTCGCGGGGGTGGCTCCGAGTTCGTATCGTTGCGAGATCAGCTCGAACAGCAACTCCGCGCCGGTTTTCGAGAGCGGCACTAAGCCCAGCTCGTCGATGATGAGAAGCTGGTGTGCAGCCATTCGCTTCTGGAAGCGGAGCAGACGCCGTTCGTCACGTGCCTCCATCATCTCGCTGACAAGTGCTGCGGCCGTGGTGAAGCCGACGGACAAGCCTTTCTGGCATGCTGCCAGGCCGAGGTCGAGGGCGACATGGGTCTTGCCCGTGCCGCTGGGACCAAGGGCTATCACGTTCTCACGACGCTCGATCCATTCGCAACGTGCAAGTTCCAGCACCTGCATCTTGTTGAGCTTCGGTATTGCGGTGAAGTCGAAGCTGTCGAGGCTTTTGACGACAGGGAACCTTGCCGCCTTGATGCGACGCTCGACCTTGCGCCGATCGCGTTCAATCATCTCCCGTTCGAAAAGCCGAAACAGGTATCCGCCATGATCGACGCCCTCGGTGGCACAGTGCCGGGCCAGTTTCTGATATTCCCGTTGGAAGGTCGGCAACTTCAGAATCTTGAGGTAGTGGGAGAGCAGGATCTCGGGCACTTCGGTGCTCATGCCGCTTCCTCCCTATGCGTCGAAAGCAGCCGCATATATGCCTTCGCCGATGTCGTCTCGACCGTCGCCCTTGGCTGGTAGGGATAAATGGACAGGTCCAGTCGAGGCGGCCGGCGTTCCACCCGACACAGGATCAAATGCTTGACGGCATCGAAGCCGATCGCGCCGAGCTGGAGGGCCTGCTTCACCGCCGCGTGAAGGTCTGCAAGCTCAAAGCTCTCCAGCAGGCGCAGGACCTGCACATATTCACGCCGGCCATGCTTGGCCATGCGGCCTTCCATAAGGCGGCGCAGCGTGGCGAATTCGTCTGGCAAGTCCCAGCCCTGGAGAGGCGCTGCCTGATCCAGCGAATTGATCTTTTGCTCGATCAGCGGCAGGTAATGGATCGGGTCGAAGATGAAATCTTCGCGCTCCCAGCACCGCGGATGGCGGGCAAAGATCTCGCCGCGGCAGCCGATGACCAACTTGTCGACGTAGCCCCGGACCCAGACGTGATGACCGTAGGCGACCGGCACGGAATAGTCGTTGGTCTTGTAGCGAACGAGCGCCTGGGCCGTCACAATAGCACACGCCTGATCGCACGCATCGAAGGGCGACGCCGGCAAGGAGCGCATGGCCGCGAGATCCCGCAACAAGCGTTCGCCTATCGTCTCGTTCTCGCCGCGTAGCTTATCGCGCTGGCGCTTGCGACATTGCTCTTCCAGCCAGGTGTTGAACGCCTCCCATGTCGGAAACTGCGCGATCGGCACCATAAAGTTACGTCGGGCATAGCCGACAAGTCTTTCGACATTCCCTTTATCGTTGCCCTTTCCAGGACGGCCATAGCGATCCCGGATCAGGTAGTGGGACAGGAAGCCACTGAACAGCATTGCGCGCTTGCGCGTGCCGTCGGGCAGGATCTTTGCCACCAAGCAGGATCGTTGTCATAGACGATCGACTGAGGCACGGCCCCAAAGAACGCGAACGCGTGGATGTGGCCGTCGACCCAACCCGCCCTCGGTCACATTTGCCCTCGCGACACGGGGGCATAGCTTCGCCGCTATGGTAATCGATCTGGTGGATTGGTCGAAAATGCATCGAAACGCGATCCTGTCATCCCAAAATGACTTTGATAAGCGACTCAAAAGCTAACGTTTTCGTTCGTCGCGACCTCCCTCTAAGGCCCGATGTGGACCGGCAGCTTCGGTTCGGTTGACCCCGAAGCGATCCCCCCGCCGCTGATGACGCCGCGTCATCTCCGCAGATACATGGCCAAGCTGCTTCTGAAAATCGCTTTCATCGACCTCTGCGGACGAGGCGAGCCCGGCGCGTAACGATTGCCCAGAGAACTTCTAAGCGCGCTCGATCTCACTCAGATCGCCGCGCATATGCAAGAAGATGCGGTCCCAAGGTCGCGGTTTCACTTTGCGGAAAGGAGGGGGTAGTTAAAGCCTCGAAGCCCTAGTCAGATCCCCGCTGAAGCGATCGCGTCGCCGCTGATATCTAAAGCGGGCGGCGCTAGCGGGCTTGACCTGGCCCTTGTCCGGCGAGTTGACCGACGATGCGCTCGTACATCGTCTTTTCGTCCGCGCCGGGGTCAAGCAAGGCCAGCGGTGACGCCAAGAGCCTGTTTGGGCACTCAAGGATCAGCCGCTCGTCTAGCCAGAAGACACGACAACAGCTGAAAAGCGGTTGGTATGTCGCGACCATGGTCAGACGTATATTGCGATCCTGTCACCTGCGACGTGATTTCCGCTGCGTTGTTTGATGAGTGGCAGCGCACCAGAACATTTTCGAATCTTCGTGATCTCGGGCGTCGCTACCGGATTTGTCTCCACGGACATCAGCTGCTTGGACGATTCGTTGTCAGTGTATTGCTTGATACCCCCGAATGATATCTGACGGCAGACAATCCGATGGTACAGGCGATCGTTTACTCATCTACCGGCGTCGGTCCCCATTTCTTTGATCGTTAACGATATCGCTTCGTCTTGTTTTCACAGTCTCTCGGTAAAGTTAGATTGCGCGAAATGCTTGGCATGATGTCAAGAGATGCAGTCGCAGATGATGTCTTCCCTCCTCTTGGATTGAACATGAACCCCCGCGTCTACTCTCGGCGCAACGGCTCGACCTCATCCGTCGCCTGCGCAACCGTTTTTTTCCTTATTGTCGGGCTTACGCTTACCGCCATCATGGCACATGTGGTCGGCACCATGGTGATGTCAGCAGATGCGATAGATGATGTGCGCGCCACGAGAGCGGTAGAAGCTGCTGTCTCGTCGCTGAAAAGCCGAATCTCAGCAATCACCAGCGACAATAGTGTCTGGGACGATGCATACGCCGCCTCGGTCGGTGCAGATCCGGTTGGCTGGGCTTACGAAAACTGGGCCAAGACCAGCACAGACTACCCGCTCTATGATGGGGTGGTCGTCGCGGATCAATCAGGAAATCCTTACTCGTCCTACCTTAAAGGCGAGAAATTCGATGCCGTTTTTATGTTCGGCACCACGCTGCAGCACCAAATCGACAAGGCCACACAGGGCGGAACCAAGCCTGTCGTAGAGTTTCTTGCTACCAACGGACGGATTTTCTTGGTCTCCACCAATGCCATCCAGCCGTTCGCGTCGTCTGCCGGTTTGCCCGGACGGCATCACGTCCTCTCCTTCATCAAGGAGCTGACGCCTGCGGTTCTTGACGCCGAAGCTCAGCAACACAACCTGGATGGCTTAAGGCTTACGCAAGCGGCGGAGACGGGGCAACTCAAGGTCAATATCACAAATACGGCCGGAGGTGTCGTCGGCACTCTAATATGGCACGCGCAGCATCCTGGCCAAGAGTTGTACCGCGCGGTAAGGCCCTACATCTATCTGGCTATCGCCATTCTCATTGTCTTTCTGATGGCAGTCTTGGTTTGCGGAGGGTTGGAGGCAAAGCGTCTTAAGGCGCTTGCTGCCGTAGCTCAACGAGAAGCCGCCCAAGACAGCCTGACAGGCCTTTTCAACCGGACGGGTCTGATGCAGCAAGTCGGCACTCTCCAAAACCTCCGGGAAAACGACGGTTTGTTGACGCTTCATCTCATCGACCTTGATGGCTTCAAGGCTGTCAATGACGCTTGGGGGCATGCCGTAGGAGATGAACTGATCAAGCAAGTCGGTCAGGCGCTCGCAGCGCTCTCTCCAGCGATCGAATGTGCTGCGCGCTTCGGTGGAGATGAGTTTGCGCTTCTGCAACGTGGTGCAATGACTTCCAAGATCGACGAAGTTGTTCTGGACATCTTCCGCGTGCCCTTTAGCGTTTCCGGACGAACCGTTGAGGTTGGTGCAAGCATCGGAACGGCAACAGCGACTGCGACCGTCGAGCCTCTGGAAATTTTGCGTCAAGCGGACATAGCGCTTTACCGTGCGAAGGAAGACGGAAAAGGCCGTGTCGTTCACTATGATCTGTTGCTCGATGTCGAAAGGGAACGTGTATCGCTTCTTGAAGCGGATCTAAGAGAAGCGATCGTGAAAGGTGATATAACGCCGGTGTTTCAGCCGCTCGTATCGGCAGCAGATGGAACTATGCAAGGTGTCGAAGCCCTCGCGCGTTGGAACGGAGCAAACGGGCGTATCAGCCCGGAAATCTTCATTCCGCTGGCGGAAAAAGCCGGGCTCATCGACGCTCTGGGGCGGCTTATGCTCTCTTCATCCATTGCTCACGCAAAGCGCTGGCCGAGCCTGTATTTGTCGGTCAACGTTTCGCCCTTGCAACTCTGCAGCCCGGATTTCCCCCTAGTAGTCCTAACAATTCTAGACAAGGAAAGTTTTGATCCACATCGCCTTACCCTCGAGATTACCGAGGGCGTTCTAATGTCAAATCCGGACCAGGCGCGCCGGTCGATTGAATCGCTCAAGAGAGTTGGGGTGCGGTTCGCACTCGATGACTTTGGCAGCGGCTATGCCAGTATCGGTGCTCTGCGCACTTTTGGGTTTGATCGTGTGAAGATTGATCGTTCGCTCGTAATCGCACTTGAGGAAGAGCAAAATGGCGAAGATGTGCTAAAGGCGACGGTACTGCTGGCAACCGCTTTAAATATACCTGTGACGGCGGAAGGTATCGAGAACACTGCCCAAGCAGACATCTTGAGGGCGGCGGGGTGTGACCAATTTCAAGGTTATCTAATGGGCAGGCCGATGCTGGCGTGTGACATAGACGAGGAACTTAGCAACACGAACTGTCCGCATTCGAGGGTAGTGCACGAAGAGAATAGCGGAACCGGTGAGTATGGACTTGCTGTCGCTTGATCCAGAGAAAAAGAAGTCGAACACGATTTTAGTTATAAGGGATGCTTCTGAAGCTCCGGTCTAATCGGGCGTTGCCGATCCCGTCCGCTTCATGCTGCGGTTCCACTCCTCCTTTCCGTCGGCGAGCAGGACGTCGAAGAAAATCAGTACAGCATTCTCTGCAGTCCGGAGAACGATACTGGCGGCGTGTGGGGTCGGCATGGTCTGATCCCCTTCGTATGACGTGCTTCGGCGCGCCGCATGTCTGCGCTTTGGCCAAGACTTCGCTGTGCGAATGCACGGCGAGCGTCGAGCCATCTCGATCTGCGCCCTGACGTCGAAAAGGCTGGTAAGACCCGGTCCGCTGACAGCGCTGTTGCGAACAATCAGTTGCGGCTTTTATTCCCTTCCGTGCAAAGCGGGCTTGCCATCAGGCAGGTACGAGGTCCCCGGATAGCCTGCCTTGGCGTAACATCGTGTGCTTTGGCGGGTCCCCCTCTCCGCCTAACCTTCGGCCAAGGACGGTCGACGGCTTGCGTCACCGGACCTTTTGGGGACCAAGGTTCAGCACGTTCCGTCTCATTCTATCCGACGATTCAGTCACTGCCTTCGCCCTTAGGGCCAAAACCGATCGGCACATCCATCGTCGTGCTCGAAGCCATCGAATATGCCATCCTTCTTGTGCGCGGCTCGACTGCCTTGACGACACGCCGCTGATCAATCTGAAACCGACCGCGCGTTTTTCAAGCCGATCGCTCCACCGCAACCGGGCCATTTTTCCGACCGGCGACGATGGCGCTGCACCGCATTGCCAGAATGCGTGACCTTGTCAATCGACGGCGATCATGACATCGGACGCCTTGATCACCGCATAAGCCGGCCCGCCAACAACGAGACCGAGTTCTTCTACCGCCTGATTGGTGATCGAGGCCGTCACGATGGTGCCATTGCCGATGTCGATGCGGACATGCGACGTCGTGGCCCCCTTGGTCATTTCTACGACTGTACCCTTGAGTTGATTGCGTGCGCTGATTTTCATGCTGGTCTCCCGTGGTCGTGCGGGGGCCGCGAGATCACGGCCGATTTGTAACGGCCGCTGTGTCACAAGCTGTTATTGGAAACAAGCCAGCATGTAAGTGACGGAGACTACGACTGACTTTCGAGCAATCGAGTTTTCCCCTGACGAAAATCTGCAGCCTACCCTTTCGTTGGCCTATATTGAAACACGCCAGCGTTACCCGACTAAGGACACATGCAACCTAACGTTAAGATTCCCTTAACATCATCTTAGGTGATTGAGCGTTATCCTAGTTATAGGGGCTCCACGATCTCGCAAGCGGATTTGCAGCGCGCCCCCTTCAAGGGACCGTCGATGTCATTCCTCCAGAACGCTCGCATCAGAACGAAAATTCTCTCTCTCCTCATCCCTCTGTGTGCCGCGGGCATCGGCGGCGTTGCCGTCGTCGCTCACAATTACAGTGCTTCGGATGCGAATTATTCCAGGTTCCTTTCGAAAGAAGCCGCGGCAGAGATCAACATGGCCATCGCCAGCCAACGGCTGGTCGCCGTTGTTTATGATGCATACCAGGTTATGGCTTATGCGAGCGGAACGCCTGAACTTGCAGCAGCAACAACAGACTATGGCGCGAGTACTGCCCGCTACCTGGAGCTTGTCGGTCAATCCAGAACCGCCCTTCCAGACGATGCCCAGACCTTCGACAGCTTCGAGCAGAAAGGCAAGGCGATCTTTGCAGTGACAGATAAGGCAATCGCCGCAAGCGCTTCTGGTCGGAATGAGGAGGCGAAGGCTCTTCTCGCGCAGGCCGACAAGGAGGTTGCGGCCTCACTTCCGGAAATCCGGAACTGGATTAATGCCCTGTCCAAAACGATTGCAAGCAAGACTGCGGCTCTGACCATCGAGACCGCCTCAACGATCTTCTACAGTCTTCTAATCCTCGGCGTCGTATTTACGATAGGTATCGCACTGGCCCTGTTCGTTACGGCGCGCGGCATAACGGCACCTATCGCTTCCCTCCGAATGCGAATGACCAGCCTGGCCGCCGGAGACGTTGACGCTCCGGTATCAGGGACCGATCGCCGCGATGAAGTCGGCGAAATGGCAGCAGCCGTAATGGTGTTTCGCGACAACGCCATCGAACGCGCAAGGCTCGAGCAGGAGACCGTTGCAAACCGCTCCATGTCGGAGAACGAGCGTATTCAGCGTGAAGCGCAAAAGGCACAGGAGGCCGCCGACACTCTTCATGCCGTCACCAACCTAGCGAAGGGGCTTCAGGAACTCTCTGAAGGCAATGTCGCCTACCGCATCCCCGGAGCGTTCGTTGCGCAACTCGATCTCCTGCGCGAGAACTTCAACGCATCACTGGAAAAACTGGAGTCGACATTGATCCAGGTCGGTGAAAACGCCCGCGGCATCGACGGCGGTGCAAACGAAATCCGCTCTGCGGCCGATGATCTTTCGCGACGAACCGAACAGCAAGCCGCATCCGTCGAGGAAACGGCAGCAGCTCTCGAACAGATCACCACCACCGTGCGTGACTCAACGCGTCGCGCTGAAGAAGCCGGGGCATTGGTTGCCCGTGCCCGTGAGGGTGCAGAAAAATCCGGTCAGGTGGTCAGCAATGCGGTCACGGCTATGAAGGCGATCGAGACGTCGTCCGGCGAGATCGGCAGTATCATCAGCGTCATCGACGAAATCGCGTTCCAGACGAACCTCCTGGCTCTGAATGCCGGCGTGGAAGCTGCGCGTGCTGGGGAAGCGGGCAAGGGCTTTGCCGTGGTGGCACAGGAAGTCCGGGAGCTGGCGCAACGCTCTGCGAAAGCAGCCAAGGAGATCAAGGCCCTCATCGCAACATCCAGCGGTCACGTTCAAGCCGGCGTCAAGCTTGTCGGCGAAACGGGAACGTCCCTTGCGACGATTGCTGGTGAAGTCCAGGAGATCAATCGGCACGTGGCTGCCATTGTCGAAGCCGCCCGCGAACAGTCCATCGGCCTCCAGGAAATCAACACGGCCGTCAACACCGTGGACCAGGGCACACAGCAGAACGCGGCAATGGTCGAGCAGTCGACGGCGGCCAGCCATAGCCTTGCCAGGGAAGCTGCCTCACTGACCCAGCTCCTGTCTCAGTTCAAGCTCGGCTCGGTCACTCACGCTCCGCCCTCCATGCTGCGATCGACTGTCCGCAACATGGCAGCCTAAGATGAACGCCCGCGCGATCCTGCGTCAATTTGCTGCCATCTGAGCGGGTGCCGGGACAAGCCCGGCAGCCCTCTTACAGCAGCATCGATCCGCTCAGACCGGCCTTGCGGAGTGTCCCATTAGGTTTTGGTGCTGCTTCCTTGGGGGACTGATGTTTCCGGTTTATAAGACGAACTCATGTAGATGACCGTTGCGATGATCGTTGGGAGACCAGAAGCTGCTGGCCCCGATAGTCGTGATTCTGATTGTGGCTTTAGCTCCCGATTTCAATTGAAGCGCTAACCGATAATTCCGAAGCCAGAATCTCCGCTTAAGATTTCATGCGGGGGAGGGAAGGGGCCAGCTAAAGACCTGAAGCCTTGGTCAAATTCACGCGGAAGCGATCACGGCGTCTCTGATATCTGCGGGTCATCTCTGCGGACGCGTGGCCCAGTTGCTTCTGGACATACCGCTCATCGACTTCGGCAGATGAAGCGAGCCCAGCACGAAGGGAGTGACCGGAAAACTTGAATGCACGCTCGACCTCGCTGAGATCACCGCGGACGCCAGCCGCTATCGCGGCCCGCTTCACTAGCCGAGCCACTTCCTTGTCATTCAGCCGTTCTGGCCCAACCGCCTTGCCTTGTCCCATGACCCGACGGAAGAGGGGACCGTGCGCAAGCTTGGCGAATTTGACCCAAGTCTCGACTGCCGCGATCGGGCAGGTGGAGTCTGAAGAACCGCGGCCAATCTCGACTTCCCGCCATCCCGTTTTGCCGCGCAGGGTAACCAGCATTCCCTTGTCGAGGATTTCGATCCAGCCGCGACCGTCTTCGGTCTGATCTGCCTTCAGATCAAGGCCAACGATCTCGGAGCGGCGAAGACCTCCTGCAAAGCCGATGAGCAGCATGGCACGGTCGCGCAGGCCGCGCAGAGAGCCGCGATCAAGCGTCTCGACCATGGCGATGATATCCTCTGCTAGAACCGCTTCCTTCGGGACGGGCGGCCTGGCATGGCTGTTACGAATGCCGGCCATCACCGAGGCAATATGCCTGTCCTTGCGATCAAGCGTCAGGCCGCGCTGGACAAAGTTCCAGGACAACGAAGAGAGGCGTCGTTCGATGGTTGAGACGGAGTTGGCCTTGGCACCTCTTATAGGCGTGCCAATGGCACTGCCGGAGGCGCAGGCGGTGATATAGAGCCCAACTGTTTGCGGGTGCGGGGGGAGCGGAGCCAGATTGGACCGCCGACACCAAGTAGCAAAATGCTTCCAGTCCGAGGCATAAGCCTTGCGGGTATTCGCCGAACTCGCCGCCTCGACGTAACCCCTGGCGCGATCGGCAAGGCCTGCGAGGTGAGATGGCGTCTGATCCTCGCCGACTAGAGAGGGGAGGGGGCTATCGCCCGACACGTCCGGCGCAGAAACATCACGGTCAGAAGCCGTGCCGAGAGACTTCGCTGAGGTCTCCTCGACGTGAATTTCTTTGCTCTGCTCGATGATTTGGGCCATTTCTCTATAATGAGCAATATGTCCGATAATGCAACATTATCGGACATAATTTGTAAGCGACGGTGTGTGCGGATTGTGTGGTTTTCGATGGCATAATCCGCACATCCGCGCTACGCTCCTCTCATGGATTCGCGCAATATCCCGGTCGGCTCTGCCGCTGCATCAAGCTTCATCCTGCCGTCATGGTCCGTATCACTGCGGCCTGTCGAGACGGAAAGCGATGCGGCCTTCTCAGCCGGCATCGCCCTGAAAACGCTGGATGATCTGCTGCGCACTAAGCCGATCTGGAGCGGCTGCTGGGGCGCGCGTCTGACCCTTCGATCCGCCGCTGCCGCCGTGCGCCTGACAGGGCGCACCGAGGGGGAAGCCGAGCTGCGCGACGCCATGCTGTTGTCCTCGGACGCCGGTGATCTAGGGCCGGCCGGAAACGTCTATTCCGCCTACAGGAAGCTCGGCGCCCGCAAGGGTCCCGTGAACACGGCGTTTCTTCGGGAACTCGCCGCAATGCTTTCACTGCGGTGGGACGATCATCTGGCGGGCGTGGTCGACTTGGTCGATGGCGCGCTGCAGTCGCCGCGATCGGCGCCCTTTGCTGCAGCCGATCTCGTATCAGTCATCCATGCCGTTCGCCCGGAGGCAGAGCGACTGGCTTGGGCGCTTGCCGACGGGTTGATTGCGCAGCGGCTCGGCTGGCAGAGGCCTTTGTTTCTCCTGATGGCGCAACGCGGCGGACCCGCCTTCCGCACGCTTGGCGGCCGCGGGCGGGTGCGACCCGGCGAGCCGGGCTTTGCGCGTGCGGTGTGTTTGGCGCTGGTCGAGGGTGCGCGGGCCGCGTTGCAGGCGGCGAGCGAGATCGACCGGCGCGCCCGGCAGCTCGTGACGGTGGCGCCAAAATTGCGAACGAAAGGCGGGGAGGGTGTAATCCGGCGATTGTTGGAGGAGGATGCGGTGTCGGCGTCCGCTCCGGGCGCTGAACTTTCGCGCTGGGCCAGCCGGCGGATGTTCGAGAGGCTTGAGAGTTTCGGTGCGGTGCGGGAGCTCTCCGGCCGCAGCACGTTTCGGATCTACGGGCTGTGACGATGGCGGGCGCAAGTACAGGCTCCCGCTGTCGCACCGGGAAACGGGACGATGATCGCGCCTTCGACCAAGAGCTCGAGGACCTGCCGGCGGCGTTACGTTGGCGGGAATGGATGATGCGGGTCGAGGCGGTAATCTTTGCCTCCGCAGAGCCCGTCACGCGCGAAACGCTGGCCCGCGTTGTCGGCAAGGATTGCGCCATCGATCTCTTGATCGACAATCTCCGTGAGGATCTGGTCGGGCGGCCTTATGAGCTCGTTTCCGTCGCCGGTGGCTGGCAACATCGCACCCGCAGCGTCTATGCTGAAACCATTCGCGCTTCCACCACCCAGACGCGTTCCCTGGCGGCGGCTCTTTCGCAGAACGAAGCAACGGTCCTGATGGCTATTGCTTATCTCCAGCCCGTCACCCGTGGTGAGCTGTCAAAGACCTTTGGCAAGGAGATCAGCCGCGACACCATTGCAAGCCTGCGCAGCGCCGGCTTGATCGCCTCCGGGCCGCGTAGCCCGACGCCCGGTGCGCCCTACACCTACGTGACCACCCGGCATTTCCTCTCGGCCTTCGGTATGGAGACGCTGCTGGACCTGCCGGACGTGGAGATGCTCAAGGATGCGGGGCTGATGCAGGGGCGCGGAACTGACGTGGCGCTAACGTTCGATAGCGGTGAAGAGGCCGACATGGACGAAGCGTGATCTTGCTTGGTTCAATGAACCCATCAGGATAGCCGTGTTTGTCGAGCCGATTACACCAGCAGACGAAGGCGAACGGGTGGAGCGATCCAGCATCTTATCGCTAGAGTAAACATTTTACTGTTGTTCGTCCACCGACGCTGTTGCGCGCCAACGGCTCGCAAACTCATGGCCGATCTTCCATGTGCCGATTTTGGTATCCTCGTCTTTACAAGGAGCGGCAACAAGATCCCGTTCCATCTCGAACTCGTCATCCAGCACGATGGCAAACAGGAAGCACTCGGTACGGTATTCACCACGTTCCCGGCTCTTGAGTTTAAACGCTGCCTGCGTCACCAACGCATCAAGCTTGCGACTCTTCCAAAGCACGTCCCCGTAGTCGCTGACCACAGTGTCGACGCTGTCCAACTCCCAGCCGGCATTCGTCTGAGCGTGTAGCCATGCCAAGAAGTCGACATTAGAGAACTTGGAATTTCGGGCGTCGAAAGGCTGGCCGGCGACGGGCGTAACGGCCGCTTTCAGTATCGTCACAAATTTTGCTAGCCGCGCATTTGCCGCTGGACCGCTTGCCTTTCGCAGTTCGGCTTCGATAACGACACTTTGTGATAACTCTTCCTTGCGTTGAATTTCCGCCAGGCGCGCCCTTTCCTCCGCTGCAAGCCGGTCAGCTTCGAGTCGCCGCGTTTGTGCGAGTTCGATATCAGCGAGTTTTCTGGCTGCTTTAGTGACGGTTTCGTTATCGAACCAGACCGGGAGGAAGGTAAAAGTGCGCTCATCTCGCTTCAGGGCTCGCGTAATTTGCTGCAGGGAACTTGTAGGGCCATAGATCACCCGGCACTCGTCGCGCAGGATCAAGGGGTAGAGTCGATCGAGACTGGGTTCGCTGATAACCGGCATCGGTTTGTTGGTTTCTACAAGCGCGGCAACTTCTTGTGTCATCTCCAGATGAACGACCGCATCCTCTTTGATGGCGAGACAGAGATGTCCCTCGCTGGAAGGAACCTCGAACGCACCAAATCCAAGTCGAGTGCCCGCGCTGATACCGGAGGCGATCTCGGCCACAAGCGCTGTCTCTTCCTTCTGCCTCGATGCGAGTTTGCCATAATCGATCGGCGCGAATGGACGAAGCATTTTTCCTTCAAGCGCATCCAAAAAAGCCACCGCGAAGCTCGGCGTGGCTTCCAAAAAGGCTTTTCGGCCGATGATGAGGATGTCGTTACGTTGCGGGCTGCGGCTTGTGCAAACCGTGGTCTTGAGGACCGAGGCCCCAAAGGTCGTGAGGACAGTACGAAGTCCGCGCTTCAGGGCCGGCGTCTCGTCGATGCCCAGCAAGCAGACGCTCGCAGTTTTTTGCGAAAATGAGAACCCGCCGTTCAGCGTGCGCACGAGTGATGGAGCATCCGCGGATGCATTGAATAAAACAACAACATCATCGGCGGCGCCACGCAAGAGGACGGCATTGGCCGGCGTCACAGCGAACGGAGCGTTCGGTTCTGTCTGCTCGATGGGCGCGCCTTCAGTACCCAGCCCAGCGTAGCCCGGTAGTTCCCGCGCCAGCTCGTTCTTTACGATCAGCACGCTGACGGATTGCTTGGCATCCTGAAGGCGATCAAGGTCATCCGAGGGGATAGCATCGCCGAGGAGCTTCAGCTCCTGAACCACTTGCGGGAGTTTTGAAGACGAGATGTTGCCGGCGACCCATTTTGTAAGCGCAGCACGTGCCGCCTCCAGCTCTTGTTGATCGCCCAAAACGTGCTTGCGATGGTCTTCGGCCCGTTCCTTGTCCCTCGCCGACACGAACTCGCTATACCCCTGCAAGGGTGTCAGAAGCACGCTAAGCTGAGATGAGGCCTGTTCAAGGTTGGACGGGTTCCCTGTCGACAACGTCACGCCAAGAACCGAAGCCTTGTCGGCAATCTCGATTAAGTTGATGATCTGTGGATTGAGGCGGATGAAGACCTGCGCGTCGTCAAGCAGGATACCGGCTTTCGCACGCGCAGCCTTGAGATCCGCAGCAACGGCACGCTCGAAACTCGTTTTGTCGACAAAACCGCGCTCTCGCGCTTTCTGAAAACTGTCCTTGTCAGCAAACCCAGACGATCGAAATGCCACGTAGTCGGTTCGCGTTCCGAACCGGAAGCGGATTGCGGTGCGATACTCATCGACGGTTTGAAAGCCACCGAAGCGCGCTGTCTGAAACTCTTCCGCGGAGTCAAACCCGCCGCTCATTGCCGCGTCGAAATCTTGCTGCGTTTGAAAACCGCGTTGCCTCGCCTGAAACAAAGCTTGCGGGGAAGAAAACCCGCCCTTCACAGCTTCGGTGTAGGTTTCGCCATCTTCAAAACCCATCGCTCGCGCCACTTGGCGTTCCGCTGTCGATTGAAACCCGTCTCGGGCGCTCTGCTCGATCATCTCGATGGCATAAGCGTCGAGGTAGTCACCCGGAGGCCCACCGAATGCCGACGTGTAGGCTGTAAACGCCTTTACGGTTCCAGGTCCCATTAGGCCATCTGCCGTGCCTGAGTAGAGCTTGACGCGTGCCATAGCCATTTGCAGTCGTTTGACAGAATTGATCAGAGGGGCCTGCGTCATCAGATCCGTCGAAGACCCTGCCGTGTAGCTGTGCGAAATGAGCTCATTAAAGCCTTCGCCATTGCTAAGGAAAGCATCATTCGGGATGAGCCTGAGCTCCTTCAGGGTCCGCAGGTTCGGCTTTGCCTTGTCCTTAAAAAGAGTGCCAGCCAGAACCGCGAAGGAACCGTTGCGCGAACGTGCGATCAACGTCGGTCCGAGCGTTGCAGCAAAGGATTGTGCAACGATACTGGCTTGCTCGTATGTGGGCCTGCTTGAGACTACCAACCAGATCGCATTGGCCAGCGGTACTTGTAGAGTGACATTATATGCGAGGGGCGAACCGAATGCCGGCCGGTGATGCAGAAAAGCGCGCGGCGCGGCGAGCGCAACATCTCCCAACAGGCTGGCAGCCAGCAGAACGCAGCAACCTGTTGTCCTCATGTTAAGCATGTCGATCCCCGCCCCATTACCATCTCACTGTAGTCAATGTTTGAGCGTCTGCAACCAACTGTTGCGCCTGCTGTAATGGATCTATCAATCAAGGTTAAGCGGTGGACATTTCGCTCAAGCGCAACGGGGTTCTCTCAAAAGAGCAGTGGCTCCAGCTATCCGTCTGCAGATGCTGTGGACGGGTCATTTCAGGAGTGCGATGTTTCTGCGAAGCCGCTCCGAAAATGCCTCCAGACCATTCTGCTTGAGAGCATCGACAAACGTCTCGACCGATGACGCCGTCTTGCGCAGATTATGCCGCGCGTGTTCAACACTTGAGATAAGGGCATCGGGAAACACCGTATGAAGCTCGGTCAGGAAGGTGTCCGGTGACTGGCTGGTCACGCCGTATCGCATCAATTCTTGCACGGGAAAATCCTTGAGGTTCCATGTGACGATCACGGAGGCCTTTCCAGCAATGGCCGCAGCCAGCACATGTCGGTCGTTAGGGTCTGGTAGTTCAAGATCTGCGATCAAGGAGCGATAATGTGCAACATTCGCTTCCGGCAGGACGGCCTTCATCTTGTCCCGCGTAGCCGTCAGGCGCTCGATCGACAAGGAATCCGTATTGGCTGCAAGATTGCGCATCCATTCATCATGGATATCATCGGTCCAGCGCGCCTCGACAAGTCCGTCGAAGGCACATTGTACCAGGATGTTTCGGAGGTGAAAGGGGTAGAGGACGCAGGCATCATAGACCGCGACGGGCGCGCTAGAGGCCATGGTTCTGGATCAGATCTTCGGTGTCCTCAGTCAGCGCATCCATGGCGGCCTGTCGCATATCAAGCTTGGCCTTCATCGCGAGCACGTCCCTCAGAAGCGCCCGTCGGTGCTTACCAATATAGCGGAACGGCAGATCGCCTCGGTCCATGCGTAGGACGACGAGTGGACGAGAGATGCCGAGAATGACGGACGCCTCGGTTGGGCTCAATTCCTGATCCTCGGCCAGAACGGCGACACGTTCACCGCGCAGCATATGTGCCAAGAGCGTTTCAACGGCAGCCGTGGCCGAGGGCGGTATGGAGAGCGTCTGCTCCCGGCCGCCTTCATGACGAACACGAAGTTCCAGCGTGTCGCCCGCAGCCAACTTTGGTAGAGGCAAAGCCGCCTTACGGTCGCGATCTGACAATCCGGCGAAGTGAACGAGCTGACTAGCCATAACAGTGTCTCCTCAACCGCCAATATGGCCTAAAGGGCCTGTAACTGCAATAACTGAAAATAGTCTACGTTACCTCGCTCACGGCATATCGCGATCCAACCACGCTACCCAAGCTGTCGATTATGCAGCTTCCCAGACCTGGTTCAGGATTTTTGCCGCCAATGCTGCTTTGTCCTGCGGAAGGAAACGTCCATAATGCTGCTGAACCACATCGGGGGTATCCTGGATTGCGTAGCTTGCCTGCTCGTAGGATCCTGTTTGCTTGAGGATATGCGTTGCCAGAATGTCGCGGAGATTGTGAGGCCCGTGCGGCAACAGGCCCTTGATGGCGCCGCGACCCGTATAGGGGTTGTAGATGCCATACCGTTGGATCACGGTTCGCCAGGCCTCATAGAAGGTCGTGGAATTATAGGCCGCGTCCAGACTGGTCGTTTTGACCGTCTTGACGAAGAACGTGCCAGGATCGCCGGCCCGCCCGAGCAGCACGCCACGGTGACGGTCGATATAGGCCTCGAGATAGGTGTAAAGCCCCAACAGGTCCGGGAGGATCAGCCGAAACGGTTTTTGCCCGAAGAAGGATGAGCCCGCATTTTTGAAAGCGACGGAGGGTATCAGGACCTCCCACCCACGGTCGCGGTCGCTCCACCGCAGCTCGCCGCATCTCATATCTTCCAGGCGGCGCTCAGATGTCGGAAAATGACCGCGCGGGCAGAGGCGGAGCTGACGAAGGTTTTTCTGCCGAAGGCCGAGATGCAGGCCCAGGCGAAGCATTAGGAAAGAACGGACTGCTTCCGCCGCCGGTCGCGGGTAGCGATCTTCGTCTGGCATGCGCTTTAAAATCTCGTCTGTGATCTTGCGATACTCCGCCAGCGGACTGTCTGCCTCAAGGACGACCATGATCGGTTCAAACGGATCGCGGTGCACCCGCATGACGCGCTGGACTTCCCTCGACCGATTGCCGGCATGCCGATGAAATGCGTCGCAGGCGCCGTGCCAGTCGCGTGCGGCGTACTCTATTTCTTCACGTGCGATCAGACCTTCGATGGGTCTGACATGTTTCAGCAGCTCGGAGTGCTGTCGAATCCAGCCGACCTCTGCGCGGGAAAGAGCTTGCGCGATCATCAACATGTCCTCCTCCCATCTGGTCTAGAAGCCGCGGCGCCGCTCCCGCCATTGCAGGTACCAGTCCCAGACCCCTGGAAAAATTAGCAGGCCGAAGGTCAGGTGACCGAGGGGGACACCTCGGCCTTTGACCATGCCGGTGGGCGAGGCGGCCAGCGCGCCGAACATCAAGCCAAGATGCTCTATTTTCTGCGATGCGGTTTCCTCACCCCAGACCCCATTTCTCTGGAAACCGGCCGCCGTCAGCGTCGACGTCTTGAAGCAGATCAGATCGGCCATTTCCATGGCCAGCCGCGGCGGTGCATCGACCACGCCGGACAATAGATCGGGATCATCGAAAGTCTCTATGGCATCTTGCCCATTGTTCATCAGCAAAGAGGGTGCCCGCGGTGACAATGATCCACCGCCGTATGTGACGCCGGGGAAGCGAATAGCGTACCGCTGCTTGATCGCTGCCGCCTGATAGCGCCGGTAGTCCGTTGATCCGGAGATGACAACACGGCGCACCCAGTTGAGGATTTCCTCGCGCTTGGTGTGCGGCAAGCTGCCAAAGTCGTCCGGCAAATGCCATGCCAGACGTCGCCGTTCTGCGGGGCTGATGTCATGCAGGTCATGGCCCTGCGGCGACCGGGATTGGTGAGGCAGCTTCGCCTTGAAATATCCGGGCTCCAGTCGATAGCGTTTCTCGATCCGGGACAGGATCTCGAAGCTTGCCAACGATCGCGGGGCGCGCTCGCCCTTGATCCAGGACAGCAGCGTCGTTTCGTCAAAGGTCTCGCCGAGCCGAATGATAGCCCGATAGAGCTGCCAGTATGTTTCGCCAAACCGGCGCATGTGATAGGCGAGCGCGTCCTGGAACGTTTTGGGATCCACCGTCACCTCAAACAACGGATCCGGAAAATCCTTGATTGGCTTGGGCTCAGGGCCAGACCGGGTTGAGGTCGATGGGACTGACGCACCGGCGCTGCCTGTTCGTCGAGGCTTGCGGGTAGAGGATGCGAGTGTGGTTGCCGAAGGGTGATCGCGCTTGGCCTTTGCGGCTGACGGTGAAACCTCGTCTGAAATGGGCGGTAGTTCGAGCCACCGGATGATGGCATCGAGGCCAGGACGCAGCTGCTTCTTCAGAATCTCTGTCAATTCGCTTTCGATCCCACAGGCTTGCGAGATCTTCTTCCAATCGATGCGGCCATGCAGCAACGGTGGTGCTTTGCGATATATCACGAGGCTGATGAGGTAGGGTCTGATACTCTCGAGGCTGCGCTTCGAGGCGATAGGCGCGATGCGGATGTCGCAGAACTGCGATATCTTTCGTTCGAAATGGAGGGAAGATTTGTCTTGTTTTGGCATGCGAGAGATCCGGTCCTCTCGGCACCAATGCCGAGGGCGTGCGGAATAAAAGGAATCTCTTAATAAAAGATGTGGCCGCTTCCGCGGAGGCGAGATGTCATTTTGGCTGCATAGGTTCGGATGAATGGTGCCCTGCGGGCGGTCTTGGAAGCCAGTTTGGCGGAGCAATCCGCATCATGAAACTCGCGAGCGAAGCCCTCGACCTCGCCATATAGCATAGCGTTTGGCGACATGAGCATTTTGCGCATATGCCAAACTGCACGACGGAAAAGGTAAAACGTCTCCTGGGTCTTTTCTCATGACACACATCCCTTTAGGACGCACCGGAGGCAATCACCTGTTTGAATATAGAAGTGCCCATATCTAAGTACAGAAATATGGATATCGGTATATATGCCATCGATAAGGAGTATTTATCGATGGTTATGCGCCCAACTGATCATCATACCATGTGAGGAGCTGTAATATTAATATAGAGTTCTTATAACAGATCATTTAGCATAATATCAATGGCTTACTATCTCGCGAAAATCAGCATAACGGCTCTAATGCGCCCGGCTTTTGACGCCGGTGTCGCGCTCACCCGTCTCGATGAACGGGTTGCCCGTTCGCCGGTCGGCGCGGGCTGGATCGACCGGGCGCATTTCGGCGATGCTTGCGCTTCCCTCTGGATCGACGGCGAACTTGTCCACCTCGAAGACCTCGTCCTTCACGACGCTACGCGGGATATTCGCACACCTACTCATGAACTGACAATCGCCCGTGACGTGCTTCGCACCCGACGGCGCATTGCAGCCCAGCTCCCGGCCTGGGCACTGTCGGCCGAGGGTATTCGGACGCTGCGAAAGACGGCGGAGATCACGTCGTCCGACGCTGGCGAGCTGGAGGCGGCCGCGGCCATTCGGCGCGTGGTCCCGATTGATCCGGACGGGGAGGGAGAAGACGGGGACGGCGAAAATCCCCCCGGCGTGGATTACGCCGCCATTGATGCAGTGCTCGCCCGGTCGGAGGCGGCGATCGCACAAGCCAAGACGCCCGGCGTGGGCAGCGCGGCGGAAAGAGATCCGATGATCTATGATCTGGACTGGGACGAGGATGCCCGGCTCGACGAATGGCGCGGCGTGCTGCGCCAGGTCGAAAACCTGCCGGCAGCGCTGCAGGCGATCATCGCCCTCGATGCCTGGAACGAGCTTTCGGTCCTTCAGCACGCGCCTTGGCTTGGCAGGCTGTTGTGCGCTTCGATCCTGCGCCAGGCCGGCATCACCACCGGCGCCCATCTCGCCGCCATCAACATTGGCCTTAAAACGATACCCGTCGATCGGCGCCGGCATCGCGATCGGGGGAAGCGGCTGTTGGCCATTGCCCACGGCTTTTTGGCTGCCGCCGAGATCGGCATGAAAGAACATGACCGGCTGGCGCTGGCCCGAAGACTCATGGAGCGAAAGCTCGATGGACGGCGTACGTCTTCAAAACTGCCGGAGTTGGTCGAGCTGGTAATGGCGAAGCCATTGGTGTCGGCCAAGATGGTGGCGAAGACGCTCGAGGTGACGCCGCAGGCGGCGCGGCGGATTGTTTTGGAACTCGGCCTCAGAGAGATGACGGGGAGGGGGAGGTTTCGGGCGTGGGGGATAATTTGACGGGCTTGAACAGAGCTGCTAGCGGCCGGGATCCATGGTCGCTGCTCAGATCTCCAACGACGTTGCGACAGCGCACAGGATTGAATGGATTAGGGGTGTGAATGACTTCCAATCACAACCGGCGCTAGCCTTCCAGGCGCTGCCTGTTTACCCTGAATTTGCAAAAGTAAAATGATTCGGGTGAACTTCTTCTGAGGGGCTGAAACGTGTCCTGAAAGTCGAGGGCTCCACGGAAAGCGGGGCAAGCGATGATCGTGGAAGACAGAATACTCGCTGCATATCTGAGCGAAATCGCGAGAGTTCGTGCGACAGCTGCCGGGACGGCAGAAACCTCCTATTATGGCGCGCTGCAAGGCGCGTTCAACACGATTGGTTCTGAGCTTCAACCGCACGTATATTGCCTCAGCCAGTTGTCTGGAGGAAGCGCTGGTTTCCCTGATTTCGGTCTGTTTGTGGAGCAGCAGGTTAGTCGCGGGCAGCCGCTCAACTGGCGTAACGGCGGGCCAAGTCCCGAGCGCGGCGTTATTGAAGCGGATGACGTTCCGGCCTCCCTTGGCATTAAGCGCGGTTCGCAGCAGGTCACCAATTATCTTTCCGCTTACGGCCTTGTCCTGATCACCAATTTTCGCGATTTCGAGTTGCTTGAGGCGGGTAGCACTGGTCCGCAAGTTGTTGAACATTTCAGCTTTGGTCGAGATGTGAACGCTTTCTTCGCTTGGGCCGCCCAAAGTAGACGATCGGAAGATGCACCGATTGCTATGGCGTTCACCGAATTCTTCCGCCGTGCCATGCTCCGACGCGCACCACTTGCCGAGCCGCGTGATGTCGCGGCTCTTCTCGCGTCTTACGCCCGGGAGGGACTGGCCAGAGTCACCATTAGCTCAGCGCTTCCGTCGCTCTCTGCACTGCGAGACGCATTGGGATCGTCGCTGGGGCTCAACTTCGAACCTGGTCCAAAGGGAGACCGCTTCTTCCGATCCACATTAGTGCAAACGCTGTTCTATGGTCTATTTTCCGCTTGGGCCTCGCATGCCCGATCCTCATCAACTCCGTTTGATTGGCGCACGACGGCTTGGGGTCTGCATGTTCCTGCGGTCCGTTCGCTTTTCGAGCAGTTAGCAACACCAGGGAGATTAGGTGCACTTGGTTTGGTTGAGGTTATTGGATGGGCTGCTGATGCCCTCAATAGGATCGATCGCTCTGCCTTTTTTGGTCGCTTTGACCAGGCGGAGGCGGTTCAGCACTTCTATGAGCCATTCTTGGCTGCATATGATCCTGACCTCCGTAAGGCGCTCGGCGTCTGGTACACACCCGGTGAGGTGGTACGTTACATGGTTGAACGGGTCGATCGTTCTTTGCGTACGGAGCTAGGCATAGCCGACGGCCTGGCCGATCCCAATGTTTGGGTGCTTGATCCTTGTACAGGAACAGGTTCGTTTCTGATCGAAGTGCTTCGTCACATTCGACGAACTCTCGAAGCAAAGGGGGCAAGCGCCACCCTCGGCGCCGAACTTAAAGATGCTGCGATGCGTAGGGTAGCTGGCTTTGAGATCTTACCTGCGCCGTTCGTCATTGCCCATTGGCAAGTCGCATCACTGCTTGCAGAAGTCGGAGCAACGTTCGACGACGATATCGGCGAAAGAGCAGCAATCTATTTGTCCAATGCGCTGACTGGTTGGGAGGCAGGATCGGTCAATCCACACCTTCCGTTCCCAGAATTGGAGCGAGAACGCGATCTTGCAAATACAGTGAAGCAATCTTCTCCGGTTCTCGTTGTTATAGGAAATCCTCCCTATTCAGCATTCGATGGGACCAGTCCCAATCCTGAAGGAGATCTTGTAGCTCCCTATAAAGTGGGGCTTCGCGAACGTTGGCGCGTTCGTAAATTCAATTTAGACGAGCTCTATGTCCGCTTCTTTCGCGTGGCGGAACGGCGTATCGCCGACGTGACGGGCAGGGGTATCGTATGTCTGATTACCAATTCTTCCTATCTCGGTTATCGCTCATTTACGGTGATGCGAGAGCGCTTAGTGACAGCTTTCGACCATATTTCTATCGACGCGCTACATGGCGATAGTCGGCAAACAGGCAAGCTGACGCCGGACGGCCTGCCTGATCCGTCAGTTTTCTCGACCGATTTTAATCCCGAGGGTATTCGGGTCGGCACTGCTATCGCCACCCTCGTTCGCCGAGACTCCAGCGAACCGAAAAAAGCACAAGTATTCCATCGCGACTTTTGGGGATCAGCAAAGCGCCAAAACCTCGAGGCGACCTTGGCAATGGATATGCAGCAGTTTGTTGATAGCTATACGCCATCCAACCCATCCGTGGATAACCGCTTTAAGCTTGCTCCAGATACAACACTCGCTGTCTACCGTGCTTGGCCATCGCTCGCCGAACTTTCCGAATCCGATGAAGGCAGCGGTCTACTTGAGAAACGAAAAGGCGCACTACTGGCATTGGAGGAGGGCACCATCCGCAATCGTATGGAGAGATACGAGGATCCGGCGGTGAGCTTTGAGACATTGCGCTCTGAAAATATTGGTCCCGTTATAGACGCCGCGGGCTTCAATGCTCGTACAGCGCGGGCTCGTTTCTTAGCCAGCGGTGGAGTAAGCTCGGGGCGCTTTGCGGAGATGATGGAGCATCCGTTCGATCGGAGGTGGGTTTTCTACACCGACGCCGCCCCGCTGTGGAATCGTTCGCGTCCAGGGCTGGCGGCGCAGCAAGCTGCAGGTAATCGCTTCATTGTAACTCGTGTGCAATCACGCAAAGCTGGCGAGGGCATTCCGGTGTTCTTCACGAGCGACCTGCCTGGTGATCACCTTTTTGATCCCAATGCTAGGCCTTTTCCGGTAAAGCGGATACTCGACGCGTTGCCAGGATCAGGGGGCTTGGCATTGCACGGTGGAGACATTGTTCCCAATCTTTCAAACCGCGCACGCGAATACCTAGACGGAATAGGAGCCGCTAGTTGGCTTGCGGCCGGGCACTCTCAGCTTGATGCCCTTTGGTATCATAGCTTAGCAGTTGCCTATGCTCCGGCATGGCTGGACGAGAACGAAGAAGGTATAGTTGACGATTGGCCGCGCATCCCATTGCCAACAAGCGTGACTGTTCTTGAATCCTCGGTAGCGCTCGGCCGACACGTTGCAAATCTGCTTGATCCGTCTCAACCGGTGGATGGAGTGACAACAGGTGCTATCTGGCCGGTTCTTCGGCACATCGCAGTCCTGGAGCGACTGGGTGGTGGATCAGCCGCGGGCATCGACTTTGCCATGACCGCGAGATGGGGAGCGCGTGATAGCCGAGGCGCGGTAATGCCGGGACCCGGTCGCATTGATCAACGGGCTTATGCGGAGGGTGAATTGCCGAGTAGCGCAGAGCTTACGACTCTTGGCGAAACAACCAACGATGTCTATCTGAACGAGCAGATTTTTTGGCGAAATGTACCTGCAGAGGTTTGGGACTTCACCATAGGCGGGTTTCAAGTTCTAAAGAAGTGGCTTTCATATCGTTCGCACGCGGTGATCGATCGACCTCTAAGTCTGTCGGAGGTGAACTATTTTCGAGATACGGCGCGCCGGCTCGCAACGCTGCGATTAATGGCTGGTGAACTTGACGCGAATTACCAGGCGTGTGCCGAAGCGTCATGGCCTTGGCGGACTGTCAGCTCGGTCGAGACGTAAGCTTGACTTGTTTGATTGGTCTGTCTGACCGGACTATTGTTGAAGAGCTGCCAATATTCGGCGGTTGTACGCTTGGGCGTACGCGGGTCTTCCGAAACTGCTATTGATCGCCTGGATTGTTCAACAGAGTCAGACGCATCAGCGCCCTAGCCGTCAAATTACAAGCAGGCGGACATCCGGATCGGCATCCGGAATTCGTTTCATCCGCGCATCCGCAGTCACGAAGATCAGATCGCGCTCCTTTGCCTGGGCACACATCCACAGGTCGTTTTCGTCGATAGCGAGCTTTTGTCCGGTCGCCTTGTCAACCCATTCCTCGATGTATTTTGGGCGATCCTTCCGGAGCGTCTTGGCGAGATACTTGTGCGCGACGTTTGCTTTGACCTCGGCATAGACCGACGCGGTATGATGGGTGATGTCGAGAACCGCATGGGATTGCGCTTGGGCAATTATTGCCTGTAGTGCTGAGAGGTTCCCTTTTCCGAGAAGCGATGCCAGCCTTGTTCCGAAGCCAAGCTCCGCAAGGGCTATTGCCGATACGAACCGGGGACTGTCCGCGGACAAGGCGGCGAGCGATTGGCTTTTTGTTGCGTGGTGAGGATGTGTTGGATCAAGGTAGATTGATAGGATGGTGGTGTCGAGCAGATAGGTCTCCATCGCGTCTACGCCACATAGTCGCGGAGCAAGGCAATTTCGCTGTCGGGCAGCGGACGGAAGACTTTTTTCACCCAGTCTCCGCTGGGATTAAACCGGCCGGACAAACGTTCGGCCAGACTTAAGCCAGGCACAGGATAGGCGTCATTCCAGTGCTTCCAAGCGTGTGTGACAGGCCGTTCCGAGCCTTCAAAATAAGCGAGCAGTTGCCGCTCCAGTCTCAGGGGCAGGTCATAGGCCCTTATGACTTCGGCATCGATCTTCGTTAATAATAGCGACAGGTCTTCATCCGGATTTTCGAATATTGTTTGACGGGTCAGCAGCTCGGCATACTCCTCAGCCAGTTCTGCCAGTTTTGTGGGAATTGACTTCGGGAATGGTACCTGCCGAAGGACTGATACGCGAAAACGGTCCTTCGGAGAATTCACCGCTAGGAATGCATTTGCGATAGGCCCATTAATGATCGCAGACAGAGCAAACAGCTCAGATTGGTTTAGGGGAGAGACTGGCCAAAGTCCGAAGAACTGCTGAGAGCAAAGCATGCCTTTGGGATCAACAAACGCACCGATGCACCACGCGCCGCGTCTCAGACGCGTCGCACTGGCGATGAGCTTTGGCTGTGTCCAGTCATGATTAAAACCGCGACGAACATTTTCTTCCCGGAAATCGAGCCACACAGGGGCGGGAGATTGATATTGATGCAGGTGTCGTGCATTCGCAAAGCCTGGCTGGTATCCTGGTGTGTCAAAGCTGCTTCGACCTTGATCTTGATCGTACCACTGTAGGCCAACGCTCGGATTCAGCACGGCACCAAGCCGCGAGTAGTCTCGGAAATATTCCCATAGATCGTTAAGTGCAGGAATCCAGAGGGACCCTTCCGGGCTATCGCTGATGTCCCGAGCCACCACTCGATGGACCGTTGTCTGCCCGGTTTTGAGGAAAGACCAGCGATCGCGTTCCGCCACCTCAGTGGATCGTAACGCGATCGCCTTTGTCGCATCGGATCGCAAGTCACGAGCTATTACGGCCGCCGTCTCAGTGTCCGCCGCGCCAAAAATCCCGTCCGGAAGTTTCAGAACTTCAACAGATCCGTAAAGGCTTTCAATTCGCCGACGTTGCTCCATGAACTGCCGTTCGAGGATAAATGAATGCGGCAGGACGAATCCAAGGGCAAGGGGCTTTGCATCAAGCGCCGCACTCAGCGCTGCAATCGCCTTCGAGTGCGTGGTGCCCGCGATCTTGTAGCGAGCCTTGTCCTCTTCAGTAAAAGCTTCGAACGGGGGGTTGCAAAGGATCACGTTGTTTGTGCCGATGCGCCTCGCGAGCACGTCGTCGGCGAATAGGTCCGCTTCTTTGACGTGCCATCCATTGTGATTTGGATAATCTGCGAGGATCAACGACAGCGTTGCAACTTCGCACGCGAACGGATCGACCTCGTCACCTGAGATATGCCCGATCAGAAAGTCGTGCCGTTGCTGATCCGACCATTCCACTGGCAGCAGGTCGCGTAGATGGCGTAGGGCCGAGACTAGGAAAACACCGGCGCCAGCAAACGGCTCGTAAATTTTCAGGACCTCGGGTTTGTGGTTATGGAGCTCGAGGCGCTGAACCACGTACTCCGCCACTTGACGCGGGGTGCTGTGGGTACCGAAGACTTTACGGGTTTGTGGCGTGATCAGCGTGTTCTCATATACAAAAGCGAGGTCGTCCGCCGAAATATTCGAGAAGCTGATACCGGCGCGCAGGTGCTGCCACGCAGATTTAAAAATAGTCGGCAATTCGGCGGGGGTGCGACCTTGGATGTGTCCGAGGGAATAGAAAGTCTCAATACCCGTGAGGACGGATGAGAGGTCCTCGGCGTGCCATGCGTCTGCATAGGGGTGCCGACGATCTTCAAGGACTTTGGCGGCGAGAAGACGGAAAACAACTCGGAACATCGTGCGCACGTCGATCGATTCCCCGCCAGGGGCTTTCCGAGAGAGGTCCAAGGTTTCTGTGAGAAGTCGGTCCAACTTGACGTGGATTTCACCTTCGATCGCGGAAAGAAGGCCGAGATCGACAAAATCGAGCTGGTATCCCCCTTCAGAAGGACCGACCGACTTTGCACGGTGAATTGCATCGGGGTGCCAAGAAGTCCGATGACGCGTGAACAGATCGTCGATGCCGCGGAGAGAGACGGTCTCGATTGCACGCGGCGGTGCTGCGCTGCGGACTTCCCATACAGTCACCTCGTCTTGATTAATCACGAAAAGAAGAGGTGCGCCCAAGGCTCGATGCTCGTTGACGACGTCTAGAGCACGACGACCCCCGCCTTCTACGACTGCAAGTGCAGCGGATCGATAGGAGGGCGGCGTCCGCGTAAAAGCTGCAAGCTGAACGGTCCTAGTCGGATTGTTCTCAACCAACACGTCTGCGAACGCGTAATCGGACACGACCGCTTCCTGCCGATATCCAACATTGCGAGCCGCTTTGGCAATGTGTTCTACTGCGTTCACGGCCGACCTCCACGTGACACAGCCACCCCACCAACGCTGACAGGCGGGAAGCGAAGTGATGTTTGTTCTTCGACGCTGGTTGCGCTCAGCAGCTGCTCGCGAAGCTCGGCTACGAGCGGTGATAATGGAATTACGATTGACGGCCCATCGCCTACCGCTTCGGCGACTTCATTGCGGAGCTGCAGCGTCGCGTTGTGCAGATCGATAACAAGCTTGGTCCGCTCAAGCACTGGCCAAAGCGAACGATTGCAGAGATCAAACAGCGGCTCACTGATCGGCGTCAGTGCCCCCACACGAATGCCTATGTCGATGGTCAGCAACCTCACTACAGCGACGGCGACAAGATCTCCCGAGCTGAAACATGGGCTGTGACCGCGGGTTTGTCGCAGCGGTCCCAGCGCTTTCTTCCAATGGCGATATGTCTCTGGCGCGATCGACACTGCGTTTCTTAGTTGGCCAGGAGTATAGAGTACAGTCACGGATTTTCTCGTTTATCTTGTTGTGAACAACAAGATAAACGAGCCGATATGTAATGGCAAGCCACTCCTGTCCGACGCCATTTTAGTTTGGCTTGCTTCTCGAAACGAGCTCCCGCTGCTTGATGTCTTACAGTGCGCGCGGGCCAGACCACAGAACGCCGCCACCAGATGTTGACAATTCAAAGTGAACATGAATATATTCACATCATGCCAAAATAAACGGAGATGTGACATGAATAGGGAAATTGGGGAATTGCTCGCTGCCGTCCGCAGCGCATCTAACAAGACTCAGAAGGACATCGCCGTTGCCATGAGTGGGAATCAGACGAGGGTGTCGCGTCTGGAAGCAGGGGACGGCGCCCTTGATGATGCAATCCTCTATCTCAACGCAATTGGGACTGAGGAAGCAGTTGATCTTGCAGCAAAGCTTCAGTTCAATTGGAAGAACCTCCCTACCCCCTCGCTTCGCCACCCCGATATCGAAACTCTTATGGAAATTGAGACAGCGTTGGATCGGTTGCGCACGTTCTTAGCGGACGGCGAGGTGCCGAAGGTTCTCGCCGGACAAGCGGAGCTTTTGCTTGCTCGCTTGGAGGATGTTGGACGGTTCCTGTTCGAACTGAATCATGAAACTGTCTACGTGGGCGAAATTGGCGCAGGAAAGACGACCGCTGCGTGCCGTCAGGCTGGCTTGGTAATTGATCCACAAACGGCGTCGGATCTTAAGGGTCTTTTACTTGATACGGGAGGGGGAAGAACGACTCTCTGCGATGTTCGCGTCGAGACTGGTGATCGCTTCTCGCTGACGGTCGAGCCTGTCCCAGATGAAGAAGTCTACAAGCTTGTCACCGAAGCCTGCCGCGGCATCCGTGAGAAAATGTCGGGCGAGAGTGGAGCGGCTCAAGGAGACTTCAAACCGGCTGAGGAGGTGGAGCGAGCATTGCGTAACATGGCGCAATTGCCACGTCCGAGAGCTCGCAAGGGAGTTCCTGCTGCGCCCGACCCGGCGCTTGAGCTATGCAATCATTTTGCCGATCTCGAGGAGTTCATTGCTGAGTTCGCAAGTCGCCTTAGTCTTTGGCGGCGGAGTCGCCGTGTTATCGAGTTCGACGGATCGGACCCACGTGAGGGTCGTCAGTGGCTGAAAACGACGTTCACGGAGATCAACAACGGTCGCCATGAGGATTTCACACTGCCGAACAAGATCACCGTAACAGTTCCATTCGCGCTTGTTCCCGATCAGCGTCTGTCCGTCACTCTTGTTGATACCAGAGGTGTGGATGGGACGGCTATCCGTTCGGACATCATTGGACACATGAAAAACCAGCGAGCCGTGACATTGTTGTGCTCAAAATGGGGTAGCGCACCCGATCCAACATCCCAAGATCTTCTCCAGTACGTAAGAGATACCGACGCGGATCCCACCCTCTTTGCACGAACAGCTGTGATTGCTCTTGCCCGCCCCGGAGATGCTCTTTCAATGCGCCACGATTCCGGCGACGCGGCGGAGGATGTGGAAGAGGGCTACGACATCAAGCATGGCCAGATCGAAGGTGCTTTGCAGAAAATCGGATTGATGGGCCTGAAGGCCTTCGTCTACGATGCGGGCCAAGATGATCCGCAACTATTGACTTCCTTCGTAATGGAACGAATCGAGGCTGTTCGACGCACCCAGACGGAGGCCGGAAAGGCCACAATCTCAGCCATCGAACAAATGTTCGCGAACCTTCAGCAGCAGCAGGCTTTAGCGGCGCTGGAGTTGGTGAACAATGACCTTGGTCGCTTCGCTGAAAGGCATCATCGGCTCATCACGCCACCTCGTCCTGCCCATGACAGATTGATTTCAGCAGTTGGCAACTTGCATCCCCGCACCGTCTGGGCTGCCACCACTCGTGCCGGGCAGTTCTGGAATTTCGATGTATTCCAGAGGCTTGGAGACGGTGCCGCAGCTGTTGCAAAATTGAGGTCGAGGAAAGTTCTCGATGGTCTTGTCGAAGTGATTGAGTCCCGTAAAGCCGATCCCGAGTTGGAGAGCACTTACGGGTTCCTAACGGAGCTTCTAGAAAACGCAAACCAGTGGGAGGCGGACTTTGTCGACGCGGCAAGACACCATGCAATCGCTGTCTATAGGACTGCGCTCAGCGGCGACCGTGATCTCTGGGAGGCTTGCGAGGACCCCTATGGTCGAGGCCAGGGGAACTACAGGGACCATGTCGCTCGCACTTTACGCACGTGGTTCGAAGAACATGATGAATTGCGGGAAAAGCTCGATCAACGCATCGCAAGGGCGTGGTTAAAAACGTTCATTCGGCCACTGAGTCAGGCCGCAGGACAGGCGAACGCCGTGCAGCCATAGCTCCACGGAACGGCCGGTCATTCGATCAGGTTGTCTGCGCGACCGGCCATGAGTGAGATCCTCAATTCGCGCAGATAGCGCGTGGGCTCCGTCCTTCGCCCTTTCAACTATTACGCGCTAATGCTAGCTTGAAGTAACTTCACCCGTCGGTCGCCAAGTTGGAGCGACGACACTCACATCTTTGGATCGCCATGAACTCGATTATTCTTCAAGGCGGAAATAACAGCCTCGTAGACCCCCAAGCGCAGCGCCTTATTGACTTCCTTCGCGACGTCGGTCTTCCCTACGATAACATCATGGCAGATCCGGGGGAGCGAGCGATCATCGCAGCCAATCTGCCGACTTATCTGCAAGCGTTGCCGGCCGAAGTCAAACGCGATGCAAGGTACCTCTCAAAGTTTGTAATCGGTGCTGGATCTGGGCTGTTCGATTATTCATTGAACGCAATCTGGAATGAAGTCGTTCTGGATCTGCGCAAGAAAGCAGCTCTCTATGGGCTTGATATCTTCTTCGACGCGGCCGTTGGTGGAGGGAAAGCTCGAGAATTCTACAAGAATGAGGATGACCTCGCGGCTCTGAAAGATTCAGTCTTGCTCGACACATGCCGCAAGCTTGAACTTATTTCTGATACAACTTATAAAAAACTCAAGCATATATTGGACATGCGTAACGACGTCGGGATCTCGCATCCCACGACCTATTCGATTAACGCTTTCGAACTACTTGGATGGCTCCAAACCTGCGTCCAAGACGTTCTCAATGATCAACCGACCGAGGCAGCTCTCCAGGTTCAGGTCTTCATAACGAACCTGAAAACCCACCTTGCACCGCTTGACGCAAACACTAAGCAGACGATCGAGCGTCGATTCGCAGAATTACCCAGTCACCTCTGTGGCAACTTGCTTCGCACAGTATTCGGGATCTACGTTGCACCTGATACAGATCAGGCGGTGCGCAAGAATATCGCATCGCTGGCGGTCTCGTTATGGTCAAGGTGCCTCGACGAACCGAGATACAAGCTGGGCATCGTTCTTGAAGGCTACAACTCCAATCTTTACCGAGACAAATATGTTCTCGGAGAACAATTTTTCGGGATCGTTGGCGGTAACGTCTACCGCTCGCAGAACGAGCGAGTGATCATTGTCGATAATCTCATTGGTTCGCTGCAGGAGAAACATGATGGTTGGGACAATTTTCATAACGAACCGCCGGTTGCTGCCGAACTCTGGTCCTACGTTCCTGATCAGAACGCGATCTTCGATAATCTCGCATCACGTTTGTTCAAGACCGTCCTCCTTTGCAGAATTGGTCGTGGGGTGACCTATAATGACGGCGTCTCCCCGGGCGGGAAGCGTTATTACGATATGATTTTGGCCTCTGGAGGCGACAAATTCGCACCACACATTATGGCAACATTCGCGGGTTACGAAGTACTAGCCGCACTCGGTCGCGGCGTCTGCCGGACCCAGGCAAAACTCGCACTCGAAGCGGCGAGGACTAACATCATTAACCCGCGGCTGCTTGAGTGCATAACTTATCTGATAGATCGAATCGAGGCGGATGGACGTTGCGCTTTAAGCCCCGAATTTAAGCGATTGTCTGCAGATTACATCCGATGGTCGTAGGCTGCGGTGATTTTATAAGCTTCTCAGACGTTTAAAGCAGTCGCGGTAGTAGTCGTAGGTTCGTATCCCTTCAAGGCGGCCAACAGCTGTCGGCCGCCAAGCCATACCAACGATCACGCGCCGGTTTGGATCGAGCTACCGCATCAATAATTGATGCGGTATCGTTGCTTCGGAGTTGGTGAAGTGCGCAGGGCTTCGGCCCGCGCCATATCGGCGTTGACTGCTACGCTGGCTCCATTTCAATGACTTTGGATCACGGGAGGACGCCAGCCGGTTCGTCAAAAAAAGCCGGTCATATAGATAAACCGGCCCTCATTGTTCGGGCGAACAAAATTATAACCGGTCGCGACCTTGGTGCCTTCCGGCTTATGCATTGCCCAGATGGCAAGCAGTTCTTCATGGTGGACAAAAACCTTCTCGGTGCTGAAATATATCCCAGGCATCGTCTTTTGAAAATTCTCGATATGAGCGATCAAGCCAGCCCGAGTTTCGCCTTGTCCGCCTGGGTTTGTGAACACTATGTCGTCGGAAACGCTCTGTTCGAGAAGCTGCCTGCGCTCGACGTCGGCAATGTCGCTATACGCGGCGAGATACGAGGCCCAGTTTTGTTCGAGTGTCTGTGTGTCCATGACTTGAACCTCACTTAGTTCGGTGTGGTGACCCATTGTGCGCTGCTTAAGCGTAGCGCGAAGGAATATTCTCGATAATAAGTGACAGTGATCACACGGTCGATAATCAGGAGCCCAAAACAAATTATCATGCGTCCGAACTGATATGGATCTCTTGCTGGACCTTATCCGCGTCCTTCGCCCCCGCGCCGCATTGTTCGGCGCTGGCTTCGACGCGTCTGGCCAGTGGGCCCTATCCTTTCGAAAGCGCGACGATCTTCTGTTTTGCTGGATTGAGGAGGGCGAGTGCCAATTGTTACGACCGGGCAACGATCCCCTGACCGTCCGCAAGGGAGACTTCGTTCTGATCCGAACAGTGACCCCGTTTACACTGGCGTCGATGGGGTCGATCGACCCTATCGATAGCGAGGCGGCTGTATTGGCATCCAAACGTCAAAGGCTTCGACTTGGCTCAGGCGACGAGCACCCTGTCACGCTTCATGCCGGCAAGTTTGTCGTTGAATCGGTAAACGAAGATCTGTTGTCTGGCTTGCTGCCGCAGCTGATCCACCTTGCCGCCGGCGACCCCGCGCTTGGACGCGTGCGATCTCTGTTGGAGATGAATGAAACGGAAGCGCGTCAGCCGGGACCTGCCAGTGAATTCGTCATCGTCAGGCTGGTCGAGTTGATCTTCGTTGAAATCCTTCGCAAGGGGCAGGTGAAATCAGCCGAGGAACGAAACGGTCTGCTCGCAGGTATGGCAGACAAGGTCACACGGCATGCGCTTGTCGCAATCCATGAAGATGTTGCACGGGGTTGGACAGTTGCGGATCTAGCGAAACTCTGCGGCGTCTCTCGATCGACATTCGCGACGAGGTTTCAACACGTCGTCGGGCTCGGGCCGATCGAATATCTGCTGCAATGGCGAATGGCGTTGGCGAAAGACGAGCTCTGCTCCGGCCGCAAGAGCGTTCTGGAGATCGCGTACGCTGTCGGTTTCCAATCTTCAAGCGCGTTCAGCTCGGCTTTTGCTAGAGAAGTCGGATGCCCGCCGACGCAATTTGCTCGCCGATATTCGATGGGCCAATCTGGCAGCGGTCGTATCTGAACCGTAAGCTCGGCGGATATCTTCGACTTCAAAAGGACACGAGCGGAGGACTTCGCACGGCGCTCGCCTCGCCGAAGCACCATACCGAGATGCAACGGCGAGGCCGATGTTGGCCATGCGGTCGATTTACGCGATCATCTGCAAGACGATTTTGCCCCGCGTTCGACCAGCTTCGGATAGCGCAAGCGCCTCCTTGATGTCGGCAAGAGGGAAAACCTTGGCGATGTTGCCTTTCACCTTGTCCGCCTCCACGAGTTCGCGAATAGACGCAAGCTGATCTGCGCTGGGCTTGCAGAAAACGCGGGCAGCGCCAACGCCGTGTTGATCCGCCTCGTCTTTCGGGAACGCCACTGCCGTCACGAGAAACCCGCCCTTCTTGAGGGTCGAGAATGCCCGCTCAAACGTCTCCCCGCCGACCGTGTCGAATACGACATCCATATCATGGGCCACATCCTCGAAACGCTGAGTGCGGTAATTGATGAAATCGTCGGCGCCCAAGCTGCGGACGTAATCCTCGTTGTGCGCCGAGGCCATGGCGGTGACATGTGCGCCGGCAGCCTTGGCAAGTTGCACGGCAAGCGAGCCAACGCCGCCGGAGCTGTTGGTGATCAGAACACGTTGGCCGCTGGAGAGCTTGGCGAGGTCGAATATCGCCTGCCATGCGGTCAGCGCACCAAGCGGTATTGCTGCTGCTTGGACGAAGTCGAGGTTGGCGGGCTTCCGTGACAGGTCTCCGGCCTTGGCAACGGCGTATTCCGCAAAGCCTCCGGAGCTTATGATGCCGTAGACGGCATCGCCGATCTGGAACTCGCTGACATCCTCTCCAAGCCTTTCGATAGTGCCGGTGATTTCACCGCCCAGGTGGATCGGCAAGGACATTCCTAAGCGCTGGCCCAGACCACCACGGATTTTCCAATCCACCGGATTGACCCCCGCAGCGTGGACTTTGACCAACACCTCGCCAGCCTTAAGTTCCGGGCGATCGCCATCGATGTACTCGACCACGTTGTTATCGCCATATTTGTTGATGACGACTGCTTTCATTTCTGCGCACATGATTTTGCTTCGCCCTTGGTGTGTGCTCGACTGTTGATAACCTGCATGATAGACGCGCAGTTCACCGATGTGACGCCAATCCGCGTCGCGTAGAGGCCAAACATGTCCCAACACCCTTTCACACTACAACGTGGCTTCAAGCAGCGCGGCATGGGCATGCCGACACATTTCCATGACGACGCTCAACTGACTTTCGCCGCATCAGGCATGGTACAGGTCCATACAGATGATGGACGCTGGCTTGTTCCGCCTCAGCTTGCCGCCTGGATTCCAGCAGGTGTTTTGCACCGGGTCGAAGTGCTGACGGATGCGGAACTTTGGATGGTGCATTGGCAACCATCGGTGGCTAAGGATTGGGCACCGCAGACCGAATTGGACCGGCCGTTTACCCTGCGGGTGACACCGCTGATGCATTCGCTGCTGACGACAGCGTTTAGCGGAGATATCACGCCGGAAAAGGCCGAACTCGTGGCCAGGCTCATGCTTCATGAATTGACTGGAACAGCTCACGCGCCGACCTTTCTGCCCTTACCCACCAGTCCAGTCGGGCGGCGTGTGGCCGACCTGGCCTTCGAGGATCGCCAGAACCGGCTGAACGTCGATGAACTCGCGTCGCGCGCCGCAACGTCTGTTCGCACGATGAGTCGGCTGTTTCCGGCGGAGACCGGGATGACCTTCAAGTCCTGGCGACAACGGGCGCGGATCGTGCAGGCGATGGACTGGCTTGCAAGAGGCAATGCCATCGCCCGCGTGTCCGTGGAATTCGGTTTTTCCAGTACGGCTTCGTTCTCAAGCGCTTTCCGACAGGTTACGGCCATGACACCAACGATGTTCCTTGGTCATCCAATTTGAAGGCGGGGCTTCAGCGTATTCGCCTAACCCCGCCGATGATTTTCTGCTGATGTCAGACCTGCGCCATACCTCCATCGACAGCCAGTTCTGAACCGGTCGTAAAACTGCTCTCGTCGCTGGCGAGGAAAAGGACCGCCGCGGCGACCTCATCCGGCCGGCCCATGCGCCCGAGTGGAATCATGCCGGAAAGCGCATCCCGAATCTCTTTCGAGGCTGCGGCCATCATCGCGGTATCGGTCGGGCCGGGGCTGACGACGTTGACACGAATGCCTTTGGGAGCGAGTTCATTGGCCCAGGTGCGGGTAAACGACCGGACCGCCGCCTTGGTGGCACCGTAGACGCCGTATCCCTTGGTACCGATGTCGCCTGCAATAGAGCCGATCAACACGATCGTCCCGCCGGGCTGGATGAGATTGACTGCGCCCTGTGCCGCGAAAACCAGCGAACGGACGTTCAGGCCGAATGTCCGGTCGAAATGGTCCTCGGATATATCTTCCAGGGGAGCGTATTCAGAAAGTCCGGCATTTATGACAAGGATGTCGATGCGACCCTGTTCCGATTTTATCTGCTCGAAGACGCGGTTCAGATCGGCGCTACTGCTCGCATCCGCCCGGACGGCGCGAATGCTGCCGGCGCCCGCCGCCTCAGACGCACCATCTGCTTCTTTGCGGCTGGTCGCGTAAACCTGCGCTCCTTCCTTGGCAAACCGTTGTGAAACGGCCCCACCGATACCGCCGACACCGCCGACAACCAGGGCGATCTTGTTTGATAATCTGCTCATGTGAACTCCATTAAATAGTGATGGAGCTTTAGATATATTCTCTATACCTACGATCAATTACGCACTACAAGTAAAGCAGATATCGAGGAGTATACCTATGTCCGCTGCAATCGAAGACCTGCCCGTCAAAGTCAGCCTACCGCGTCGTCCCAAGCCCGTTTCCGTCGAAGCGTTGCTGGACGTTCAGAAGGCGCGCCCTGTGCTTGAGCAGATTGCCAACAAATGGTCGGTTCTGATCCTGACCGTCCTTTGCACCCGGCCGACGCGCTTCAACGAGATCATGCGCCGCCTGGACGGCATCACGCACAAGGCACTCGCCGACGCGCTGAAGCGTCTCGAGCGCAACGGTCTCATTCGCCGTGAGGTGCTGACCACGACGACGCCGGTCGGTGTCGAATACACCATCACCCCGCTCGGCCACTCGCTGCGGCAACCGTTCGAGGCGCTTTATGAATGGTCCATGACCTACGGGCCAGAGCTCGAGCGTGCGCAGGACGACTACGACCGCAGCCGGTACTGACCGCGTCCCGGCCCCCGGCAGGCTTCGACTGCTCCGGCGATATCCTGACCATCAGCATTCGTCCACTTGTTAAGTGGGAAATCATGTCCAGGTATTTACGGGGTATGACGAGCAGCGGGTGCCAAACAAGCTTTAAGTCGAACCCTTACGATAGGTGGCGAAAATGCTTCATCATAGTGTCGAACCGGACAAGCGCTGTGATTGGTCGGACGAAGCCCTGCTCGCCGACCTTCAGGATGCCTCCTTCCAGTACTTCATGGAGGTCGTGAATTCAAAGAACGGTCTCGTTCGCGACCGAAATCGAGACGGCGCGCCAGCCTCCATCGCGGCAACTGGCATGGGGCTGAGCGCCCTCCCGGTCGGTGTCGCTCGCTCAGTGGTAACGCGCGCACAAGCGGCGGAATACACGCTAAAGGTCCTTCGCTTCCTGTACGAGCTGCCTCAAGGCCGTGAGCTTGATGCCGCTGGATATAAGGGGTTCTTCTACCACTTCCTCGACATCGACACGGGTCGCAGGGTGTGGAATTGCGAACTTTCGACAATTGATACCGCACTTCTCATGGCAGGTGTGGTTACCGCGGGAGCGTATTACCAAGCGGACAACGAGACCGAGGTTTTGATCCGCGACTATGCCGACCGGCTGTATCGGCGTGTAGATTGGGCCTGGGCGCTGAACGGGGAGGCCACGCTCACCCATGGATGGATGCCGGACCAGGGTTTTCTCCGACACCGATGGACCGGCTTTGACGAGAGCATGATCATGTATGTTCTGGCGCTGGGCTCGCCGACGCATCCCATCCCACACGACACCTGTCCCCAAGCCCGCTCCAGTGGATACGATTGGGCAAAAGTCGGGGGTGAAGAGCATTTTCACGCCGGACCACTGTTCATTCACCAGATGTCGCATATCTGGATCGATTTCCGCGGCATCCAGGATGCACCGATGCGGAAAGTCGGAATCGATTATTTTGAAAACAGCCGCCGCGCAACCTATGCCCAGCGTCGGTATGCCTGCGAGAACCCGCAGGGGTTCAGCGGCTATCATGAAAACAGCTGGGGTGTGACGGCGAGCGATGGCCCGGGTCCATTGCGCCGAACGATCAATGGCAAAGATCGCGAATTTCATGGGTACATCGCGCGCGGTGCGCCCAATGGACCGGACGATGGTACGTTGTCGCCGTGGGCAACAGCCGCGTCCCTCCCGTTTGCGCCTGAGATCGTGATGCCGGCGCTTCGTCACTTCCACAAGATCGGACTGCGCGACGATCATCCTTACGGGTTTACGGCCAGTTTCAACCCGACCCTCTGTGACGACGGGTCGGAACGCGGCTGGGTCGCACCAGAGCATATAGGGGTCAATCAGGGGCCAATCGCCCTCATGATCGAAAATTACCGATCCAATCTCCTCTAAGAGATCGTGTCGCGTTCTCCCTACATCATCAATGGACTGCGTCGAGCCGGCTTCACCGGTGGCTGGCTCGACGGCGTTTGAACATCGATCGCTTCAATGGACTAAAGCAGAGACATACCGGGACTGTGGTCAATGACTTGGGTCTGCGGCTGTCTTAGAAGCCTCAGCCAGCGCTTGCGTGTCGATATATTCCCTGATCTTCGCCACTTTGCCATCTCTGACCGTAATGTCGAAAATCCAGTCGTCCCTGAAAGACCTGTTCGTCGCTTTGATTTTTCCCGTAGCGACGCCAATGACGAAAACCCGGTCTCCCTGCGCCACCAATTCGGGCGGCGTTGGGTATGACATTTCCACCTTCTCGAACGCCTTTTGAAGCACCACCGCCAGTTCCGCGTGCCCGCGATGGGTGCCGGCCAGCGGCCAGCCGTTCCCCGGAATGATCCACTCGATATCTTCTGCAACCAACGCCAGCAGAGCTTGCTCATTGTAGCTGCCCATTGCTGCAAAGAAATCCTTCACGATCTGGACATTTTCTTCGATGCTCATTGTATCTCTCCCTGTTCCTTGCGTAGGAATTTGTCAAACATGTTGAACTTACCGGGGATCGCACTGGAAAAATGCGATCTGGACTGATTAGTCGAATTTCACTAGGTCCTTGAAGATCAGGTGACCCCAGCTGTTTCCGCGCGCCTGAACAAGCAGTCCACCTTCCGAAAGCCCGCCAAGTTTGATCGGCGCGAAGCCGAGATTCTCCGCAAGCGTTGCAATCTCGGCTAGAGCGCCGTCGTCGTCGCTCGCCAGAAACACCACTCTCTTGCCACTATGCACGGCCGGATCCTGGTCGAGGACCGCTGCGCCCAAATGGTTGAAGCCCTTGACCAGTCTTGCGCCAGTAAAGGCTTGTGCGATGAACTTCGACGAAGGCTGTCCTCCCAGTTCTTCAGCGGGCACGCCGTACGCATTGGTCACATCGACGATAGTCTTCCCCTGCCAGGTTGAGAGCGCTTTCGCGACGTCGGCCTGCGCCTCGAAACGGACGGCCAAAAAGAGAATGTCCGCCTTAATGGCGTCCGTCAGTGTTTTGGGTATGATCGTGGGTCCGATCGCAGCCGCCGCGGATGCAAAGCTTTGCGGGTCGCGCGAGGTCGCGACCGACACTTCGATGCCGTTGCGGGCAAATGCCTTTGCCAGGGCCTGGCCGATTTTGCCGAAGCCGATAATTGCATAGCTCATGATAACGTCTCCATTTTTTGGGTCGGATCGAGTCCGATCATTGTTTTCACTGTTGTTTTGCTCATCACTTGGAACGCGTTAAGCCAGGTTCACAGTAGGCGCGTCTCGGGCGGCGCATGCTTGAGGTCGTCGTGTCGGCCATCATTGTATTTCAGCGTTTTGACGAGTCGGTCGGCGTCTTGCACAATCCCCTCCAGCGAGGCGATTGACACAGCGTAGAACGTACCGCCGTTTCCCTCTGCATAGGTGCGGACACCACAGGTCCTGCAGAAGCGATAATGAAGGTGGGATTCGGATTTGCCCGGCGGAATCCAGGAATAATCGCCCTGCTGATCTTCGCCTTTTTCGACTTTGAAATCTTCAGGCGGCACGATCGCAAACCAAAAGCGTGACTTGGTGCAAACCGAGCAATTGCAACGCGTCGTTCCCTTATCGAGGTCAATCCTGGCCTCGAACGTAACCGCACCGCAATGACACGAGCCATGGTAGGTTTCTTTCGACATTCTATTACCTCTCTCTGTTGTGCCGTGGAAAATCGCTGTGACTTGCACCCGGGATCAAAGTTCGTTTGGTAGTGCTCGAGCCACGGGGCGTTCCGGTTAATCGAGTGGAGCGCCCGCCCGGCGTGGTGCGTCAGAGTTGAGCCAGGCCACCATCGACGGCGACTTCGCTGGCGGTCATGAAACTGCTGTCGTCCGACGCCAGAAAGGCAGCCACTGCGCCAATCTCTGCGGGATCGGCCATCCGTTGCAGCGGAGTCATCGCACCGTAGGCCTTCTGGCCCTCCTCGCCCAATGCCTCCTTCGCGAGTTCGGTCGCCGTCGCCCCTGGCGACAACACGTTAACCCGGATGCCGGTGCCCTTCAGGTCCTCCGCCCAGGTCCGCGCGAGGTTGCGCACCGCCGCCTTGCTGGCGCTGTAGGCCGTGAATCCCGGAGCGCCCGTGGTACCGGCGCTGGATCCGGTGAGGATGATCGAGCTACCCTTGCCCATCAGCGGCAGCGCCTGCTGGATCGTGAAAATGGTACCCTTCACATTGGTGTCGAAGGTCTCGTCGATGTGCGCGGCAGTGATCTGTCCAAGAGGAAGCGGGCTTCCCGCCCCGGCATTGGCGAAGACGATATCGAGCGTTCCGCGCTCCGCCTTCACGGAAGCATAGAGGCGGTCGAGGTCGGCCATGTCGGAGACCGAACCCTTGACCGCGCGGGCATTGGGGCCGAGTTCGACTACGGCGACGTCAAGAGCTTCCTGACGGCGGCCATAGATGAACACAAAAGCGCCTTCCTCGATGAAACGTTTTGCGGCGGCGAGGCCAATGCCGGTCGCGCCGCCGGTAACGACAGCTGTCTTTCCACTCAATCTGTTCATGCCATGCACCTTTCTCTTACCTGCGCCAAATCTGAGGCAGCCGTCATGTGACAGTTCGCCGACGCTCTTTGTTTACAGCCTGAAAGTGGGATGGAGAGGGAAGCTGCATTAGTGTGGAAGTGCGCACAAGCGTGGTGCATAATAACACCGCGTGCACTCCTACGCGGTTCCAGACGCACCGCGTCAGCGCTCAAGGGCATTGGACAGGATCACAATGACGATTGACTGGGACGATGTTCGATATTTCCTGGCCGTGGCGCGACATGGTTCTGTCCGCGCTGCCGCCGCTCAGCTCAAAGTCAATCACACGACGGTCTTAAGGCGCGTTGCGCAACTTGAGGCCCGCCTCCATTCGCAGATGTTCGAAAAACTCCCTACTGGCTACCGCATAACGCCTGCGGGTGAGGAGGTGCTCGAACTTGCAAACCAAATGGAAGCGTCGTCGCATCAACTGGAGACGCGTGTCTTCGGGCGTGACCAGAGCGTTAAGGGCCTTTTGCGGATTACCTTGACGCCGATACTTGCGGCGCACCTGCTCATGCCTGACTTCGTCGAGTTCGCGCGTTTGCATCGTGACGTCGAGATGGACATCCTGTCGTCCGGCGAGCTGGCAAATCTGACGAACCGGGAGGCGGATGTCGCGATCCGCGTCGTTTATGACCGTAAAACCCTGCCGCTCAATCTTCACGGCCTTAAGGGACCGGAGGTGTGTGGCGGCGTCTACATGTCCCGTGCTCGACTCGCCACATGGCGTGCAGGTGCGCCTGATCCCATCCGGTGGATTGTCATCAGCAATCACGGCATTCCGGATTGGGCCACCGAGGGAGAGGTTCGCACCGCAGGGGTTCCGTTCAGGACAACAGACGCAGAGGCGCAGATAGCTGCAGTTCGGCAAGGTCTCGGGATCACGACACTGCCTTGCTTCCTCGGCGATGCCGACCCTCTCCTGGCGCGGGTGCCGGGCACCGATCTCCACAAGTACGGGACGCTCTGGCTTCTTACGCAGGGGGAAACACGCAAGACCAAGCGCGTGCAGCTCTTCACCGAGTTCGTATCCCGCAAGCTCACTGCTTACGGTCAGCTTCTTGCGGGGCAGTCCATGTCGTTGGACTAACCGCCCGCAGTTCCGACGATACCGACTGCTCCCGTTGCAACAATTTCTACACGCGGGACAAGCGCGGCAATACGGTAAATGACATGCCTTACACCGATTACAGCATTGAAGAATCCAACTATTTCGACCGTAGATTATCCACTAGGCGCGAGCCCGATGCAGAAGACGGTCTCTGCGCCCGCGGCTACATAAAGAACACTTCCAGAATTCTCATGTCCCGCAAAGCGGCGGAAAAACGGCAGCTTAGCCGAATCATAGTAGGGGGCGACGGGTCACATCCATTCAGGGCAATAGCTGCGAACGGGAATGGTCAAAGCGGATAGATCCATCGCTTGGGCACGGGCCAATCGCTTCGGTGGCCGTTCAATTCAGGCGAGAGTTAGGCCCTGCCGATATCGGCGCAATGATCCGATAGGTCGCGCAACCGCCCGACGGGATCAACGACCGATGGGCGTTCTTCCCCGGCGCGTCCGTGACGACCGAGTTTCATGTGCCCTCCTCTTACCTTCCGCCGCCGGTCATTTAAGCTGGGTGATGATTGCTTCGACGAATTGCGGGATGACGAAAATATAGCGGCTGGTGATAACGTTGCCATTGACCACCACCGTCCCGTCGATCGCCGTCGCGCCGGCATTGGTGAGATCATCCATCATCGCCCAATATCCGGTGGCGCGCGGACGCTCGCCTCATCGGCGCGTTCAACCTGGGCAACGCGCTCGGCGGAGCCGCGCTGAGCGCTGGTGGCTATCCTGGCATCGCGGTCGCGGGAGCCGTGATGGCGGCGGCGCCGCTGGGCCTGCTCCTTCTCGCCATACGCCGGCCGCGCTCATGGCAGGCACGCGAGCAGCCACGCCTGCGTGACGGCGCGGAAAGAGGCGATCTGATTGCCGGGCAGCTCGCTTCGGCACCACAAACGCTGTCATGCGGCCGACCAAAAGCATGGAGGCGCTCTCGGTCTCGCCCACCTCGCGGACGCTGGTGAACAAGACGGAAGGCTGGCTACCCTTGTGCCAACGCCGCGAGCCTGTCACGCAGCCAGCTTTGTGCTGGATGGCTGGTCGTGCGTTCGTGCCAGATACTAGCGATGACAAATCCGGGTATGGGGAGCGGCGGTCCCAGCACCTGCACCCGGTCTGAACAACCGTCTGCGATTCGGCGTGGGATTAGCGCGATCATATCGGATCGTGACACGATCTCAGGCACGATCAGGAAGCCCGATGTGGACAAGGCGACGTTACGACGGCGGCCGATCGCCTCAAGAGCCGCATCGGTAGGCCCGGCAAAGCCTCCGCCCTGAGGTGAAACGACGACGTGGTCCAACGCGCAGAACAAGTCCAGATCAAGAACGCCGCGTACGGCTGGATGCCCATGTCGCGCGACGACCACATATTCTTCCTCGAAGAGTCGGCGCTGGCGCATCGCCGCCGGCGCGTGTTCGGGCGTTGCCAAGGCCAGATCCACCTCGCCACGCTCCAACTGTGTCGTGAGTGCCATCACGTCGAGCGCACGCCAGGCGATGCGGATCATCGGCGCCTCCGCCCGCAAGGCGACCGAGTAGCGTGCCAGCAGCGCATACTGGACGTAGTCGCTCGCCGCGATCACCGCGGTCGCACGCAGGGTTTCCGGATTGATCGTCGCTCCTCGCTCGACGACGCGGCGAACACCCTCCAGTGCCTCGTGCAGTGGCTGCATCAGCTCGAGTGCCCGCTGGGTCGGAACCAACCCGCGCTGGCCTGGGATCAGAAGCGGATCGCCGAGTGCATCGCGAAGTCGTGCTAGCCGCGCAGACAAGGCCGGCTGACTGAGGTTCAGCCGGCGCGCGGCGTGTGTGACGTTGCGCTCCGCAAGCAGGACCTCAAGCGTCACGAGAAGTCCGAGATCGAGGTTCCTGGTATCCATCGTGTCGATAGCAACACATAAAACGTTTGATTTCAACACCCAAAGTAGTTGCACTACGTTGTCGGAGAGCAGGTCAGATCCTGCGGCGCCTCAATCGACGACATGGATACCAGTTCGCCTATGAAAGCTATTCAGGCTCATCCGCAACAGGGGCTCGACGGCCTGACGCTGATAGACCTTCCTGACCCCGGCACTCCCGGACCGAACGCGATCCGCGTGCGGGTGCATGCGACCTCCCTGAACTTCCATGGCCTGGGTGTGGTAACGGGACGGCTGACGGCCGTCGATGGCCGCATTCCCATGGCCGACGGCGCCGGGGTGGTCGAGGCGGTCGGCTCGGAAGTCACGGAGTTCGAGCCCGGTGACCATGTCGTATCCACCTTTTTTCCAACCTGGCTGGACGGTGAAGCCTCCCTTGCAGATTTCACCGCCACGCCGGGCGACGGGATCGACAGGTTCGCCCGGGAGTTTGTGGTGGCGCCCGCCACGTCGTTCACGCGCGCGCCAGCCGGCTGGAGCCAGGCCGCGGCAGCAACCCTGACTACGGCCGGTGTGACGGCCTGGCGGGGCCTGGTGGTCAACGGCGGCCTCAAGGTCGGCGACAGTGTGTTGGTCCTCGGCACGGGCGGCGTGTCGATCTTCGCGCTGCAGATCGCGCGGGCCATGGGAGCCACGGTCATCGCGAATTCCTCCTCCTACGAAAAGCTAGAGCGGCTTCGCACGATAGGCGCTGCACACGTCATCAACTACCGCCAGGACGAGAACTGGGGCGACCGGGTGCGGGACCTGACGGGCGGAACGGGCGTGGACCATGTCGTGGAGGTCGGCGGCCCAGGTACACTAGCGCAATCGATTAAGGCCGCGCGCGTCGGCGGCCACATCTCTTTGATCGGAGTCCTGACCGGGAGCGCTTGCGCTGTACCGACAGCCATGCTCATGGCGCGGCAGCAACGGCTCCAGGGCCTGATCGTCGGCAGTCGCCAGCACCAATTAGACCTGATCCGCGGTCTCGACGCCGTTCACAGCCCCCCAGTGATCGACCGCTCCTTTCCGCTGGCCGATATCGCGGACGCCTTCCGGTTCCAGGAATCTGGCGGCCATTTCGGCAAGATTGTCGTCGAATACTGACTACCCCCAACTATCAAACTCCAAACTATCAATAAGAGGTCATCATGAAAATTCTCATTGTTTACGCGCACCCCGAACCCACTTCGCTGACACGGCAGTTGGTCGATGTGACTGCTGAGACGTTGTCGGCAGCGGGGCACACTGTGGTCCATTCGGACCTCTATGGCATGAAGTGGAAGGCGGTGTATGACGCCGATGACTTTCCAGTGCGCGACAATCCCGAACGACTGTCGTTCATCATGGAGTCCGGCCATGCTTACGCAAGCGGGCATCAGACGCCCGACGTGATCGCCGAGCAGCAGAAGCTGCTCGCAGCCGATGCTGTGATCCTGCAATTCCCGATGTGGTGGTTCGGCGTGCCCGCAATCCTGAAGGGTTGGATCGAGCGGGTCTATGCCTTCGGTTTTGGGTACGGCTATCAGAATGGCTCGAACCAGTTCCGCTTTGGGGAGGGCATCCTCAAGGGCAAGCGAGCGCTGGTCAACGTGCAGGCAGGCGGCCCAGCGGCCGACTATGGACCGCGGGGTATCAACGGGCCGCTTGATCAACTGCTGTTCCCGCTAACCCATGGCGCGCTGTTCTACCCCGGCATGGATGTGCTCCCGACGCACGCGGTCTATGGCGCGGGTCACGTTTCCACGGCGGAGGAAGTGGAGGCGATCAAGGCTGCATGGCGTGTGCGTCTTGCCGGGCTGTTCACCGACAAGCCGATTCCCTTCCGTTCGCAAAACGGCGGCGACTTCCCCGATCGCCACACCATGGCCGACCATGTCGCGCCGGGCCAAACTGGCCTCGTCGCGCACGTTGCCGATCTGGGCGACGCATAGGGAGCAACGCCGATGTCGCCTGGTTGGTCAACTCAGATCGCCGGGGCCTTTGGAGCTAAAGGAGATGAAAATGGACGTATTATTTATCGGGCTCGGGCAGATGGGCTCGAGCATGGCCGACAATCTCGCGGCGGCCGGTCACCAAGTCACCGTCTGGAACCGGGACAGGGCCAAGGCCGAGCCGTTCGCCGCTCGGGTTGCGAAGGTCGCCGCCGACCTCGCCACGCCCGCCCGGGCTGTCACCGTCATGACGATGCCGTAAGTTCAATTCCCATCAAGACCAAAAGTGTTTGACCTTTGGGGCATGCGGCCTCTTTCGCTGGTCGATTGGAAAGCGGTTCATTTGCCTATTTTCCCTCTGGCATTCGGAACCGCGTAGAAGCGTTCGACAGGTTTAATTCGCCGCTGCGAACAAACGACGTTCGGTGACCTGCACTGAAACCCCAAGGCTTACGAAATCTTCAGGTACTCCCGTGTAGCCACCGGTAACAGGCATAATCTGTCCATTGTTTCGGGCAATGGCGACAGGAATGAGCGATGCTTCGCCTACCCTGCGGTGCGTCGGGTCGAAGGCGATCCAGCCAGCACCCGGGAGATAGACTTCCGCCCAGGCATGTGTCGATCCGCCATCGTCAACCGTAGCGTCGGGATCGTGTACGTAGCCGGAAACGGCGCGCGCTCCAAATCCGAGACCGCGGACGAGTTCGATGAACAGGGCTGCGATGTCCCTGCACGAGCCACTGGCGATTTCGAGAGTCCGTTCGGGCGACTGCGTGCCTTCTTCGTCTCGAATGCGGTAGCTGACCTTGGTCAAAATTCCTGCGTTAATGTCCTTCAGCAGGGAAAGCGTGTCAGTGGGACGGCTGGCAACAAAAGTGTGGCCCCATGATACGACCGGCCCGTCGGCAGAGATCGGGATCGCAAACGCTCCAAGGTCCGTCAGGTCAGCGCCCGAATACGCGAAAGGGTAGGAGTGTGCACCGGGGTCGATATTAAAAACTGGCCACTTTTCCGCCGTCTGCTCGACGACGGCCGTGCTCGTTATCACCAGTTCGTTTGTGTGGTCGGCAAACGTCACATTCGCAACCGTGTTGCCGAAGACGTCCTGTGACCAATCAATCAAGCCTTCTGGAGAGCAAATGATCGAGAAAGAAATCGTATGCAAGTGTTGGTCGTTTCGAGGCGCTAACAACATGCGGTGTGACAGCAGCCCGACAGGCCTGGAATACGTGTAGGCGGTTCGGTGAGTGATCTCGAGTCTCATTGGCACCTATCCGGAACGGTGTGAAGTCGCAGCAACCGGTTTCGACGTCAGAGGAAATTTTATAAGACGATTTCTAGCGTAGGCGACAATGATGCCGCGAGCACCACGTTATAGCTGGACGACGCTGGCTCTTGATCGATCTATTTTCGCCCGACTGCCATCATCTCTCTTACCTCTGGATCATCATCGAGAAAATCCTCTTCGACAGTCGCCCCGACCGCGTCAAAGTAGCGGCTCATGAAGTTTCGAAACGAGGCAGCCAACGCAACGTCCGCGATGTTGACGTCGGTAAGGCCCACATTCCGCAACCGCTCTATGTCGGCCTGCGTGATCTGAGAAGCGTTGCGCGTGATCTGTTTCGCATAAGCGAGCATCTCAACCTGCTGGCCGGTCAGTCCGGCGTTGCGGTAATCCTGCCTGATCGCAAGCGCCTGATCACGCCCGAGCATACTGGATAGGCTGCGGAAGTACACGTGGGAGCAATAGCTCGATGGCACGTCTCCGGCAACCACGAAAGTGATCAAGCGAAAATTGAGGAGGCCAAGGGAGAAGCCATCTCGTATCTGATCCAGCAGGTTCTCGATCGGAATGATGACATCCGGGCGAGCGGACCAGCATTGCGTGGCCTGCATCACACAGCCCATCGCTTTTTTCTCGGCTTTATATAGCTCAGCTATTTCGCCAGTTGCCTCGTCGAGTTCGACCGTCCGGATGAACATCCAAAGCCTCCAATTACCCAAAGCTTGAGCACGGTAGCCGAATATTGGCCCGGTGACACTTCCTATTAGCAATGGGTAGAACTGGTGAGGACTGACGATCGGCTGATGCTGGTCCTTCAGCGTCGGACGTACCTCGCATTTGTCCACGCAACGCGCGCTCATTAGCTCGTGAGGCGGAGTATCGAAAATCCCTACTTCCTGTCTGGCACCAGCGGCGCACTACATCCGCGTCCGCATAAGTTTAAGGGAATTCAAAACCTGATCGTGTATGCTGGCAAAGAATTTCCGGGTGTCGCTGAACAATGTCCATGCCGTCTACAAATTTCGCAGCGATCCTAAAGGGAATGCCGCAGCCCTATCTGGTCCTCGACACGAACCTCACGATTGTCGGGGCGAGCGATGCGTATCTTGCGCTCACTGACCGCACTCTCGATGACATCGTCGGTCAGAGCATTCTGGTGGCTTTTCCCGAAAATCCCGATGCGGCTGGAACGGTCGAGCAGGGCCCGCTCGAAGTCTCGCTGCGACATGTGCTCGAAACTGGAAAGCCTCACGAGATGGCCGTCATCCAGTACGACATCCCGCAGCCGGGCGGTGGTTTCGCTCAGAAGTTCTGGACACCTGTCCACACGCCTGTGGTCGCGGGCGACGGTTCGATTGAGTACATCATCCAGAATCCGATGGATGTCACCGAAAGCGTCTTAAAGGCCAAAGAGGCGGATGCGCGGCTACGGGTCGCTCACCACGCCGCCGACCTTGCCAGCTGGGAATACGAGCCCGAAACCGACATATGGAGGCGGAGCCACGCAGTCGATGCCATCTTCGGTTTTGCGCCTGGCGAGGGCGGCCCGGTCGCCGCGCCTTTCTTTGCGAGAATGCACCCGGAAGACCTCTCATCCGTCACGCAGGTTGTCACGGATGTCATGGCCTGCCCCGATAGAACGACCATGTCCTTCGACTACCGAATTGTTCTCCCTTCGGGCGACGAGCGGCACGTCTCATCGCGGGGAGAGGTGTTGCGCACGTCTACCGGCAAGGTTCGCATGATCGGCGTGTTGATGGACGTCACCGCCGACCGTCTAAGGGAGGCCGATTTGAGCAAGGCGCTCGCCGCCCAGGCCGAGTTGCTCGAGCAGAAAGAACTTCTGCTCGCCGAGGTCAATCACCGCGTTAAGAACAGTCTCCAGCTGGTCGTCAGCACCCTGCGCCTGCAAGCGCGGCGACTGGAAGACCCGGCGACGAGCGAGGCCTTTTCCCGAGCGATCTCCCGGGTTCGAGCCATCATATCCGTTCACGAGCGGCTTTACCGAAACGACAACACGCTGCGCGTGGACATGCAAAACCATCTTTCGAAGCTGTGCCTCGATCTGATGGGCGACGGCCCCAATCGCGTAGTCCTCGATATCGATGCTCTGGAGTTGTACACCGAGCGTGCGATCCCGATCTCGGTCATTGTCAATGAGCTTATTGCCGGGTCGGTGAACCTCTCCGGCGAAGAGGGCAATCCGATCACCGTTTCGCTGAAAGGTCTACCTGACGGCACGATTGAACTCTCTGTGACCGGGCAGGATGAGATCTTGCCCTCGAAAGACAGGGACTTGGGCAAAAGACTCATCGCCACGATGGCATCGCAACTCGATGGCGTTGTCGTCGAAGCAACCAACGCCGATGGCTATCGTCTCAGCCTTTCCTTCCATGGGAGAGACAGCTGATGCCTTTGCGGGTCATGATCGTTGAAGACGAAATGCTGCTGGCGCTGGACCTAGAGGACATGCTGGTTGACGCTGGCTACACGGTCGTAGGCCAGGCTTCGGACATGCCACAGGCATTGGCGCTCGCTGAAAATATGGATGGTGGGATCGACGTCGCGATTATGGACATCAATCTGGCACGTGGATCGAATGGTGTCGAAACGGCAGCAGCGCTCAGACAACGATGGAATATCCCTTCCTTGTTCGTCAGCGGAAACCTGGACGAGCGCACCAGGCAAATGGCGATGCAGTGGCAGCCGATCGGATTCGTCGGCAAGCCCTTTTCGGAGCGCGAAGTTCTCACCGTCATCAAATCGGTTGCCATTTGAGCCGCGTGGCCGATAATCATCGCTTCACGACAAACGTTGGTGTACCGCTCAGCGAGAGTCAGAATTTGTCGGGCAACTGGACCACTTCGTTGAATAAGGCAGTGCTAGAGTTTTCTGAAGAACGTCGGCTTGCGGCGTTGGATTCCTATAAGGTTCTGGACACTGAGCCGGAAAAGGACTTCGACGACATCGCCCAGATTGCAGCCCGCATCTGCGGTACGCCGATCGCCGTCGTCAACCTGATCGGGGATCGGCGGCAATTTTTCAAAGCTGAGGTCGGTCTCGGTGTCAGATCGACCCCGCTGGACAGCTCGTTTTGTGCCAAGGCTATCCTCGAAAACGAATTCCTGATGATCCCGGACGCGACCAAGGACCACAGGTTCGATTGCAACCCGCTTGTCACCGGGGAGCCCCATCTGCGGTTTTACGCTGGTGCGGTGCTCAAAACTTCAGACGACCTCGCACTTGGGACGGTCTGCGTCCTTGGATACGAACCGCAGGTTCTTAACGAGTTGCAGCAGGACACGTTGAAGCTTCTCGCGCGCCAGGTTATGGCTCAACTCGAACTCCGCAAATCCCTGCGCGAAAAATCCCGCGAGGCCGAGGCTCAGCGCAGGCTGAGCGAGCGCCGTCTCGCTCGGACAAAGGCCATGGAACGGGCGGAGGAAGAGCGCAAAATTCTCAACGCCGAACTCAGCCATCGGATGAAGAACACACTGTCGATGGTGCTGGCGATCGCCGCGCAGACGTTGAAGGACGTGAGCGAACGCGATGCCGTGGACGCGTTCACTGGCCGTCTCCATGCGCTCAGCAAGGCACACGACGTACTGCTGCGCGAGAACTGGTCCTCTGCCGAGATCGCCGAGGTGATGCTAAGTGTGCTTACCCTCCACGCTGACGGCACGCGCTATGACCTGAACGGCCCCAAGGTCACCCTCGGGCCCAAGGCGGGGCTGTCTCTCTCCCTTCTACTCCATGAACTCGCCACGAATGCCATCAAGTATGGATCGCTCTCCAACGAAATTGGTCGCGTCTCAGTAAAGTGGTCTGTCGACGATATCGAGGGCGTTCCGACCCTTTCGATGATCTGGACCGAAAGCGGCGGGCCGGAAATTGCCGAGCCGACCAGACGAGGTTTCGGATCGCGGCTGATCCGCATGGGAATTGCGGGGAGCGGTCACGTCGAAAAGTTATATCTGCCTACTGGCTTCACGGCGACATTCAGGGCGCCGATGGTCATGGTGCAGGATATCGGTTCTTAGATCGATCCACAATCGTTACATCGCGGCGCTTCCGACGAGAAGGGTCGCCGTTGACGGCTGCCGGAGGCGGCCTCGGACACCATCACCGGCACCAAAGTCGCGGTGTCCGACCTTTGGCTTGCCGATCTGGCAAAGTTCCTTGCGCCAGCGAGGGAGTTGACTAACAAGGTGCAGTTCGCGGCCTCTAGGACGATGCGGAGGTTTTCCCATATGGCGCGAAACTGCTTTTGCGGATCCTCGATAACCTGCAGGTCCCTGGTGCGACCGACTTGCCCAACGACGTAGATCGTATCGCCGACGTTAACCGCCGGGGCAATATCCCGCGCGGGAGACGATCTCGCGCATTTCCTCGGGAATACTGACTTCTTGATCCTTCGTCCTGCACTTTCCTGTTAGAGAGAGGCCGCCCTAGTTAGAGAAGGGCGGCGCCACGCCATCACGACCGTCTCCTAGCGTCTGGAAATTTTACTTGCTATAGAAACCGAATGGTTCCATATTGCCGTGATGGATAAACGCACCCAAACATCGCCATCCGTTGGCCGCCCTCGCGAATTCGAACTCGATGATGCAGTTCGCAAGGCGATGGGAGTCTTTTGGGATCGCGGATATCATGATGCGTCTCTCCCCGACCTGCTCCAAGGCATGGAACTATCGAGAGGCAGTTTCTACAAAGCTTTCGTGGACAAGCGGGGCGTCTATCTCCGTGCCCTTGATGTCTACATCGAAGATGCCATTCGCAAGGTTGGCGAAATCTTGCGCTCCAATCCGTCGCCGAAGGCCGCAATCAAAGAAGCATTTTCGCGGCAGGTTGAAGAATCCTCCGGCAAAGAGGGGCTGCGCGGATGCTTTGTCGTATTGTCGGCTGTCGAAATGCTTCCGGCGGACGAAGAGGTTTCTGCCCGAATTTCGCGACTGTTTCGGCGACTGCAAGATCTTTACGCGGCGGCGATCATAAGAGCTCAGGCCCTGGGCGAGGTCGATCCCGCGCTGGACGAGCGAACCCTGGCCAGGTTCCTCGTGTGTCAGATCCAAGGAATGAGGGTACTGGGGAAGGCTGGCGCTGATCGCCACGCTACCAAGGCTCTGGTCGACTTCGCGCTGAAACCGCTCGACTGACTTCATTTAGAAACCGAATGGTTCCGAAATAAGGTATTCGCGTAGATCGCCCGACCGGTTTGCCGGTCGATATGGAGAGAAAGTTGCAACATTCCCGTAATCCGAAAGCTAACGTTGATCCGCACCGATGGACCGCGTTGGCCATCCTGTTGACCGGGGCCTTCCTGCCGCCCCTGGATTTCTTCATCGTGAACCTGGCGCTCCCCTCGATCCGTGAAGACTTCCATGCTTCCGCATCGACGATGCAACTGATCATCTCCGGCTACGCTACCACCTATGCGGTTATGCTGATCACCGGTGGCAGGCTCGAGGATCTCTATGGTCGCCGAAACGTGTTTCTAGCAGGAATGCTCGCTTTCGCGGCCGCCTCCGCCCTATGCGGCTTTGCTTGGTCTCCAACGGTGCTCGTTGTCGGACGGGTCCTTCAGGGGTTTGCTGCGGCAATCATGGCGCCGCAGGCTTTGGCATCCATCAATGCGATTTTTCCCGATCACGAGAAATCGAGGGCACTCAGCCTCTATGCGCTGACATTCGGGGTGGCGTCGATGGCTGGGCTGTTTCTGGGGGGGAGCGCTGATTACGCTCAATATTTTTGGGCTCGGATGGAGGGCTATTTTCCTTATCAACCTTCCGGTGATCGCCATAGCAGCGCCGTCGGCGATGATGATACTGCGCGAAACGCGATCAGAGCACGCAAGCAAGCTGGATCTCGGCGGAGCAGTGCTGATCGCACTCGCGCTTTCTGCGCTGATCTCGCCGCTCATCGAGGGCCGCGAACAAGGGTGGCCGATTTGGTCGCTCCTGATGCTCGCCGCCTCGCTGCCGCTTCTTTTCCTGTTCTGGCATCACGAGCAGAAGGTGGAGGCGGCCAATAGAGATCCTATCCTCGCACCGCGCCTGCTTCGGGTTGCTGGATTGAAGCGCGGGCTGCTCGCCGCATTGTTCTTCTATGCCTTTGCGGCCTTCTGGCTGACATTCTCTGTCTATCAACAAGGCGGCCTTGGTCGCACACCTTTCGAGGCTGGCGTTGCAATCCTTCCCGCAGCGGTCGCTTCGTTTTCGGGCCACTTGCGAGTGGCTACATCTTTCGCGTCTTCGGCAGGTATTCCACCGCCGCGGGCATGTCCCTGGAGGCGGCCGGATTGTTCGGGACGGCAGCACTCGTCTCATTTGGGACGCCAGAGTTTCTCTACGTAGCACTTTTCTTCGTTGGTGCCGGACAGGGCATAGCGCTTCCCAATCTCGTGAGAACAGTCGTTCAGCGGGTGGATCCGGCGCAATCTGGCTTGGCTTCCGGTCTGGTCAATTCGATGCTTCAGATCGGCGGCGCCTTAGCGACAGCTCTTATCGGGGGACTGTTCTTTTCAGTCCTGGGCTCCTCAACCGATGTGAGATCCATCGGCCATGCCTACAGCATTGCAGCAGTCGCGATCGCTTTTTGTCTTCTCCTTGCAGGTTGGCTTTCCACTGGCCTTGGAGCGAAGAAGGATGTGCTTCGATGAGCGCGCATATTGGCGGGTATGGACATCGGTTCGTCCGTTGACGGTGTGACCATTCCGCCGTCGCAACTATCAGATAATCATTTCCCTACAGATCGAAACCAAGCATTTTGAGGTAACCCTCCATGGACTACATCCCCAACTTTCCTCTTAGCGGTAAGCGAGCGCTTGTCACCGGTGCGGCACGCGGCATCGGTGCGGCAATCGCGCTGAAACTGGCGGAGAATGGTGCCGACGTTGCGGTCACCTATGAGAAGTCGGCAGAAAAGGCCGAAGCTCTCGTCGCAGAGATCCGCGCACTGGGTCGCAAGGCGGTCGCCATTCAGGCCGATGCCGCAAGGCCGGACACCGCGAAGACTACTGTCGATCAAACGGTCACTGAACTCGGCGGCCTCGACATCCTGGTCAACAATGCCGGCGTCCTGTTCGCCGGTGATTTTGCCACACAGCCTCTGGAAGAGATCCAATTGCAGCTGGACGTCAATGTCCGCGGCGTCTTCTTGATGACCCAGGCAGCGCTGAAACATATCCCGAACGGAGGCCGCATCATCAGTACAGGCAGTAACGCTGGGTTGGCGGTCCCGTTCGCGGGGATTGCTGTATATGCAGCGACTAAGTCTGCGCTGGAGAGTTTTACACGTGGTCTCGCGCGAGAACTGGGTCCGCGGGAGATTACCGTCAATCTGGTTCGACCAGGCCCAATCGACACCGACATGAACCCTGCTGACGGCGCTCTCGCACCTGCTATCCTGCCGAGCCTGTCGATTGCCCGCTACGGTCGGACCAGAGAGGTCGCGGAGGCCGTAGCCTTCCTTGCCGGGACAGGCGCTGGCTACATCACCGGCTCTGGCATTCTCGTCGACGGCGGCATTAGCGCCTGAGCATTACGCGAAGCGGCCCTTCCACCTTGGGAAGGTCCGCTCTCGCAGCGAAACTGGAGATAGACATGGAATATACGCGCCTTGGAAATACGGGCCTAGAAGTTTCAAGCCTCTGCCTCGGGTGCATGAGCTATGGCGAACCCGATCACGGAAGCCACCCATGGACACTGACAGAAGAGCAGAGCCGCCCCTTCATCCGCAAAGCGATCGAACTCGGGATCAACTTCTTCGATACCGCCAATGTCTACTCCGACGGGACGAGCGAGGAAATTCTCGGCCGCGCCATCCGGGACTACGCGGCCAGAGATGACGTCGTCATCGCCACCAAGGTCAATGGCCGGATGAAGCCTGGACCAAATGGTGCCGGCCTCTCCCGAAAAGCGATTTTCTCGGAGATCGATGCTAGCCTAAAGCGATTGAGCACCGACTATGTCGACCTCTACCAAATCCACAGATTTGACTACCACACACCGATCGAGGAGACCCTTGAAGCCTTGCATGACGTCGTTAAGGCAGGCAAGGCCCGTTACCTCGGAGCGTCTTCCATGTACGCGTGGCAGTTCTCGAAAATGCTGGCTGTCTCGCAGGCAAACGGTTGGACACGGTTCGTCTCCATGCAGAACCATCTAAACCTGCTGTACCGCGAGGAGGAGAGGGAAATGCTGCCGCTCTGCAAATCAGAGGGTATCGGTGTCGTACCGTGGAGCCCGCTTGCGCGTGGTCGTCTGACCCGCGCTTGGAGCGAGCAAAGCGAGCGTTCCCAAACCGACGAGTTCGGTAAAGGCCTTTACACTCGAAACACAGAGGATGCCGACAAGCGGGTGGTAGAGGCAGTAGCAAAGATCGCGCAGGATAGGGAGGTTCCAAGAGCCCAGATAGCCCTCGCATGGCTAATATCGAAGTCCGAAATTTCGGCGCCGATTATCGGGGCGACCAAGTTGCATCACCTGGATGACGCTGTCGCGGCGCTGCGCATCAGGCTCACTGCTGCGGAGATACAAGCTCTTGAGATCAGCTACATTCCCCACTCTGTGGTTGGGTTTTCATGACCGCTTGGCTTTGAAGCCGGCTTACCTATTGAAGGAATGATTATGTTCGGAATAACACCACTCGGCTGGCTCCACACGTTAGGAAGTCTTCCGGCAATACCCGCAGCCGCCTACATGATCTTTCGATTTGGGCGGATCAAGCCGGACAGCGTGCCGGGATACATCTATTTTGTGTGCATGCTGGTCGGGAGCTTGACAATTTTTCTCGTGGCAAAGGCGCCAATCAGCCCGGCTATCGCGATCGTTACCATGTTGTGTCTGTTCGGCGGCTACGCAGCAAACAGGTACGCATTTCTGGGGCGGCTTCGGAAGTATATCGAGACGTCATTTTTGAGCCTGACTGTCTTCTTGTTGATGGTTCCATCCGTTTCTGAGACCTTGCGACGCGTACCCGACGGTCATCCGTTTGTAACAGACCCAAATTCGGTTGTTTTAAAGGGCGCTGTCGGGCTCATAGCGGCAGTATTTGTATCGGGTCTTGCAGCTCAGATCTACTGTTTGGCCCGTTACGGCGATCGCGCACGCTGACATTCGGTTAGCGTATGTGGCAATCCCGCCAGAATATTGTCACGTATCTCCTCAAGCCGTTGGGTGATGGGATCGCCAGGGCGATGTGGGAGGAGTAATTTGCTGCCAAACCATAAAGCGCGACCGCGCTCCAATAGGCGTGAATAGGAACACCTTTAATAGGTTAGACATATGAGAGCGGGGTCGTTGGTTCGATTCCTATCAAGACCAGGGTGCTCTCTTTGGACGGCGCCTCGGCCAACAGGTAGCTAGCCTTGCCGTTCTATCTAAACCGCAACGCAGCGATCAAAGCCCGAAGCGCGGGCGGTGATTGACGCCTGCTCGGATGGTAAAGATGAAACCCCGGAAACGTCGGACACCAGTCCGCCAACACTTGCACCAGTGTCCCTGATGCGATCTCGTCGGCTACATCATGCTCCATGATATACCCAAGCCCGGCGCCGGCCCTGACGGCTGCGGCGGGCAGGTCGCCGTCGTTGGCAACCAAGGGTCCGCTGGTGCGGATTTTGATGTCCTTGCCGTCCTTTTCAAACTCCCAAGGTAGCAATCCGCCCGATGTCGTCAGGCGGTAACCGATGCAGGCGTGGCGATCGAGATCGTAAGGCGTCTTTGGCGGCGCAATGCGCTCAAAATAGGAGGGCGTTCCGACCACCACTGTTCTGAGGTCCGGTCCGATCTTGACCGCTATCATGTCTTTCTCGACGGTCTCGCCGAGCCGGATGCCAGCATCGAAGCCCGCCGCGACGATATCGGTCAGACCGTCATCGATATTCACTTCGACCCGCACGTCCGGATTGGCAAGCAGGAAGGCCGGCAGATTCGGCACCAGCACCATCTTTGCCGCATAGGCAAATGTGGTAATCCTCACCGTGCCGGACGGATTGTCGCGCCATTCCGCCAGAGCCTCCAGCCCGCTCTCGATATCTGCAAAGGCCGGACTGAGCGACTGCAGCAACCGTTCACCCGCCTCGGTCGACGATACGCTGCGTGTCGTCCGCGCCAAAAGCCTCACACCCAGCCGCTCCTCCAACCCACGCATGGCATGGCTGAGCGCAGACGGTGACATTACCAGAATGGCTGCTGCGCGGGTGAAGCTGCGCTCGCGCGCAACTGCGGCAAAAGCCAAAAGATCGTTGAGTTCGTTCCGCTCCATTGATGCATGCTGCTCACAAGTTCATGCAACAGGCAACCGCTAATTCTTAGTCGCCGGCAGCGCTACATGCCTCGGTGCAAACATGAAGGAGAACGACCATGGATCTCACCAGCTATTGCACACTCGGCAACTCGGGCCTGATCGTCAGCCCGCTGGCACTCGGCACCATGACTTTTGGCGCCGAACGCTGGGGTGCCGGTGAAAAAACCTCGCGCGCGCTATTCGATGCCTATGTCGATGCCGGCGGCAATTTTCTCGATACGGCTGACGTTTATTCCGCCGGCCGCAGCGAAGAGATGCTTGGCACGTTCCTGGTTGATAGTGGCCTGCGCGACCGGCTTGTGGTCGCCACAAAGTCAGGTTTTCCGCGTGGTCAGGGCACACCCCTTTGGGGCGGTAATGGTACCAAGAACATTCGTCTCGGCATAGAGGGATCGCTGAAACGCCTGCAGGCGGATTACATCGACATGTACTGGATGCATGTCTGGGACCGGACGACGCCGGCGGACGAAGTGCTGCAGACGCTGACTGACGCCGTGCGGGCCGGAAAAATCCTGCATTACGGATTTTCCAACACGCCAGCCTGGTACGTCGCAAAGATCGCGACCTTGGCGCAGGCTCATGGTCTGCCGAAACCGATCGGACTGCAATACGCCTATTCGCTGATCGACCGCGGCGTCGAGCTCGAACTTGTCCCGGCTGGCGCCGAATTTGGTCTCGGCCTTGTGCCCTGGAGCCCGCTTGCTGCTGGGCTGTTGACCGGAAAATACGGCCGCGAGAAGATTGCCGATGCCGGGCGAGCCACGGGTCTGCCCGACAAGGCCGCAGACGCGCCAGAAGGCGACAGCGACGGCCGGTTGAACGGCGACAATCCGTTTGGCGGTATGCTGTTTACCGAGCGAAACTTCGATGTCGTCGATGTGCTGAAGGCGGTTGCCGCAGAGGTTGGCCGTTCGCCGGCAGAGGTAGCGCTTGCCTGGGTGGCGAGACGACCCGGCGTATCGTCGGTCCTGATTGGCGCCAGCCGGGTCGAGCAATTGTCCCAGAATATCGCTTCGCTCGACATAGCGCTGGGGGACAATCATCTCCAGAGACTGGAGCAGGCAACAGCGTTGCCCGTGTTGAACCCGTATTTCATTTTCGAAATGCCGACAGAGCGGATTTTCGGAGGAAAGACGGTTGAAGCCTGGCATCCTGCATGATCGAGAGGCACCACCGCCCGCGCATTGCGACGGCGGTGGTGCCGCGCTTCGTTGATAGATGCTTGCGTAACCTGTTCACGGTGACGACGACCGTTAGTCCCACCCCCTCGGTCACGATAAGCACGACAAGAAGTCCTGCGCCGGTTTCCGAGACCGACCATCCCTGCAGATGCAAGGCATAGCCACAGCCGGCGAGAATGCTCACCCACATCAGAGAGCCGAGCGCTGATGCAACTAAAAACTTCGCAAGCGGCAATCTCAGCACGCCGGCAGGAAGCGCGTGGAAGATGCGCACCGTTGGTACCATTTGGCCAAGCACGGTGATCATGAAGGGATTATTGCGATAGGACGAAGACATCTGCTCGTAGAGGCTTGTTTTGAGAAGCAGCCATTTCCCATAACGTTCGACGACAGATCTCACACGTTGCTCGCCAACAGCGACGCCAACGCCATACCAGGCGAGTGCGGCACAGAGCGACCCCGAGGCGGCAATCAGGCATTTCACGATCAGGTCTTCGACAGTCGAAGCTCCGGCGCCGATTGCCGGAAACAAAACGTACGACGGCAGCAAGGGGATGAATTTCTCGAGCACGGATGCGAGAAACACGGTCTTCAGATCGACGGCGTCGAGCAAAGCGTCCATCCACGCGCCAATGATATCGATATTCATGACATAACCTTTCGTGGCTCCCTACGAGGAAGCGTCCGTTGGAATGACGGGAGGTTGGATTTTCTCAGGAAGAGGGTTTCGCGGCGTTAAGCTGGACGATACCAAACAATCTCGGTAACCAGCGGCCACGCCCCTCGGCCGGCGTCGAGTTTTTGGCGATCAGCGGCTTGTCTTTTGCCCTGGCCGGATCCGTCAGCATTCTCACCCTGGATAGAAATGCCCTGGCATCGAACTGCTTCGTTCCGACCTCAACCGACGTGCCGTGTGGATCCGGGTGGAAGAAGATCTCCAGATTGAGAACCGGGAGCGCCTTGATATCGCGCACGGTATCAATGTCGGGTCGCGTGGTGACAACCAGCCTATGATCCCCCGAGATGAGGGCCTTGTGGAGTTCGGGCACGGAACATGCGACGGAGGTCAGGTAACCGATCTCGCTCAGTCTGGCGGCAATCAAAGCTGCTGCTGCCTGTGGTAGGAAGACGAGGATGTGCTGTCCGGATGTGTATTCCATGGCGATATCCTTGATTGAATGGCACCACGATACGCAAACGCCTAGCCTCTGTGTGTTTGGATAGATTTAGTTTTATTGCGCGAGAGGCGGTTGGTGGAGTCTGAAACTTCACGCTACGAATTAAGCGGTCGCCCGGCTCGCACTGCTCTTGGGCCAAGGCAGCGAGGCCACCGATAACGATTCCTCGGCCGGAAGATCGATGTGCACGATCAGGCCATGGGGCGAGGCATTCATAAGTTCGATGTGACCGCCATGGGCGCGGACAATGTCATCGACAATGGAAAGTCCGAGGCCAAAGCCGGTTCGATCGGACGACGTCCGGGCGGTATCGACTTTGAAGAACGGCTCGAGCACGCGCGTGCGCAAGTCGGCGGGCAAACCAGGACCATCATCGGTTACACTGATGCGCACCGATTTGCTTTCGGTCAACGAGAGGGTGACGGTGGCCCGCTGTGCGAACTTGGTGCTGTTCTCGACAAGATTGGTCACGGCGCGAGCCAACCATCGCGGCTTACAATGATAGGCAAGACGTTCGGGTCCAATGTACTCGACTTCGTATCCCAGGTCGTTAAAGTCGGCGCAGACCGTTTCGAGCAGGCTCGGCAGGTCAGCGTTGAGAATTTTGTCGGCTCCCATCTCCTTGCTGAGATAGATCAGCGTATCGTCGATCATATCGCTCAAAATAGCGATATCCGCCAAAAACGATGCCTTGAGCTCTGGCTGGTTGGATCTTTCGGCCCGTAAGCTGAGGCGGGTCAGAGGTGTGCGGAGGTCGTGACTGATCGCTCTTAGCATGCGGGTCCGATCCTCGATCATACCGCGCACTCGGGTGCGCATGTCGTTTAGCGATTTTGCAAGGGTCTGTATTTCCGCCGCACCGTTCTCGTCGAATGGGCGATCCGGCCCTTCGTCCGGTTTGAGTGTCCGCGCAGCCTCGGCGAATCTGAGAAGAGGCGCTGTAATTGTCGACGCAGCATAGAGAGACACGAGCAGCACGGGCAAGAGCACAACCAAAAGCTTCAGAGTCAGGCTGATCTGCTTTTCGGTGATCCAGGGTTCGGGTGGAGGCGAGGGCGGGGCAAACGCAAGAGCTCTGCCGTCGCCGGTCGCAACCACGAGCACGTCGAGCAGTTTCCCGGACGACGTCGCAGCGCGAAAACTGGTGAGGATTGCATCCGGCAAATTGCTTCGCACCAGCTGGCGGGCATCTGTGCGAGGGATTGACAGACTGGCGTCGGGTTGCAGTTCAGCGGTCGAAACCTCTTCAACCGGCAGCCCGCTTTTGGAAACAATTGCAAACAGTGCTGCCAGTTGTTCCGGGGTCCCTGCTGCCCGGACCTGTTCGGTCACCATCTCGATCTTGACTGCCGTGCCTCGCGCGTAGGACAGGCTTTCCGGTTCGTAGAGTGTCAAAGGCTGGGTCAGGATTAACAGGAGGGCAACGGCGATAACCGGCGCGATCGCCGAGGCTGCAATTTGCCACCGGATCGATCCGGCTTTCATTCGGTTGAGCATCATCGGATCTCCACCTTCGGCGTGAACAGGTATCCACCCAGCCGAACAGTCTTGATGGACGTCGGCTCCCGGACATTGGGCTCGATCTTCTGACGCACGCGACTGACGTGAACGTCGATGCTGCGCTCGACCGGGCCCGCCAGACCTGCATGCGTTAATCCCAGCAACTGTTCTCGTGTCAGAACGCGGCCTGGATTACGGCAAAAGGCCAGAAGCACGTCGAACTCTGCCGTTGTCATGGAGACGTGCACACCATCCGGGCTGATCAATTGGCGTGGGATAGGATCGACCACCCATCCAGCGAATTCCATCGGGCCTTGGGGAACGCGCTGATCGCTGCTGTACGATGCCCGTCGCAAAAGCCCCTTTATCCGAGCCATCAGTTCGCGGGGATTGAACGGCTTGGTAATGTAGTCATCGGCGCCGAGCTCGATCCCAATAATGCGATCGATATCGTCCTTGAGGGCCGTGAGCATAATGATCGGCGTCACCGACGCCGCTCGGAGACGCCGGCAAATGCTGAAGCCGTCTTCCCCAGGCAGCATCGCGTCCAGCACGATCAGATCGAAGGACTGATTGCGCATCACGACGTCCATGTCGGCCGCCGAACCCACCGCGATTGCCTCGAAGTTGTTGTCGGCAAGCATTTCGACGACCATCGAGGCAATCTGATGATCATCTTCGACAAGCAAAATGCGTGAACCGGTTTCCGGGGCGACGAGATGCAGATGCGCGCTCATAATGTGCCTTCAAGTCCAGAAAATTTGCCAAGTATAGTCGCGAAATACGCGAGCCCCGTCACGAGAAGATTTGTTTTTTAATATTAAGCCCAGGCTGCATATGGCGGCACCCGTAAGCCGCTTTCCGACCGACGGGACTTACGTCCCAGCAGTTCGGATCCAATTCTCGCGGCAACATCTCTTAACATCACAAAACCCAAGACAGCCGCAAGCTCTGAGATAGTGAGTTCAGCAAGCACCCCGTTGTGTTCGCTTCTCATGCCCATGCACCGTCCCCTCAGGAGCCTCGCCCAATGTCGCCAAGTAAAATCACGCCAGTTCGACCCACGAGGGCCACGTTGTTGGCGATGACCATCATCGCGCTATCGCCGGCGACCTGCACACAAGCCGCAGATCTCGATGAACAGGACGCTATCGCGGGTCCGCCGTCTCAAGGATTCGACAACAGTCGTTTCGGCGCGATCGGTCAGAAGCTTCACGAGTGGAATGTCGTGGTTGGCGCCGGTGCGATGTATGCGCCGAAGTTCGAAGGGTCGGATGAATTCGACGTCCGCCCCATTCCCGTCATTTCGGCACGAATTGGCGACAGGGTCGGGATCGATCCGACCGGGGTGACCGTCGACGTGCTCCAGTCGAACGGGTTTACCCTTTCCATCAAGGGCGGATATGAAATGGGCCGGTCCGAAGATGACTCCGATCATCTCAGAGGGCTTGGTGACGTCGATGCCGGCGGTGTCATCGGCGGTAAGCTCTCCTATCAAGCGGGCCCTGCTGAATTCTACGCATCCATCGACAAGACCATCGGCGGAAGCGACGGACTGGTAGGCAAGTTCGGTGCCAACATTTCTCAGCGATACGACCGGTTCATCCTGTCTGCCGGGGCATCTGCGACCGTTGCAGACGACAATCATATGGAAAGCTATTTTGGCGTTACGCCCGAGCAGTCCGCCCGCTCTGGCCTCAGCCAATATGACGCCGGCGCCGGGTTGAAGCGCTTCGATATCGAAGCATCCGTCACCTACATGGCAACGGAGAACTGGCTCATTCGTGGCCAGGCCGGTGTTGGCTTCCTTACGGGCGATGCCACCGACAGCCCGATCGTTCAGGACGATGTGCAGCCGTCAGCGATGTTGATGGTCGGGTACAAGTTCTAGACTTACCGTGCCGGTTCATTCATTCCTCGCGTAATTGCTCACCTCCGCTCTGGCGAGCGGTTGGCACGCGCCTGGGATAGTGGCGCCCTAAAACACCTAGTTTCCGGGGGAGACGCCGATGACTGATCGTGCCGAACGCTTCACCCGCACGGCCATCTGGCTGCACTGGATCACCGCCATTCTTATGCTGGTCATGCTGTTTCAGCAGACGGTTGGCGACAACTGGATCAGGGTGCCGGTCGGTGGGTCGATGGCGGGGTGGAAGCCCTCTGCCCACGCGTCAGTCGGGGTATTGATCTTGCTGTTTGGCCTGGCCCGGCTGTTCTGGCGGCTTGCAAACCCGCCTCCCAGGCTGCCGACCGCCATGCCCAAGTGGCAGGTGTGGGCTTCCCATCTCGTCCACTGGATGTTCTATTTTTTGATGATTGGCCTCCCTGTCACCGGGATGCTGGCGCTCGTGCCGTATGGCGGCGAGCGGCTTGATGTGGAACAGGTCAGATTTCTCAATCTAATTCCGATTGGCTTCATGCCCGATCTCGGAGCCTGGACCGGTGCTACCCACGAACTCCTCACCAACATCGCCAAGCTTTTGGTGATCGTCCACGTGCTGGCCGCCCTAAAACATCAGTTATGGGACAAGGACAGATTAATGGGTCGTATGAACCCGATGGTAAAAGGCTCATCGACGCCGTCACAACCAAGGCAGATTTTACCGAAAGCGCGCAAAGATTTACGCTGATTGCTCTCAGACAAACGTTGTGGCAACATATCTGGATCGACCGCCTTTCTTTTGTCCGCCTTTCGACATCGCGAGGCTCAAAAACCGAGCTAGTTCAGTCTCTTCTGAAGAAGGAGTGAATAGCCCCGAGATTTGTAGACACCTTCTTTCCTAAATTGAGGCAAGAAGAGCATCATGAGCAAATCGAATTTCAGCGAAGAGTTTAAGCGGGACGCGGTTCGTCAGATCACGGAACGGG
>NZ_SLVH01000007.1:253939-301684 GCF_004342335.1 Rhizobium sp. PP-F2F-G48 | reverse complement strand
TTCCTGCTCGGCCACATGAACGTGCTCGGCGCCGTCATCTTCAAGGAAGTGGACGGCGTGTTCTCGGATGCCTGCAACAAGGCGATCGAATTCGGCATCCCCGCGCTGATGCGCGACGACTGGAAGAACGTCTTCGAGCCGCAGGAAATCGCCGAGAGCATTCGGCGGATCACCTGAGCGCCAGAAACGGGACGGACGGGTGTCGCGCCAAGGCGGCACCGTCGTCCAGCGAATACGGGCCCGCAGGGAGGCGGGGCCGCTTAACAAAACGATAACCGGGAGGACCACATGAAACTCACACGCAGACTGACCCTTGCCGCCTTCGCCGGCGTTCTCGCACTCGGAACGGCCATGCCGTCTTACGCGGCCGATCTCATCGCGATCATCACGCCGAGCCACGACAACCCGTTCTTCAAGGCCGAAGCCGTCGGGGCGGAAGCCAAGGCGAAGGAACTCGGCTACGAGACGCTCGTGCTTGTGCATGACGACGACGCCAACAAGCAGTCGCAGCTGATCGATACCGCCATCGGTCGCGGCGCCAAGGCGATCATTCTCGACAATGCCGGTTCGGAAGCCTCGATCGCCGCCGTGCAGAAGGCCAAGGATGCGAAGATTCCGTCCTTCCTGATCGACCGCGAAATCAATGCAACCGGCGTCGCCGTCTCCCAGATCGTCTCCAACAACTATCAGGGTGCCCAGCTCGGCGCCGAAGAGTTCGTCAAGCTGATGGGCGAGAAGGGCAATTACGTCGAGCTGCTCGGTCGCGAGGCCGACCTGAACGCCGGCATCCGGTCCAAGGGCTACCACGATATCATCGACGAATATCCGGACCTGAAGATGGTGGCGCAGCAGTCCGCCAACTGGAGCCAGACGGAAGGCTACTCCAAGATGGAGACCATCCTGCAGGCCAATCCGGAAATCAAAGGCGTGATCGCCGGCAACGACACGATGGCGATGGGCGCGATCGCAGCGCTGCAGGCCGCCGGCCGCAAGGACGTCATCGTCGTCGGCTTCGACGGCTCCAACGATGTCCGCGACAGCATCAAGGCAGGTGGCATCAAGGCGACCGTGATGCAGCCGGCCTATGCACAGGCCCAGATGGCCGTCGAGCAGGCGGACGCCTACATCAAGACCGGCAAAGGACCAGCCGAAGAAAAGCAGCTGATGGACTGCGTGCTGATCAACGCCGAGAACGCCGATAAGCTTGAGACCTTTGCTCTCAAGAATTGATCGCACTTTCCTGAAGCGGGCGGTTCGTTCTCACGCGCCGCCCGCGCCTTTTTACATCCGGAGTTGACGGAATGCCGCGTTTCACCGCCGCTGCCGCGCTGTGCCTTGCCTCGGCCATCCTGATGGTCCTGCCCGGCTGCAAGATCATCAAGACGCCGACGGCCGAAGAGGCTGCGGAGGCCGCAAGTGGCGGCTTCAATCCCGAGCGGCAGGCGACCGAACTCTGGGCGCCGAAGGTGGTGCCCTATCTCATTGCCAAAGCCGGACCTTACAGCGATGTCGCCGCGCTGATCGCGTCCGATCCCGATGCCGCCGCCGCAAAATATGGTCACAAGGAAAAAGAGGGCAACGCCCCCTGGACCTATGCCGCGAAGGTCTCGGGCAGCGTCGTCAAGGCGGAGACCGGGTCGCGCGCCGGCTATCTCGACACGGATATCGACGGCGACGGCAAGGCGGATGTGCGGATCCAGATCGGCCCCGTCATCAAGGGCACGGCGATCCGCGACAGCCTCGATTTCGTCAGCTTCAACCAGTTCAAGAACCAGATCCAGTGGGCCGAGTTCGGCAAGGCCTTCAATGCCCGCCTGAACGAGGATGTGCTGAAGGCGCTGCCGCGCGAGGGGCTGGAAGGCCGGAAGGTGGAGGCGGTCGGCGCTTTTCCCGTGCAGGCCAAAGGCCAGCTGCCGCTTCTGACGCCCGTGACGATGACGCTGAGCCCATGACCATGGCCTCTCATTCCAGCATCGACGCTCAGGACGATATCATCCTCCAGCTGGAGGATGTGACGAAGGTCTATTCCGGCATCGTCGCCGTCAAGAATGCCACTCTCTCCCTGCGTCGGGGTGCGGTCAACGTGCTCGTCGGTGAGAACGGCGCGGGAAAATCGACGCTGATGCGCATGATCGCCGGCGTCGAGCGTCCCTCGCTCGGGCGTATTCTCCTCGACGGGAAACCGGTCGAGTTTCATTCTCCGGCCGACGCGCAGAAACACGGCATCGGCATGGTGTTCCAGGAGCTCAACCTCTTCGGAAACCTGTCCGTTGCTGAAAACATTTTCGCCACGCGCGAGATCGTCCGGGGGTTCCTAGGCATCGATCACAAGGCCCAGATCGAGAAGGCCAATCTCTTCCTCGACCGGCTTGACGCCGGCATCAGTGCGGAGACGATGGTGGAAGACCTGCCGATCGGCCAGCAGCAACTGGTCGAGATCGCCAAGGCGCTTTCGCTCGACACCCGCATCCTCATTCTCGACGAGCCGACCTCGGCCTTGTCGGCTGCCGAAGTCGATATCCTGTTCAAGGTGATCGCCGAGCTGAAAGCGCAGGGTGTGGCGATCGTCTACATCTCGCATCGGCTGGAGGAGCTGATGCGCATCGGCGACCACATCACCGTGCTGCGGGACGGGCAGATCACCGGTCAGGCGCTCGTCAAGGACATCGATACCCGCTGGATCGTGCGCTCGATGATCGGCTCGGATGCCAAGGATTTCGCCAAATCTGTCGATCATACCCTCGGTCGCGAAGCCTTTCGCGCCGAAGACATCTCGCTTGCGCGGCGAACCGGTGGCCTTGCGGTCGATCACCTCTCGATCTCCGTGCGGGCCGGCGAAGTGCTCGGCATCTACGGGTTGATGGGTGCGGGACGCAGCGAGTTCTTCGAGTGCGTGATGGGACAGCACCCGCATGCCACCGGCCGAATTTTCGTCGATGGCGCGGAAATCGCTGCGCGCGACACTCCGACGCGCATCAAGCGCGGGCTGGCGCTGATCCCGGAAGATCGTCAGCGCGAAGGCTTGGTGCAGGTTCTGTCGATCGCCGCAAACCTGACGCTTGCCAGCCTCGACCGGTTCGTGCGCTTCAGGTTCCATATCACCGGCGAGCGCGAGCGGTCCGCCATAGCGGACGCGATCCGGGATCTCGCGATCAAGGCGCCGAATCCGGATTTCGACGTGACCTCCATGTCGGGCGGCAACCAGCAGAAGGTCGTCATCGGCAAGGCGTTGATGACAAAGCCCAAGGTACTGCTGATGGACGAGCCGAGCCGCGGCATCGATGTCGGCGCGAAGGCAGACGTCTTCCGCACCATGCGCCGGCTGGCGGGCGAGGGGCTCGCCATCCTGTTTTCGACCTCCGACCTCGAAGAGGTCATGGCGCTGTCGGACCGGATCGCCGTGATGAGCAACGGCCGCATCACCACCATCCTCGATCGGGCGGATGCGAGCGAGGAGGCGATCGTGCAGGCGGCATCGATCGGGCACAAATCGACACAGACCAGCGGAGACCACGCGCCATGACGACGGCCACCACGACCACACCGGCAGCCTCGGCAGACAGCGGCTCGCTTCTTCTGACGCTGATGAAGCTGCGGACATTCATCGCGCTCTTCGCCGTCATCGCCTTCTTCTCCGCCTTCGCGCCGAACTTCCTCTCAACCGCCAACATCATCCTGATGTCGAAGCACGTGGCGTTGAACGCGTTCCTCGCCATGGGCATGACCTTCGTCATCATCACCGGCGGCATCGATCTCTCGGTCGGCTCCATCGTCGGGCTGTGCGGCATGGTGGCCGGCGGGCTCATCCTCAACGGCATCGATCTGCAGATCGGCTACACGATCTATTTCAATATCGTCGAGGTCTGCCTGATCACGCTGGCGGTCGGCATCCTGATCGGCGCGGTCAACGGGCTGCTGATCACCCGGCTGAACGTCGCGCCCTTCATCGCCACGCTCGGCACGCTCTATGTCGCGCGTGGCCTGGCGCTGCTGTCGTCGGACGGGCAGACGTTTCCGAACCTCGTCGGCAAGCCGGAGCTTGCAACCACAGGCTTCGGCTTCCTGGGTTCGGGCCGCATCATCGGCCTGCCGGTGTCGATCTGGATCCTCATCGTCGTCGCGCTCGCGGCCGCCTATTTCGCACGTTACGTGCCGCTCGGCCGGCAGATATTCGCCGTCGGCGGCAATGAGCGGGCGGCGCGCATGTCGGGCATCCGGGTCAACCGGGTGAAGATGTTCGTCTACATGTTCTCCGGCTTCTGCGCCGCGATCGTCGGGATCGTCATCTCGTCCGAACTCATGGCGGCGCATCCGGCAACCGGCAACTCGTTCGAGCTCAATGCCATCGCGGCGGCCGTCCTCGGCGGCACGTCGATGTCCGGCGGGCGCGGTACGATCGGCGGCACCATCATCGGCGCCTTCGTCATCGGCATTCTTTCGGACGGGCTCGTGATGATGGGCGTCTCTTCCTTCTGGCAGATGGTCATCAAGGGCATCGTCATCATCGTCGCCGTCGTGGTCGATCAGGCCCAGCGCCGCTTGCAACAGCAGGTCGCCCTGATGCAGCTGGCCAAGAAAGGTTAGGCAAGCCTTCAGCGGATGGGCTTAGGTCGGAAAAATTGTGCGTTGCCGCAAGGAACGGGATCCAAACCGTCAGCCGTGGCTTTCAAAGATGCGTTTCTGGCGTAAAAAGCAATTGGGCATTGTCCGGGACGATGCCCGCCTGCTGCCGATTGATGAAACCGCTCTTGCGGCGGACCCCGCAAGCCGAGCGCATCCGAAGGAGAGACCACCATGGGCTTTATCACCACCAAGGACGGTACAGAGATTTTCTACAAGGACTGGGGTCAGAAAGATGCCCAGCCGATCATGTTCCACCACGGCTGGCCGCTGTCGTCCGACGATTGGGACGCACAGATGCTGTTCTTCGTCTCGAAGGGCTTTCGCGTCGTCGCCCATGACCGCCGGGGCCACGGCCGTTCGGCGCAGGTGTCCGAAGGGCACGACATGGACCACTATGCCGCCGACGCCTTTGCCGTCGTCGAGGCGCTGGATCTGAAGAACGCCGTCCATATCGGCCACTCCACGGGCGGCGGCGAAGTCGCCCGCTATGTGGCCAAGCATGGCGAACCGGCCGGACGCGTGGCCAAGGCCGTGTTGGTGTCAGCGGTTCCGCCGCTGATGCTGAAGACGGCGGGCAATCCGGAAGGCCTGCCGCTGGAGGTTTTCGACGGTTTCCGCTCGGCGCTCGCTGCCAACCGCGCCGTCTTCTTCCACGAGGTTCCGGCCGGTCCCTTCTACGGTTTCAACCGCGATGGGGCTCAGGTGCAGGAGGCCGTGGTTCGCAACTGGTGGCGCCAGGGCATGATGGGCAGCGCCAAGGCCCATTACGACGGCATCAAGGCCTTTTCGGAAACCGACCAGACGGACGACTTGAAGGCCATTTCGGTGCCGACGCTGGTGCTGCACGGCGAGGACGACCAGATCGTGCCGATTGCCGATGCCGCCCTGAAGGCCATCAAGCTCCTGAAAAACGGAACGCTGAAGACCTATCCGGGCTTCTCCCACGGCATGCTGACGGTGAACGCGGACGTGCTCAACGCCGACCTTCTCGCCTTCATCCAGGGCTGATCCGGTCAGACCGCCGAACACCTGCGACGGGGGCCTTGCCCCCGTCGTTCCCAGACGATGAGCAGCACGCTTGACGCGACGATCAGCAGCGCACCGATGAAGACGTTCAGCGCCGGGATCTCCGCCCAGATGAGATATCCGTAGACGAAGGCCCACATGAGACCCGTGTATTCGACTGGGGCAATCGCCGAGGCCGGGGCGTAGCGGAAGCCGTCATAGAGCAGGTATTGGCCGATGGTCGAGATGAGGCCGAGGGCAAGCAGCAGGCTCCAGCCCGCCGCATCCGGCGTCGTCCACACCCAGGGGAGCGAGAGCGCGCAGGCGAGACCGAACAGAAGGCTCGTCGCGTACATCTGCGTCAGGGTGGATTCGCTGCGGCTGACCAGACGCACGAGAATGGTGCTCCAGGCCCAGCAGAAGCCCGCGACGACGCACATGGCGGCCGGCACGAGGTTCGGGGAATGGGTGGGGTTTGCCGCAACGACCACCCCGATGAAGCCGCCGATACAGGCGATCCAGCGTCCCGCGCCGATCGTTTCCTTCAGAACCAGGATCGACAGGAACATGACCATGATCGGCGCCGAGAAATACAGCGTCGTCAGTTCCGCAAGGCCGAGCGACCGGGCGGCATTGTAGAACAGCAGCCAGGCGACCAGCATCAGCGCGGCGCGAAGCACCAGCGTCTTGCGGTAAGGGCTTTGCAGCGCGGACGGATGTTTGCGGACGCGCACGAGGACGCCGGTGATGGCGACGATCACGAGGCTGCGGAAGAACAGGATCTGCGGCACGGCATAATCCGTCAGCAGCCATTTGACGATGGCGTCTTGCAGGGCAAAGCAGGCATAGCCGGCCGAGGCCAGCGCGATGCCGGTCAGCGGTCCCTTTGTGCTCACGTCCGAAATCATCTGGCCCTCCCGTCGCGAAAGCCTTTGCAGAGAAGAGGCATTCGGCACAGCCGCAATGGCAGGAACCGCCCTCCGCCGCAATGTCAAAATCCCTTTCGATGGACAACACGTCGCGGTGTCCGCCAGCCGCGCAAGGGGCCCGGGAAGGGGCTTCGGAATGGTAAGTGTTTTATTATGTTTTAATCTGCATCTGAGAGGATGCCCGCGGGAGAAACCGATCCATCGGTAAGAGCCCAGGGGTAGGGGAGCCTTTCATGATCGATCGTTTGATGTCTCGGATCCGGATCCAGACAAAGGTGCTGGTACTGCTCACGCCGTTTGTGCTGAGCATCACCGCCGTCGGCGTGACCGGCCTCTACACCTCCGGCCTGCTCCAGGGCCGCATGGAAATCTCCAATAGCGTCCTCCAATCGCTCAGCGGCTTCAAGCAGGTCTTCTCCGCCATGTCGCGCTTCCTTCTGCAGCCCTCGGCGGAAACGCACGATGCGGCACGCAAGGAATTGAACGACGAAATTGCCGACCTCAAGACAATGGCGGACGGCCTTCGCGCGGAGACCGATGTCACCCGCCTCGATGAGGCGCTGGCCCAGTCGGCCACGATCGCCGCCAATATTGAAACCCTGTGGGGGCTGCAGACCGATCGCGAACGGATCGCGACCGAGGTCGGCGCCAGCACCGAGGCGTTGCTTGCCGTGCAGGCGGCCGCGGGCAAGCAGGCCTTCGTTCTGCTGGCTGGCGCCAAGACCATCGAGAAATCCGCAAAGACCGATCTGAAGACGGCGCTGCAGGTCGGCGCGCTCGGTTCTGCCGCTCAGGCGCTTGCGAAACAGGCGAGTGCAGCACCCAGCGATGCCGACCGCATCAAGATCGTCAAGGCGGGCCTGCCGGCGGTCGCCACCACTCTCGAAGCCACGCTCAAGGCGCTCGGCAAGGTCTCGCTCCCCGCCGTCGATGCATTGAAGCCCGAGATCGCAGCGCTCGGCGACACCGCTGCAAAGGCTGGTGCCGATCCACTGCTGGCCGGCAATCTCCTCACCGCGATGACATCGTTCGATCGTGCCGGAGCCGCAATCAAGACGGCGTCCGACGACGCGCTCCGCAATGCCGTCTCAGCGCTTGCCGCCGCGGAAGGCGAGATCGCCAAGGCTGACCGCGTCGGCAACAAGCTGCGCGCCATCGTCGGCAATGCCAACCAGATCCGCGTCGTCTTCGCCGAGCTTGCCGCCGTTCCCGACGACAGCGGTGTGAAGAAGGTTCAGCAGGCGCTCTATGCCTATGGCAAGGAAGTGGAAGGCCTTGCCACCGCCGTTCCCGGCGATACGGTCCTCGCCGAACTTCCGGCAAAGGCGAAGCCGGCCCTGACGTCTTTGGAGGCGAACGCCCTTGCGCTCCTCGCTCTGTCGCAGAAGCAGCGCTCCGAATTCGATGCCGCGGCCGCGCAGATCGACGGGACATGGACGCTGCTCACGGAATTCGCCGAAAACCAGAAGCAGAGCGCCGGTACCGAGCGCGAGCAGGCCAATACGATTTCGCTCGGCGCCACGCTTGTGGGCATTCTCATCGCGCTTCTCGCCGGAACGGCGCTGGTGATGACGCTGAAGGGACCGATCGGACAGATCACCGCGGCGATGCGCAGGCTTGCCGATGGTGCTTTGGATACGTCGATCACAGGCGAGAACCGTTCGGATGAAATCGGCGACATGGCGCGTGCACTGTCTGTCTTCAAAGGCAGCGCGCTCGCCAAGGTATCGATGGAAGAGCAGGCGGAGGCAACGCGCCGCGAGACCGAGGCCCACCGGCTGCGCAGCGACGCGGAGCGCCAGGACGCGGCGCGCGAGGTGCAGTTTGCCGTGGACACGCTGGCGCAGGCCCTGTCGCGCCTCGCGCGTGGCGATATGAGCTTCACCATCGACACGCCCTTCGCGGCGCATCTCGATCGTCTGCGCAACGATTTCAACGCGTCCGTGGGCGGGCTGCGGGAGACGCTCGGCGAGATCCGCCATATCTCCAGTGCCATCCATCACAATGGCCAGCAGATGGCCGATGCCGTCGGCGATCTCGCCAAGCGCACCGAGCAGCAGGCGGCAGCGCTCGAGGAAACCTCGGCTGCGGTCGATGAGGTCTCGTCCACCGTGCGCACGGCAGCCGGCCGCGCCAACGACGTCCAGGGCATCGTCCAGCGCGCCAAGCGCAATGCCGACAACTCCTCCGGCATCGTGCAGAATGCGATCTCGGCCATGATGCGCATCCGCGAGGCTTCCGACAAGATCGGGCAGATCGTCGGTGCGATCGACGCGATCGCCTTTCAGACGAACCTTCTCGCCCTGAACGCCGGCGTCGAGGCGGCGCGGGCAGGCGAGGCGGGCAAGGGTTTCGCGGTCGTCGCGCAGGAGGTGCGCGACCTTGCGCAGCGTTCCGCGCTGGCCGCCAAGGAAATCGGTGGGCTGATCTCGAAATCTTCTGCCGAGGTGGCCACGGGCTCGCAGTTCGTGGAGCAGACCGGCAGCGCCCTGATGGAGATCGCCCACCAGATCGTCGACATCGCCGGCCATGTCGATCACCTCGCTCTGTCGAGCCGCGACCAGTCGACATCGCTCGAATCCGTCAACGGCTCCGTCAACCAGATCGACCAGATGACCCAGCAGAATGCCGCGATGGTGGAAGAGACCAACGCCGCCACGCTCCAGCTTGCCGAGGATATCGACATGCTCGCCGGCCTCGTCGCCCGCTTCCGCCTGTTGGAGGACGACGACACGCAGCATGCGCGGGCAGCCTGAGCATTCCTGCAGACGCGCGCCCGATTTCGGTTGAATTGCCGGCGCGCGACGGTAGCGTCAGGCTCTTGTAACACGGGAGCGCCGGGATGACCTTGACCGAACAGAGATTGCGGGAACTGCGCGAGAAATATGCGACCGGGCATGGTGGCGAGATCAGCGATCCCCGCTTTCGCCGCGTGGCCGCGCATATCTTCTCCGAAAGCGGCACGCGGGCCGCACCCTATTCCGGGATCCCGACGCTGCTGTCGGCACCTCTGGTCGAGCCCGGCGAAAGCGAGGCCTTCGACGCGCTGCAGGTGGCCCTGCTCGGCATTCCCATGGATCTCGGCGTTACCAACCGCACAGGCTCCCGCTTCGGGCCGCGGGCATTGCGAACCATCGAGCGGATCGGCCCCTACAATCACGTGCTTGAGGTCGCGCCGGTGCACGAGCTACGCGTGGCCGATATCGGCGACGTGCCTTTTCGCAGCCGCTACCGGCTGGAGATGAGCCACGAAGACATCGAGCAGCATATCGACAGGATCGTCGGCAGGGGCATCCTGCCGCTCTCGGTCGGCGGCGACCATTCGGTGACCCATCCCATTCTGCGCTCGGTCGGGCGCGATCGGCCGGTCGGCATGATCCATATCGACGCCCATTGCGACACGGGCGGCGCCTACGATCTCACCAAGTTTCACCATGGCGGCCCGTTCCGGAATGCGGTTCTCGACGGCGTTCTCGATCCGACGCGGGTGATCCAGATCGGCATTCGCGGCTCGTCCGAATATCTCTGGGAGTTTTCCTATGATGCCGGCATGACCGTCATCCACGCCGAAGAGATCAACGGTCTCGGCATCGGCGCAATTATTGATAAGGCGCGCGCGATCGTCGGCGACGGGCCGACCTATCTCTCCTTCGACATCGACAGTCTCGATCCGGCCTTTGCACCCGGCACGGGAACGCCCGAGATCGGCGGCCTGACGACGCGGGAGGCGCTGGAATTGCTGCGCGGCCTGAAAGGCGTCAATTTCGTCGGTGGCGACGTCGTCGAGGTCGCGCCGCAATATGACAGCACGACCAACACCGCCCAGGCCGGCGCACAGATGCTGTTCGAGATCCTGAGTCTTCTCGCCTTCAGCCCATCGCTCAAACCCTGATCCGTCAGACCGTCTGATTTCGGTCGCGAAACGGCCAGCGTAGAATGCCGGCGGCATAGAGCGGCAGCCAGACGAGCACCGGCTGCAGTGCGAGGCGGGGCACGTGGTAGAACCAGGGCCATATGCCCGCATCGATCGCGGTCAGGCCGTCGACGGCGTGCTTGATGTTCGCCGGATAGACACAAACGGCATAGAGCGCGAGGCCGACCGCTGCAGACCGCACGGTCGCGCGGAACCAGAGGCCGATCGCGCCGAGAAGCTCGCAAATGCCCGTTATCGCGATGACCATGTCCGGCTTCGGCACAAAGCCGGGCATGATCGTCAGGAACGGGGATGGCCAGGCCAGATGAAGGATGCCTGCGGCCGCATAGAAGAGCGACAAGCCGACACGCAGACCCCAATGCCGGTTACTCCGATCTCGCGCTTCGCTCATCGTTTCCCCATCTTCCTGTCGGGTGCACAGCGTTATGCCCGATTTACGGACGAATGGGCACCCGGCATGCGAATGACCCGCCGCTTCAGGGAAAGCGGCGGGCCTTGACCTCTTCGGCAGGGAGTGACGCCGTCGAGGTCTATGGATGTCGTCCGGCGTCTACAGATTGGCGAGCAGATCGTTGATGCGGTTCTCCATATCGCCGAGCGCGGCATCGACGTCCTTCTGGCCGGTCATCGCGGCGTTCATTTCCTGGCCGATGATGTCCTGGATAGCGAACTGGCGCTGGACGGTCGACGGCAGGGCCGTGCCGAGCGTGGCGATCGGCGCGACGGTATCGCGGTGCGGCAGCGCCTTGAACTCCGGCATTTCAAAGACGGCCTTGACCGATGGCAGATGGCCCGTCCGCGACCATTCGAAATCATTGTCCTTGAAGAATTTCAGGAACTTGCCGATGGCAGCGACCTCTTCGGGCGAGCGATCCTTCTGCGAAATGCCCCAGGCATGGCCGTCGGCATATTGTGCTTTCTTGCCGGGGAACAGCTGCGGATAGGGATAGACGGCATAGCCGCCCTTGTTCAGTGCGGTTCCCGCCGTCTCCGACGACGCAGTGTAGTCGCCGATCACCCATGTGCCGTTGAGGTGGACGCCGCCCTCACCGGCGAGGAAGGCGTTGATGCTGGCGGCGTAATCCATATCCTTGGTGGTGTCGCCCTGGTCGTAAATGGCCTTGTACATGTCCAGGACCTTCTTGGCCTCCGGCGTCTTCAGCTTCACCTTCAGCGGATCGGCGAAGAAGTCGGAATCCTGCTGGAACAGGTAGGTGTAGAAATTCCGGGTATAGAGCGCCACCTCGTTGGCGAGGTTCTGTACGAAGTAGGGCTTGCCTGTCTTTTCGCGGAATTGCTTCGCCTGCGCGAGCTGTTCGTCGACGCTGGTCGGCAGTTTCGGCGTGCCGTCGGCATTGACGAGATCCGCCTGCTTAAACAGGTCCATGTTGATGTGGTAGAGCATGGTCCAGTTGTCGATCGGCAGGCCATAGATCTGGCCATCCTTGGTTACGCCGCCGCGCGCCGCATCGGTAAAGTCGCCCGGCTTGACGCCGACCGAGGCCAGAACCTCGTCGAGCGGCATCAGGAGGCCCTTGGACTGGTAGTCTGACAGGGCGGAATGGTGGATGGAGACGATATCGGGCGGATCGCCGGCCGCGAACTGCGCCGTGAGCTGATCGTAGCCAGGCCATTCCACCGTCGTTACCGAAATGTGGATGTCGGGATTGTCGGCGTTGAACTTGTTGATCATCGAGGTGATGATCCCGCATTCGCCGACGGCCTTGGCCACATCGGTATTGCTGCCGAAATCGGCATCGCAGGCGCCGAAGAAGCGCTGCAGGCTGAGCTCGGTGGCTGCGAACGACGGCGTTGCCGCCATCACGGCAAGGGCCGAAGCCGCAGCCAGGATAGACGTCCTCCATACATGCATCATGCGTGTCTCCTCCATATCATGATCGCGTTTACCGGCCTCTTGTCCTCGAGGTCGGGCAGTCTCTTCACCGCACGGCAGCACCGGATACGGCGGTAACGATGTACTTCTGGAAAAACAGGTACAGGATCAGGATCGGCGCGCTGGCGAACACCGCCTGCGACATCAGGAAGCCCAGGCCCTCGGATTGCGCGAAATTCGTCTGCGTCGAGGCGATCCCGACGGTCAGCGTGTACATTTCCTTTTTCGTGCCCGAGATCAGCGGCCAGAAATAGTCGTTCCAGACGCTGAGGAAGGTGAAGATGCCGAGCGTCGCCTGAGCGGGCACCGTCAGCGGCAGCAGCACCTTCCAGAAGATCTTGAAGCGGCTGGCATTGTCGAGAAGGGCCGCCTCGTCCAATTCCTTCGGGATCGCGCGAAAATACTGCGTCATCAGGAACACGCCGAACGGCGCCGACAGCCAGGGCAGGATCAGGCCCGGATAGGTGTTATGCAGCTTGAGCCAGGAAAAAAGCTGGTGACGCGCAATCAGCACGGCCTGTTCCGGAATGGCGAGACCGACGAGCACGATCACGAACAGCGCGTTGCGGAAGGGAAAGTTGAGCCGGGCAAAGCCGTAACCGGCGAGCGAGCAGAGCACCAGCGTCCCCAAGGTCACGCCGCCGGAAACGATGAGGCTGTTGAGAATCCACCGGAAGACCGACGAGGTGGTGAGGATGTTCAGGTAGTTCTGCAGCGTATAGGGCGCATGGAACACGGCGTTCATGCTCGCCATCAGTTCCTTGTTATCCTTGAGAGACAGAGCGACGACCCAGACCATCGGCGCCATCATGATGACGGCCATGGCGATGGTGAGCGCGAGGATGATGCGATCGCCCGTGCTGCGGCCGACCATTCCCGTGGGACCGCCAGCGGTCGTCGGCGCGGGGGAGGCTGTCGTCGCGCTCATGCGTCCTCTCCTTTTCGGCGTGAAACGGCGTACTGGATCATGGCGGCGATGAGGATGAGAGCGAACAGGACTTCGGAAGCCGCAGCGCCGAGGCCGAGATCCCACCGCTTGAAGGCGGCGTCGTAGATGTACAGCACGAGCGGCGTGGACACGTTGTTGGGTCCGCCATTCGTCATCAGCCGCGCCTGCCCGAAGAGCTGGAACTGCAGCACGATCTGGATGACGACCACGAGAACGAAGGTGCGCTTGATCGAGGGGAAGGTGATGGACCGGAAGGTCCGCCAGCGTCCGGCATTGTCGAGCGCCGCAGCCTCGTAGATATCGCCGGGGATCTGCTGGAGCGCGGAGAGAAACAGCATCATCGGCAGGCCGATGCACCACCAGATCGTGGCGATGGCGATGGCGATCATGACGAGCTTCGGATCGGACAGGAAGGCCGGGCTTGTCGCACCGAACCAGCCATAGACCGTGGACAGGAGGCCGAAGCCCGGCACGAACACGATGCGCCAGATGAGCGTGACGATGGTGACGGACAGGACGGACGAGGCGAAGAAGATGGTTCGCAGCACGGCTGCCGTGCGCGTCTGCCGGTTCAGCGCCAACGCGAGAAGCAGGCCGATCAGCGCGAGCGCGGGAACCGTCAGGAGGACGAAATAGAAGGTGTTGCCGATCGCCTGCAGAAAGATCCGGTCGTTGAAGAGCCGGGTATAATTGGCAAGTCCGACGAAGCGGCCGGTGGAAAAGGCATCCGCCTTGTGCAGGCTCATCCACATGCCCCAGAACAAGGGGACGAGGAGCAGCAGCACGAAGAACACCAGATAGGGCGCGACGAAAATCGCGTTGCGCCAGAGCGGGGCGTTGACGTTCTGGACCCGCCGACTCCCTGTTGCTGCATCCGTGGTCTCGGCTTTGCGGGCAAGGGCGAGATCAGCCATGGCTGACGTCCTCCGCATGACGCGCGCGGCCCTCGGCATCGAACAGATGCGTGCGCGTGCCGTCGAGCGAGAGCGCGATCTCGTCGCCGATGGCGACGCGGCTCATGCCGATATCTTCGGCGACGATCATGCTGCCATCCCGCAGCCTGACATAGAGGAGCGTACGGTCGCCGAGCCTTTCCAGAACCTCGACCCGACCGGGGACGGTGTTGACGGCGCCGGGCTCTGCGCGGCGGACGGCTTCGGCGCGGATGCCGAGCGTCTGTTCGCCTGCGGTCACGCCATCGCCGCGGATCGTGGTGGCAAGCTCCGCGCCGTCCGGAAGCCTCGCGACCAGAAAGCCGCCTTTTTCCGACAGCGTCACGGGCATGAAGTTCATCGTGGGCGAGCCGACGAAGGTCGCGACGAACCGGCTTTTCGGCCGAAGATAGATGTCCATCGGCGTACCGATCTGCTCGATCTTGCGGTTGTTCATGACCACCACCCGGTCGGCAAGCGTCATGGCCTCGATCTGGTCGTGGGTCACGAAGATCATGGTCGACTTCACGCGATTGCGCAGCTGGGCGAGCTCGACGCGGGTTCGCACGCGAAGGGCAGCATCGAGGTTCGACAGAGGCTCGTCGAACAGGAAGGCCTTCGGTTCCTTGACGATCGCGCGACCGATGGCGACGCGCTGGCGCTGCCCGCCGGAAAGCTGGCCGGGCTTGCGCTCCATCAGATGGCCGATTTCCAGCATGCGGGCGGCCTCCGCGAGGCGTGCATCGATGACACCTTGCGGCACGTCGATATTCTTCAGGCCGAAGGACATGTTGTCGGCGACGGTCATGTGCGGATAGAGCGCATAGGACTGGAACACCATCGCGATGCCGCGCTGGCCGGGCGGCAGCGTGTCGATCCGCTCGCCATTGATCGAGATCGTGCCCTCGTCAACGCTTTCCAGTCCGGCGATCATCCGCAGCAGCGTCGATTTTCCGCAGCCGGACGGGCCGAGAAACACCATGAATTCGTTGGCCTTGACGGACAGCGAGAGGTTTTCGAGCACCGTCATCGCGCCATAGCGTTTCGTGACGCCGTCGATCTCGATCTGCGCGGTCATGCAAGCCTCCTGCCGGCATCGTCTAAAACACAGGTCTGCATCATGTCCTCCCGGCGACGGCGCGGGTTCCCGCCCGACCATCCACCCAAACTGCCGTCGTTTCGCGTCACCGGACCGGGTTTCCTCCTCCGGTCCGGGACTGCCCTTGCGTCAGGCCTTCAGCCGGATCATCCGGTAGCTGAGCGGCGCGATCGATGCCGTGAGGCGGCCGTCCGCAAAGGACGCACCTTCGCCCTTGACCGGCACGACCGTGTCGGGCGCCTCGGCCGTGTTGGTGATGCCGAGGTTCGAATGGGCGATGACCTGATCCTCGACGATCGACAGCGATCCGAATTCGAGCAGCCCGACATCGAGATCGAGCGCCTCGGTGAGATGCCGGTTGACGAGGAAGAAGGTGACATGACCCGATGCCGCATCATGGACGGCGGAGACATCGAGATAGGGGACCGCACCGATGTCCTCGACCGCATAGGTGGGGCTGTCCACCATCAGCTTCAGCGCCGTGCCGCGACCATAGACCGAGGCGTAATAATAGGGGTAGAAAATCGTCTGGCGCCAGGCCGGGCCTCCGGGCACGGTCATGATCGGCGCGATGACGTTCACGAGCTGCGCGAGGCAGGCGATCTTCACCACGTCGGCGCGGTTGATGAAGGTGTTGAGAATGCAGCCGACCTGCAGCACGTCTTCGAAGTTGTAGTCGTCCTCCAGCAGCGGCGGCGCTTCCGGCCAGCCGCTGTGACCTTCGAGGATCACCTTGTCCCGCTCCTTGGAGTGGTACCAGACGTTCCACTCGTCAAAGGAGATATAGACGTCCTTCTTGGACCGCTTCTTCGACTTCACATAGGCGATGACACCGGCGACCGTGCCGATATAGGTGTCGAGTTCGAGGCTGCGGGCGAGATAGCTCGCCGTATCCTTGGCCCGGTTCTCGAAATACATGTGCAGCGAGATGTGATCGACTTCGTTGTAGGTATGCTCCAGCACGGTCGCCTCCCATTGCGGGTAGGTCGGCATGTGGGCATTGGACGAGCCGCAGACGACGAGTTCGAGCCGGCTGTCGAACGCGCGCATCGCCTTTGCCGTCTCATGCGCCAGACGTCCGTACTCGTCGGCGGTCTTGTGGCCGATCTGCCAGGGGCCGTCCATTTCGTTGCCGAGGCACCAGAGACGGACGTCGAAGGGCGCTTCGCGGCCATTGGCGCGTCGCTTGTCGCTCCAGGTGCTTCCGCCTTCGTGATTGACATATTCGAGGAAGTTGCGGGCCTCGTCGAGGCCGCGCGATCCCAGATTGACCGCGAGCATCATCTCCGTACCCACGGTTTCGCACCAGTCTGCGAATTCGTGAATGCCGACCTGGTTGCTCTCCGACGTGTGCCAGGCAAGATCGAGCCGAACGGGACGCTCCGCGCGCGGGCCGATACCGTCTTCCCAATTGTAGGCCGAAACGAAGTTGCCGCCGGGATAACGGACGATCGGAACCTGCAGCTCCTTCACGAGGTCTATGACGTCCCGTCGCATGCCATCGGCGTCGGCCGTTGGGTGGCCCGGCTCGTAGATCCCGGTATAGACGGCGCGGCCGAGATGCTCGATGAACGAGCCATAGAGCCGCGGGTCGATCTCCGAGATCGTGAATTTGCTATGGGCGATAACCGTCGCCTTCATGCCGTCCTCCCGAGTAATTCATATTTCATGATATGTATCATGATTTAAGATGAATAAAGCGGAGTGGAGACGGAGCGTCAAGCGGAAAGTGTTGTGCAGTGCGAAAGTTCGATCCTACTTTCTGGTCCGCAGACGCAGCATGATATCCTGATCATAGTTGCCGAATCCACGGCCGAAAATATTCAGGCCGCCGGGGTGCTTGGCATCATCGAGAACGCCGATCCGAAGCCGGATCGAATGATGGACTTCGAGCTTGAGATCGGCGAGGCGGATGTCCGAAATGCGCATGCCATCGACATAGGAGCCTTCGTCATTGATGCGAAAGCTCTTGAGCTTGCCGTATTGCGAGCCCTTCAGTTTCCACCAATCCGGCGTGTAAACCCCTCTTTTATCTCCGAAATCCCCCGGAGAGGTCCAGGTCGCCACATCGACGCCGTTGACGGCGAGCGTGATATCGGACGGCCAGTCGGCGCTCGTGCCGGGGACCTCGGACGAGAGTTCGAGAACGAATTCCAGCTCCCGGATCTCGGTATTGGCAAGGCGTGCATTGTTGGGAAACTGATATTCGACATAGCCTCGGGTGAACCAGATCAAGCCGGCCTTCATGCGGTCGGGGTCCAGAAACGTGCTCGGGACATCGAGGAGCCCGATAATGCCATCCACCGAACAAAGCCCGCACGGCGCGGAGACCTCGAAGCTCGTATAGAGGCCGAGCGGCATGGACACTTCGATGGAATCCTGTTCCGTTTCCTTGATATCGTTTTTCAGGACGATCAGGATTTCGTCATAGAGCGCGTGACAGATCTTCTGGTTTCCCTTGCGCGCCTTGATGGTTTCGGTGCGGATCAGCCCGGCTTCCTGCAGCATCTGGATGTTGATCGAGACGCTGGACTGCGGCGACTGCAGCACGTCGGCGATGTCGTTGACGTTCATCGGACCCTTATTCTGCAACAGTTTCAGGATCGAAACACGGGCCGGAGAGGCCAGCCCCTTGAGCACGGCCTGGTTCTCTTCGGGATCGACGACCAGAAAATTACGGCTCACGACATTCCACTCCACGCTGACCCGATGCATTTTCAATTCATATCGATAGAACTGATTCAGTCAACGCCTGCCTTTCCTGCCTTTCCCGCCATTCGCCCGATGAAGCCGGTTTTGGCCGCCCTATCTCTCGCATCGACCGTACGAGCAGCCTGCTGGTTGCCGGTGCGGCTGCGACCCGTCAAGGAGACCCCGTGTGACCACACCGACAGCCCGCGTTCAGCAGACCGCCGATAGCAATTCAGGCGCAGCCCTCGGCAATCTCGATCCCGCACCGCCCGCCACACTGGTTATCTTCGGCGCGACCGGAGACCTCACCCGCCGCCTGCTCGTACCCGCGCTCATCAACATGGAGCGGGAAGGCCTGATCAGCCCCTCGACGACCGTTCTCGGCATCGGCAAGGATGTCGGCGACGACGAGATGTTGCGCACCGGCCTGGAGACTTTCGGCGCAGACCATTTCGGTGCGGGCGACGCCCAGCGCGCGGATGCCTGGAAGAGCCTTCGTCCGAGACTGCACTACCGCGCCGGAGACTTCACGGCGGACCAGATCTACACCGGGCTCGCCGCGGAATTGACCGGCAATGCCGTCTTCTATCTAGCCGTGCCGCCGCGCTTCTTCGGCGATATCGTCGAGAAGCTTGCCGATCACGGCCTGACGACGGAAAGCGACGGCGCGTTTCGCCGCATCGCGATCGAGAAGCCGTTCGGCCACGACGCGGTTTCGGCCAAAGCCCTCAATGCGCGAATCCTCGCCCGCGTCGCGGAAACGCAGGTCTACCGTATCGACCATTTCCTCGGAAAGGAGACGGTCCAGAACATCATGACGCTGCGCTTTGCCAATATGATGATCGAGAAGCTGTGGAACAGCGACAGCATCGATCATATCCAGATCACGGCGGCGGAAACCGTCGACGTCGGTACGCGCGGCAGCTTCTACGACGGAACGGGCGCGCTTCGCGACATGGTGCCCAACCATCTGTTCCAGCTCCTCTCCATGGTGGCGATGGAGCCACCGATCAGCTTCGATGCGGAAGCCGTGCGCGACGAGAAGGCCAAGGTCCTGCGCGCGATCCGGATTTACGAGCCGGAGGAGGCGGCCGAAAACAGCGTGCGCGGCGCTTATACGTCCGGCACGATCGGCGACCGGACGATTCCCGCCTTCAGCCAAACCCCCGATGTGAAACCGGACAGCGCCACCGAAACCTATGTCGCCCTGAAACTGATGATCGACACCTGGCGCTGGGCCGGCGTACCCTTCTACCTGCGCACCGGCAAGGCGCTGTCCGTGCGGGACACGGAGGTCATCGTCACCTTCAAGCCCGTGCCGTTCGCACAGTTTCCCCGCCTGAAAAACGCCCATCTGCCGCCGAACCGGATCGTGATCCAGATCCAGCCCGACGAGGGCATCAGCCTGGATATGCTGATCAAGCGACCGGGCATCGGCGTGGCGGTGGAGCCGGCGGTGATGGACTTCCGTTATGCCGGTTTGTTCGATATCGGTCGTCTCAACGGCTACGAGACGTTGCTCTATGACATCCTGACCGGCGATCAGACCCTGTTCCAGCGCGCGGATGCGGTGGAAGCCGGCTGGCGTGCCGTGCAGCCGTTCCTCGACCGTTGGGCAGAAGGCGGCAAGCCCGAGCTTTACGCTCCCGGCTCGCTCGGCCCGGATGCCGCGGCCGATCTCCTCGCCCGCGACGGTCTTGCCTGGCACGATCTCATGACCCGCTGAGGCTTGCGATGCTTGCACAGCGGGGGATGGCCACGTGGCGGGAGCGCAGGGCAAACGCTGCCTCTTTCTCCCGCGCCAAGATAGGCGCGTCTTCCGCGCTGCTGCTTGCCGCCCTTGTCTCGGCCGGGCATGGGACGGGCGCCGTCGCGCAGACGAAGGAGGACCGGGACGCCGGATGCCTCTACGACGGTGGCGCGGCCGCGCCGTCGCTCTGCATCCGCAAGGCGAGCTTCAATGCGGATCTCTGCGGCGCAATCGAGCATTTCGCCCGACGCTCGGATCTTCCGCCGGATTATTTTGCGCGGCTGCTCTGGCGCGAAAGCCTGTTCCGCCCCGAAGCGGTCAGTCCGAAGGGGGCCGAGGGTATCGCCCAGTTCATGCCGGGCACGGCGCGCCTGCGCGGGCTCGACAACAGCTTCGACGTGATCCAGTCGCTCGATGCGGCGTCCGCCTACCTGCTGGAACTCCGCCTGCGGTTCGGCAATCTTGGGCTTGCCGCGGCGGCCTATAATGCCGGGGAGGGCGGGCTCTCGCGCTTTCTCGCCACGGGCCGGCTGCCGCTGGAGACCCAAGATTATGTCTTCGCCATCACCGGCCATTCCGCCGAAACCTGGAAAACCAGTCCGCCCGCCACCGCCGCACCGGTTCTCGACCCGAACAAACCCTTTGCGGATGCCTGTCTTGCGCTTGCGACCAGCCGCATCATCCGCGATCCGGTCCTTGCAGGCTCTGCCGATTGGGCGCCGTGGGGTGTCCAGCTGGCCGGCCACTATAACCCCGGAACAGCGATGAAGCTCTTCACGCTGGCCGTCGCCCGGCTGCCGGCGCCCTACAATGCCGAACGCGCGCTTGTCGTACGCCAGCGCGGCGGCAATTTCGGCTATCGTCCGCGCTATGCAGCCCGGATCGGCCGCGAGACCCGTCGCGCGGCGGATGCCCTTTGCGCCATCGTGCGCAAGGCCGGCAGTGCGTGCATTGTCTTCCGCAACGCGCCCCGTCGCTGATCTCATCTCTCCACAACGCATGAAAGCCCCGGCATTGCCGGGGCCCTCATGCACTGTATCCTGGCTACTCCGCGGCTTACTCTGCAGCTTGGGCCGTCGCGGGCATGTTGCGATAGGGCTCGCAAAGCGCTTCCATCATCCGGACCTCTTCGGCCGTCAGGTCGGTCAGCGGCGCGCGGACAGGGCCGACATCGAAGCCCATCAGCCGCACGCCCGCCTTGACCGCCGAGACGGCGTAGCCCTTCTGCCGGTTGCGGATATCCATGAACGGATAGAAGAAGTCGATCAGGATGCGGTTCGTGGTTTCGAGGTTGCCGGCCCGAAGCGCGGTATAGAATTTCTGGGCGAGCGCCGGCACGAAGTTGAAGACGGCCGAGGAATAGGTCGTCACGCCTGCGCCAAGATAGGCGTCTGCAAAGAGTTCGGCCGTCGGCATTCCGCCGAGATAGGTCAGGCGATCGCCCATTGTTGCGGTAATGCGGCGGACGAGCGCGATGTCGCCCGAACCATCCTTGAAGCCGACGAGGTTGGGGCAGGCGTCGCAGAGGCGCGACAGCGTGTCCGCGGTCAGGATCGAATTGTCGCGATTGTAGACCATGACGCCTATGGAGACCGACTGGCAGACGGTCTTGATATGCTGGTAGAGGCCTTCCTGGCTCGCATCCATCAGATAGTGCGGCAACAGAAGGATGCCGTCGGCACCAGCCTTTTCGGCAGATTTGGCGATGGAAACCGCCATGCGCGTGCCATAGCCACAGCCGGCGACGATCGGGGTCGCGCCCGCCGACGCCTTGGCGGCAGCGACGATGTCGGGGATTTCGGACGGCTCGAGTGAGAAGAACTCGCCGGTTCCGCCGGCAGCGAAGAGAACCGTCGCGTCGAAGCCTGCGAGCCAGCCGACATGCGCCTCATAAGCCTTGCGATTGAAGAGCCCGTCGGCGCCGAACGGCGTGACGGGGAAGGACAGAAGGCCGGCGCCAAGCGCCTGCTTCAACTCGAGGGGATCCATGGACACGGGCAGTCTTCTCCAAATGTTGCATCTGAGAGAAAACTACCAAGAGATATTATCTCTGTCAACACTTGTATGATCTATGTTGAGGCTGACCCGCGTGTGTTGCGCATCATCGCCCGGTAGCGCTGCTGGCTTCCCTTGAGATGGTGGCGCATCGCATCGCGCGCGTCCGCCTCGTCCCGGTCGGCGATGGCGCGAGCGATGATCTCGTGTTCCTGCTGGATCTGGGAGAGATAATCGGCCGATGTCGCGTCCGACCGGTCGCTGCCCAGAAGCGAACGCGGGATCATCTGCTCCCCGATCGCCTGAAGAAGCTCCCGGAAGCGCGGATTGTTGGTGCTGTCGGCAATCGCCAGGTGAAAGGCACGATCGCTCTCCACGGTGGCTGTGCCCAAAGCGATCTGCTGATTCATGACATGCAGCGCCTCGAAAATGAGTTCCTGCTGCGCGGGAGAACAGCGGCCGGCGGCAAGACCCGCCGCTTCGATTTCGATCGCTGCGCGAACCTCGAGCATCTCGATGATGGACGAGACCCGGTTCGGATCGACACCCTGCAACGCACCGGGCGCCTTGGGCTGCGGGGCGAGCACGAAGACGCCGACGCCGTGGCGCACTTCAACAAGTCCATCGGCCCGCAAAGAGGCGATGGCCTCGCGGATCACGGTTCTGCTGACCTGATGCTCTTCCGTCAGGCCGCTCTCGCTCGCCAGTTTCTCACCCGGCTTCAGCTGTCCCTCGGCAATGGCCGCGCGCAGCCTCTGGCTCACCGTGGCGACGAGGTTCCGGCCCTTGCGGACGGGCGTTGCCTTGATGTCGTGGTCCGATCTCTTCAAGAATCCCCGCTTCGCGAACGCTTTGTTTCGTTTCGTCTTATCACGAAGATAGGCCAAGGAGCGCGCGGTCAGGAAGAAATTTATTGACGTCTCACCAAAGCATTATAGGATGACATACGTCAGTTATATGATAACTAGACTTTGGCTGGCCGTTCGCGTGTGAGCCAAGGCTGGGCGCGGAACACGTCGCCTAGCAGATTTCAGGAGGAGACGAGCATGACCATCTACCAGAATCTGATCGCCGGCGAGTGGGTCGGCTCGCACGCCTCCCAGAACCTGAGCCCGTCGGATACCAACGACGTGGTCGGGCTTTATGCCCAGGCCAATGCCGACGATGCGAAGCAGGCCATCGCCGCCGCGAAAGCTGCCTTTCCGGCATGGGCCCGCTCCGGCATTCTGGAGCGCCACGCGATCCTGCGAAAGGCGTCCGACGAGATCCTCGCCCGCAAGGAAGAGCTCGGGGCGCTTCTGGCGCGCGAGGAGGGCAAAGTCCTGCCGGAGGCCATCGGCGAGGTCACGCGCGCCGCGCAGATCTTCGATTTCTTCGCAGGCGAGGCCTTGCGGCTGGCCGGCGAGACCGTGCCGTCCGCCCGGCCGGGGATCGGCGTCGAGGTCACGCGGGAGCCTCTCGGCGTCATCGGGATCATCACGCCCTGGAATTTTCCGATCGCCATTCCCGCCTGGAAGATCGCGCCGGCGCTCTGCTACGGCAATACCGTCGTCTTCAAGCCCGCGGATCTCGTTCCCGGCTGCGCCTGGGCGATCGTGGATATCCTCAACCGCGCAGGCCTGCCCAAGGGCGTGCTCAATCTTGTCATGGGGCGCGGCTCCGTTGTCGGTCAGGCGTTGCTCGACAGCCCCGATCTCTCCGGGTTGACCTTCACGGGCTCCACCGGGACCGGCAAGCGGGTCGCCCTCGCATCGATCGAGCATAACCGCAAGTTCCAGCTGGAAATGGGCGGCAAGAACCCGATGGTGGTGCTGGACGATGCCGACCTCTCGGTCGCGGTCGAGGCCGCTGCCAATTCCGGCTTCTTCTCGACGGGACAGCGCTGCACCGCGTCGTCGCGGCTCATCGTCACCGAAGGCATTCACGACCGCTTCGTCGCGGCTCTGACCGAGCGGCTGAAGACCCTGACGGTCGACAACGCCATGAAACCGGGCACGCATATCGGCCCTGTTGTCGATGAGCGGCAGTTGAAGCAGGACACCGACTATATCGATATCGGCAAGACGGAAGGCGCGCGACTGGCCTTTGGCGGCGAGGTGCTGACACGCGACACGCCCGGCTTCTATCTGCAGCCGACGCTCTTCACCGAGGCGACGAACCAGATGCGCATCTCGCGCGAGGAGATCTTCGGCCCGGTGGTGAGCGTCATCAGGGCAAAGGATTATGACGAAGCGCTCGCCATCTCCAACGACACCCCCTTCGGCCTTTCGGCCGGCATCGCAACGACCAGCCTGAAGCACGCGACCCACTTCAAACGCAATGCGGAAGCCGGCATGGTCATGGTCAATCTCCCCACGGCCGGCGTCGATTTCCACGTGCCGTTCGGCGGACGCAAGGCCTCGTCGTTCGGCCCGCGCGAGCAGGGGCGCTATGCCGCCGAATTCTTCACCGTGGTCAAGACAGCCTACACGCTGGCCTGACGCCGGCGTTCCAGCGACCGCGCCACGCCCATTCCAGGAGGAATTTTTCGTGAAAATCGTCGACGTTCATGTGCGCGTCTTTGCCCACACCACCTATCGCCATCAGGACACAGCGGGCCACGCCCATCCGGGACCGGCGCACAAGGTGAATCTTGCGCTTCTGACAATCGTCGATGACGAGGGGGGTGAGGGCTATTGCTTCGCGGCGCCCGAGGTCGTTCGGCCGCATATCATCGAGAAATTCGTGAAGAAGGTGCTGATCGGCGCCGATCCGTTCGCGCGCGAGCGGCTCTGGCAGGAGCTGGCGCATTGGCAGCGCGGCAGCGCCGCACAGCTGACCGACCGGACGCTGGCGATCATCGATTGCGCGCTCTGGGATCTCGCCGGGCGGAAGCTGAACATGCCCGTGCACAAGCTGATCGGCACCTACCGCGAGAAAATGCTCGCCTACGGATCGATCATGTGCGGCGACGAGCTGGAGAACGGCCTGTCAACGCCGGAGGATTATGGCCGGTTCGGCGAAAAGCTCGTCGCGCGGGGCTACAAGGGCATCAAGCTGCACACATGGATGCCGCCCGTCTCCTGGGCGCCGGATGTCAATATGGACCTCAAGGCCTGTGCGGCCGTGCGCGAAGCCGTTGGTCCCGATATCCATCTCATGATCGACGCGTTCCACTGGTACACCCGGACCGACGCCCTGAAGCTCGGCCGCGGCCTCGAAGCGCTCGGCTTCGACTGGATCGAGGAGCCGATGGACGAGCAGAGCTCGATGTCCTACGCGTGGCTCTCCGAAAACCTCGATATACCGGTTCTCGGCCCGGAAAGTGCCGGCGGCAAGCATTTCAGCCGCGCGGAATGGATCGCGACCAAGGCCTGCGACATCCTGCGGACCGGCGTTCACGATGTCGGCGGCATCAGCCCAGCGATGAAATGCATGCATCTGGCCGAATCCTTCGGCATGAACTGCGAGATCCATGGAAACGGTGCGCCGAACCTCATCGTTGCCGCCTGCTCGAAGAATGCCAACTGGTACGAGCGCGGGCTTCTGCATCCCTTCCTCGAATACGACGATGGCTTCGAATATCTGAACGGTTTGGTCGATCCGATGGACGCGGACGGTTATGTCCACATTTCCGACAAGCCGGGCCTCGGCGAAGACATCAACTTCGACTTCATCAACGCCAACCTTATCGCTTGAGGTCAAAGGACGCGGTCGAGCCAGTCGATCGCGTCCTCCTGTGGCTGAACCTCGAACACATGGCCACCTGGCACCATCCGCGTCCGGAGCGCGTCCGATGCACGCGTGGCATCCCAGATGCCGCGCATCTGGCGAAAGGCGTCCGTGGCCACGGTTTCGGGAAAATGCCGGTCGTCGCGGCCACTGAGAAACAAGGCCGGCTTCGGGGCGGCAAGGGCCGCAAGATGGGGATAGTCGATCCGGCCTGCGATGGCCGGATGCAGCAGGTAGAACGCCGACTGACCGCGCAACTGATTGCTGCCGGATTGCATCAGCCCGGACAGCGTGCCCATCCAGCCGGCGGCGACACAGGCCTTCGCACCGGAAGACAGGGCTGCCAGTTGCCAGGCCCGGGCGCCGCCCATCGAAAAGCCGAAACTCGCCACCCGCTCGGGATCGATGCCGTCGAGATGCCGGAGAAGTTCGAGCGCTTCCAGATCCTCCCTCAACACGACGCCCGCGAGCGACTGGCCGAACTGCATGAGGTTTGCAGCCAGAGCCTGCTGTCCCTCGTAACCCGTGCCCGCCCGGCCGCCCCAGCCCAGAGCATCGACGCAAAGGACGCTGTAACCCCGATGGGCCAGCGCATTGCCGAGGTGGCGACCGCCGTAGAAGCGCCGGGCCCAGTCGGCTGACTGCACGGCGGCATCGTGTTCCTCGTCGGGCCGCCGGATCAGCTTCTGCCGGCCGATGGAAAAGGAGGAGCCATGATCATGGAGAAGCAGGATTCCCGGCGCCGGGCCTCGCGTCTGCGGGCGAAGCCAGTAGGCGTCCGCCGTCTCTCCGTTCGAGAAACCGATGCGCAGATGCTGGCCAGAAAGCCCGCCGTCGTCCCATTCGGCAAGAACGCTTGCAGACGGTGTGGCGGTCGTCCCGATGTCGAGGGCGCGGCGCACGGCGTCGCGCGTCTCCATCTGCCATGTCGCGACGTCGGATACGTCGGGATCGAAATTCCAGGCGAAGCTATTCCTGTCCCGCAGGCGCCTTGCGAGATCCGGCATGTTCTCGTCGTCGATCATCAACCGAGACGCATGCGTTCGATCATCCGGTCGCGACTGACGGTCAGGTGCTGCCGCATCGCCAGTCGCGCACCGTCGATGTCGCGCCGCGCGATCGCCGCGAGCACGAGCCGATGCTCGGTATTGACCCGCGCGAGGTTCGCCTGAAACACGGCATCCTCGACATTATGAGTCTGCAGCCGCATGCGGGGCATCAGCGTCTCGCCGAGATAGTTGAAAATACCGAAGAAATGCTCGTTCTGGCTGGCTTTCGCGACGGCGCAATGGAATTCGAAATCGGTCTGGCTGTCGCGGGCGATGTGCTTGATGGCCTTGTCCATTGCGTCGCAGACCGCGGTCATGGCGTCGAGATCCGTCTGTGTCCGGCGCTCGGCCGCCAGGGCTGCCGCCTCGGATTCGATGCCGATGCGCAATTCGAGGCCCTTCAGCTGGTTCTCGACCATCGTCAGACGCTCGTTCGACAGTCGGAACGGGGGAACGCCGGCATCGTCGCGCACGAAAGCGCCGACCCCGTGCTGGATGGAAACGAGACCGCTCGCGCGCAGATTGGCGATCGCCTCGCGGATCACCGTCCGGCTGACGCCGAGTTCGTCGATCAGAACCTTCTCCGTCGGCAATTGCGAGCCGCGAGAATACTCGCCTTGCCGAATGCGGTCCGCAAGGGTGCGGACCACCTGGGAACTCAACGTCTCCCGGCGGCGCGCGGCGGGAGGAAACGAGGCGGGATTGTCGGCGTCCATGGTCATTGTTCAGGTCCCTCCAAAAGGCAGCGACCGTCAGTCGGCCTGGTCGTAGGCAAGGCTCGCTTCGATCAGTTCACGGGCGTAAGGGTCGCTTGCCTTGCCCGTCGAGAGCACAGAGCGATCCATGACTTCCACGACACGCCCATGTTGCATCACCGCCAGTCGTTCGCACATATGGTCGATGACCGCCAGATCGTGGCTGACGAACAGATAAGTGAGATTGCGCCGCGTCCGCAGATCCGCAAGCAGGTTCAGCACCTCGGCCTGCACCGAAACGTCGAGGGCGGAGGTCGGCTCGTCCAGAAGCAGGATGCGCGGCTCGAGGATCAGGGCACGCGCGATCGCCACGCGCTGGCGTTGGCCGCCGGAAAGCTCATGCGGGTAGCGGGCGAGAAAGGCCGGATCGAGCCCGACATCGGTCAGCGCTCGTTCCATCCGCTCCAACTGCCGGTCCATGCGGTGGATGCGCAGCGGCTCCTGCAGCGCCGTTCGGATCGACTGGCGCGGATGCAGGGAGCCATAGGGATCCTGAAACACCATTTGCACCATACGGCAGTAGTCCGTGAAGGGCATGTCCTTGATCGAGGTGCCCTCCATCTCGATCGCACCGTCCCAGAGCGTCAGAAGCCGGGCGATGCAGCGCAGGATGGTCGATTTGCCGGAGCCGGATTCGCCGACGAGCCCGAAGGACTCGCCCGGCTTGACCGAAAACGCGACATCTCCGAGAATCCGCCGCTTGGCCGCGCCCGAGCCGAGATCGATCGAGACGTTTCTGACATCGATGGCATTCATGGCTGGGCCTCCCGTGTGGTGCGCACAAGCGGCTCGCGGTTGAGCACGGGCAGCGGGCGACGGCTTCCCCCGATATGCGGCTGGGCGGCTAGGAGGCCGCGGGTGTAGGGGTGAACGCAGTTCTGCATGTCGCGCGCGGCACGCTCCTCCACCACCTCGCCATGGCGCATGACCAGCACCCGGTCGCAGAAATTGCGCACGAGGTTCAGGTCGTGGCTGATCATGATCAGGCCGATGCCCTTGTTGGTGACGAGCTCGTTGAGGATGTTCAAGACCTGCATGCGCACCGTGACGTCGAGCGCGGAGGTCGGCTCGTCGGCGATGATGATCTGCGGCTCGGGGATCAGCATCATGGCGATCATGATGCGCTGGCCCATGCCGCCGGACACCTCATGCGGATAAAGACCGTAAACCCGCTCGGGATCGCGGATCTTCACCGCCTCAAGCATGGCGAGCGTCTTCTCGCGGGCCACCTGGGCAGACGCCTTGTTGTGGACGCGATAGGCCTCGGCGATCTGGTCGCCGACCTTGTGCACCGGGTTCAGCGAAAACTTCGGGTCCTGAAGGATCATCGACATCCGCTGGCCGCGGATCGAGAGCATCTGGCGCTCGGTCGCGGCCAGGAGATCCGTACCCTCGAACTCCATCCGCTCCGCCTCGATCCGCGCCGTCGGGAGCAGCTTCAGGAGCGCGCGGCCGATGGTCGATTTGCCCGAGCCGGACTCGCCGACGATCCCGAGGCGCTCGCGTCCGAGATCGAAGGAGACGCCTTTCACCACGGGTGTATAGGTCCGTCCGTTGCGGTAGCTGACGCGCAGGCCTTCGACGCGGAGGAGGGGATTTTGGTTGTCCATCTGCGTTTCCATCATCGCCTCCTAGTGGCCCTGTTTCGGGTCGAGCGCATCGCGCAGTCCGTCGCCGAGCAGATTGAACGCGAGGCTGACGACGAGAATGGCACCGCCGGGGAACGCGACCAGCCACCAGTTGTCGAGCATGTAGCGCCGACCCGTGGCGATCATCGCGCCCCATTCCGGCAAGGGCGGCTGGGCGCCGAGGCCGAGGAAGCCGAGGCCCGCCGCCGTCAGGATGACGGTCGCCATGCTGAGCGTAACGCGGACGAGCACCGACGGCAGGCACATCGGCATGATCGACTTGACGATGATGCGCAGCTTAGAAGCGCCCTGCATGCGGGAAGCGGAGATGTAGTCGGCATTGCGGAAGGTCAGCGTTTCTGCCCGTGCCAGCCGCGCGATCGGCGGCCAGGCGGTCAGGCCGATGGCGATGATCGCGTTTTCGAGGCTGGCACCCAGGGCGGCCACGAAGGCGAGCGACAGGATGAGGCTTGGGAAGGACAGAAAGATGTCGGTAATCCGCATCATGACCGTATCATACCAGCCGCCGAAATAGCCGGCAGTGGTGCCGACCAGCAGACCCAGCGGGCCGACGATGACCGAGACGATGGTGATGATCGTCAGGCTGATGCGCGAGCCGTGAATGATCCGGCTGAGGACGTCGCGCCCGAGTTCGTCGGTTCCGAAGAGATGGGCGGCCGACGGCGGCTGGAGAGCCTGGCTGAGGTTGATCAGGTTCGGCTCGTAGGGCGCGATCCAGGGTGCCAGCAGAGCCGTGACCAGAAGGATCGCGATGACCACGAGGCCGAAGCCGGAGGAGGGATTGGCGAGCAATTCCCTGAGAACACGGAGCAGGCGGCTCCAGGCCGTGTAGGTCTTCTCACGCGAAGCGGTCATGGCTGCGGTCCCGATGTCGATGGATTTCGTCGTCATGTCAGCGCGTCCTCGGGTCGAAGATTTTGTAGAGCGCATCGGACAGGAGATTGAGCCCGATGAAGATGACGCCCACCAGCAGGACGCAGGTCATCACAGCGTTCATGTCGCCCACCAGCATGTTGTTGGTGATGTACTGGCCGAAGCCCGGCCAGGAAAACACGGTCTCGATGAGCACGGCCCCTTCGAGCAGGCTGCCATAGGCGAGCGCGACGATGGTGACGAGCTGAACGCGGATATTGGCAAAGGCGTGGTGCCAGATCGTGCGGCTTTTCGAGAGGCCCTTCACCCGTGCGGTGGTCACATATTCCTGGTTCAGCTGATCCAGCATGAAGCTGCGGGTCATGCGGGTGATGTAGGCCATGGAGGAGTAGCCGAGGATGCTGGCCGGCAGGAGCAGATGGTTGACCGCGTCCCAGAAGACCTCCCAGTCCCCAGCCAGAAGCGAGTCGATCAACAGGAAGCCGGTCGTCTCCGGCACGAGGCCGATATAGTAGTCCGACAACCGACCGCCGCCGCCGACGAGATCGAGTGCCGCGTAGAAGACGATGAGACCGATCATGCCGGTCCAGAAGATCGGCATGGAGTGGCCGATCAGCGTCAGGAAGCGGATAACGTGATCCACCGGCTTGTTGCGACGCACGGCGGCGAGAATGCCCAAGGGAATGCCGAGGCCGGCCCCGACGATGATGGCGAAGGTCGCCAGCTCGATCGTGGCCGGCATCACATGCAGGATGTCGTTGATGACGGGCTGGCCGGTGCGGATCGAGACGCCGAAATCGCCGTGCAGCAGGTCGCTCACATATTTGAAGAATTGCTGGTAGAGCGGCAGGTTGGCGCCGATCCGCTCGGCGACCATCTCGTAGGTCGCCCTGTCCGCCTCTTCACCGACGATCGCACGCACGGGATCGACCGGCATCAGCCGCCCGATGCAGAAGGTCAGGATCAGAAGGCCGATCAGGGTGACCAGAATGGTCCCCGCCTGCCTGCCGAAAGCCGAAAAGCGCGCATTGTTCATGACTGCTTCTTCCTTGCAACGCGAAGTGGTTCAGGGCAATGCGAAGTGGTTCAGGGCGTGAGACAGCGGACGCGACGTGCGGGACGACGCCGAGCCGCCTCAGCGCTCCTTCGTCACCGTGCGCAGCCGCGTGGACCAGGACGGATTGAGCGCCAGTCCCTTGATGTCGGCGCGGTAGCCGACGCTGTCGACCACCTCGGCAAAAGGCTGGATGGCCGGGACGACATCGGCATAATAGGTCTGGATCGCCTCGTAATCCTTGACCTGCTTGGCCTTGTCCGGCTCGACCAGCGCAGCATCGACCATGCTGTTGATCTTCTCGTCGTAGAAGGCCGTGCGCCAGCCCTGGAAATTGGTCAGCTTCGCCTCATCGGCATTGTCGGGATTGTAGACGATGGCGCGCAGGTTGCTGTCGGGGTGCGGCAACTGGCCGCCGCCACCGCGGCCGACAAGCAGCTCGTACTTTCGCTCGCGCATCGCGCCATAGATCTGGTCGCCGCTACCGGTGATGATCTCGGCCTTGATGCCGCCCTGCGCCAGCGTCGCCTGGATGGCAGTCGCCGCATTCATGAAAGGCGCGTCGGAAATCGCCCGGAGCGTCGTCGAGAATCCGTCGGGATATCCGGCTTCCGCCAGCAGGGCCTTCGCCTTCTCGACGTCCAACTTGTAGCCGGCATTGGGCAGGGCCCCGAACAGGCCGGTCTGGATCGGGCGATCCCGAAGGCGTCCGAAATAGGGCAGGACCGTATCGTTCAGGCCCTGATAGTCGATCAGATAACGCAAGGCCTCGCGGACCTTCGGCTTCTGAAACTTCTCGTCCTTCATGGACACGGCGAGATAGTAGAACCCGCTGCCGCCATTCGTCTGGACCTCGACCTGATCGCTTTTTTCCAATGCTTTCAGGTCTGCCGCCGACATGGAGTAGGCGATATCGATATCGCCCTTTTCCAGCATCAGCCGCTGGCTCTGGGACTCCGCCAGGTGCCGCATCATGATGCGCTTCATGCCGGGCTTCTCGCCCCAATAGGTCTCGTTACGGTCGAGAATGACGCGCTCGTTGGAGCGCCACTGGCCGAGCGCATACGGGCCGGAGCCTGCGGAATTGTTGGTGAGCCAGGCGGCGCCGAGATCGCCCGCCTTGTCGTGCTCCATCACGGTCTTGCTGTCGAGGACCGAGCCGGGGCCGACGATGCCCAAGGTCTGGACGATGATCTGCGGATCGACCTTCTTCGGCAGGGTGATGACGACCGTCAGCTCATCGGGCGCGGTGAAGCTCTTGTCCGCATTCGCGGCAGTGAAGCCGTGCGTCTTGAGGAAGGAGGCCTGGGCGAGATTCATGGTCATCAACCGCTTCAGCGACCAGACGACGTCTGCCGAAGTGACCGGATTGCCGGAGGCGAAGGTCGCTCCGGATCGGAGCTTGAAGGTGATCGCCGAATGATCGGGGCTGACCGTCCAGCTTTCGGCCAGCAGCGGATCAACCTGCGCGCGGTTGACAGCATCCAGCGCAACAAGGTTATCATATATGTTGGCGAGAACTTGTACCGTCTCCTTGCCGGTGATCGCAGCCGGATCCAGCGTCAGGATATTGCTCATGGAAAAGCCGACAACCAGCATATTCGGCGGCGTTTCCGCCCAGGTCGGGCTCGTCAGCAGCGTCGAGCCGACAAGGATCGTCGAAAGGGTCTTGATCATGCGATGCATCGTTTCCTCCACATGCTGCCTCCCAGCAGCATTCCGTTCCGCAATTCCGACATAAGAGATATGACGTCTTACCTCGACTGTCAATCTGGGATCGGGAAGAAGCGCAGTTGTCAGGACAGACCGCGAGACCGCCGTTGCGTCAGGAAAGGCGCTTGATACACCAGGTGAGGAATCGTCAGGACGCGTGCGAGCGCGTCTTCGACACATGACGTGCAGAATCGCGATGAAAACCGCGGGATGTCGGTTCCGGAACCATATGTCCGGCGTGTCTCACACCGCGTATCGCATTGGATACGCGGTGGCTGCGCCACCGTCCGGCAGCGCCGCCTGATTTGCGGATCAGACGCTCAGCATGGACATGATGAGCGAGGCACTGTCTTCGCCGGGCGCGGCGGACGTCGCGGCCGGATCGGTCGGCGCGCTGGACGCATCCGGAGCCTGGGCGACCCTGAAGCTGGAGGGGGAGCCGGACTGGGCGTTGATCGCGACGTCCGTCAGGGCCTGCAGCTGCGCCGTCGTCATGCCATTGATCTGGCCGGGCGTGAAAGCCTCCGCCTGCGCGACCGTCAGGCCCGCGATCGCGCGGGTGCTGAGGCCGGAGATGGCGCTGCTGCCGAGCGCGATGATGTGCTCCGGCGAAAGCCGCACGAGATCTTCCGAACCGAGCGCTGCTGCCTGCATCAGGCCGAAAGCGCCGACCTGGGAGGTGGAGAGCATTCCGATCTGTGTCGGCGTCAGCGCGCTGACCTGGCTATAGCCGAGCGCTGCAACCTGGCCGATCGTCAATGCTGCGATCTCGCCCGAAGACAGGGTGGCGACGAGCGCCGTACCCAATCCCTTGATTGCCGTCGGTGCGATCGCCGCAAGTTCCTGGGTCGAGAAGGTCGCCAGCTGCGTGGTGGTCAGGCCCGCAAGCCCGCTTTGGCTGAGGGCGCCGATCTGGCTGCTCGTCAGCGTATCCACCTGCTCGGTGCTCAGCACGCCAAGCTGCGCACTCGTCAGTCCGGCGATGGTGCCCGTGCCGAGGCCGGCGATCTCGGAAAGAGTGAGCCCGGCAATGAAGGTGGTCGGCAGGCCCTTCACGGCCGTGGAGCCCAGCGCCGAGATCTTGGCAGGCCTCAGCGTTTCCAGGCTATCGGTCGTCAGACCCGATAGCGCATCCGAGCTGAGGGCCGCGATCTGGCTGGTCGTCAGAAGTTCCATCTGCGCCGGGCTCAGCGCTCCTGCCTGGCTGCCGCTGATACCGGCAAGCCCCTTGGTGCTCAAGGCACCGAGCTGGCTGTCGGAAAGCGTTGAGATATCGGCGGTCTTCAGGGCACCGACCTGGCCGGATGTCAAAGCACCGACCTGTGCGAGGCTCAGCGCCTCGATCTGGCCGGAGGTGAGGGCGGCAATCTGCGTGGTGGCGAGACCCGAGATGCCTCCCGTGCTCAAGGCGGCGATCTGCTGCGGTGTCAGCGTCGCAAGCATCGAGGAGGACAGTCCGGTGACGGCCGTCGAACTGATGGATGCGATGTCGCCGGTGGTGAAACTGTCGATGTCATCCTGCCCGAGGGCCGCCAATTGTGCGGAATTCAGGACCGCAATCTGCACGCCGGTCAGCGCCTCCGCCTGATCGACGCCAAGCGCCGCGATCTGCGTGGTGCCAAGCCCCGCAATCCCGGCCGTGCCGAGCGCTGCGATCTGGCTTACGGAGAGAGACGCGATGGCCGTTGTCGAGAGACCCGTGATCGCCGAGGACCCGATCGCCGCGATCTGCGCCGTGCCGAGATGATCCAGAGCATCGGTGCTGAGCGCCGCCAGCTGCCGCGAGGACAGGCTGCCCACCTGGACCGGCGTCAGGGCCAGGACCTGGTCCTCGCTCAGGCCGGCGATCGAGGCAAGCGGAAGCCCCATGATCCCGGCACTCGACAATCCGCTGAGCTGCGCGGGCGAGAGAACGGCGATATCCTCCGTTCCAAAGGCTGAAACCTGCTTGGAAGACAGCGCCCCGATCTGCGCCGTCGTGAGACTCTCGATCTGGGTGCTCTGCAAGGATGCAATCTGGTCCGCGGTCAGGCCGGCCATGCCGGAGAGGCTCAGCGCCGCGACCTGCTCGTTGGACAGCGAAGCGATTGCCGTCGTGGAGAGACCGGAGACCGCCGCCGAGCCGAGCGCGGCGATATCGGCGGTCGAGAACCCGTCGAGGTCGTCGATGGCCAGAGCCGCCGCCTGCGCGGAGCTGAGGGACGCGACCTGCGTCGGGGTGAAGGCTGCCGTCTGCTCTGCACTGAGGGCCGCGATCTGCGCGCTGCTGAGGCCCGCGACCCCGTCGGCGCTCAGGGCTGCGACCTGACGTGCCGAGAGAAGCGCGACGGACGCGGTCGTCAGTGCCGCGATCTGCTTCGACCCGAGAGCCGCCATCTGCGCGGTGGTGAGAACGTTAAGCTGGTCGCTGGTGAGTGCCGCGACCTGTGTGCTGCTGAGGCCGGGGACGCTGCCCGGGCTGAAGGCTGCGATCTGGTCGGTCGTGAGAGACGCGAGCGTCGTCGTGGAAAGGCCGGCGACGGCGGTCGAGGAGATGGCGGCGATATCGCTGAGACTGAAACGGGCAAGGCCACTCGTTGCGAGCGCGGCCAGCTGCCGCGAGCCGAGCGCGGCGATCTGGACAGCGTTCAGCGCCTCGGCCTGATCGGCGCTCAGAGCGCCGATCTGCTGGCTCGTCAGTCCGGCGACGCCGGCCGCGCTGAGCGCGGCGATCTGCGTCGTCGTCAGGGTTGCGACATCGGCGGTGGCGAGGACCGCGACCTGTCGCGAACTCAGCGCGGCGATCTGGCCGGTTCCCATCGCCTGCACCTGCGTGCTGCTGAGATGCGCGACAAGCAGGGTGCTGAGCCCGCTGATCCCGGCCGGGCTGATGGCGGCGATCTGGTCGGTCGAAAGAGCGGCGATCGCGTCGGAGCCGAGCCCGGACATCGCGTCGGACGACAGGGCCCCGAGATTGGCCGCCGCGATGGCCTGGATGTCGCCGGCGTCGAGCACGGCCGTCTGCCGTGCGGTCAGGGCGCCAAGCTGCGCGCGCGTCATCGCCGAGACCTGATCACCGCTCAAGGCGTTGATCTGGCGGGAGCTGAGCGCTCCGACGGCGGCCGTGCTGAGCGCTGCGATTTTGTCGGTGCCAAGCGAGGCGATCGTGTCCGTGGACAGTCCGACGACGGCTGCGGGATCGATCGCCGCGATCTCGCGCGTCGAGAACGTCGCGATGGCATCGGACGAGAGGGCGGCCAGCTGGACAGAGCTCAGCGCCGCGATCTGAAGGCGGGTGAGAGCATCCACCTGGTCCGTCCGCAATGCTGCCAGCTGGCGGGTGGTCAGGCCACTCACGCTCGAGGCGCTCAAGGCCCCCATCTGGGCGGTGGTAAGTGCCGCGATGGTGTCGGTTGTCAGCCCCGCGATGGCGCCGGACGTGATGGCCGCGATGTCCTTCGTGGAGAAGGTCGAGATGCCGTCGGACTGGAGCACGGAGACCTGGCGCGAGGTCAGATTCCCCACCTGCGCACTGGTCAGCGCCTCCGCCTGGGCCGAGGTCAGAACGGCCATCTGCTGCGAGGTAAAGCCGGCGACCGCCCCGCTGGACAGGGCTGCGATCTGCGCGGTCGAGAGAACCGCGACAGCGGACGTCGCGAGCACGCCGATCTGGGCGGACCCCAGCGCCGCGACCTGACGCGTCGAAAGGCTTGTAAGCTGATCCGTCTCGAGAACCTTGACCTGCGCGTTCGAAAGCCCGCCGATCGCGCTGCTGCTCAGCGATCCGATGCGCTGCGAGGAGAGCGCATGAATATCCGCGGTGCTGAGACCGGCCATCTGCTGGGACGTCATCGCACCGAGCTGAGCGGAGGTCAGCGCCGCCAATTGCGGATCCGTCAGGGCTGCAATCTGATCGGCACTGAGAGCGCCGATCGCGGCGACCGTCATCGCCGCAACCTGATCGGTCGAGAAGGCCGAGACCTTGTCCGAGAGCACGGCGACCTGGCTCGCGGTCAACTGCTTGACCTGCGCGGTAGAAAGGGCGGCGAGCTGCGCGGTGGTTAAGGCCGACGACTGCGCCGTCGACAGTCCGGGAAGCGTCGCCGTGCCGAGTGCGGCAATCTGCGCTGTCGAAAGCGCGGCAACGGCATCTCCGCTGAGGCCCGAAAGCGCCAGACTGCCAAGAGCCGCGATGTTGGCGGTCGGGAAGGCCGAGATGTCCTCGACCTCCACCGCGCCCATCTGCGCGGCGCTCAGAACCTTGACCTGCGATACGGAAAGGGCGCCGATCTGGCCGGGGCCCATCGCTGCAATTTGCGTGGCGGTCAGCTTGGCGAGGGCGTCCGTGCTCACGGCGCGGATCTGCGCGGTGGTCAGCGTTTCCATCACGTCGCCACTGAGGCCGGTGATAGCCGTCGCGCTGATGCCGGCGATGTCTGCCGTCGAGAACGTCGCGAGATCGTCGGCCCCGAGCGCGGCGAGCTGCGCGGAGGTGAGCGCGCGCACCTGCGTGACCGAGAGTGCCTCGACCTGTGCCGTGCCGAGCGCCCCGACCTGCGCCGTGGTCAGGCTGACGACGGCTATCGTTCCCAAGGCCGCGACCTTCGCCGTGTCGAGCGTGGCGATGACCTCGGCACTGATGCCGAGGACGGCGCGGCTGCCGATGGCCGCGATCTGCGTCGTCGAAAAGGCTGCGAGATCGCCCGCGTCGAGTGCCGAGAATTGCTGCGCGGTCAACTGTGCGACCTGCGTGGTGCCGAGGGCTGAAAGCTGCGCCGTGCTGAGTGCGGTCATCTGCCCGGTCGTCAGCACGGGAATGGTGCCGGCGCTGAGCGCGCTGACCTGCGCGGTGGAGAGCGCACCGATCTGCTCGGAGGACAAGGCCGCAACCTGCGTGGCGCGCAGCGCCGCGACCTGCGCGGTCGTGAGTGCCGCAACCTGGCTGGTCGAGAGGTTCACGATGTTGACGCCCTGCACGGCGGACGTCGTGAGCGCTGCGACATCATCCGTCGAGATCGTCGCCAGTGCCTCTTCGCTCAAAGCAGAAAGCTGCACGGCACTGAGCGCGGCCATCTGCGTCGGCGACAGGAACTCGATCTGCGCCGTTCCCATTGCGGCAAGCTGCACCTTCGTCAGGCTGGAAACCTGGGCCGTCGTCAAGGCTTCGATCTGCGCGGTCGAAAGCGTTGCGGCAACCTCCGTCGTCAGACCCGAAAGGGACGATTTCGAGATTGCGCCGATATTGTCCGGGATGATGGCGGCGAGATCATCCGCGCCAAAGGCCGAAAGCTGAAGGGCTGTGAGCGCCTTGAGCTGGTCGGATGAGAAGGCAGCGACCTGGTCCGCCTGCAGCGCGTTGATCTGCGACGTGGTCAGACTGGCGACCGCGCTCGTGCTCAACGCCGCGATCTGGGCCGCGGACAGCGCGGCAAGCGTGACCGTCTGAAGACCGGAAATCGCCCGGTTGGTGATCGCGGCCATGTCCTCGTTGGAGAAGGTGAGGACGGCGTCCGTGCTCAAGACGGCGACCTGTGCCGCGGCGAGTGCGCGGATCTGTACGGCGGTCAGAGCCGCGACCTGCTCCGTGCTCAGCGCCGCCACCTGCTGCGTCGTCAGGGCGCCGGTCTGACCGGACGTCAGCGCCGCGATCTGATCGGTGGACAGAAAGCCGATGGCATCGGCCCGAAGACCCTTGATCGCGGAGGTCGAAAGGCCGGCCAGGGCCGACGGGGAGAAGGAGGGGAGCGTGGTTTCGCCGAGGATCGCCATCTGGGTCGCGGTCAGCGCCCGTGTCTGGCTCGATGTCAGGGCGGACGTCTGTTCGGCGCTCAGGCTTCCGAACTGCTGCGTAGTCAGACTTCCCAGCGCCTGCGAGCCGAGCTTTGCGATCTGGGCGTTGGAGAGGGCGGCGAACTGGTTGACGCCCCAGCCGGTGATCTGTGCGGCGCCGAAAGCACCGATCTGTGCCGGCAGCATCGCTGCGAGGTGATCGGTCGTCAGCGCGTTGATCTGCGTGCTCGTCAGGACGGAAACGGTCGCGGTGCTGAGCGCGGCGAGCTGCGCCGCCGACAGGGCTGCGACGACGGTGATGCCGAGGCCTTGCACCGCCCGGCCATTGATGGCGGCGATGTCGGTCGGTGAGAAATTGGCAATGTCGCCGGCGTCAAGCGCGGCGAGCTGGATCGTGCCGAGGGCTTTGACCTGCACGGGTGTCAGGGCCGTCAGTTGCGCACCGTCGAGCGCCCCGATCTGCCCGCTGGTGAGGGCGCTGATGACGCTTGTTCCGAGCGCCGCGACCTGAGCGGTCGTCAGACCGGGAATGGCATCCGTGCGAACGCCGCCGAATGCCTGGCCGGTGAGGGCGGAAATCGCGGCTGTCGACAAGGCGCCGAGCCCGTCGGACGAGAGAGCGGCGAGTTGGGTCGAGGTAAAGGCCTTCACCTGCAGTGAGGACAAAGCGGCGATCTGGTCCGTGCTCAAGGCGGCCACCTGCGTGGTGGACAGCGATGCGAGGGACCGGGAGGCCAGAGCGTTGATCTGGACCGGGGAGAGGGTCGCAAGCTGCTCCGTGCTCAGCGTGGCCAGCTGTGCGCCGCTCAGGGCGCCGGCCTGTCCGGACGTCAGGGCGGAAAGCCGCTCGGCCGAGAGGTTGGCGATCTGCAGACCGGTGATGGCCCGCGTGTTGATCGCGCCGATGTCCTCAAGCGACAAAGCCTCGACATCTTCGGCTCCGAGCGAGGCCAGCTGGAGCGAGCCGAGGACCGAGACCTGCGGCGAGGTCAGCGCTTCGACCTGATCCCGGCTCATGGCGACAATCTGGTCGGTCGTGAGGCTCGCGACGGCGCCGGTGTTCAGCGCCGAAATCTGATCGGTCGTCAGGGACGAAAGCACGTCCAGCTGAAGGCCGCGGATGGCGGAACTCGAGATCGCGTTGATATCGGCTGTCGAGAAGGTGGCGAGATCCTCCTGGCTCAGGGCGGCGAGCTGATCGCTGGTCATCGCCTTGATCTGCGCCGGGGTCAGCGCCTCCGCCTGCTCGGCCGTGAACGCGCCGATCTGTGTCGAGGTCATCCCGCCGACCTGTGTGGAGGAGAGCGCCTCGATGCCGGCCTTGTGCAGAACGCTCAGCTGATCGAGGGTCAGGCCGACGATGGCGGCACGCGAGATGGCGTTGAGCTGCTCGGTGCTGAGAACCTCCACATCCTCGACGTCGAGAGCGGCGATCTGCGTGGACGACAGGGCCCGGATCTGAAGCGTGGAGAGGGAGCTGACATCGTCCGTCGTCCAGGCCGCAACCGCAGGCGCCGACATCGATCGGATCTGCGAGACGCTCAGGCCGGAAGCAATTGTCGTCATGGCATCAATCCCCACACGTGACGGGTACCGATTTCGATCGATGCCCAGCCCTGCCAACGGGCAAAGCCACCCTCCGCACGCGCAGGAGAAAAGACTCCGTGAACGCGACGGTTGCCTCCTCGGGTACCGGCTTTGGCTTGCTTGAGCCTGATCTCGCCTTGCCGGATTGCAAAGGCGCGCCCCTTCGCGGCGCGGTGGCGCGGAAACGACATCTGCTGTTGGGGAGCTGAAACGCTCGATCGACCGTCTGCACCAATGAGCCTGAGAAAACCGTAAGTTTTACAGACGATCGGGCTTGACCCCCGGGGGTGATCGGTCCAGTTCAAGGATGCGGGATCGGATCCCGACCGACGACGCGCCGGCATCCTTCAAGGACATCCGCGCAGGCGTCGTGTGACTGACGGCCGTTCGACCGCCGAACTTTCTCCCATCGCGCCGGGCAAGGCGCTCCGGAACCGATTTGATGAGTGTAAAACCTGTTCATCGCGGCCTCGTCGTTGCCGCGATCATGGCCAGCATGGCGATGATCGCGATCGAAGCGACGATCGTCTCGACCGCCATGCCGCAGATCGCAGCGCAACTGGGCCAGCTCAACCTCTATAGCTGGGTGTTCTCCGCATTTCTGCTGACACAGACGGCAACGACTGTCGTTTTCGGCAAACTGTCGGATATCTACGGCCGCAAGCCGATCGTGCTTTTCGGCATCGCCGTCTTCCTGCTGTCCTCGCTGCTTGCGGGCTTTGCCTGGTCCATGCCGTCGATGATCGCTTTCCGGCTGCTGCAAGGCGTCGGCGCCGGCGCCATCCAGCCGGTCGCCATGACGATCGTCGGGGATCTGTTTCCCGGGCGTGAGCGCGGCAAGGTTCAGGGCTATCTGGCAAGCGTCTGGGCGCTGTCGGCGGTCGTGGGGCCGCTGCTCGGCAGTTTCATCATCCACGCCTTGCCCTGGGCCTGGGTTTTCTGGATCAACATTCCGGTCGGCATTCTCGCCGCCTTCGGCTTCATGCGCTTCCTGCACGAGGAAAAGCAGGTGCGCACGGCCTCCATCGACATTCTCGGCGCGGTCCTCTTCGCCGTGTCCATCTCCGCGCTGATGGTGGCGCTGACCGAGGTTGAGGCGGCGACGCCGGTCTATACCCTCGTGGCGGTGCTGGTCTTCGTCGCGAGCCTCGGCCTGTTCCTCTGGCAGGAGCGTCGCGCAGAAGCCCCGATGGTCGCGCCCGACCTCTGGCTGCGCCGACCGATCGCGGCGTCCAACATCGCGATCTTCTTTGCCAGCATGGCCATCATGGGATTGACGACGTTTCTGCCGATGTATGTCCAGACGGTGCTGGATCGGTCGCCGCTGGTCGCCGGCTTCGCGCTGACCATGCTGCTCATCGGCTGGCCGGCGGGCGCGACATTCGCCTCGCGCATGTTCCCCCGCTTCGGGCTGCGTCCGATCATGATCGTTGCAAGTCTCGTCATACCCGCGGGCGCCTCTCTGCTCCTGCTGCTTACGCCCGACAGTTCGCCGGCCCAGGCCGGGGCGGGGTCGCTGATCATGGGCGTCGGCATGGGGCTGCTCAACATCTGCGCGCTGGTCATCACCCAGGAAAGCGTCGGCTGGTCGCAGCGCGGCAGCGCCACGGCCTCGAACGTGTTTTCCCGCAATCTCGGCAGCACGCTCGGCGCCTCCATTCTCGGCGCCGTGCTGAGCTATGGCCTCGCCCATGCCGGCGGCATGGGTGCGATCACGCCCGAACAGTTGCGCGGCCTGCTGGACGGAACGGCGGCCGCCGCCATCGACGCAACGCCGGTGCGCATGGCGCTGCAGGCAGCCCTGCACGTCACATTCCTGGTGATGTTCCTGATGACGATCCTTATCGTGCCCGTCTGCCTGTGGGTTCCGAAGCGTCTCGATCAGGACCAGCCCGTGGACGCGGTCGAAAGCCGCGCCTAAGCCGGGCGACCCTTATCTCCCGACCGCCCCAGAGCGGCGGTCGGCAGAGAGTGGACAGGTCAAAGCGGCGAATGCAGGAAGGCCGGAACCGGCGCCTGATCGGCCGTCTTCTTCAGGTAGAGTGCGGCCGTATCAAGGGCCTCCCGGATCGTCACATCCATATCGAGATAGCGGTACGTGCCGAGGCGGCCGACGAAGGTCACCGCGGTTTCCGCTTCCGCCCGCTCGACATAGGATGCGAGCAGCTGCTTTTCCTCGACCAGCCGGATCGGATAGAACGGCACGTCGTCTTCGCCGCAGAGCCGCGAGAATTCGCGGTAGCAGACCGAACCCGCTACGCTTTCCCATGGCGAGAAGTGCTTGTGCTCGGTGATGCGGGTGTAAGGGACATCCGCATCGCCATAATTCATGACGGCACAGCCCTGATAGTCGCCCTCATAGGTGAAGCGCTCGAAATCGAGTGTGCGATAGCCGAGCCGTCCGAATTCATAATTGAAATAGCCATCGAGCGGGCCCGAATAGAAGACATGATCGTAGGCATCGTTCTGCGCCTTGTCGAAGCGTGTCCCGAGGTGAACCGTGATGCCGGGATGATCGAGAATGCCGGCCACCATGTCCGTGTAGCCGTTTTCCGGCATGCCCTGGAAACGGTGGAAGAAGTAGTTGTCGTCATAGTTGAAGCGCACCGGAAGTCGCTTCAGAATGGACGCCGGCAGCTGGGTCGGAGAGCAGCCCCACTGTTTTTCGGTATAACCCTTGAAGAACGCCTCGTAGAGTTCACGGCCGACGAAACGCAGCGCCTGTTCCTCGAAGGTCTGCGGGTCCGAAATGGTCTTGTCGGCCTTCTCCTCGATGAAGGCGCGGGCCTCGTCCGGCCGGAAGGTCTTGCCGAAGAACTGGTTGATCGTGTGCAGGTTGACCGGCAGGGAGAACACCTGCTCGTCCACCGTCGTCTTCACGCGGTTCTTGTAGGGCATGAACGTCTGGAACCGGTTGACGTAGGTCCAGACCTCCTCGTCATCCGTATGGAAGATGTGCGGACCGTAGACATGCACCATGACGCCGGTATCCGCATCCCGCTCGCTGTAGCAATTGCCGGCGATGTGGTCGCGGACGTCGAAGATCTCGACGCCGTATCCGGCAAGCGCCAGTTCCCGCCCGATGACGGCGCCCGAAAGGCCGGCGCCGACGATCGCAATTTTCCCGTTCCCGCCCATGTCTTGTCCTCGTCTTTTATCGTTCTTGGTCCGCGCCGTTGGGCACGAACATATCGCGCTGTCAGGCTGCCGCCAGGTTGCTCCGCATCAGGGCGTCATATCCGTCGATCAGGCGGTCGAGCGCCAGGCCGTTCTCCTGCGGTCCGAAGCTCAGATGGCTCACGGTGAAGTCGGAATAGATCGCCGTCGGGCGGTTCAGATAGTTCGGCAGATCGACCGTCAGCGCATATTCGTCGTCGCATTTCGGCAGAGCCATATGGACGAGATCCTTGCCGAGCCAGGCGATGAAGTTGATCGACTGACGCTCCTGCCAGTCGATGACGGCCCGTGGCAGGGGCAGGGATTTTTCCGTCTTGCCGAGGAAATATTCGTGCAGCTGCATGGCGCGCTCGGCGCTCTGCCAAAGGCTTCCGCCGAAACCGCCCGGCGGACGCTCGAAGCGGCCGAGGGTGGCGGGCAGAGACCCGGCTTCCTGCTGCCAGTAGGCGCAGACGCCATTGTTGACGACATTGGCCGAGACAATGAAGTAATGCGGATTGTCGCGGCGGAATGCGATGAAATTGCTGAGATTGTCGAGGTCGAGATAAACGACGTCATCATCGCATTTCAGGAAGACGGCGTCCGAAAATTCCGTCAACCGCTTGGTATAGTAGCTGTAGGCCTGCCAGTACGGGGTCGTCTCGTTCTCGTTGCCGACATAACGGCGGACGGGGCTCTGAACGTCGCAAAGCTCGAGATCCGAGCCCCAGCCGCCGCGCACCATGATCGAGGCACCGCCCGGCAGCTGGATGTCCGGCCAGGAACCGACCATGACACCGTTGACGTGGAGCGTGGGCACGCCGGCCGGATCGAGGCTGAGCACGACATGATTGGCAAGTCCCGGCGAGAGGACGCCTGGCGTCGATCGGGTCCAGAGCAGGGGATGGGTGTCGCGCGAGAAGCTGGTGAGATCGCGCTCCGTGATGCGGCGAAGCGCGGAATGCGTGTTGTTCCATCCGCCGACGACGAGCTCGAAGGAGTCGCTCGTCTTATCGTTGGGAATGATCGCGATATGCAGGTCGCTCTGGATCTTCGCCGTCGTGCGGAACGAAGACTGGCGGCTGACCGAGCCCTTGTTCTGGTAGGAGGCATTCGGTCCCATGAAGCGAACCGGTCCGAATTCCTTGGTGACCCAGGCCCGATCATCGGCCGAGCGGGTAAAGTCCCAGATATGCCATTCGTCGATGATGCCTGCATCCAGCGCCTTGCGGATATACTGCGTGAGTATTTCCATCCGCTGCTGGCGGCCGGCAAAAGTGACCAAAATCACGGGGTTCATGTCGTCCTGCCCTCTCGTCGATGTCGTCATTCGGTTGCGGCGATGCGCCGGATACCGGGAGCGCGCCTGCCTGTCGCCGTCCCCCCGGACGGGCGTCGGATCAGTCGTTTTCGGTCCAGAACCGAGTGTCCCGTGCGATTGGCGCGTAAGCGTGCCGCTGCGCAAGTTCCTGGCGGTACCGCTCGCGGTAGCTCGCCTCGGTCTCGAACTCGATCGGCTCGGACAGAAACTCGACGCCGACCTCGTAGTAGATGTCGAGGTTGTCGAGGCGCGGCACGGGAATTTCGCCGCGCTCGCCTTCACCCTGCATCTGCCAGTACAGTTCTTCGAGACGGCGCACGAGGGCCGGGATATCGCGCAGTGCACAGGTTTCCCGCTGCGCTTGCAGCGATTGACGGACGCTCAGCAGGCTTTCGGGGTCGCGAGCATAGGCGATCGCCTTGGCGACATAGGCATCCGGCGTATCGCAGATCATCTCCGGAATGCCGGCGGCCGACAGGATGCTGCTGCAGAAGCGCGAGGCAAAACCCTTGCCGCGCAGCGTGAGCACCGGCAGGCCCATGGTCACCGCGTCTGCGGCCGTGGAATGCGCGCCATAGGGGAACGTATCGAGGAAGAGATCGGCCACACCGATGCGAGCGAGGTGGAAGGCATTGGGCGCCTTGGGGGCGAAGATCAGGCGATCCGCATCCACCCCGTGATCGATCGCAAGCTGGCGAAGCCGCTGATTGACCGGCTCCGAAGCGCCGAGCAGCCAGAGAACGCTGCCGGGCACGGCGGCGAGGATCGCCATCCAGCGCGAGAAGCAGGCGGCCGTCGTCTTCTGCGAGCCGTTGAAGCAGGCGAACACGAAAGCATCGTCCGGAAGCCCGGCTTCCTGCCGCGTCGGCTTGTTGGCGATCTTGCGCTTGCGGTCCACCGGCTGGTTGCAGGGAATGCGCAGCACCTTCTCGGTATAGTAAAGCTCGTTTTCCGGCGGGATGATCTGCGCGTCGGCGATGATGTACTGATGGACCGGGCTCGCCATCGTTCCGGGATAGCCGCAGAAGTTGACGATGACCGGCGCCGGGCGATAGGCGAAGATCTTGGTGCGCGCGTGCTTGGTGTAGCCGTTCACATCGACCAGGATGTCGATTTCATCGGCGAGGATCTGCTTGGCGGCATCGAGGTCGCTGAGCGCGCCGATGTCGTGCCAGTGATCGACGGCCGCCTGAATACGGGTCTGCGTCACGTCGCCTGTGCGGGCTTCGCCGCAGTAGTAGGCGAAGACCTCGACGCTCTCCTTGTCGTGCAGTTCCAGCACCTCGCTCAACGCGAAGCCGACCGCGTGGTCGCGCAGGTCGGACGAGACATAGCCGATCCGCAGGCGTGACTTCGTGCCGGTCTTTGGGCGCGGCGAGGGCTGCAGGATATCGCGGGCATGGACGCGGCCGACGAGATGCTTGTTGTAACGGTAGGCCTTCGCCATCTGGAAGATCGGGTCGTCCGTGTAGCAGGCGAGGGGCAGCGGCGAAAATGCTTCCAGCAGTTGCCGATTCGCCACATACTCCGAAGGAGTGAGGATCGGCCACTTGCACTGGTGCTGGCGGGTCGAGAGCCAGTGCTGTGCAGCCTCGGTACGGTCCGGCCGCAATTCGACTGCCTGCCAGAGAATGGCTTCGGCATCTTCGAGCAGGCCGACGCTCTCCATGACGCGGCCGATATGCTGCAGCGCCATCAGGCGGTAGCCGATCTTCTCCGGCGTGATGTCCTGCGTGGCGGCGACATATTGCTGCCATTGCTGCACGGCCTGTGCATTCAGGCCGCTGTCTTCGTAGGTCCGGCCGAGATTGATGCGGGCCTGCCCCATCTGCGGCGCGATCTTCACGCTTGCCTGGAGCGCATTGATGGCGCCGGACAGGTCGTCCAGCCCCCTCAAGGTGACGGAATAGTTGAAATAGGCGAGATGCAGGACCGGGCTGTTGTCGTTGTAGGCGATCCAGGTGCTGTAGAGCTTTGCCGCTGCAGCTCCCGAGCCGCCCGCGTTCAGCTCCTCGGCGATCTGAAAGAGCTCGAGAAGCGAGAGCTGCTGCTGGCGCGCACGCTCGATGGCGGCCGCAAGCATCGACTGGTGTGCTGAGGCAAAGGTATTATGCATAACCATGGACATCACATTGATCGTGGGCTCGGAGCCGCATTGAAAGACGGTAAGAGCTTCACAGCTAGCGACGTTGCCTTGCCTTGAGCTTGCGGCCGTAGCGCATCGCAAATGTAAGCTATGCTTTTCCAAGAGATGTTCTTGTTACCAAGCAGCTCGCCTTCCGCGATGTCTATAGACGCAATGAAAGCGCCATCTCCGCACAAGTTTGTCGAGATAACGACTATAGCGTGATCTAAACACTTTCTTCATGTTGCGTTTTAACTGAAAATTAGAGGGTGCCGCCTACAACTTGGAATGTGGATTGTGTGCTGTTTTCCTTCCGCGGGAGATGGGGCCATCCACAGGGGAATTCACGGACGACCATAGTATTCGATACCATAGGTGTGGGAGCAGAGGCTTTGGCTCTGCATGCATGATGCCACCCCACGTCAGGCTCGCGTGAGCCATGTTTCCAGATATTCTTTCCGCTCGAATGAGCGCCACACCTCTGTGCCGAGCCCGATGGAGCCTGCAGCAGGACTGGCGATCGTTTGAAGATGCCCGGCGCATCCTAGGCTCTGTGACGCGAGGCTCCGCCTTTCGCTGCAGGCATCGGAGAGGAATGAATATTAATCCTTGAACGATGAAGGCGCGCACCTATGACCTCGATTGTATCTTCTCTCAGCGTAAAACAGATCCAGTCCCTCAATACGACCACCATCGCGGCGTTCACGACCAGCGACGTGGGTGCTCTCACCTCGGTTCAGATTGCCGCTTTTTCATCGCAGCAAATCGCAGCCTTCACCACGGACGACCTGACGGCATTCAGCTCGACACAGCTGCGCGCGGTCTCCGCGTCCGCTGTCACGGGCCTGACGGCCGGGCAGCTCGCCGTGCTCGACAGCACCAAGCTGGCAACGCTCGTGTCCAGCCAGGTCGCAGCCCTGACATCCGCTCAGGTCGCATCTCTTTCCTCCGGTCAGCTTGACGGCCTGACGACAGCCCAGCTCGGCGCCCTCAGCGCCGTTGCGCTGGCAGGCTTCGCAACCGAAGACATGGCGACGATCTCCTCCACCGAGATCTCGGCGCTGAGCGCCAAGGCGCTCGGCGGCCTGTCCACGGCGAACTTCGCAGTGCTCACCTCCACCCAGCTCGGCGGTCTGACGACCGCACAGGCCGGTGCTCTCGGAACGGCCCAGATCAAGGCGC
>NZ_SLVH01000007.1:153479-253843 GCF_004342335.1 Rhizobium sp. PP-F2F-G48 | reverse complement strand
CGGCCTGTCCACGGCGAACTTCGCAGTGCTCACCTCCACCCAGCTCGGCGGTCTGACGACCGCACAGGCCGGTGCTCTCGGAACGGCCCAGATCAAGGCGCTCTCGACCGCCCAGATCGCCGGCCTCAACACCGCACAGGTCGGGTCGCTCACCTCCACACAGATCGGTGCGCTCTCCACAGACGGACTGGCTTCCTTCACGACCGACCAGGTCGCAGCCCTCAGCGCAACCGCTGTCGCTGCGCTCTCCTCGGCCCAGATCGGCGCCCTGTCCTCCACCAAGCTTGACGCCTTCAGCACCAAGCAGCTCGCCGCTCTCTCGATCGCAGCAGTCGCAGGCCTTGCAACCGAGGATATGGCCACCATCTCCTCGACCGAGATCTCGGCGCTCAGCGCCAAGACGCTCGCCAGCATCGCCACCGCCAACTTCGCCGTCCTCACCTCCACCCAGCTCGGCGCTCTGACGACCGCGCAGACCGGTGCTCTCGGCACGGCCCAGATCAAGGTCCTCTCGACCGCCCAGATCGACGGCCTCACCACGGCGCAGGTCGCCGTGCTCTCCTCCGCACAGATCGGCGCCCTCACGACCGACGGCATCGCATCCTTCACCACCGATCAGGTGGCCGCTCTCAGCGCGGCCGGCGTCGGTGCCCTGAACTCCGCTCAGCTCGGTGCCCTCAGCACCACACAGCTCAACGCCTTCACCACCACGCAGCTCGCAGCCCTCTCCGCCACTGCCGTTGCCGGTCTCGATACCGACGACATCGCAACCATCTCCTCAACCGAGATCTCGGCCCTCAACGCCAAGACGCTCGCCGGTCTCTCCACCGCGACCTTTGCCGCCCTCACATCCACCCAGCTCGGTGGCCTGACGACGACACAGACCGCAGCGCTCACGACGGCCCAGGTCAAGGCTCTCTCGACCGCCCAGATCGACGGCCTGACGACCGCACAGATCTCCGTGCTGACGTCGAGCCAGATCGGTGCGCTCTCCACCGAAGGCGTCGCCTCGCTCTCCACCGACCAGGTCGCAGCCCTCAACGCCAAGACCATCACGTCCCTGACGAGTGCCCAGGTCGGCGCCATGAGCTCCACCCAGATCGGCGCGCTCAATGCGACCCAGATCTCCAACCTCGGCTCGGAAGAACTGGCGGCCATGGCCTCCGAGGACCTTGCAGCCTTCTCCACGGATGAGATCGCAGCCCTCAGCGCCAAGGCCATCGTCGGCCTGTCCTCCAGCGTCATCGCAACCCTGTCCACCGACCGGATCACCGCCCTCAACTCCGCAGCCGTCGGTGCCCTTTCGTCGGTCCAGATCGGGGCCCTGTCCTCCGCCCAGCTCGATGCCTTCACCACCGCGCAGCTCTCGGCCCTGTCGTCCACCGCGGTCGCAGGCCTCGAAACGGCCGACATCGCAACGATCTCCTCCACCGAGATCTCCGCGCTCAACGCCAAGACGCTCGCAAGCCTTTCCACGACCAACTTCGCCGTCCTCACCTCCACCCAGCTCGGCGCCCTGACGACCGCGCAGACCGCCGCCCTGACCGCTGCCCAGGTTCGCACCCTGAGCTCCACCCAGATCGACGGCCTCTCGACCACGCAGGTTTCGGTCCTCACCTCGGCCCAGGCAAGCTCGCTCACCACCGATGGTGTGGCCTCGCTCTCCACCGATCAGGTGGCCGTGCTGAACACAGCCGCTGTCGCTGCCCTGACCTCGACCCAGCTCGGCGCCCTGTCCTCCACCCAGCTCGGTGCCTTCAGCACTGCACAGCTGGCGGCCCTGTCGTCTGCAGCGATTGCAGGCCTTGCCACCGAAGACATGGCGACGATCTCCTCCACCGAGATCGCAGCCCTCAGCGCCAAGGCGCTCGGCGGCCTGTCCACGGCGAACTTCGCAGTGCTCACCTCCACCCAGCTCGGCGGTCTGACGACCGCACAGGCCGGTGCCCTGGGAACGGCCCAGATCAAGGCGCTTTCGACCGCCCAGATCGCCGGCCTGACGACGGCACAGGTCGGGTCGCTCACCTCCACCCAGATCGGCGCGCTCTCCACAGACGGACTGGCTTCCTTCACGACCGACCAGGTCGCAGCCCTCAGCGCAACCGCTGTCGCTGCGCTCTCCTCGGCCCAGATCGGCGCCCTGTCCTCCACCAAGCTTGACGCCTTCAGCACCAAGCAGCTCGCCGCCCTCTCGATCGCAGCGGTCGCAGGCCTTGCAACCGAGGATATGGCCACCATCTCCTCGACCGAGATCTCGGCGCTCAGCGCCAAGACGCTCGCCAGCATCGCCACCGCCAACTTCGCCGTCCTCACCTCCACCCAGCTCGGCGCTCTGACGACCGCGCAGACCGGTGCTCTCGGAACGGCCCAGATCAAGGTCCTCTCGACCGCCCAGATCGACGGCCTCACCACGGCGCAGGTCGCCGTGCTCTCCTCCGCACAGATCGGTGCCCTCACGACCGACGGCATCGCATCCTTCACCACCGATCAGGTGGCCGCTCTCAGCGCGGCCGGCGTCGGTGCCCTGAACTCCGCTCAGCTCGGTGCCCTCAGCACCACACAGCTCAACGCCTTCACCACCACGCAGCTCGCAGCCCTCTCCGCCACTGCCGTTGCCGGTCTCGATACCGACGACATCGCAACCATCTCCTCAACCGAGATCTCGGCCCTCAACGCCAAGACGCTCGCCGGCATCTCGACGGTCAGCTTCGCGGCACTCACCTCAACCCAACTTGGCGGTCTGACGACGGCGCAGACAGGTTCGCTCGTCACCGCCCAGGTCAAGGTTCTCTCGACCGGCCAGATCGCCGGCCTGACGACGGCCCAGGTCGGTTCGCTCACCTCCACCCAGATCGGTGCGCTCTCCACAGACGGACTGGCCTCGTTCACGACCGATCAGGTCGCAGCCCTCAGCGCCACTGCTGTCGCTGCGCTCTCCTCGGCCCAGATCGGTGCCCTGTCCTCCACCAAGCTCGATGCCTTCAGCACCAAGCAACTGGCGGCTCTGTCGACCGCAGCGATCGCAGGCCTTGCAACCGAGGACATGGCCACCATCTCCTCGACCGAGATCTCGGCTCTCAGCGCCAAGACCCTCGCCAACATCGCCACGGCCAACTTCGCGGTCCTGACATCCACCCAGCTCGGCGGCCTGACGACCACTCAGACCGGCGCTCTCGGCACGGCCCAGATCAAGGTCCTCTCGACCGCCCAGATCGACGGCCTCTCGACGGCACAGGTCGGATCGCTTACCTCCGTCCAGATCGGTGCGCTGACCACGGACGGGATCGCCTCGTTCACCACCGATCAGGTGGCGGCGCTCAGCACGGCAGCGATTGCCGCGCTCTCCTCCGCACAGATCGGCGCCTTGACCACGACGCAGATCGACGCCTTCAGCACCGGACAGCTGGCAGCGCTCTCCAGCAGCGCCGTCGCCGGGCTTGAGACGGGGGACATGGTGACGATCAGCTCGACGGAGATCACGGCTCTGCGGAGCGGGGCACTGGCGAGCCTGTCGACGGCGAACTTCGCCGCCCTCACGTCCACCCAGCTCGGCAGCTTGACGACCGGTCAGGCAGCGGCCCTCTCGACGGCCCAGATCAAGGTGCTTTCGACCGCCCAGATCGACGGCCTCTCGACGGCTCAGATCGGGGCACTGACCTCCGCGCAGATCGGGGCGCTGTCTTCCGACAACGTCATCTCGCTCACGACCCTTCAGGTCTCGGCCTTGAGCACGGCAGCGGTTGCCGCACTCTCGACCACGCAGCTGGATGCCATGTCGTCGGACCAGATCGGAGCCCTGACGGCGACGCAGGTCGCAGCCCTCGGTTCGGCAGCCATCGCCGCACTGTCCTCGCAGGACCTCCTGGCCTTCTCGACGGCCGATATCGCTGCCATCAACGCCAAGGCGATCGCAGGGCTCTCGACCTCGGATATCAGCAACCTGACGACGGCACAGCAGGTCGCCTTCACGACGACCCAGATCCAGGCGATGAACACCGACCAGACGAACGCGATCGTCCTCGCCTACCAGTCGATCTAAACAGAAACGCCGCCATCCGGTCCCGGATGGCGGCGCCTATCAGCAACGAAACTTCGCCGGCCGACGCTCCCGCGTCCGCCGGCTAAGTCCGTTGAAGAGAGCCGCAGCATTCTGTCCGCATGGCTTTGGCTGCAGCTTTAAGGATCAGAAGCCTTCGAGGACGATCTTGCCGCGCGCCTTGCCGCTTTCGATGACGGCATGGGCTTGCATCAGGGTCTCCGCATGGATGGGACGGAGCACGTCGGTCACCGTCGTGCGCAGCCGACCGGCATCGATCAGGGCGGCAACGTCGTCGAGGAGCTTGCCCTGTTCGGCCATGTCGGGCGTTTCGAAGATCGAACGGGTGAACATCAGCTCCCAATGGATCGACACCGCCTTGCGCTTGAAGCCGGTGACATCCAGACTTTCCGGGTCGTCGATGAGGCCGAAGCGGCCCTGAGGCGCGATAAGCTTCGCGATCTCGGCGAGATGACGGTGGGTTTCGGTCGTCGAAAACACGAAGGCGGGTGCGCCGATGCCGAGCGCAGCTATCTGATCGGCGAGCGGCCTGGAATGATCCACGACATGGTGGGCGCCGAGGTCGCTGACCCAGGCCCGGGTCTCCTCACGCGACGCCGTGGCGATGACCGTGAGATCGGTGAGCGCACGCACGAGCTGGATGGCGATCGAGCCGACCCCGCCGGCGCCGCCGATGATAAGGATGGCCTTTGCGGCGCCGGGCACCGGTTTGCGGACATCCAACCGGTCGAACAGCATTTCCCAGGCCGTGATGGCGGTGAGCGGCAAGGCTGCGGCCTCGGCATTGGAGATCGATGCGGGCTTGCGGCCCACCAGACGTTCATCTACCAGATGAAACTCGCTGTTTGCGCCCGGCCGCAGCAGCGAGCCGGCATAAAAGACCGCGTCCCCCGGCTTGAACGCCGTCACGGCACTGCCGACCTCGGCCACCCGACCGACCGCGTCCCAGCCCAGAACCTTCTGCGACCCCGCATCGGGATCCACGTTCTTGCGGATCTTGGTGTCCACCGGGTTGACCGAGATCGCATCGACCGCGACCAGGAGATCGCGGGGCCCCGGTGCGGGCCTGGGTAACTCGATATCGATGAGCGCATCGTCGCGCTCGATCGTGCCGGCCTTGGTATAGGCGACTGCTTTCATGATCGGACTCCTCGTCTTTTCGCCGCCGGGTCATCCGGTTGCGTCACGCACGATATGCGAATACGCTGGCAATATTGTTATACGCACAAAGACTGTCCATAGTGTCGAAAAGGATACCATCATGGCGAAGGTCCGGCACTCGCGGTTCGATTGCAGTCCCGGCTGCTCGGTGGAGGCCGCGATCGCCCTGATCGATGGCAAGTGGAAGTCGGTCATCCTGTTCCACCTCCTGTCGGGCACTCTGCGGTTCAACGAGATCCGCCGGACGATCCCCAACGTGACGCAACGCATGCTGACCAACCAGTTGCGCGAATTGGAAGAGGACGGACTGATCTCCCGCAAGGTCTATGCGCAGGTGCCGCCGAAGGTGGAGTACAGCCTCTCGCCACTCGGCCGGTCGATGGAGCCGGTGATGCTGGCGCTGAAGCAGTGGGGAGATGCCAATCTCAGCCTGTACGGCAAGCCGAAGACTGCGGAGACCGCTCATAACGTGCCGGAACGTGCCGAAAGCAGCTCGGCAGCTTGAAAGCTGAGGTTTGTCGGGTTCGGAATGGACATGACAGGCTGCCGATTTCCGATACGGGTTGAGGTCGGGCGGCGGAGCGGCTATCTGAAGCCGAGCGCACACGGCGCGCCTATCCCCCGAGAGTACCGTCCCCAGAGAACAAGGCGTCCGGCATGAACCAAACTTTTCTCGTCACCCATTCCGGTGGCTTCCATGCCGACGAACTCCTGTCGAGCGTCATTCTGACACGGCTCCATCCCGAGGCGAAGATCGTGCGCAGCCGCGCGCCGGAGTGGATTGCGGCGGGTGCGGACCGGATCGTCTACGATGTCGGCGGCGCCTATGATGCGGAGACCCGCATCTTCGACCATCACCAGCGGGGCGCACCGGTACGCGACGATGGCCAGCCTTACAGTTCCTTCGGATTGATCTGGCGGCATTTCGGACGGGATTATCTCCGCGCGTCCGGAATCCCCGAAACGCATGTCGAGGCCGTCCATGCCGCATTCGACGGCAGCTTCGTCCTGCCGGTCGATCTCGTCGATAATGGCGCGCTCAGCCCTTCGACGGCTGGTGTTCTTGCGGGCCTGACGCTTCCGGCGCTGCTCGAAACGCTGAAGCCCGTTTTCGACGACGCCGATCCGGAGGCCGAAACGCGGAGCTTTTACGGAGCCCTTGCCATCGCGCGCAGCTTCGTGGAGGCGAGCATCGGCAAGGCCGCCGCCAAGATTCGCGCGGAAACACTGGTGATGGACGCCATTGCGGCGGCAGGGCAGGGGCATATTCTGGAGCTTCCCATCGGCATGCCCTTCCGCTCGGCAGTGGTGAAGGCCGGGGCCGATCACCTGCTCTTCGTCGTGCATCCGCGCGACAAGGACTGGTGCGTGACGGGCATCCGGCGTGCGGATGAGGGTTTCGAGCTTCGCGCCGACCTGCCTATGGCCTGGGCGGGCCTGACAAATGCCGACCTGGAAGCGGCGAGCGGCGTGATGGGAGCGAGCTTCTGTCATAAGGGCCGCTTCATCGCCGCCGCCCGTACGCGCAAGGCCGCCCTTGCTCTCGCCGACATCGCCGTTGCCGAAGCGCTGGCCGAACGGGCCCACGCCGTCGCCTGACGGCGGCAGTTTCAGAAAGATCCGGAATGAGCGTTGCCTTCACCAAGGAAGAAAGCTTCGAGACCGCGTCGGAAACGCTCCTTCCCGATCGGCCCGTCTCCGCGCATCCAAACCTCGTCACGCAGGCGGGGTTTGCGGCACTGGAAGCCGAGATGGAGACGGCGCGGGTTGCCTATGCCGCCGCCAACCTGATCGAGGACGTCAACGAGAAGCGCCGGCAGGCCGCCACGCCACTGCGCGATCTGCGGTACCTTTCCGCAAGGATTCGAACGGCGCAAATCATGCCTGAGCCTGCGTCTCTCGCAGCTGTCGCCTTCGGCAGCACCGTGACCTTTGCCCGCGACGACGGCCGCGTTCAAACCTATCGGATCGTCGGGGAGGACGAGGCGGATCCGAAAGCCGGGACGATCTCGCACGTCTCGCCTGTTGCCGCCGCCCTGATGGGCAAGGCCGTGGGCGATGTCGTAACCGTAGCCGGGCACGAACTGGACGTGGTCAAACTTGGCTGAGCCTGCCGGTTCAACACCTTAAAAAATCTCCATCGTCGGGATTTGATCTAGTAAATATTTACTGACAGCGGCTTGCTAATCGGGCAGGCTGCGTCGTCTCTGCACCTTGTATCGATATTCGAGCGTCCGCATCTCATGGTCACCATCAAGGAAATTGCGAAAGCGGTCGGCGTCTCCTCGGCGACCGTTTCGCGCGTCCTGAACTACGATCCTGCCCTCTCGATCTCTGCCGCCAAGCGTCAGGCCGTCATCGAGACCGCGGAAGCGCTGAATTATGCAACGCCCCGCAACCGTGCCCGGCAAAGCGAGGCCTTGCAGCAGGATGGGGCGCAGAACGGAGCTGGCCATTCTACGAGCCACCAGGCCGGCCAGTTGGGACATGGCGAGCCGGGCCTGCTTCAGCGTCTCGCGATCGTCCATTTCCTCGAGCCGTCCGACGAGGTGGCCGATCCTTATTATGTCGGCGTGCGTCTCGGCATCGAGAATCGCTGCCGCGAACTGAAGAGCGATATCGTCAAGGTGTTCCACTCCGACAGCATGCCGGATGCAGCGCTCCTGGCGGATGTCTCCGGTGTCATCGTGATCGGCAAACACTCGGACAACGAGATCGCCTGGCTCGACAAGCACTGCCGCCATGTCGTCTTCGCCGACTTCGTGCCGCCGTCGGACCGCTTCGACTGCGTGCATAGCGATCTCGTCGCGGCCACGCATAAGGTCTTGGATACGCTCGATGATCTCGCTTACGAGCGCATCGCGTTCATTGGCAGCTACGAGCATCTGAACGGGGAAACCCAGCGGTTCGGCGAGCGGCGGTGCAAGGCCTATATCGACTGGCAGAAGGCGCGGGGCACCTTCGATGCGGATCTGCTGGTGCTGGGCGAGAGTTGCGATTCCGGGCAGAACCTGCGGCTGGAAACCGGCTACGAGCTCGCGCGCCAGCTGCTGTCCCGCCGGCCGTTGCCCGACATCATCGTGACAGCGAACGACAATATGGCGATCGGCACCTATCGGGCTGCGCGCGAGGCCGACCTTTCGATTCCAGACGACGTGGCGATCGTTTCCTTCAACGATATCCCCGTGGCACAGTTCCTCACCCCACCGCTCTCGACCGTGAAGATCCATGGCGAACATATCGGCGAGACGGCGGTCAACCTGCTGCTTGAGCGGCTCGGCGGCCGGGCCTATGCAAAAATGGTGACGATCCCCACCGAGACGATCTGGCGCGGCAGCTGCCGCACCCCGGAAGCCTTGTGAACGCAGGTGCAGCAGGCACTTTTTGCACCGCGATAAATATTTACTAAATATCGGTTGCCCTTGCCCAAAATTTAGGAAATACTCCCGCCCATGACAGGTGGAGCTGTCTCAGTTATCGGGACTTTCAGGGAGGAAGACCATGCATTTCCAGCGTATTTCAAAGACCTTCGCGGCCGTCGCTTTGGCGAGCACGAGCTTTTTCGCCGCCACCTCGGCCTTTGCGGGCGAGATCACCGTGTGGTGCTGGGACCCCAATTTCAATGTCGCGATCATGAAGGAAGCCGGTGCGCGCTATACCGCAAAGCACCCGGACACCACCTTCAACATCGTCGACTTCGCCAAGGCAGACGTCGAGCAAAAGCTGCAGACCGCACTGACCTCCGGCACGACGGACGCGCTTCCGGATATCGTCCTGATCGAGGACTACGGCGCGCAGAAATATCTGCAGTCCTTCCCCGGTGCCTTTGCGCCTATGTCCGATACGGTCGATTATGCCGGCTTTGCACCCTACAAGGTCAAGCTGATGACGGTGGACGACAAGGTCTACGGCATGCCGTTCGACAGCGGCGTGACGGGCCTCTACTACCGCAAGGATTACCTGGAACAGGCCGGCTTCAAGCCGTCCGACATGCAGGACATCACCTGGGATCGCTTCATCGAGATCGGCAAGGCCGTCGAAGAGAAAACGGGCAAGAAGATGCTCGGTCTCGACATCACCGACGCCGGCTTCACCCGCATCCTGATGCAGTCAGCCGGCCAGTGGTATTTCGATGCGGAAGGCAATCTGAGCATCGAGAACAACACCGCTCTGAAGGCGGCGCTCGAGACACAGCAGAAGATCCTCAAGGCCAACATTCACAAGCCCGCCGCTGGCTGGACCGATTGGGTTGGCACCTTCACGTCGGGTGATGTCGCAACGGTCACGACCGGCGTCTGGATCACCGGAACGGTCAAGGCGCAGGCCGACCAGTCCGGCAAATGGGGTGTCGCACCGCTTCCGAGCCTCGGCATCGAAGGCGCGACGCATGCGTCCAACCTCGGCGGCTCCAGCTGGTATGTCGTCGAAAGCTCGGCCGAGAAAAAGGAAGCCATCGACTTCCTCAACGAGGTCTATGCCAAGGACATCCCCTTCTACCAGAAGATCCTGACCGAACGCGGCGCCGTCGGGTCGCTGCTCGCCGCCCGCACGGGCGACGCCTACATGCTGGCCGATCCGTTCTTCGGCGGCGAAAAGGTCTGGCAGAATTTCTCGGACTGGCTCTCCAAGGTGCCCGCGGTCAATTACGGCGTCTTCACAAACGAAGTCGACACCGCCGTCGCAGCACATCTGCCGTCGCTGGCCCAGGGTGCCGACATCCCGACGGTGCTGAAAGAAATCCAGTCGCAGGCCGAAGGCCAGATTCAGTAAGCGGTTCCTCCCAACCGCGCTGCGGTGTCGCGCCTTCCTCCGGGCGCGGCACCCCTTTCTCGCCAGGGCCAAAAGGCCGGGCATTCAGGGCAGACGCGCAAGAAGGCTTAAGCCGCATCGAGCGCCATCATCATCCCAACAGGTTCCGGTCGAAACCATGGCTCACGCGAAAACAAGCGGCGCGCGGACAAGCGGGCTGAAGCGCTATTACGACGTCAACGGCTGGCTCTTCATCGCGCCCGCCATCGGCCTCATCGGCCTGTTCCTCATCTACCCCATCTTCCGCTCGCTCTATCTGTCCTTCTTCTCGGGCAAGGGCATGATGATGAAGTTTGCAGGCTTCGGGAACGTCGCGCGGCTCAGCAACGATCCGGTCTTCCTGAAAGCCTTGACCAACACGACGATCTTCTTCGTGGTGCAGGTGCCGATCATGATCGTGCTCGCGCTGATGCTCGCCTCGCTTCTGAACACCGACCGGCTCAGATTCGCGGGCGTGTTTCGCACCGCCATCTTCCTGCCCTGCGTCGCATCGCTGGTCGCCTATTCCATCCTATTCAAGAGCATGTTCTCGGTCGATGGCATCATCAACCAGGCGCTTCTGGCCGTCGGCATCATCGGCGCGCCGATCGGCTGGCTTACCGAACCGTTCTGGGCAAAGGTCCTCGTCATCATCGCCATCACCTGGCGGTGGACCGGCTACAACATGATCTTCTATCTCGCGGCCCTGCAGAACATCGATCGGTCGATCTACGAGGCCGCCCGCATCGATGGCGTTCCCGCCTGGGCGCGCTTCGTGCACCTCACCATTCCGATGCTGAAGCCGGTCATCCTGTTCACCACCATCATCTCCACGATCGGCACGATCCAGCTGTTCGACGAGGTCTATAACCTCACCGAAGGCAAGGGCGGGCCGGCGGACGCGACCATCACGCTGTCGCTCTACATCTACAATCTCACCTTCCGCTACATGCCGAGCTTCGGCTATGCCGCCACGATCTCGTATGTGATCGTCCTCATGGTGGCGGTGCTGTCCTTCCTGCAATTCTATGCCGCGAGGGAGCGTTCATGACCGCCATCTCCACCAGCCGCGCCGTCCCGGCCTCCCGCGCAGGCCGTGTCCTCCCGCGTGCCGCGACCTATGTCGCTTTGTCGGTCGCCGCCTTCGTCTCCGTCTTTCCCTTCATTTGGATGATGATCTCCTCGACCAATACGTCGATCGACATCATCAAGGGCAAGGCAACGTTCGGCAGTGCTTTTTCCAACAATGTCGCGAATTTCTTCGCGCAGGTCGACGTGCCGCTCGTGTTCTGGAACTCGGCCAAGGTGGCGATCCTCGCCACGCTGCTGACGATCGCCGTGTCGTCGCTCGCCGGCTACGGCTTCGAGATGTTCCGCTCGAAGATGCGCGACCGCATCTATTCGCTCGTTCTTCTGACGTTGATGGTGCCCTTTGCGGCGCTGATGATCCCGCTGTTCATGATGATGGGCAAGGCCGGCCTCATCAACACGCACATCGCGATCCTGCTGCCGACCGTCGCCTCCGCCTTCATCATCTTCTACTTCCGCCAGGCCACCAAGGCCTTCCCGACCGAACTGCGCGACGCAGCGAAAGTGGACGGGCTGAAGGAGTGGCAGATCTTCCTCTATATCTACGTTCCCGTGATGCGCTCGACCTATGCCGCCGCCTTCGTCATCGTCTTCATGATGAACTGGAACAATTATCTCTGGCCGCTGATCGTTCTCCAGTCGAACGACACGAAGACGATCACGCTCGTCGTATCGTCGCTGGCCTCGGCCTACTACCCCGATTTCGGCGTGGTCATGATCGGCACGATCCTCGCCACCCTCCCAACCCTTCTCGTCTTCTTCGTCATGCAGCGCCAGTTCGTGGCCGGCATGCTCGGTTCTGTGAAATAGGATGTCGACAATGCGCAGATATGAAAGCTTCAACGGCAACTGGACCTTCAGCGAAGGCTTCGATGCGGCCAAGGCCGGTCAGCCGCTGATCGGGGAAACGGTGCGCCTGCCGCACACCGCCGTCGAACTGCCCTACAACTATTTCGACGAGACGAGCTACCAGAAGGCCTTCACCTACCAGAAGGTGATCGCCTGGGAGCCGGGCTTCGAAGGCCGTGAAGTCTCGCTCGTCTTCGACGGCGCCATGGCCGACAGCGAGGTCTTCCTCAACGGCGAGAAGATCGCCTTCCACCGCGATGGCTACACGCCGTTCGAAGCGCGGCTGACGGCGGGCCTGAAGCCGGGCGACAACCTCGTTACCGTCAAGATCGACGGGTCGGAGAACCCGGAGATCCCGCCCTTCGGCGGCATGATCGACTATCTCTGCTATGCCGGCATCTATCGCGATGTCTGGCTGAAGGTCGCAAGCCCCGTCTCGATCCGCAACATGAAGATCGAAACGCCGGAGGCACTGTCGGCCAGCACGGTTTCGGTGCGCGTCGATCTTTCGAACCCGCAGGACCTGCCGACGGCAGGCACGATCCGCGTCTCGATCGCCGACAAAGCAGGCACGGTGGTCGGCAAGGGGACGGCGGATGTCGCGGGCGACAGTACGACGCTCGTCATCGATGGTCTTGCGGGCCTCGCGCTCTGGGACATCGACAATCCTGTGCTCTACACGCTGACGGCGGAGCTGGACACCGCGTCGGGCGCCGATGCGCTGTCGAGCCGGTTCGGTTTTCGCACGGCGGAGTTCACGCCGGACGGGTTTCTGCTCAACGGCAAGCCGCTCAAGCTGCGCGGGCTCAATCGCCATCAGGCCTGGCCCTATTCCGGCTATGCCATGGGCCGGCGCGCGCAGGAGAAGGATGCGGATATCCTGAAATTCGACCTGCGCTGCAACATCGTGCGCACGTCGCATTATCCGCAGGCAAAGAGCTTCATCGAGCGCTGCGACGATATCGGCCTTCTGGTGTTCGAGGAGATCCCCGGCTGGCAGCATATCGGCGGCGAGGCCTGGAAGGCGGAATCGGTCGAGAACGTCCGCCGCATGATCGAGCGCGACTGGAACCATCCGTCGATCATCATCTGGGGCGTGCGCATCAACGAAAGCCAGGACGACCACGACTTCTACGCCGAGACCAACAGGCTTGCGCGTGAACTCGACACCACCCGCCAGACCGGCGGCGTCCGGTTCATCACCAATTCCGAGCTGCTCGAAGACGTCTACACCATGAACGACTTCATTCTCGGCCAGGAGGAGATGCCGGGCAACAATCGCGGCCGCGTGGTGCTGCGCGACCGGGTCGAGACGACGGGAATCACCAAGCCGATCCCCTACATGATCACCGAATATAACGGCCATATGTACCCGACCAAGCGCTTCGACCAGGAGCAGCGGCAGGCCGAGCATGTCACGCGCCACCTGCTGATCCTCGATGCGGTCGCCGGCCGCGACGATATCTCCGGCTCCACCGGCTGGTGCATGTTCGATTACAACACGCACAAGGACTTCGGCTCGGGCGACCGCGTCTGCTACCACGGGGTGCTCGACACGTTCCGCGAACCCAAACTGGCCGCCTATGCCTACGCATCGCAGGGCGATCCGGCCGGTGGCGTCGTGCTGCAGCCGGTGACCTACTGGGCGCGCGGCGAGCGCAATATCGGCGGGGTTCTGCCGCTGATCATCCTGACGAACTGCGACTATCTGGAGATCACCTTCGGCGACTTCGCGCCGAAGCGCATCGAGCCGGATCGCGAAACCTATCCGCATCTCGCGCATCCCCCGGTCATCCTCGACATGCGCAATGTCACGCCGTCCGAGTTCGGCACCTGGGGCCGAATCTGGCGGGACGGCGTCATCACCGGCTATGTCGACGGCAAGGCGGTTAAGACCGTCGTGCTCCCGGCCGATCCGCTTCCCACGACACTGGAGATCGCGCCGGACGACACGCATCTGCGGGCCGGAGAGAAGGACGCCGTTCGCGTCATCGTTCGCGTGCTCGACCAGGGCGGCAACATCCTGCCCTTCTTCGAGGAGCCGATCCGCTTCGCCGTGGACGGCCCCGGCCGCATCATCGGCCCGTCGCTGCAGAGCTTCAAGGGCGGGGTCACCGGCTTCTGGCTCGAGGCCGGCGACGCAGCGGGAACCATCACGCTGACGGCGGAATGCGGACTGTTCGCAGACCAGACCGTCACTTTCACCGTCAGCGCATAGGAGCCGGTATGGCCGACGTCATTCTCAAGGACATCCGCAAGACATTCGGCGTGCTCGATGTCATCAAGGGCGTCGATCTCGACATCAAATCCGGCGAGTTCGTCGTTTTCGTCGGCCCGTCTGGATGCGGCAAGTCCACGCTGCTGCGCATGATCGCCGGGCTGGAGGACATCACCTCCGGCACGCTCGAGATCGGCGGGCAGGTGATGAACGATGTCGATCCCTCCAAGCGCGGGATCGCCATGGTGTTCCAGTCCTATGCGCTCTATCCGCACATGACGGTGCGCGAGAATATGGGCTTCGCGCTGCGTTTCGCCGGACAGGACAAGGCGGAGATCGCACGTCGCGTCGATGCGGCCGCGAAAATCCTCGAGCTCGGGCCGCTGATGGACCGCAAGCCGAAGGCGCTCTCCGGCGGGCAGCGCCAGCGCGTCGCCATCGGCCGCGCCATCGTGCGCGAACCCGACGTCTTCCTCTTCGACGAGCCGCTGTCGAACCTGGACGCGGAGCTTCGGGTGCACATGCGGGTGGAAATCGCCCGGCTGCACAAGGAACTGAACGCCACCATCGTCTACGTCACGCACGATCAGGTGGAAGCGATGACGCTGGCCGACAAGATCGTCGTTCTCCGGGCCGGCATCGTGGAACAGGTCGGCGCACCGCTCGATCTGTACGACGACCCCGCCAACCTGTTCGTTGCCGGCTTCATCGGCTCGCCGCGGATGAACGTCTTCGCCGGCCGGGTCATCGGCGCCAGCGGACCCTCCGCGCTCGTCTCGCTCGATGGCTTCGCCGACAAGGAAATCGCCGTGCCGCTGCAGGGTCCGGTGCCGTCTGCCGGCACCCCGATCCGTCTCGGCATCCGCCCGGAGCATTTCACCGATGCAGGCGAGGACAGCCTGTCGATCACCATCGACATGTTCGAGCATCTGGGCGGCGAGACGTTTGCCTATGGTCGCTCGACATCCGGCGAAACCATCGTCGTCACCACCCGCAACGGCCGCAGCCTCTCCACGGGTCATGTGCTGAAGGCAGGCTTCGACCCGACGCGGGCTCTGCTCTTCGCAGAAGACGGCAAGCGTATCCGGTAGGGATTGAAGACGTACGAACGAAAGAGCGCCGGCCCACACTTTGGTTCCGGCGTTTTTCGTTTGCAGAGCGGATGCTCTCGATTTTCACAGGGGTTGGTTCAGGCTGAGGGCGAAATGACACTCTAACGAGCGAAGTCCGCTATTAGGCTCGGAGCGGACAAGGCGTTGACTGCTCGGCTTTGACGCACCCGTGGTTTCCGCGTTATCTCGGTGCGATCTTTTGCCAGAGGGTGCGCATGTGAAGAAGCTGCTCGACAACGACGCTCTGGAGATTGAAATTCTGGCGGAATTTTTCAAGCAGAGCTGGACGCTGCTGGATTGTGCCGCTGATGGATCGACAAGCCATCAAACTGCTCATCGAGCTATCCAGCTACATTTCGAAAATGCTGAGCGGCTGTGGGGTGCGTACTCTAGCCAATATGTTCTGGCTAAGCGAAATGCCGCTCTTCCTGACACAAAATTACACACGGTAATCACTGCGTTAAACTTGAAGAAACAACTGATGCCGTAGCGCTGGTCGGCTACAACGATGGGGAACTGCTAGCATTTTCTGCCAACGGCCTCCGTTTGCCCGGCATGGCTCAGGACGCCATCTGGTGGACTGGAAAATTTATAAGCTGAAGCCCGCGAATGACCGCAATACTTGCACGAGAGGGAAGACGATGCCCGACTACGATAGACAACCCCTTTTAGAACACTCCCTTCAGGTGCTCATCGGCTTGCCTATGAGTATTGCTCGTAACGCTGCGGACATGAAGGTGTTTCATTTTGGCGAGATTCAGCCGCATCCTTCAGGCACAGGAACCGTCGGGCTCTATGCACTACATATTCAGTGTCCGTGGCGTCTAGTTTCCAGGGATACGGTATATACAGGGACTTCCGATCGGTTGATCGGGCCCGCCGACGGCAAGGAGGTAGATAACGGCGACCCTCGATCAGGTAGCCTGCAGGACGTCAAGCTCGCATCTCTCCTCGGAGGTTACGACGAGAAGACTAGGTCCTTCCTTAACACCAGCGAGCAGCTCATTGTTACCTCGGTCAATGTCGACAGCTTCGGTGGAGCTGATTTGCTCTTATCAGGGGATTATCGCCTGCAGATTTTTCCAGATGGATCGTGTGAAGAAGACTGGCGCCTTGTGGAAATGAAAGGGCGTCATCTCGTCATAGAAGGCGGCCGCCTACGCATTGACGATTAGCGAACTGAATCCTTAGCTACCTGAGTGCGTTGAAGGCATCGAGACAAACGTCCTGCCTTCCTTCGCCTTCCGCCTCTGCGGATATCGGCTCCCGTCACCACTCACGCCACTCCGCTGTAATATCCTCATCATCAGGGAGGCTGAAGCCCGACGCCCTTACCACCGCGTCAATCAGGACACCGAGTTCGTCGCGCTCCAGCGTCTCGATTATCCCGCTTCTGGCGTTGATCTCATTGATCGCGAGAACGATATCCTTGACCGCTGCCTGGATTGCCTGCGCATCCTGTTGGCTGGTTGCGACCTTCACCGTGTCGATGAACGCATTCAGCGATGTTTCAGCCATGGCTATGTCGAACTCGTTGAATAACTCATCTCCCTCGGCCATGGACTCCCGCCAACGTGGCGTTGGAATCTGATCCCGCAATCCTTCGACCTTATCGATATTGCCGGGCACGATCCTCTGCTCGGGCAAGGTTGCCTTCCGGCGCTTGGCCTTGACCATGGTGCGATCAGCCTGCATCAGATAGACCGCCATCAGCCGCAAGTTCGTGTCATATTTAGCGATCACGACCAAATTTCCGACAGCATGGGAATGAACAAAGCGTTCGGCTGAATGGTCCGGCAGCGTGCTGCTCTTGTCTTCTCGAAACGCACCTGCCCCGAGCTTCTCGGCCACCACGTCAGCGCTGTCTCCGAACGTCAGCCCGAATGGCAAGGCCCCTTTATAGGAACGTTGCACGACCCTGATGGCATCCAGCCCGGTAAACGACAGCCGAGAGACGATCCTCTCCTCGTCGTCCGGCAGGTGCCTTGATCGCACATCTGCGAATTCGGCAGCGTATGCGGGAAGGCTTTCCACCTGAAGGCCGAAACCACTATCAAAACCGCCAAAAAATCCAATATCCACATTTGTGCGGAAATCGATAGCATCCAGTTTTTCGTGATGGGCCAGGTACGATACGACGATAGGGTCAGCGATACTACGGCCAGGTATCTCCGAATGGTTCATTCTCCGCCTTGTCTTTTCCAGCATCCCTATCCGATGTTACCTTGTGATCTTTGTAACGTACCCTCGTCCTGCAGGCTTCCACAGAAACCGTACTGGAAACAAACGGCTCGGAGAAGCCTGTCGAAGTCTGGAAGCTTTTTCACTAAGATACCCGGCGGCTAGGCGATGAGATTGAAACAGGAGAAAAATGCATCTTGGGTTCCTCGTAGTCAACATTGCTTTGCGAAGTTGTCGGCGTAGACAGCGCTGCTATTCCCATGACCGCTGTTGGTGCGCGTCGGACGTCGAACCGTGATGTCCTCAGGACGCGGCAAGATTTGGATCAAATTCTCGACCATTATTTCCAATCTCGCTATGAGTAGGAGATCTTATGGATCCCTCGTTAAATATAAAATGAAAAATCATTTAATTTCAAACTACAACACATAGACCATCGAAGGAGGCACCGTAACATCAAGATGAAAAAATTCTTCTGGATTTTAGCCAGTTCGCTTGAAATTGGTTTCTGGGTGATGATCAGCAATCCTATATCTAATGTCATATATGCATCTTTCTTAGGTATAATAACTCTTCCTGTTGGTAGTTTTCTTGGCCTTCACCCATTGGTGTTAGCGATAATATCTTTTGTTTTTGTATTTTGGTGGAATCCAGCTAAAAAACTACGTTTGTTAGCGGCAACTAGACTCAGGACCTATTAAACTGATTTGAGATGTGATTCACAGTCTCCATTGAGGAGGCCGTGATGAGTGATTTGTTTTTGCTGAGCGAGCGTCAGATGTCTCGGATCTCGCCGTTCTTTCCCTTGGCGCATGGTGTGCCGCGGGTCGATGACCGGCGGGTGGTGAGCGGGATCGTCTATGTGATCCGCAACGGGCTGCAGTGGAAGGATGCGCCGAAGGACTACGGCCCGCACAAGACGCTCTACAATCGCTTCATCCGTTGGAGTCGGCTCAGCGTGTTCAACCGGATCTTTGCGGCTTTGGCGGGCGAAAGTCCCAAGCCCGAGCGCATCATGATCGACGCGACACACCTGAAGGCCCACCGCACGGCGGCGAGCCTGCTTGAAAAGGGGATGTTCCCCGACGTATCGGACGCACCAAGGGCGGCCTGAACTCCAAGCTCCACACCGTCTGCGACGACAAAGGCCGTCCCGTGGTCATGCTGCTATCGGAATGTCAGATGAGTGACCACAAAGGCGCCCGTCTCGTGCTGAACGCCCTCCCGCCAGCCAACGTCCTTATCGCCGATCGCGGCTACGACAGCACCTGGTTCCGGCAGGCGCTCGTAACCAAGGGCATCGAACCCTGCATTCGGTCGAGCCGAAGCCGGAAAATTCCTTATCCCTACGACAAGGGACTCTATCGCCAGCGCCACAAGGTCGAGAACCTCTTCGCCAAGCTCAAGGACTGGCGACGCATCGCTACACGATACGACAGATGCGCCCACACTTTCTTCTCAGCCATCTGCATCGCTGCAACCGTCATCTTCTGGATTTGAAACAATGAGTCCTGAGCCTAGCTATCGGACATCCATATTGTCTTTTTGGCAACATACAGCATGTGCATCGCGCTCGCGTCGGTCGGCAGATAATCGGGATGAGGGAATTCGCCGCCCTCAACTCTCATCCTAAGCCGCTGCATTACGATTTCAGAACGCTTGTTCGCCAATGCTGTAAAAGCGTAAAAGCGGGGCACATCCAAGGTACCAAATGCATAATCGAGAACCGCGCGAGCAGCTTCGGTTACATAGCCGTTGCCCCAACAGTCGCGACCCAGCCGCCAACCCACCTCTAAAGCCGGACCGAATGGAAAATCATCGCCGAGCCGATGCAGGCCAATTGCGCCAATCAATGAGCCGTCAGCGATACGCTCGGTAACCCAGAAAGTCTGGCTCGCCACCTTCGGAAAGCTGCGTCAATCGGTCAACGAAATCGCTTGTCTCAGACGCAGTCTTCGTGCCGCCGAGGAACTGCATCACTTCAGGATCAGCATGGATCACGCTCAGCAGGGCCTTATTCGCCTCTCGCCAATCCCTGAGTTTCAATCGGTCTGTCTCAATCACTCTTTCCCTCATGGCAAACAGGCTTCCGCTGCCACAATATCATCGGACCCTCTGCAAGTCATGATTTCAAATCTATAGAGCTGCAGCTTTTTGGATATCCCATGGATGGAATGAAAGACCGGAATAAGGTCAGGAAATGGTCTTCCATGAACTTTTCCAGGATGTCCCCTGTTGGCGTAAAGTGGTTGTCCCAACTGGAATAAAGACTCTTTGGGACAGCATTCAATCCATACAAATCAAAGCTTTCCGGCACTGAAATCCACAAGGGTTCAATTGGGACGACAGCCGGGGTGCTTGAAGTGTCATTCCGCCCCGTATCGGAACCGACACCTTCACAGATCCGGATGACGGACCGGATGGCGGTGGGCCATCCGGTCCGTCGGCGCGGCGGCGGCGGTCGTCGTCTCGACCCGGGAGGGTAGGTCGCGCGCTGTCTCGGCCGATCAGGCCGCGCGGACCTTCTTCTCGATGCGGGCCCATTGCGGGATCCATTCATTGTGCGCGATCAGGAGATCGTCCACCAGCGACCAGATCTGGTCGAGATCGAGTTCTGCCGCCGTGTGCGGATCCATCATGGCGGCGTGGTAGAGATGCTCGCGGTTCTCCGTCATCAGCGCCTGCACGGTCAGTTCCTGCACGTTGATGTTGGTGCGCATCAGCGCGGTCAGCTGCGGGGGCAGGGCGCCGACGAAGGTCGGCTGAATGCCGTTTTCATCGACCAGGCATGGCACTTCGGCGGCACAATTGTCCGGCAGCGACGTGATGCAGCCATTGTTGCGCTGGTTGCCGTAGATCACCGAGGGCTCGCCGGTCCAGATCGAGTTGACGATCGAGGAGGCATATTCCTTCGATTGCTTCACCTCGATCTTGTCGGCCGACATATAGGCCGCGGCCTGGCCCTTCCAGCGCTCGATCTGCTCGACGCACCGCTTGGGATATTCGTCGAGCGGGATGCCGAACTTCTCGATCAGGTCCTCGCGGCCTTCCTTGATGAAGTAGGGCGTGTATTCGGCGAAATGCTCCGAGCTCTCGGTGACGAAATAGCCGAGGCGCGTCAGCATTTCGTAGCGCACCTTGTTCGGGCAGCGCGGATTCCAGGTCGGCTTCGGCGCTCGGCCCTCGCGATAGGCGCGCAGGAGGTCCGGATAGAGATCCTTGTAGGAGCCGTCCGGCTGGCGGTGCTCGAATTTCAGATAGAAAGCCATGTGGTTGATGCCGGCCGACTTGTAGCGGATTTCCTCATAGGGGATATCGAGGTCTTCGGCGAGCTCCATGGCCGTGCCCTGCACGGAGTGGCAAAGGCCGACCTGCTTGATCTTCGGATATTTCTCGGCGATCGCCCAGGTGTTGATCGCCATCGGATTGACGTATTGCAGCAGGATCGCGTCCGGGCAGACCTGCATCATGTCCTCGCAGATCGACCAGAGGTGCGGCACGGTGCGCAGACCACGCATGATGCCGCCGACGCCGAGCGTGTCGGCGATGGTCTGGCGCAGGCCGTATTTCTTCGGCACTTCGAAGTCGGTGACCGTGCAGGGCTCGAAACCGCCGATCTGGAAGGCAACGACGACGAAATTGGCGCCATCGAGCGCGCGCTTCTGGCTCGAATGCATCTCGATGGTGGCTTTCGCGCCGAGCGACGAGATCAGCTTGCGGACGATGACTTCGCTTTCCTGAAGGCGTTCGGCATTGATATCCATCAGGGCGATCTTCGCTCCCGAAAGGGCCGGACGCTGGAGGATGTCGCCGATGATGTTCTTCATGAACGTCGTCGATCCCGCTCCGATGAAGGTGATCTTGGGTTGTCTGGTCATGGGTTGACTGGTCATGGGGGCCTCTTTCTGCTCAGGCTGCAACGTTGAAGGCGGCTCGGACGAGCCGCTCGGTGTATTCGGTCTTGGGGTTTGACAGGACCTCGGCGACAGGGCCTTCCTCGACGATCTTTCCCCGCTGCATCACCGCGACGCGGTGGCAGAGTGCGCGCACCACCTTCAGGTCGTGCGAGATGAACAGATAGGAAAGGCCCCGCTCTTCCTGCAGCTTGCGCAGCAGGTCGATGATCTGGGCCTGTACCGAAAGATCGAGCGCCGAAGTCGGCTCGTCGAGAAGGATGAACTCCGGCTCCAGCGCGATGGCACGGGCAATCGCGATGCGCTGGCGCTGGCCGCCGGAAAACTCGTGGGGAAACCGCCCGAGAATGTTGCCCGGCATGCCGGCACTCGCTAAGGCCGCATAGATCCGCCCCAGCCGCTCGTCGCGCGTCGCGCCGAGCCCGTTGACGATCAGGCCTTCCTCGATGATCTGGCCCACCGACATGCGCGGGTTGAGCGAAGAGAACGGGTCCTGGAAGACGATCTGCATACGGGCGCGCAGCGGGCGCATCTCCGTGCGGCCATAGGACTGGATCGCCTCGCCATCGAAGGTGATCTCGCCGCTCTCGGCATTCAAAAGCCGGATGAGCGCCTGGCCGAAGGTCGTCTTGCCGGAGCCGCTTTCCCCGACGATACCCAGCGTTTCGCCGCGTTTCAGCGAGAGGCTGAGATTGTTGACCGCCAAAAGCTCGCTGAATTGCGGCTTGAAGAACCCGCCGGATTTGAGCGTGAAGGCGACGCGGACATTGCGGCCTTCGAGGATGACCGGCGCCGTTGGCGAGATCGGCGCGACCGTGCCCTTCGGCTCGGACGCAAGCAGCTTGGCCGTATAGGGATGGCGCGGATCGGCGAAGAGAGCTTCGGTCGTATTGTGCTCGCGTACCTCGCCGGCGCTCATGACATAGACATAGTCCGAGAACTGCCGGACGACGGTGAGGTCGTGGGTGATCAGGATCACGGCCATGTTCATCTCACGCTGAAGCGCGCGGATGAGGTTGAGGATCTGCGCCTGCACGGTCACGTCGAGCGCCGTCGTCGGCTCGTCGGCGATCAGCACGTCCGGCTTGTTGGAGAGCGCCATGGCAATCATGACGCGCTGGCGCTGGCCGCCGGAGAGCTGGTGCGGATACTGGTTCAGCCGCGCCTCGGGCTCGGGGATCTGGACATGCCGCAGAAGCTCCAGCGCTTCCGCCATGGCCGCCTTCCGGCTCATGCGGCGATGCACGAGAATGGCTTCGGCAATCTGCGCGCCAATCGTATAGACCGGATTGAGCGAGCTCATCGGCTCCTGGAAGATCATCGAGATCCGGTCGCCGCGCAGCTTGCGCCGGCGGTTCTCGGAAAATTTCAGCACGTCCTCGCCCTTGTAGGCGATGGTCGAGCGGGGGCTGGTCACCGCGCGCTTGGAGAGCAGCCCCATGATGGTGCGGGCGGTGACGGACTTGCCGGACCCGCTTTCCCCGACGATCGCGATCGTCTCGCCGCGATAGAGCTGGAAGGACACGTCCTTTACGGCGCTGACCGTGCCGTGCTCCACCTTGAAATCGACGGCGACGTTGCGGGCATCGATGATCGGGGCGTCCGTGTGCTCAGCGAGATCGCAACGCTCAGGCGGCGCCGTGACGGAGATATCGGGTGTCGTCATGGTCTCGCTCCTCTCAATAGGGGTCGATGGCGTCGCGCAGCCCATCGCCGAGCGCATTGAAGGCGAAGACGGTGATCAGCACGATGCCGACGGGCGACAGGATCCAGGGATAGGACCCGATGACGGAATAGGTCGAGGTGTCCTGCAGCATCAGCCCCCAGGAGATCAGCGGCGGCTTGACCGCGAAACCGAGGAAGCCGAGGAAGGATTCCAGCAGCACCACGCTCGGAATGGCCAGCGTCACCGCGACGATCACATGGCTCATGACGTTCGGAAAGATATGCTGGAGGATGATGCGCCGGTCGCTGGCGCCGACCGCGATGGCAGCACGGACATAATCGATCCGGGCGAGCGCCAGCGTCTTGCCGCGCACCTCCCGTGACATCTGCGCCCAGCCGAGCGCCGACATGACGCCGACCACGAAGACGAGGAACACATGCGTGGGTGCGGTGACCGGGATCAGCGACGTGAGGGCGAGATAAAGCGGCAGCTGCGGGAAGGCGAGGACAAGTTCGACGAAGCGCTGCATCCAGGTATCGAATCGCCCGCCGAAATAGCCGGAAACCATGCCGACCGTCGTTCCCACGACCGTGACGATGAAGACCACCGTCAGAGCGATCGAAAGCGAGATCCGCGAGCCGTAGAGCATGCGGGAGAGGACATCCCGACCGAACTTGTCCGTGCCGAGGAAATGGATCGGCGAACCGTCCTGCGCCCCGATCAGGTGACGATCGAGCGGAATGAGGCCGAGCAGCTTGTAGGGCGCGCCCTTGACGAAGAGACCGAGGACCTGGGGATTGTCATAGTCCGGACCGATGATCGGCTGGAACGTCACGGGATCGAGTTCTTCCGTCTCCCGCACCGGATAGGAGCGCGGTGGAAAGACGAAATTACCGTCCTTGTCAGTGAAGCTCGGCAGCTGCGGTGGGGAGAAACCGACATTCGTCGCCTTGGGATCGACCGGGGAAAGGAAATCCGCGAAAACGGCCGAGAAGAGAAGAAGGCAGACGAGGACGAGGCCGAGCATGCCTGTCCAGGATTTCTTCAGCCGGCGCCAGACGAGCGCCATATAGCTTTCGTTGCGATGCTGCTCGGCCGGCCGTGCGTCGATCGGGTGGTGCTCGGCCTCGGCGGTCGCAACCGGCAGAGTGGCCTGGGTTTCGAAACTCATGCTGTGGCCCCTCCCATCTGGCGGACGCGGGGATCGAGCGCGGCGAGCAGAAGGTCGGCGATAATGTTGCCGACGATCAGCGTGGCCGAGAGAACGAGCATGAAGGTCGCGGTGACATAGACGTCGCCGACCGCCATGGATCCGACAATGGCCGGACCGACGGTCGGCAGCGCGAAGATGATCGCCGTCTCGATCTCGCCGGTCAGCATGTAGGGGAGAACGACGCCCTGATACATGACGAGCGGATGCAGTGCATTGGGCACGGCATGGCGCATGATGACTTTGCGCTCGGAAAGGCCCTTGGCGCGTGCCGTCTCGACATATTGCGCGTTCAGCGTATCGAGCAGATTGCCGCGCATGACGCGCATATTGTAGGCGAGCCCGCCGAAGGTCGCGATGGCGATAACCGGCCAGACATGCTTCAGGAGGTCGAGGAACTTGTCGAAGGACCAGGGCGCGCCGCCATAGCGGGCCGACTGGAACGAGCCGATCTCGCTGACATTGAAGTGGAACACCATGATGTAGACGATGATCAGCGCCATCAGGAAGCGCGGCACGGTCATGCCCAGGAACGAGATGCCGGAGAGCACCGTATCCACCCAGGTATATTGCCGCGTCGCGGCGAGGATGCCAAAGGTGATGCCGATCAGAGACGCGAGGATGTGGCAGACGAGGGCCAGCGCCAGCGTGCGGGGCAGGCGTTCACCGACGACCTCGGAGACGGGCTTGTTGTAGAATAGGCTGTGGCCGAAATCCCCGCGGGTGACGATGCCCGTGATCCAGTTCACATATTGAACGGGCAATGGCTTATCGAGGCCGTTCGCGATCTTGTAGGCCTGGGCCTGGGCGTCGGCCTCCTCGAACGAGGCGCCACCCTGGTTGATCGCCTGAGAGCGGATGTAATCGCTGTAGTCGCCGGGAGGCGCCTGGATGATGACGAAGGTGACGACGCTCAGGACGAAGAGCACCGGCAGCGCGGAGGCGATCCGCACAAGCAAAAACCTGAGCATGTCGTATCCTTTAGGAAAACCGGCCGCCGGACGCGACGCTGCCATGCGCCCGGGCGGTCATTTTTCTCTGCCGCCGGAACGCCCGGCGGCGGTGATGTCGAAGGGCAGGCATCCGATCGGTCGATCGGCTTGCGACCCGGGCCTTAGTTGATCGGGCCGGCATCTCCGGGCTTGCCGGGCAGTTGCTGCTTGAAGAGTTCGTAGTCGCCCTGCTTGTCGGCTGCGACGAAGACGCGTTCGCGCAGGATCGTATCCTCGGCCCAGTTGAACATGAAGATCGGCGCGCCCGACGGGATGTTGGAGAAGCGCTTGTTGATGATGAGCGCGCCCGGATACTCCGTCAGGCCCACCGTATCGACATTCTCGGTCGCGATCTTCTGGTACTGCTTCATCAGACCGGTCCGCTCGGTATTGTCCTGCGAGGCGATGAACTTGTTGACGATCGAGACCATGTCGCTTTCATACGGCAGGAGATCGACCGTCCCGTCCGTGCCGGCACGGTGATTCCAGCTGGTCCGCGGGCCGGTCGGGGCGAGCTGGGTCGTGTTCTGTACCACCGTCGTCAGTTCCGGATCATTGCGGCGGATCGTCCAGTCGAACTGCCCGGCATAGTGGGCATTGTCCTTCTTGACGCCATCGAGAGAGTTGAGCGTCACTTTGAGGCCCAACTGTTCCATCTGACCGATGACGCCTTCGGCGAGATTCTTGTCCGTGCCGTAGTCGGCATTGGACAGGAGAACGATCTGGACATCCTGGCCACCGTCCGTACCGGCGGGGAAGTTGACGAAACCGTTGCCGTCCGTGTCCTTCAGGCCGATCTTTTCGAGCAGCGCCTTTGCGCCCTCAAGATCGAACGGATAGTAGACGGTCGACTGGCGGTCGTAGAAGCTGGTGCCGGACGACAGACCGCCCGGATAGATGGCGGTGAACGGGCCCTTGACGAGGGAATCGCCGATCTTTTTGCGATCGACAGCCATGGTGATCGCCTTGCGGAAATCCACGTTGCGATTGAGCGCGCGGACGGCCTTGCCACGCTCGTCCGCCTCGCCCCAGCCGTTGGCCGAGAGGTTCATGCGGAGATTGTAACCGATCAGGCGGGCGCCGAAGGCGAGACGAGCAGGGGCGGTTTCCTGCGCTGCGCGCTTCAGGCTCTCGACGAAGTTTTCCGGCTGTTCGAGGTTGGAGAAATCGCCGGAGCCGGCAATGGCCTGCACGTCGCGGTCGGCCCAGGTCGACAGCTTGTAATGCAGCTCGTTGACATAAGGCAGCTGGTGGCCCGCTTCGTCGACCTTCCAGTAGTAGGGATTACGACGCAGCACGATCATGTCGTCGGGCCGGTAGGATACGGGCACCCAGGCGCCCATCACCGGAATGTTCATGTAGTCGGCAGGGAAGCCGTTCTTGTACTGGTCGTAGGTGAAGTCCTTATTGTACTTCGGATGCTTGGTCTTCAGGATATGCGCCGGACCCGGGCAGAAGGTGCCATAGGCCATGGCAAACAGATGCTGGCGGGGAAAGGCGTCCTTGAATGTCCACTCGACGGTATAGGCATCGATCGCCTTGAGCGTCGTGCCTTCGCCAAAAGTCTCAGGCGAGGCGCCGTTGAGCGGGGTCACGTTGGGATCGACGACATTGTCGTTCCAGTAGAACATCACGTCATCGGAGGTGAACTCTACGCCATCCGACCATTTGGCGCCTTCGACCAGGTGCATGGTGAGCTTGTGGCCGTCAGCCGACCATTCCCAGCTCCGCGCGAGGTTCGGAAGCGGCTCCACATCGGTCGCCTCGACCTGAAACAACGGCGCGGTGCGCGTCAGGCACTCCGACATGGCGATGTCGATACCGCCCCAGCCCTGCGTCTGACCGGCCGAATAGTTCCAGCCTTCCGGCCGGCCGCCAATGACGTGGCGCAGCGTGTCGCCATAGACGCCGACGCCGTCCGGCATATTGCCGGTCTTGTAGACCAGAGGTTCTTTCGGCAGGCGCTGCTCCACCGGCGGCAGCTTGCCAGTCGAGACGAACTTTTCCGTGACCCAGTCCGGCTCGCTGTATTTCGGGAGCGCCTTGAACTCGAGGATGGAGTCGCGCGGCACGTAGGTGATCTTGCCCTGCCCGGGAAAGGGCGCCGCTTCCGGCACCACGGTCGGCTCGGAGGCCGAGGCGGTCATTGCAAAGGCCGATACGCCGAGCATCAGCGCGGCGACAGCCCTCAAATAGCGGTTCGATGTCATGGTCATGTCTCTCCCTCAATTTCTGCCGGTCCGGTATCTCCGGCTGCGGCACTCCTCCGGAACGAGCCGGTCCGCATCTCCTCCAGACGCGGGCCGGCCGACGATGTATGTTGCTTTCAGCGTTTCGAACATTCTCCGACGCCGAAGCGATCCCGCTTCGGCTGGAGTTCTGTCAGCTCGCGGCCCGCAATTCAGCCTTCTCGGCGCGCAGCTCCTCGATCGAGCGAACCTCGCGGCGGGCCACGCCTTTCCAGTCTCGTGTCTTGACCGTGGCATGCTTCAGGCGTTCACGGGCTTCCGGAACGGCATGGGCATATTGCGGCAGCCACTCGGCCTGGGCGACGACCATCTCATCGACCATCTGCCAGACTTCGTCCGGCGTGCAGATCGCGCCGACCAGCGGATCGTGCAGCACGGCGAGCTTCAGAAGATCGATATCGCCGGAGATCGCGGCATGCACCGACATGCGCTGCACGTTGATCGATGCGATGCAGGTTGCCGCGCACGCCTCGGGAAGCGTGATACCCGCCACCATGTTGATGCCGAACCGATCGACGAAGCCGGGCGATTCGATGATGGCATCGGCCGGGAGATTGGTGATGACGCCATTGTTCTTGACGTTGAAGTGGCCGCGATAGACACGCCCCGTCTCCAGCGCTTCGAGAATATGGCTGGCGTGCTCGTTGGAGCGTTTTGCAGGGTCCAGCGGCTTGCCGGCGCTCTCCAGGAACTGTGGAAATTCCGTTTCGAACCAGTTGCGCGTTTCGGTGGAATAGCGGAGATAGCCGCCGGTCTCACCGTGGATCCAGTCCGACATATCGATCCAGCGGGTGATTTCCTCCGGCCGCTTGCGATACCAGGGCAGGTATTCCGACAGGTGGCCGTTGCTCTCGGTGGAGTAGACGCCGAAACGCTTCAGCACGTCGATGCGCAGCTTTTCCTGCTGCGAGAAGACCGGGTGCGCCTCGAAGGCGGCAACCAGTTCCTCCTTGCCGATCTTGCGACCCTTCAGTCGAACATCGGTAAACCAGGTCTGATGGTTGATCCCCGAGCAGATGAAGTCGAGTTCGCCGTCCTTGGCGCCGAGAATTTCGGCGATCTGCTCGCCGCCATGCTGGACGCCGTGGCAAAGGCCGATCGTGTCGACCTTGCCGTATTCGATCGCCGCCCAGGTGTTCATGGCCATGGGGTTGGCATAGTTCAGGAACTTGGCGCCGGGCTCGGCAAGCTCGCGGATGTCCTTGCAGAAATCGAGGATGACGGGAATGTTGCGCTGGCCATAGAGGATGCCACCGGCGCAGATCGTGTCGCCGACGCACTGGTCGACGCCATACTTCAGGGGAATGCGGATATCGTCCGCATAAGCCCCGAGCCCGCCGACCCGAACGCAGCTGATGATGTAGCGCGCGCCTTCAATGGCCTTTCGCCGATCCGTCGTTGCCGTCACCGTCGTCGGCAGACGATTGGCTTCGACGATGCGGTCGAGGATCGTCTTGATCATCGAAAGATTCTGCTCGCTGATATCGGTCAACGCGACCTCGATCTCGGCAAATTCCGGCACGGACAGAATGTCCGTGAAAAGCTTCTTGGTGAAGCCGACGCTGCCTGCGCCGATGATGGCGATCTTGAAGCTGCTCATGGCCACTGATGTCCTCCGCATGGGTCTTGTCTTTCGGCCGGGTAAAATCGCGCGGTGCAATCGGTACGCGAAGCCGTTTCGGCCTCCCGCTTCAATCCGGCTCGACGCTTCTCATACTCCCGGTATTGCTCCCTGTGGCCGCATTATGCGTATAATATCCAAGCGAGATAGAGAGGGATTGTGCTTTCATGGGTAATTCTATGCTGCAGAGATTGATGGCAAGCGGACCCCGTATGAAGACGGTTTCCCTCCCGCGTGGCCGGCATCGGCTGCACACCATGCCGACGAGCACTGGCTACGAAATCCGGGAAAAACCGAACTATGACTGGGACGGACGCAAGCGCGGGCAGACGCCGTTCACGGTCCTCCAGCACACGATCTCCGGCGTCGGAAATCTTCGCTATGACGGGCGGACCTATCGCGTGCTGCCGGGCGAGACCCTCCTGGTGACCGTGCCGCACAATCACCGTTACTGGCTGGAGCCCGGCGGGCGATGGGAGTTCTTCTGGATCTCCATGAACGGCGAGGAGGCGATGCGCCTGCATCAGGCCATTCTCTCCGCGAACGGCCCGATCCTTTCGCTCCAGCCGGACACGATCGAGCATCTCGCCGATTGCAGCTACAGGCTGATCCATGGCGGCGGGGACATGCCGGGGCGGGCATCGGCCATCGCCTATGAGGCCGCAATGGCGCTCTACGACGATGTCTTCGGGGCGCACCCCATCTTCGGACATGAATATCGCACGATGCAGCACGTCCTGTCCCATATCGCCGACAATCTCGAAAAGCCGCTCCCTGTGGAGGATCTGGCGCGCGTGTCGGGTCTCAGCCGCGCGCATTTTTCCCGTGTCTTCAGCGCGACCGAGGGCATGCCGCCGGCGGAATTCGTGCTCCGCAAGCGGCTGCAGCGTGCCGCCAAACTGTTGACGCAGGCCGCCAATCTCTCGGTAAAGGAGATTTCGCTGATGTCGGGCTTCGAGGAGCCGAACTATTTCGCCAAGGTCTTCCGCCGGCACTTCGGTGCCAGTCCGACGGAGTTTCGAACGACCGGCATGTATGCGAGCGTCGGCGAGCCTCGCGGCCGGTCGAAGGCGGAGCGCTAGGCCGTCGGGACGCTCCCGACGGAGCATGAAATCGTTACGGATTCCTTAAGCGGGCAGGTCCCAACCCCTCGAAATGCATCGAGGCATGCGGCGCCTGCATACGTCACCTGAGGCTTTCGCGCTGGTCGCTGTTGCAGTGCACGCGTATAAAGATCCCAACACAGCGGAAGAGACGAAACAAGTGTTTCGCCATCGCTGGAGACCTTGGAAAGGGGATCATCATGAACGTAGCACGCTCTTTCAATAACTGGCGCAAGTATCGTCAGACGGTGACCGAACTCGGCCGCATGTCGACGCGCGAACTCAACGACCTCGGCATCTCCCGTTCCGAGATCAGCAGCGTCGCCCGCGCCGCCGTCCGCTAAGACCGACGCCCGGCCGACAGCCGACACGATTTGAACATTTGCTTCACGCCCGCGGTCATCGCGGGCGTTTTGCGTTTGGGATCAGGCGCGCGGGCAGGGCACCCACCCAGTTCAGGCGTGATGCGGCGCGATCTTGGCGACGATGAGGTTCGACAGGGCATCGACCAGCGCTGCATCGGCGCCGCGGCGCTGCACGAGCACGAACTCCACATCGGCGAGCGGCGGCAACCGATCGGCCGAGACCTCGCGCAGGTCGGTCGGCGCCATGCTGCGCGGCTGGACCAGAAAGCCCATGCCCGCGCGCGCCGCCGCCGTCAGCCCGCTCAGACTGCCGCAGGTACAGACGATCCGCCAAGGCATCCGCGCCGCATCGAGCGCCTCTTGCGCGATGCGGCGTGTGATCGACGGCGGGGGGAAGGCGATGAGCGGCAGCGCGTTTCCGCGCGACATCAAAAGATCGGGATCGAGAGCCAGCCAGACGAGCGGTTCGCGGTAGAGCAGCCGTCCATGCGTTTCACCGATATGCCGTTTGGCAAGCACGAGATCGAGATCGCCCGCCTCCTGCATCTGGTTCAGGACAGCGCTCAAGGCCACCGTCATCTCAAGATCCACCAGCGGGTAAAGCCTGATGAAATCGGCGAGGATAGCGGTCAGGCGGCTCGCCACGACATCCTCCGATACACCAAGCCGCAGCCGGCCGCGCAGGCGGTTCTCGCCGAAAAGAGCGGTCACCTTGCCGTTCAGATCGAGCATCCCACGCGCATGACCGAGAAGCGCCTCACCCTCGGCCGTCAGCCGCACCTGATGCGTGTCGCGAAACACCAGTTGCCGCCCGAGTGACTTTTCCAACCGCTGGATATGTTGCGTCACGGTGGATTGCCCGATGCCGAGGCGGGCTGCGGCTTCGGTAAAGCTGCCGGTCTGCTGCAACATGACGAAACTGGCGATATGGGTAAGGTTCAGCATGGTTATCACGATTTGCGATGACTGTTAGTGTTTGCATCTTGCACCATGATAAGCGATGACGCGACCATCGTTCAAGACAAGACCCGTCCGAGAGCCCAGGAGGACCGCGATCATGCGCCGCTACCTGCCCGATACGTTCACCATTCTGCTCGTCTGCACCGTCATTCTCGCCTCTTTTCTGCCGATCTACGGGCGCTATGCGGAGGCGTTCAACATTGCGACGGACATCGCCATCGGGCTTCTGTTCTTCCTGCACGGCGCACGCCTGTCGCGCGACACCGTGGTGGCCGGGGCGCTTCACTGGCGCCTGCATGTGACGATCCTGCTGACGACCTTCTGCATTTTTCCGCTTCTCGGTCTCGCCATCGGCTTCATCCCGACATCGATCCTCGCAGCACCACTCTATACCGGCATCCTCTTCCTCTGCGTCCTGCCGTCCACCGTGCAGTCCTCCATCGCCTTCACCTCCATGGCGGGTGGCAACGTGCCCGCGGCCATCGTCTCGGCCTCGGGCTCCAACATCTTCGGCATGTTCCTGACGCCGCTCCTCACCGGCCTCGTTCTCTCCACCACGGGCAGCGGCGGGTTTTCCTGGAGCGCGCTGCAGAGCATTCTCCTGCAACTGATGCTCCCTTTCGTGATCGGACAGCTTCTCCAGCCCTGGATCGGCAACTGGATCCGCTCGCGCAAGAAACTGCTGATGCCGGTCGATCGCGGCTCGATCCTGATGGTCGTCTATCTCGCCTTTTCCGAGGCGGTGATGGAAGGGCTTTGGCACACGTTTTCGCTCGCCGACATCGCCGCCGTCATCGTGGTCGACATGCTGCTTCTGGCCACCGTACTCTGCATCACCATGTTCGGCAGCCGCCTTCTGGGCTTCTCCAAGGAAGATGAAATCACCATCACCTTCTGCGGCTCGAAGAAGTCGCTTGCGAGCGGCGTTCCCATGGCCAATGCGATCTTCGGCAATGCCTCGACGTCCGTCGGCGCCATCGTGTTACCGCTCATGCTGTTCCACCAGATCCAGCTGATGGCCTGCGCCGTGATCGCGCAGAAATATGCGTCGCGGCTGAAAGAGCGGGAGGCGGCAAAGCCGGTTGCGGCCTGACGCTGCGGTCGCCCCGATGCCTCTCAATGTCGATTTATGACGAAACGGAAAATGTGTTCGCATTTGCGATCTGAGACTTAGATGTAAACCATCACTTAAATCTCAATGCCTATGTTGCAGCGCAATCGTTGTCCCGCAAGGCTTGAGGCATTCTGTGAAACATATTCCGATCATTGGGAAATTTCTGAGCCTGATGGGCGTTTTCGCGCTCTTCTCCCTAGGTGTCGCCTTCTATTCCGGCGACCGGATCATGAAGACCGATGCCGCCTATTCCGCACTGTTGAGCAAGGAAGCGAAAGCCGCGACCGAACTGGCACTGGCGAACCGCGCCTTTCAGAACGCCCGCGCCGCAGCCGGCACGCTGATGATCGTCAACTCCGAGGCAGCCAAGGCCACGGCGTCGGCAGAACTTCAGTCTGCCAAGGCGGAGTTTGCCACGGAAATGGACGCGGCCCTTGCCGCAACGCCCGACAATGCGACGATCTCGGACCTGAAGGTCAAGGGCCTGTCGATCCTGAACGAAGCCTGCGGCAACGCCTTCAGCCGTGCCGCTGCCGCCAAAGGGTCGCAGGACCGCCTGAGCGCGCAAGGCGCCTTCCTGCGCGAATGCGAGATGAACTTTCCGGCCATGAGCCAGGCACTGGCAGAGGAAACCGCAGACCTGCTGGCGGTCGCAGGCACGGTGAATGATGGCCTGACGGGCGAATCGATCAAGACCTATTGGGTCACCTTCGCCCTCGTCGTGCTCGGCACGCTCATCGTCATCCTTGCAGCCTTCTTCGCCATTCGCGCATGGCTCGTCCGGCCGATCGATGCGCTGGACAGCGTGATGCAGCGTCTTGCGACGGGCGATCTCGACGCGGATGTTCTGGGCACCGAGCGTCGCGACGAAGTCGGCGGCATGGCACGGGCCGTCGAGGTCTTCAAGGAGAACGGCCTGAAGGCACGCCAGCTGGAGACCGCCGCCAATGAGCAGCGTTCCCTCAGCGAAACCGAGCGGCGTCGCCAGGCCGAACGTGAGCACGAGCGTGCCGAAGCGATGGCGCAGGCCACCAGCGGGCTTGCAAAGGGACTGGCGCATCTCGCCTCCGGCGATCTGAGCGTCCAGCTCAACGAACGCTTTGCCGACGACTTCGAAACCCTGCGCACCGACTTCAACCGCGCCGTCGAACAACTCCGCAGCACGCTGAGCGCCGTTGCCGATGCGACCGGCTCGATCGACAGCGGCTCGCGCGAGATCAGCCAGAGCGCCGACGATCTGTCCCGCCGGACCGAGCAGCAGGCGGCCTCGCTGGAGGAAACCGCAGCGGCGCTCGACCAGATCACCGCCAATGTCGCCAATTCCTCCAAGCGCGCCGAGGAAGCCCGCACTGTCGCCGTACAGGCCAACGACAATGCCCGCCAGTCCGGTGCGGTCGTGACCAGTGCCGTCGACGCGATGAGCAAGATCGAGCAGTCGTCCAACCAGATTTCCTCGATCATCGGCGTCATCGACGAGATCGCCTTCCAGACCAACCTTCTGGCGCTGAATGCCGGCGTCGAAGCGGCACGTGCCGGGGAAGCCGGCAAGGGCTTTGCCGTCGTCGCCCAGGAAGTGCGCGAACTCGCCCAGCGTTCGGCCAAGGCCGCCAAGGAAATCAAAGACCTGATCCGCAACTCCTCCGGCGAAGTGCAGAGCGGCGTGAAGCTCGTCAGCGAAACGGGCGAAGCGCTGAAGACGATCGAGGGTTACATCGTCACCATCAACCAGCACATGGATGCGATCGCTACATCGGCGCGCGAACAGTCGATCGGCCTTGCCGAAGTCAACACGGCCGTCAACCAGATGGATCAGGTGACGCAGCAGAATGCGGCGATGGTGGAGGAAGCCAATGCGGCCGGCGCCACGCTCGCCACCGAAGCGACACGTCTGAAGGATCTGGTCGCCCGCTTCCAGTTCGGCGGCGCGTCGGCGGCAGGCTACGCTCCTACGCTTTCCGTGTCGTCCCGGCCGGCACCCCGTGTGAAGACCACCGGTCGGCCGGTCGTCGCGAGCGCCACCCGCGCCCTACCCGTGGCGTCGCCCGCGCGAAAGATGGCGAACACGCTCGCGCGCGCCTTCTCCGGCGGCTCCGCCAGTGCTGCACCATCGGCATCGGCCGACAATTGGGAAGAATTCTGATCCCCTGACGGCATCAGAACCGGAAAAGCGAGGCTCTCGGCGACCGTCGAGGGCCTCTTCTCATCAGGTCGCATCCACAGCCGTCATGCCGAGAACGAGAGTTGGCCAGAACTCCGAGACGGTGGGATGAATGGGCACGGCCCAGCGCAGATCATCGTAGCGGGCGCCGACATTCATCAGGTCGAGCACGCCGTGAATGGCCTCGTCGCCGCCCGTGCCGAAAATGGCCGCACCCAGAATCTGCCGCGTGTCGGCATCGGCGACGATCTTCATCAAACCTTGCGTCTCGCCTTTCTCGACAGCCCGGCCGACCCGTGTCATCGGCAGTCGGCCGACGAGGATCCGTCTGCCCGAGGCGCGAGCCTCCCGTTCGCTCATTCCGACCCGACCGAGCGGCGGGTCGATATAAAGCGCATAGCCGGGCAGACGATCCGACACTTTGCGCACCTCTCCATCGAGCAGGTTCGCGGCGATGATCTCATAATCGTTATAGGCCGTGTGGGTGAACGCGCCGCGCCCGTTGCAATCGCCCATCGCCCAGATGCCTGGAATGCTGGTGGCGAGCGCATCATCGACGACGATATAGCCGCGGCTGTCCGTCGCCAACCCGGCGGCCTCGAGACCGAGATCGCCGGTATTGGGCGTGCGCCCCGTGGCGAGCAGGATGTCGGATCCGCGAATGTCGGGCTCGCCATCCGTGCAGCTGACGCCGACGACAAGGTCGTCTCCCTCGCGGGAAAAACGGATACACTCCGCCGCGGTCCGGACGTCGATGCCTTCGGCTTCCAGCACCGCCCGGATCGCATCGGAAATGTCCGTGTCTTCCCGCGCGACGAGGCGCGGTCCTTTCTCGACTACGGTGACCGCGGCGCCGAAGCGCCGGTACATCTGGGCGAATTCGAGCCCGATATAGCTGCCGCCGACGACGACGAGGTGTTTCGGCACGCGGTCGAGCATAACGATATCGCTGTTCGTCATGAAGGGCACATCGCGGATGCCCGGGAAATCGGGAATGGCGGCCCGGCCGCCGACATTGATGAAGATCTGCGCGGCCGTCAGACGCTCTTCGTCCACCCGCACGATGGTTCGATCCTCGAAGCGGGCATGGCCGCGGATCAGGGTGCAGTTATCGAGACCCTCGAGCCAGGCCTCGTTGCTTCGGCGGCTGTCGAGCGTGATCTGATGCGCCCGGCGAAAGACGGAGGGCATATCGATGCTGAAATCGCCGCCGACGACCACGCCGAAATCCGCCGCCCGCCGCACGATGTGGGCGGCATGGGCGCTGGCAACGAGCGCTTTGGTCGGCTTGCAGCCGGTGTTGACGCAGGTTCCCCCGACATGCTTGCGCTCGATGATCGCGACGGAGCGGCCGGCAGCCGAAAGACGGGCGGCAAGCGAAGGACCGGCCTGGCCCGCACCGATGATGATCGCGTCGAACGTTCTCATGCGGACAACGATTTGGAAACGAGGACGGGGAGGGCACCGAGAGTCAAAGGTATCAGCAGAAACATGAAATCTCCAAAGGCTGGATCGACGCGTTCAATGCAATCACAGACCGACATTCGGAACAAGGCTGCCGCATGGGGGGCACGTTCCTCACGGGCCGTCTGTCAGCGCGCTGATCCTGTCCGCCCGACCTTCGCTTTCTGCATAGCTGCACTGCAATATTGCATCTCGTAAGGGCATGCGTACGAGGGTATATCTCATTCCAACGAAGCGATGCACCTCCTCCCGCGTCCTTCGTCTCTCGAACGCTCCACTCCTCCTCCCAGGATCGTTCGAAGGAATGGCGGCATCCTCCTCCCAGCCGCCGTTCGGTTCTTATCGGAAAGCCTGCCGCACCTCCTCCCGCGGCAGGCTTTTTCGTTTTGAGCTTTGGCCTGCCTGATTTCAACCGACCCGCCATCCGTAGCTGCCGAACAGCCTAAAGACCGAGATCGAGTTGCGGCTCCTCGCGTGCGTCGGATTCCGAGCCGGCTGTCGTGAGGGAGGACAGCGTAACGCCGAGAAGCCGCACCGGCCGGCGAAAGGGATGGACCGTCGCCAGAAGCTGGTCGGCGACGTCGAGAACATCTTCGATCCGGGCGAAGGCTACGGGAAGCGTTCGCGCACGCGTTGCCTGCGTGAAGTCCGCATATTTTATCTTCACCGTCACGGTCTTGCCGGCGATATCGTGCGCCTCGCAGTAACGCCAGACTTTCTCGGCCAGCGGCCGCAACTCGGCCTCGGCGAGAGCAAGGTCGGAGATATCCTCACTGAACGTGTCTTCCGCGCCGACCGATTTGCGGATGCGATCCGGGCGAACGCGCCGCTCGTCGATCCCCCGCGCGATGCCGTGGAAGTACGCGCCGGACTTGCCGAAATGCTGCTGGAGATAGGCGAGCGGCTTGGTCTTCAGATCCATCCCCGTCTCGATGCCGTGCTTCTTCATCCGCTCGGCGGTCGCAGGACCCACGCCGTGAAATTTCTTGACGGGCAGGGCCTCCACGAAGGCCGGACCGTTTCGGGGCGTGATGACGAACTGCCCGTTCGGCTTTCGCTGATCGGACGCCATCTTGGCCAGGAACTTGTTGTAGCTGATGCCGGCCGAGGCCGTGAGGCCCGTCACGGCGAAAATCCGTGCGCGGATTTCCGCGGCGATCTCGGTCGCAATCTCCATGCCCTTCAAATTTTCGGTCACATCGAGATAGGCCTCATCCAGCGACAGCGGCTCGATCAAGGGCGTGTAATCCGCAAAGATCTCCCTGATCTGCTGGGAGACGGCGCGGTAGACCTCGAAGCGCGGCTTGACGAAGATCAGATCGGGGCATTTGCGTTTGGCGGTGACCGAGGCCATGGCCGAATGCACGCCGAAGACCCGCGCCTCGTAGCTCGCGGCCGCAACCACGCCGCGCGCGGCGGAGCCGCCGACGGCGACAGGCTTGCCGCGAAGCTCGGGATCGTCACGCTGCTCGACGGAAGCATAGAACGCGTCCATATCGACATGGATGATCTTTCGCACCGGCGCATCGCCTGTCGGCGGGGTCGTGGTCGCACCCGGATCGGGTCCAGGGGCCGTCTCGGCAGCCGGAGCGGCCAGCGCTTCGGCGAGTTCGGCCGCTTCGCGCGCCGCCTCTCTTGCTGCCATATCCAGCGTGCCCGGCTGCATGGCTTCAGCTCCACATGCCGCGCATGCGGGCGGCAACGTCGATGCGGATCTCGCGCGCACTGCGTTCCGAAGCGGACGCCGATACCAGCGGCCATGTCGCCTGTTCGAAGAACTGCAGAAGGGTTGCCGGAATAAAGCGGGTCCGCGCGGCATAGACATGCCGGTCGCCCTGCGGATTTTGCCCATGGGTAAAGAAGCGCTGCGGCGTGATCAGCGAAAGACTGTCTTTCGCCCGCGTCATTCCGACATAGAGAAGACGCCGCTCTTCCTCGATTTCCTGCGTGGTCCCGGTTCCAAGATCGGACGGGATGCAGCCATCCACCACGTTCAGCATGAAGACGGAGCGCCATTCCTGTCCCTTGGCGGAATGAATGGTGGAAAGAATGAGATAGTCTTCGTCCAGCAGCGGCACGCCGGCCTGGTCGCTGGTCGCATCCGGCGGATCGAGCGTCAGCTCGGTCAGAAAGCGCTCGCGCGAGCCGTAGCCGCCCGCGATCTGCTCCAGTTGCAGCAAGTCCGCCTTACGGGTCTCCGCATCCTCGTGAAGACGGTCGAGATGCGGCTCGTACCAGATCCGCGCGAGCCCGATATCCGCCGGCCAGCCCGGTCCGGATTTCCGCAGGCTCTCCAGCATGGTGACGAAGGGGCTCCAGTCGTCGCCGGTGCGGGGCGGCGCGGGGATTTCGGCAAGGGCTGCGAGCGGTTCGGGATCCGCCGCGATGGCATCGAGAATCTTGCCTGCCGTCTGCGGCCCCACGCCCGGCAGCATCTGCAGCAGGCGAAAGCCGGCCACGCGGTCCCGCGGGTTCTGGGCAAACCGCAGTACGGCCAGCATGTCCTTCACATGCGCACTGTCGAGGAATTTCAGACCCCCGAATTTGACGAAGGGTATGTTGCGCCGCGTCAGCTCCACTTCGAGGGGCCCGCTGTGATGGGACGACCGGAACAGCACGGCCTGCTGCTTCAGCGTCATGCCGGTCTCGCGATTGGCGAGAATCTGCTCGACGATGAAGGCGGCCTGGTCGGTCTCGTCCTTGACCGTCACCAGCTTCGGTCGCTCGGCCGACTGGCGCTCCGTCCACAGGTTCTTGGTGAAGCGCTCGCGCGCAAGATCGATGACGCCATTGGCTGCGGCGAGAATGGTCTGCGTCGAGCGGTAATTGCGGTCGAGCGTGATCACGTCGGCCGCCGGGCTGAAGGCGCCGGGGAAATCGAGGATATTGCGAACGGTGGCCGCCCGGAATGCGTAGATGGACTGCGCATCGTCGCCGACCACGGTCAGACCCCGGCCGCCGGGCTTCAGCGCCATCAGCACCGAGGCCTGCAACCGGTTCGTATCCTGGTACTCGTCGACCATGACATGGTCGAACCGCTCGCCGATATCCAGGGCAAGGTCGGGGTCGGAGACCATTTGCGCCCAGTAGAGCAGGAGATCGTCGTAATCGAGCACGTTCTGCGCTTGTTTCGCCGCGACATAGGCAGAAAACAGGCTCTTCAACTGCGCCTCCCATCCCGCGACCCAAGGGAAATGCAGACGCAGAACCTCGGCAAGCGGCGCCTGCGAATTCACGACGCGGGAATAGATCGACAGGCAGGTGCCCTTCGTCGGGAACCGGCTTTCCGTCTTGGAGAAACCGAGTTCGTGACGCACCAGGTTCATCAGGTCGGCGCTGTCCTCGCGATCGTGAATGGTGAAGTCGATGTCGAGGCCGATCTGCTCCGCATAGATCCGCAGGAGCCGCGCACCGATCCCGTGAAAAGTACCGGACCAGGCCAGCGCATCGATGAGAACGCCGGCATTGGCCCCGAGCACCTTGCGGCAGATGCGCTCGACCCGCCGCGCCATCTCCGAGGCGGCACGGCGGGAAAACGTCAAGAGAAGAATGCGCCGCGGATCGGCGCCGTGAACGATGAGATGAGCGACACGATGCGCGAGCGTGTTGGTCTTGCCCGATCCGGCACCGGCAATGATCAGGAGCGGCCCGGCGACCGTGTCGGAGGAGGCATCACCCGAAACGATGCCGTGTTCGACGGCCTGGCGTTGCCGCTCGTTCAACGTATCCAGATAGGCTACCGCCACCATGCCGTCTTCCCCGTCCTGCCGACCGCCCAGCCTCGCACAGAATCGGCACGCGAAGGCTTTCGGAACAAATAACGAACATATCAGCCGGGGAAAAGCTTGAACAGGGCCTCGGGGGAAGACCGGTGTGTCCTCCCGAGTGCGGCCAGCTTCAGATCACGCCCTTCTTGAAGATGAAGCAGCCATAGGGGCCGGGATCGGAGGTCCGCACGATCACGAAAGATCGCTTGGCCGCCGCGTAGAACGCGAAGCGCTCCAGCGCCTCCATCGGGATGGCTCGGCCCTGCGACGCATCCACCACGTCCTGCATGGCATCGAAGATCGGCATGCGCGCCTCGGGATCGCCGACGACCTGCATGCGGCTGACCGGCCGTTCGACGAAGGTATCGAGCGGGAACAGCGTCAGAATGGCGCGCGCGGCCTCCGTCAATCCGCAACCGGAGAGGTCCAGCAGGCGGCCGTAAGTCGTGTGGGCTGCAATGGTGGCCGCGGGGTGATTGATGTCGCACAAGACGAGATCGTCGCCATGGCCCATCCGCATCATCGCGTGCATGAGATCCGCGTGGATCACCGGATCGATTCCCTTGAGCATGCCGTCTCCTCCTTCACTCTCACTTCACGATGCTACTATAATTTGTGATGTATCCAAGTCTCTTTCTTCTCAACCGTGCCGAAATGAGGCTCCGACGGTCCTCTCCGTGCTCTCGCGGTCGGAATGGACCCCCCATACAACAAACCTCAACGCATCTGGCGAATAGCAATTTACAACAATGTTATTGTGTGTGAAGTTGCTGACGAACGGCGTCGATGGCGCCGGGGCTGTGAGGGAGTGCACAGCGTAAGTGGGTAGGAGGCCCCCTTTGGCGTCGATGAACATTGAAAACGTCGGTAAGGCCTATGGCAGCCTTGCCGTGATCCATGGCGTGTCCGTGGAGATTCCGGACGGCGAGTTCGTGGTCCTCGTCGGGCCGTCCGGCTGCGGAAAATCCACCTTGCTGCGCATGGTGGCCGGCCTCGAGCCGATTTCCTCGGGCGACATCCGCATCGACGGCAAGGTCGTCAACGACCTGCCGCCGAAGGACCGCGATATCGCCATGGTGTTTCAGAGCTATGCGCTCTATCCGCACAAGACCGTGGCCGACAATATGGGCTTTGCCCTGAAGATGCGCGGCGACGACAAGGCGACGATCGAGGCGCGCGTGCGCAAGGCCGCCGAGATCCTCGATCTCGTTCCCTACCTTGCGCGCTACCCGCGCCAGCTCTCCGGCGGCCAGCGGCAGCGCGTCGCGATGGGGCGGGCGATCGTGCGCGATCCCAAGGTCTTCCTGTTCGACGAACCGCTCTCCAACCTCGATGCCAAGCTGCGCGTGCAGATGCGTGCCGAGATCAAGGAACTGCAGCGGCGCCTCGCAACGACGATGATCTACGTGACGCACGACCAGGTGGAAGCCATGACGATGGCCGACCGGATCGTGGTGTTGCGCGACGGCCGCGTCGAGCAGATCGGCTCGCCGCTCGACCTCTACGACCGCCCGGCCAATGTCTTCGTTGCCGGCTTCATCGGCTCGCCCTCGATGAACCTCATCAAGGGCCGCATCCGTGCCGGCGCAGCCCCGAGCTTCGAGACGGACGACGGCATCGTCCTGCCTCTGACCACGGCCCCTGCAGGCTCCGACGGGCAGCCCGCTTACTACGGCATCCGGCCCGAGCACTTTTCGCTCGGCGGATCTGTGGAAGCCAGGATTTCGGTGATCGAATCCACGGGCTCGGAAACGCAGGTCTTCGCCCGGCTCGGGCAGCAGAAGATCATCGGTGTGTTTCGCGACCGGGTGGCCGGCGACACCGATCAGATCATCACGATGACGCCGAACCCCGCTCTGGTGCACCTGTTCGACGGTGCGTCCGGGCTGCGGCTCGGCTGATTGCGATAGACCGGCGCGCCTGGGCGGGGTGCCGGCATGCCACGCGATGTGGCGCAGATGTTTCACATGGGAGGAGACCATAATGAAAGTCAGTGACTTTGAACGAATGATGGCAATCGGCCTCAGCCGGCGCGCCATTCTGAAGACGGGCGCGAGCCTTGGGGCCGTCGCCGCGGCCAGCACGATGCTCGACGGGCTCGGCGGCTTCAACGCCGCCTTCGCACAGGACGCCTCGTTCCGCAGCCAGCTGCTGCAGATCCCGGGCGTCGGCAAGGGTTCGCCGACAGATGCCGACTGGCAGAAGGTCGGTGAAATGTGCCTGGAGGCGACGAAGAAGAGCGTGAAGCAGGGCGAATTTGCCGGCGTCGAGCTCTCTTTCATGGGTCTCAACAACCAGAACCTTCACAACGTCCTCTTCCGCGGCTTCCTCAAGCCCTGGGAGGATTACACCGGCGCGAAGATCACCTGGATCGACCTTGCACAGGCCGACTATAATCCGCGCCTGCAGCAGGCGATCGCCACCGGCACCGTCGATTTCGATCTCCTGGAGATGGGAGCACCGTTCGAGGGCGACGTCTGCGGCAAGGGCCTCGCCTCCGAGATGCCGGACTGGGTCAAGGCCCAGATCGACATGGACGACTATGTCGACTACCTCAAGGCGCCGGTCGGCACCTGGGACGGCAAGACCTACCGGATCTCGGTGGATGGCGACTGCCACAACTTCAACTACCGCACCGACTATTTCAGCGATGCCGACCTGGCGAAGGCCTGGAAGGACGAGGGACACGAGGGCGAGTGGGGCGTGCCGAAGACCTGGCAGAAGGTCCAGGAGGTCACCAAGTTCCTCAAGGGCAAGACCGTCGGCGGCATGGAAGCCGTCGGTTACCTCGATGCGCCGAAGGCGTGGGGCGGCTTCGGCTTCTACTTCCTCGGCAGCCGCGCGACGGCCTATGCCAAGCATCCCGACGACAAGGCCTGGTTGTTCGACGTCGATACGATGAAGCCGCGCATCAACAACCCCGCCTGGGTTCGCGCCATCCAGGACGTCATCGACGCCCTGCCGTCGGAAGCGGGCGACCAGTTGAACGCCGATCCGGGCACGACCGCTTTCCAGCAGTTCCTTGCCGGCACGGGCTCCATGGTCTCCTGGTGGGGCGATGTGGGTGCAAGCGCGCGCACGAGCGACAGCTCGGTCGTCGGTGACACGATCGGCTTCGACATCCTGCCGGGCTCGGACGACGTCTACAACGCCAAGACCGGCCAATGGGACAAGCTCGCCAGCGGCCCGAACCATGCGCCGAACATGGCCTATCTCGGCTGGGGCGTCTATGTCATGGCCCGCGTCGATAGCGACGAGAAGAAGAAGAAGGCGGCCTGGAGTGCGGCAGCCCATCTCGGCGGCAAGGACCTCGCCCTCTGGACGGCGGCCTATCCCTCGGGCTTCCAGTGCTACCGCAAGAGCCAGTTCGACATCAAGGAATGGGTCTCGGCCGGCTACGACGAGGCGTTCATCACGAGCTACCTCGCCTCGCAGTCGAACTCCTACAACCATCCGAACGCCGCGATCGAACCGCGCATTCCCGGCATCTTCCAGTATTACAGCGTGGCGGAAGACGAACTGGCCAAGGTCTTTGCCGGACAGGCAACGGCACAGGCGGGCGCCGACGCGATCGCGACGGCCTGGGAGAAGATCACCGACCAGCTCGGTCGCGAAAAGCAGGTCGCACTCTACAAGGCTTCGCTCGGAGCCTGACGGACAAAGCCGGGCGGCGCCTGTGCGTCGCCCGGCGCTCTCATTCGTGCATGACGCACTGCTCTGATGTGCGCCCAAGGGTTCGCCGATGTCCCATACAACCATGCCTGCCGGCACAACGCCGTCGTCGGCCGTTCCCGACCGTGCGGAGCTCCAGCTGATTTCCGCAAGGCGCGGCCGTCTGTTGTTCACCGCGGCAACGATCCTCCTCCTTGCCGTGCTCGCTCTGCAGGTGCTCGAAGCCTCCGGCGTCACCGCGATCGGCCTCGTCAGCTGGCGGCCGCTTCTGTTTGCCTACATCCTCTGGGCTGTGGCGCTCTGCGCGGCGCAGATCCTGATCCGGGGCGAGGACGGCCAGCGGGCCGCGTTCGTGCTGCCGGCCGTGCTCTTTACCGTCGCGATGGTGGTCTTCCCGACCGTCTTCGGCCTCTACATCGCCTTTACCGACTGGAACCTGAGCGCGGCAGCCGGGCGACGGTTCAACGGGCTCGACAACCTCCGAACCCTGTTTGCCGATGTCTACTTCTGGAACGCGCTCCTCAACATGGTCTACTACGTCGCGGCCGTGCTGGTGCAATATGCGATCGCCTTCGGCCTGGCGCTGCTCCTGAACGCGGAGATCCGGGCGCGGAAATTCTTCCGGGTCGCGTTCCTCCTGCCGCTGATGCTCAGCCCGGTCGCCGTGAGCTGGATGATCGGCAAGTCGCTGATGGAATATCGTTTCGGCCCCGCGGCGACGCTTGCGCGGCATCTCGGCTGGGATAACCCGGCCTTCTTCTCGACACCCTGGCTCGCGCGGACCTCCATCATCGCGATGGATGCCTGGGTGTCGATCCCCTTCATGATGATCCTGCTCCTCGCCGGCCTTCAGGCCTTGCCTGCCGAGGTCAAGGAAGCCGCCAAGGTGGACGGTGCGTCCGGCTGGCAGAGTTTCAAGGAGATCACCTTCCCGTTGATGCTGCCGGTCAGCATGACCGTGGTCATCCTGCGCATCATCTTCCAGCTGAAGCTCGCCGACATCGTCATCAACGTCACCGCCGGGGGACCGGGCGGCGCGACCGACACGGTCTCCAGCTTCATCTTCCGGGAGTATCGCGATCGATCGAACGTCGGCTACGGCACGATGCTCGCGGAATTCTATCTTGTCGTCATCATCATCTTCGTCGCGCTCATCCTCAAAGGGGCGAGCCGGTGGATGCAGCGTTCGAACTGAGGCCCGCCATGGCAAGCATCCCTTACGCCCCCGCAGGAGACGAAGGCCGGACGAGCCTCTGGTCGCGGCGCCCGCGCTTCATGACGCCGAGCCTGCTCATCTATGCCGCGCTCATCCTCTGGGCGTTCATCTCGCTTTTCCCGATCTACTGGACGATCACCACCTCGTTCAAGACGGCCGTCAATGTGACGCAGGGGCACCTCATTCCCTTCGTGGATTTCACGCCCGACTGGAAAGGATGGCGCTCGCTCGGCCTGTCGCCGGATACGATCTCGGCGCCATCGACCGTGCGCGACGAGTTCGTCCGCCGCTTCTTCAACAGCATCGTCGCCTCGGCGGGCGCCTCGTTCCTCGCCGTCGTCATCGGCTCGCTCGCCGCGTACGGCCTCAGCCGATTCTCGTACAAATTCCTCTGGATGCGCAACAAGGACATTTCGTTCTTCTTCCTGTCGCAGCTTATCCTGCCCCCCGTCGTTCTCGCCATGCCGTTCCTCGTTCTCTACAAGCATCTCATGCTGCTCGACACGCTGGTCGGCCTTATCCTCGTCTACACGCTGATGGTTCTGCCCATCGTGATCTGGATCATGCGCGACCAGTTCGATACGATCCCGCTCGAACTCGAACAGGCCGCCCTGGTCGACGGATGCTCGATCTGGGGCGCCTTCCTGCGCATCGTTCTGCCGATCGCGCTGCCGGGCATGGTGGCGGCGTTCATTCTCTCCGTCATCCTCTGCTGGAACGAGTATTTCTTCGCGGCACTGCTGACGAGCTCCAATGCGAAGACGCTGCCGGTGATGGTCGCAAGCCAGACGGGATCGCAGGGCATCAACTGGTGGTCGATGGCGGCGATCGCCACCGCGGCAATCATGCCTTTGGTGCTGGTCGGAATCTTCCTGGAGCGTTACATCGTGAAAGGCCTCACGGCGGGCGCCGTGAAATAGGCTGACAAGGGTCGCGGCGAGGGCCGCGACCAAGACGCAATGGGAGGCATTCATGCTGAAGAACATTCATCCGGCGCTCAGCGCCGACGTCCTGCACGCACTGCGATCGATGGGGCATGGCGATACGCTCGTCGTCTCGGACACCAATTTCCCGACCGACAGCGTCGGCCGGCAGACGGTGATCGGACGGCCGCTGACGATGGCCAATCTGAGCGCGCCGCAGGCCATCGCCGCGATTCTCTCGGTGCTGCCGCTCGATACGCCGCTGCAGAACTCCGCGGGACGCATGGAAGTCATGGGCGCACCGGACGAACAGCCGGACGTGCAGCGTGACGTGCAGGCGGAGATCGATCGCGCGGAAGGCAAGCCTTGCCCGATGTACGGCATCGAGCGCTTCGCCTTTTACGATCTGGCAAAGAAGGCCTATTGCGTCATCTCGACCGGCGAGACGCGCTTCTACGGCTGCTTCCTCTTCACGAAAGGTGTCATTCCGCCCGCCGGCGCGTAAAGCCCACGCCCTCAAGGCCACGAAGACGTCGGCCGGCGGAACGCTGCCCGGCCGACGTCCGACACGGGACTCTACGGCTCCGCACCTGAAATTGCCGTTGGGACCATCGAATTGGTGCGATGCACAACAGATTTAAACTTTACAACTTTTATATTTGATGTGAAGTTGGCTCACGAACAAACCGATGTGAGCCCCTGCCGTGACCGATCTCAAATTTGCGACCCGCCTCAATTCCTTCGCATCGCGCCCGCAGGCCGAATGGCCGGATCTTGTGGGTAAACCGAGCGTCATGCAGATGGTTGCGCGTGCGGCGAAGGTGGATGGCCTGACCGACCTCGACCTCAATTATCCCGACCACGGTGCCGACAAACCGGCGGAACTGGCCCGTCGCATCCAAGATCTTGGCCTTTCGGTCAATGGCTTCGCCATGCGCTACTACACCAATCCCGCCTTCAAGATCGGTGCTTTCACCAATCCGGACGCCGCCGTTCGTCGTGAAGCGATCGAGCTGACGAAAAAGGGCATCGACGCCACCCGCGAAGCCGGCGCCAAGCTGATGACGCTCTGGCTCGGCCAGGATGGTTTCGATTACGCGTTCCAGGCAGATTACGCGACGCTTTGGCAACACGAAATCGACGGTATTCGTGAAGTTTGCGAACATGATCCGGAATGCCTGATCAGCATCGAATATAAGCCGAACGAGCCGCGCTCTTACAGCCTGATGCCCGACTGCGCGACGACGCTGCTCGCGATCAAGGACGTCGGACTGCCGAACCTCGGCGTGACGCTCGACTTCGCCCATGTGCTCTACGCCGACGAACAGCCGGCCTTCGCCGCAGCGCTCATTGCCCGCTACAGCCGCGTCCTCGGCGTTCACCTCAATGATGGCTACGCCAAGCGCGACGACGGCCTGATGGTCGGTTCGGTCCATCCCCAGCAGACGATCGAGCTTCTCCGCCAGATCCGCCGCGACGGATATGACGGCGCGATCTATTTCGATACGTTCCCCGACATGACCGGTCTCGATCCGGTCCACGAATGCGAGGTGAACATCCAGACCGTCAAGCGCATGCTGAAGGTCGTGGACCGCCTCGAACAGGACAATCGCCTTTCCGGCGCGATTGACCGCCAGGACGCCGTTTCCGCACAGGCCGTCGTCCAGGAGCTGATGCTCGGCAACTGAAGTCGCTTACGCCTGCAACATTTTGAACATTGGAACCGGCATGCCACGGCGCATGTGGGACGATGAAACTCGGGAGGAAACCATGAAGACATTTCTGAAGACAACGATCGCCGCCGGCTTTGCCGCCAGCCTCTTGTTCGGCGCGGCATTCGCGCAGGACCTCGCGCCGCTGAACTCCGACACCGAAAAGGACCGGATCGACTGGTCGCAGGTCGAAGCCAAGTTCGGCGCGTTCCCCAAGGTGCCGGAAGGCACGAAGGCCGGCGCCGTTTCCAAGACGCTGACCAACGAATACTGGCGCTCGCTCGGAGAGGGCTATGAGGCTTTCGGCAAGGCGCACAACGTGCCCGTCGTCTACCAGGCGGCGCAGAGCGAAGGCGACCAGCTCGGTCAGCTGACGATCGCCGAAGGCATGATCACGCAGGGCTACAACGTGCTGCTCGTCTCGCCCCAGACGGATGCGAACCTGCAGCCGGTGATGGAACAGGCCAAGGCTGCCAACATCCCGGTCGTCAACGTCAACGACGCCGTCATTCCGCAGGCCGAGCACTATGTCGGTAACGTCCAGCGCGACAACGGCGTGCGCGTCGCCAAGTGGTTCATCGAGAACCGCCCGCAGGGCGGCAAGGTCGCGATCGTCGAGGGCCAGGCCGGCGTCTACGCCGCCGTTCAGCGGACGGACGGCTTCAAGTCGACCATCACCGAGAACGGCAAGTTCGAGGTCGTCGCCAGCGTTCCCGGTAACTGGGATCGCCAGACGTCCTACGACGCCGCCACCAACATTCTCAACCAGCATCCCGATCTCGTCGGCTTCTATGCCAACAATGACGGCATGGCGCTCGGCATCGTCGAGGCCGTGAAGGCTGCCGGCCTGCAGGACAAGGTTGCCGTGTTCGGGACCGACGGCATTTCGGATGCCTACGCATCGATCAAGGCAGGCGAACTCACCGGCACCGTCGACAGCTTCCCGGTTCTTACCGGCGAAGTGGCGCTGGAAACCGCGCTGCGCCTCGTTGCCGGTCAGAAGCTGCCCCGCGTCGTCGCCACACCGCAGGCGCTGATCACCGCCGACAACCTCGCCAAGTACCAGGGCGAAGGCGTCGACGTGCGCAAGGTGCTGATGGAAGACGCCAAGGCTGCGAAGTAAGCACGAGATCGAGACGCCGGCACCCGTCGGCGTCTCTTTCGCAAAGGGCAGGAGAGACCGATGAGCACCGTTGCACGATTGCGTTTTCAGGGAATTACCAAGGCTTTCCCTGGGGTCAAGGCGCTGTCGGATGTCTCCTTCGACGTCCAGCCCGGCGAGATCCATGGTCTGCTCGGCGAAAACGGCGCCGGCAAATCGACGCTTCTGCGAATTCTCTCCGGCGTTTTCAAGCCGACCTCCGGGACCGTCCTTGTCGATGAGATCCCGGTCACCTTCAAGAAGCCGATGGATGCCCGCACGGCGGGAATTGCGATGATCCATCAGGAGTTGCAGCAGGTTCCGCACCTCACCGTGGCGCAGAACATGTTTCTCGGACATTCCGTCACGAAAGCCGGCGGCCTTCTGGTCGCGCGCCGCGAACAGGAGCGCCGCGCCGCCGAAGCCCTGGCGATGCTCGATCCGGGCATCGATCCCGGCGCGCCCATTTCCACGCTCAAGGTCGCGCAGCGCCAGATCGTCGAGATCGGCCGCGCCCTGCTCGACAAGGCCCGCATCATCGCGATGGACGAGCCGACGTCCAGCCTGACGCCGAGCGAGTTCGAGCGGCTGGCCGAGGTCATCGCCCGTCTTGCGGCAAGCGGCGTCTCGATCGTCTACGTCTCCCACAAGATGGACGAAGTTTTTCGCATCTGCCAGCGCGCCAGCATCATGCGCGACGGACGCCTGATCGATGTGGTCGATCTTTCCAAGGTCTCGCACACCGACGTGATCACCATGATGGTGGGGCGCGAACTGATGCAGGACGCTCATGTCTCGCATGCGACGCCGACCGTGAAGCTGCAAGCGAAGAACCTCACCTCGCCGAAGATCCGCGACGTCTCCTTCAGCGTGCGCAAGGGCGAAGTCGTCGGCATTGCCGGTCTGGTCGGCTCCGGCCGGACGGAACTCTTGCGCCTGATCGCCGGCGTCGATCGCCTGTCCGGCGGCAGCCTCGAGATCGACGGCAAGCCGGTGACGCTCGCCAACCCGCGCGATGCGATCGCGGCCGGCATCGGCCTCGTGCCGGAGGAGCGCAAGCGTGACGGCATCGTGCCCGGGCGCTCCGTGGCGCTCAACATGGCGCTCGCCTCCCTTCCGGCGTTCTCCCGCAGCGGCTTCATCTCGAAAGGCCGGCTGAAGACGACCGCGAACGACCTCCTCAAGCGCGTCAACCTGCGCCCCTTTCTGCTCGACCGGCCGATCCGGCTGTTCAGCGGCGGCAACCAGCAGAAGGCGATCATCGCCCGCTGGCTTGCGGCCCGCTCCGAAATCCTGCTGTTTGACGAACCCACACGCGGCATCGATGTCGGCGCGAAGTCGGAGATCTACCATCTCATCGAGGCCCTGGCGGCCGAGGGACGATCGATCGTCGTGGTTTCCTCCGAGTTGCCGGAGGTCATCCGACTGTCCGACCGCGTGCTCGTGATGCGGGACGGACAGATCGCCGCAGAGTTGCCCCGCGAGGGCCTGAGCGAGAGCGTGATCGTTGCCCATGCCATTCCCGGCGTCGCCGAGACCGCGCCGGCTGCCTGAAACACCATTTCGACCAAGTGAACGTTGAAGAAGACGAATAGGACACTGCCATGACCCCCTCCGCTGCCGCTCCGGCCGAAAAGACCGCATCGGGCTTTGGCCGTTTCTCCTTCTCGCTGCGCGATGCCGGCACGCTGATCGGCCTCGTCGTCATCGTCGCCGTCTTCGCCACGCTCGTCCCCGGCTTCCTGTCGGAGCGAAACCTGATCAACATCCTCCAGCAATCGAGCATCAATGCCTGCCTCGCGCTCGGCATGACGCTCGTCATCATTTCCGGCGGCATCGATCTCTCGGTCGGCCCGACGGCGGCGATCTCCGCGGTCATCACCGCCACGCTGCTTCTGGCGGGAACGCCGATCCCGCTGGCGATCCTTGCCGGCCTTGGAATCGGCGTCCTCTGCGGCTTCATCAATGGGGTGCTCGTCGCCTATGTCGGCCTGCAACCCTTTATCGTCACGCTCGGCACGCTCAGCACCTATCGGGCGCTGGCGCTGATCTACACCGGCGGCAATCCGGTTCTGGGCATCCCGCCGGGCTTCCGCCAGCTCTTCAACGGCGCCCTGTTCGGCATTCCCACGCCCATCCTCATCGTCGCCGTCGTTGCGATTGCGGCCTGGGTGCTGCTGACGAAGACGCCGATCGGCGAGTATCTGATGGCTGTCGGCGGCAACGAGGAAGCGGCCTATGTCGCCGGCGTTCCCATCGCCCGCACCAAGATTACCGCCTATGTCATTTCCGGCGGACTCGCCGCTCTCGCGTCGCTCATCCTCATCGGCCGTCTCGGCGCTGCCGAACCGATCCTCGGCAACCTGTGGGAACTCGATGCGATCGCGGCGGCGGCCATCGGCGGGGCTTCGCTGATGGGCGGCAAGGGCAGCATCGTCGGCACCATTCTCGGCGCCATCATCCTCGGCACCATGCGCAACGGACTGACATTGATGAATGTGCAGGCGTTCTACCAACTTCTCGCAACCGGCCTTATAATCCTCGTCGCCATGATGATTGATCGTGCAACGAGGGGACGGGGATGAATACGGAAAGCTTCGACATGAAGGCAGTTGGGCCGCGCATCCGGATGATGATGCCGCTGCTGACCCCGCTCGAAGCAAAAGTGGTCGACACGGTTTTCGGCCTGCGCGATTTCAACGACGAGACGTCACTGAAGAAGATCGCGGCCGAGGCCGGCGTCTCCGAGGCGATGGTCGTGAAGATCACGAAGAAGCTCGGCTTTGCCGGCTACCGCGACTTTCGCGCGGCCGTCAGCCTCTACAACAGCCAGCCGACGGCGGAAATGCACCGGGAACTCTCGGTGGACGATACGTCGCAGGAAATCGTGCAGAAGGTCTTCCGCACCTCGATCCATGCGCTCGAGGAAACGCTGGCGATCCTCGACATGGCCGCCTTCGACCGGGCGGCGGACCTGATCCATACGGGAAGCCAGCGCGATTTCTACGGCGTCGGCGGCTCGGCCCAGATCGCCCGCGATGTATCGCATAAATTCCTGCGCATCGGCGTCCGGGCCAATGTCTTCGACGACAGCCACATGATGCTGATGTCGGCATCCTTGTTGAAGGAGGGCGACATCGCGGTCGGTTTCTCCCATTCGGGCAATACGACGGCGGTCATCGAAGGCATCCAACTCGCCCGCCGCAATGGCGCGAGCACCATCGCCATCACCAACTACGGCGGATCGGCGCTCGCCCAGGCCGCGGATATCGTGCTCTGCTCGACCGCGCAGGGCTCCCCCCTGATGGGCGAGAACGCCGCCGCGCGAATCGCCCAGCTCAACATTCTCGATGCGATTTTCGTCGCCGTCGCCCAGCGCGATTACCGCGCGGCGGAACGCAACCTCAAGCAGACGATGTCTGCCGTCAGCTCCAAGCGAAAAGATAGACTTCCATGACATCCACCCCCCGCGTCACCGTCTTTGGCAGCCTGCATTACGATATCGCGGTTTTCGGCCCGGCCCGGCCGCGCAAGGGCGAGACGGTGACAGGCTCGGCCTGGCATCCGAAGAGTGGCGGCAAGGGTGGCAACCAGGCGGTCTCCGCGGCCAAGACAGGCATTGCGACATCCATGATCGGCGCCGTCGCCGCGGATGACTTTGGGCGTTTCCTGATCGACAATCTGGCGCGCAAGGGCGTCGATCACCGCTTCGTCGCCCGGGACGCCCGGCGCGCAACCGGCATGAGCGTCGCGATCTTCGATGACGAAGGCGACTATGGCGCCGTTATCGTCTCCGGCAGCAATCTGGACCTTGGCGAGAGCCATCTGGAGGCCGCCTCGGAGGTTCTCGCCGAGACCGCGATTCTCGTTCTGCAGAACGAAATCCCGGATGCGGCCAACGTTCTCGCCGCGCGCCGCGTGAAGGCAGCCGGGGGTCTCGTTCTCCTCAACGCCGCTCCGGCGCGCCCTCTTTCCGACGCGCTCAAGTCGCTGGTCGACATCCTCGTCGTCAACGCCATCGAGGCGGAGATGCTGGCCGGGGTCGGCGTCGTGGAAACGCTGGAGGGTGCCCTCTCGGCAGCGCGCATTCTCAAGACGAGCTATCCGCAGGTCGTCGTCACGGCCGGTGGTGCCGGCGTCGCGGCCGTCGATGCAGACGGTCGCGAGATCACGATCGACCCGGTCAAGGTAAAGGTCGAAAGCACGCACGGCGCCGGCGACGAATTCATCGGCATGCTCGCAGCGCAGACCGCACGCGGCCTGTCGCTCGATCGTGCCCTTGCCGATGCGAACACGGCAGCGGCGCACCTCGTGGCGACGCCGGAGTCCGAGCGCTAGCCTTTTTCCGGCCGAGGCCGGATGCGTCGGCGGCGGATTGCGCCGCAGGACCAGCCTCGCAGCCTTCGTTTACCAACGACGTCGGAGATCCGTCGGATCGACTCGGACCCTCTGTCCTGTAACGTGGCACCGACGAAAGTCCGTATTCGTCCCCGCCGATACGCTCCAAACTCTTCAGGAACGCCCGCCAGGGGATGTCGGCGACGCCTACGGCGGTGGATTGCGCATGGCAAGCCGTCGGGCGTGAGCGGGACAGACTTGACAAAGCTGATCTGCCGTCCTCAATTGGCAGGATGTCAGACCAATTCTATCGCCTTGGATTTTCGTTGTGAGTGCGCTCTCCCGCGCAGCAACACGTATCGATCCGCTGCCGCCGATTAATCGGGCGCAGCAGGTGGAGACGGCGCTCGCGCAGTATGTCGAGCATGCCGGCCTGAAGGCAGGGGACCGCCTGCCGGCCGAGCGCGAACTCATGCTGGCGCTCAGCGTCGGTCGCTCGACCATTCGCGAGGCGATCGGCAAGTTCCAGGCGCTCGGCGTCGTCGAGAGCCGCAAGGGTAGCGGCAATTACCTGCTGAAGCCGATCTCCGCCGGCACCGTTCACATGCCGCTCTCCTTCGAGTCCGGCGGTCTTCGCGATGCGCTTCTGATGACGCTCGAGGTTCGTCGTGGGATCGAGGTCGAGGCGTCCATGGCCGCTGCGCGTCGCCGGACCGATGCCGATCTGCAGATCATCGAGGCCCGCCTTGACGAGATGGAGAGGGTGCATCTCGCCGAGGGCACCTCGGGCAAGGCGGATCTTGCTTTCCACCTGTCGATCTACGATGCCACGCACAATCCCCTGTTTGGTCAGCTGCTGGAGCAGATGCGCGGCGGCTTCGAGCGCTTCTGGTCGAAGCCATTCGATCGCCCGGATTTCGCGGCACGCTCCTTTCCCTTCCACCGGACGCTTTTCAACGCAATCGCCGCCGGCGATGCGGAGGCTGCGCGCATGGAAACTCTAAAGATCCTCGCCATCGTCGAGGAAGATATCAAGGACATGTCGAAATGACCCCAGGTCACGATCTCTTCGATCCTGCCGCGCTGATCGTCGCCCATGACGAGACCCACGCCTTCGAGGCCGTCGTGCCGCCGATCGTGCAAACCTCGCTCTTCACCTTTTCGAGCTATGACGAGATGGTCGCGACCTATCGCGGCGAGCGCAACCGGCCCGTCTACACCCGCGGCCTGAACCCCACCGTCCGTCTGTTCGAAGAGATGCTGGCCAAGTTGGAAGGCGCGGAAGATGCGCTCGGATTTGCCAGCGGCATGGCGGCGATCTCCTCGACCGTGCTCTCCTTCGTGGAGCCCGGCGACCGGATCGTTGCCGTCCGGCATCTCTACCCCGATGCCTTCCGGCTGTTCGGCACCTTCTTCAAGCGCATGAACATCGCCGTCACCTATGTCGACGGTCGCGACGAGGCAGCGGTCGAAGCGGCGATGCCGGGTGCCAAGCTCTTCTACATGGAAAGCCCGACGAGCTGGGTGATGGAAGCGCATGATGTCGGCGCGCTCGCAGCCATCGCCCGCCGTCACGGCGCGATTTCCGTCATCGACAATTCCTGGGCGAGCCCGATCTTCCAGCAGCCTTTGTCGCTCGGCTGCGATCTCGTGCTGCATTCGGCGTCAAAGTATCTCGGCGGTCACAGCGACGTCGTCGCCGGCGTCGTGGCCGGCCCGAAGGCGCTGATCGACCGCATCCGGGGCGAGGCCTATCCCTATCTCGGCGGCAAGCTCTCGCCGTTCGATGCCTGGCTGATCGTGCGCGGCCTGCGCACGCTGCCCATCCGCATGAAGCAGCATCAGGCGTCCGCGCTGGAGATCGCCACGCGCCTTCAGGCCATGGATGCGGTGGAGACCGTGTGCCATCCGGGCCTAGCGAACCGGCTGCCGCCGGGGCTTAACGGCACGTCCGGCCTGTTTTCCTTCATTTTTCGCGAAGGCGTCGATGTTCGCGCCTTTGCCGACCGGCTGAAGCTCTTCAAGCTCGGCGTTTCCTGGGGCGGGCACGAGAGCCTGATCGTCCCCGGAGACGTCGTGCTGGAGCAGAAAGCACAGCCCAATTCCGCCCACACCTTCGGCATCAGTGCCCGCTCCGTCCGCCTGCATGTGGGACTGGAAGGGACCGAGGCGCTCTGGGCCGATCTCGAACCCGCCATCCACGCCGCGACCAACGCGGCGGCGGCCTGACACTGCCATATCAATCAAAAAAAGGGAGAACAGCATGAAACGCCTGATCGCAGCCACACTCTTCACCGCCCTGATGGCCGGTACGGCCCTGGCCGATACCACCCTGAAGCTCGTCGAGGTCATCACCAGCCCCGAGCGCACCGAGACGCTGAAAAGCATCGTCTCCAAGTTCGAGAGCGCCAATCCGGGCACCAAGGTCGAGATCGTCTCGCTTCCCTGGAGCGACGCCTTCCAGAAATTCGCGACCATGGTCTCGGCCGGCGACGTGCCGGATGTCATCGAGATGCCGGACACATGGCTCTCGCTCTATGCCAATAACGGCATGCTGGAGAGCCTGGAACCCTATCTGAAGGAGTGGGAACACACCAAGGATCTCAGCGCCCGCACGCTGGAGCTCGGCCGCGACGTCAAGGACACGGCCTATATGCTGCCCTATGGCTTCTATCTCCGGGCGATGTTCTACAACAAGAAGCTGCTGGAACAGGCTGGCGTCACCGAACCGCCGAAGACGCTCGAAGAATTTGCCGACGCGTCCAAGAAGGTGTCCGCCATTCCCGGCAAGTATGGCTACTGCCTGCGCGGCGGTCCCGGCGGGCTGAACGGCTGGGTGATGTTCGGCGCCAGCATGGCCGGCTCCAACAGCTTCTTCAACGAAGACGGCACCTCGACCTTCGACAGCCCCGGCTGGGTCAAGGGCCTCACCTATGTGGTCGATCTCTACAAGAACGGCTATGCGCCCAAGGACAGCGTCAACTGGGGCTTCAACGAGATCGTCGCCGGCTTCTACTCCGGCACCTGCGCCTTCCTCGACCAGGATCCGGACGCGCTGATCGCCATCGCGCAGCGCATGAAGGCCGAAGACTTCGGCGTCATGACCATGCCGAAGGGCCCTGACGGCAAGACCTTCCCGACCATCGGCTTCGCCGGCTGGTCGATGATGGCGTCTTCCGCCAACAAGGATCTGTCCTGGAAGCTGATCTCGACGCTTGAAGGGCCGGAAGGCAATATCGAGTGGAACAAGAAGACCGGCGCGCTGCCGGCGCTGACGACGGCCGAGAAGGATCCGTTCTACCAGAGCGAACAGTTCAAGGGCTGGTTTGCCGAGCTGGCGGACACCAACGCCGTTCCCACGACGATGCCGACCTACCTCGAGGAATTCGCCTTCTTCAAGGACTCGCTCGTCATCAAGACCTCCCAGGAAGCCCTGCTCGGCGACATCACGCCGGAAGAGCTTGCCAAGCAGTGGGCGGATTACATGACGAAGGCGCAGAAGAAGTTCCTCGCGTCGAAGTAAGCCTTCTCGACGTCCCGGCGCGCAACCATTGCGCGCGCCGGGTCTCGCCTTCCAAGACAGCGCCGGACCTCAGGTGACCACACCATGACCCTTTCCGCCACGGGCCGCCGCCCGCGCAAGCCTTTCGCACGCCGGCTCGCCGATGCCGCCGAGCCCTGGCTCTACACGGCCCCCGTACTGGTGCTCATCATTGCCGTGATGCTGGTGCCGCTCGTGCTCGGCCTGTCCTACGCGTTTCGCGATATCCAGCTGCTCAATCCGTTCTCGGGCGGCTTCGTCGGGCTCGATCATTTTCGCGAGCTCTCGCAGGATACCGCCTTCTATCGCGCGCTGCGCAATACGCTCTGGTGGACAGGCGCTTCCGTTTTCCTCCAGTTCTTCTTCGGCCTGATCCTCGCTCTGCTGCTCGACAAGCCCTTTGCCGGGCGCGGCCTCGCACAGGCGCTGGTCTTCCTGCCCTGGGCCGTTCCGACTTTCCTTGCGGGGCTTAACTGGGCCTGGATGTTCAACCCCGTCATCGGACCTTTGCCGCACTGGATGGTGTCGCTCGGCATCCTTTCGGCGCCGAACAACATTCTGGCCGATCCCCAGCTTGCGATGTGGGGTCCGATCATCGCCAATGTCTGGTGGGGCATTCCGTTCTTCGCGATCACGCTGCTCGCAGCCCTTCAGGCCATCCCGCGCGATCTCTACGAGGCCGCCGCGATCGATGGCGCCAATCCCATCCAGCGCTTCACCTCGATCACGCTTCCGTTCCTCGCCCCGACCATCGCCATCACCGTCCTCCTGCGCACCGTCTGGATCGCCAATTTCGCCGACCTCATCATCGTCATGACCAATGGCGGCCCGGCCGACCGCACCCAGATCGTCGCAAGCTACATCTTCACCCAGGCCTTCAAGCGACTCGATTTCGGCTACGCCTCCGCCATCGCGCTCGTGCTGCTCGTGCTGCTGCTCGCCTATTCCATGGTGATCGTCGTCATCCGCCAGCGCCTGATCGAGAAGGATTGACCATGGGCATTCTTCTGACCATCGCGCATCGCCTCGCCATTCTCGCCTATGTCGTGTTCGCGCTGTTTCCGCTCTACTGGCTGCTCAAAGTGTCGGTCACGCCGAACGATCTGCTCTACAGCGAGGGCGTGCGGATGTGGCCGTCGCATGCGACGCTCGCGCATTATCGCTACGTTATCGAGAATAGCGCCTTCCCGATCTTCTTCCGCAACAGCCTGATCGTTGCGGGGTCCACGGCGCTGGCGGTGACGCTGATCTCCTCGCTTTCCGGCTATGCGCTGTCCCGCTTCGTGTTTCGCGGCAAATATGCGGTCGTTGCACTGATGTTGATCACCCAGATGTTTCCTCTGGTGATGCTGGTCGCGCCGATCTTCAAGATGCTGTCGCCGCTCGGGCTGACCAACAGCCTGACCGGCCTCGTCATCGTCTACACGGCCTTCAACGTGCCGTTCGCGACGTTCCTCATGCAATCCTTCTTCGACGGCATTCCGAGGGATCTCGAAGATGCCGCGATGATCGACGGGGCGAGCCGGTTCACGGCCTTTCGCCAGATCATCCTGCCGCTGACGCTGCCCGGCATCGCGGCAACGCTCGGCTTCGTGTTCACGGCGGCCTGGAGCGAGCTGCTCTTCGCGCTCATGCTGATCTCGGGCAATGACAGCGCGACCTTCCCGGTCGGACTGCTCACCTTCGTCTCGAAATTCTCCGTCGATTTCGGGCAGATGATGGCGGCGGGCGTCATGGCATTGGTGCCGGCCTGCCTCTTCTTCCTCCTGATCCAGCGGTATCTCGTGCAGGGCCTGACGGCCGGCGCGGTGAAAGGATAATCCATGGCCTCCATCGAAATGCGCGATATCGTCAAGACCTATGGAGACCACCCGGTTCTCCACGGCGTCGATCTGTCGATCGAAGACGGCGAATTCATCGTCCTCGTCGGCCCTTCCGGCTGCGGCAAGTCGACCCTGCTGCGGATGATCGCGGGCCTGGAGTCGATCTCCTCCGGGACCATGTCGATCGACGGACGCGAGGTCAACGACCTCAAGCCGAAGGACCGCGACATCGCCATGGTGTTCCAGTCCTATGCGCTCTACCCGCATATGACCGTCGCCGACAATATGAGCTACAGCCTGCGCCTGCGCCGCACGCCCAAGGAGAAGATCGCGGCGGCCGTGGCCGCGGCTTCGGCCAAGCTCGGCCTCGATCCCTATCTCGGACGCCGTCCCAAGGCGCTTTCCGGCGGGCAGCGCCAGCGCGTCGCGATGGGCCGCGCCATCGTCCGTCAGCCGAAGGCCTTTCTGTTCGACGAGCCGCTCTCCAATCTGGATGCGCGCCTGCGCGAACAGATGCGCGCGGAAATCAAGCGCATGCATGCCGAATTCGGCGCGACCTCCGTCTATGTCACCCATGACCAGATCGAAGCCATGACGCTCGCCTCGCGCATCGTCGCCATGAACGCCGGCGAGGTGCAGCAGATCGGTGCGCCGCTCGAGCTTTACGATCGCCCGGCCAATCTGTTCGTCGCAGGCTTCATCGGCTCGCCGGGCATGAACATGCTGGAGGGCAGCATCGTCTCCGAGACCGGGACCAGCCTCGTCCGCCTCATGAACGGCACCACGATCTCCCTCGGTCAGCGCGTGGATATGCCGGAGAGAACCTCCGTCACGCTCGGCATCCGTCCCGAGCATGTCACCATCCGCCCGCCTGCCGGCGGCGTGGCGGCGACGGTCGAACTGGTGGAACCGACCGGCCTCGGCATTATCCTGCATCTTACGGTCCACGGATTGCCGTTCAAGATCTTCAGCAGCGACCGGGCGCTGCTGACGCCGGGCGCGAGCCTGACGGTCGGCTTTCCGCCCGAGCGGCTGCATCTTTTCGGCCCGGATGGCCGGCGGGTGCACCTCGAAACCCTGTCCGGCGACGCTCTCTCGTCCTGATGTCGCCTCCGGACGGCCCGCCTCATGATTAGTGGAGGTGCGACATGGTGCAACGCGAGCCACGACACATCCGAAGCGGCGACGGAAACGGCAAGACCGAAAACATCGTGATCGTCATCGTGATCGCCACACGCGCCTTTGTGATCAGTGATCGAGGCGTCGGCGGGAACCTATCGGATGCCTCGCGCCTTCCTTGACCTGCAGGCTGCATCTTTCGTGGCCAGCATCATCATCAGACAGGACGGAGTCACCATGACAAAGCTCAACACCCTCATCGCGACAGCGACCCTTGCTCTTCTCGCCGGTGCCGGCACATCCTTTGCACAAGCGCAGGCAACCGCTCTGGTCGATATTTCGGGAAAGACGATGGTTCCGGGCTTCAACGTCACGGCAGACGATCTGGAAAGCATGAACGTCTATAACGCAGCCGGCGAGAAGATCGGCGAGATCGAGGACGTCGTGGGAACCGACGCTTCGACGCCGACCGGCGTCGCCATCGATTTCGAACGCTCTGCCAATCTCGGGCGGGAGCATCGTGTGGTCGATATTACCAAGGTAAAGCAGGATGGCCTGCGCCTCGTCGTGGACATCGATGCGGCCGCTGCGGCCCAGCTCCCGGTCTATGACGACTGATCCGCATCGGTCAGCGCACAAACACAAGAAACCGGCCTCACTCCGAGGCCGGTTTTCGATATGGGATCAGCTCCGCTCGATCGCCTTGGCAGCCGCATCGAGCGCGACGGCAATCGCCTCGATCGTCGTGGCATCGACCGTCTCCTGCTTCAGGCGGAGGCGAAGCGCAAATTTGACGTTTTCCATGGCGCGCAGGACCGGCGGCGGAACATGACCGCGGGCCGATGGCGATAGCCGGGACAGCAGAATATCCGCCAGCTCGCGGTTCTCGGTGAGAAATGCCTGACCGTCAGGCGTGATCCGGTAGAGCTTACGACCCTTCTCTTCCGGTTCGATCACCGCATAGCCCATATCGTCGAGCCAGGCGAGGGTCGGATAGGCGACACCCGGGCTCGGGACATAGCTGCCGCCGGATCTCTCCTCGACGGCCTTGATCAGCTCGTAGCCATGGCTCGGGCGGTCCGCGATCATCGCGAGAAGCAGGAGACGGAATTCGCCGTAGTCGAACAGACGATGCCGCCCGCTGCGTCGTTCGCCATCAGGGCCATGCCTGCCGTGACGCTCGCCGTGGCCCGCGGGATCGCCGTGGTGCCCGTGATCGCGATGATGGCCATGACCCCGACCGTGCCCGTGCCCGTGCCCGTGCCCATGCCCATGCCCGTGCCGTTCGTGCTTGCCCCGATGTTCCTGTTTCTCATCATGAGATGTTTCGCCGGGCGATGCTGTTGCGGATCCCTGCGTCTCGGCGCGAAGCGTGAGAGACGACGGGGTGTTTGTTTCAGAAGAGGACGTCTGTTGATTATCTGTCATATCGTGGATATATCACGATATATCGGAATGTCAAACATACCTGCCTTATTCGCAGTCGCAACAGCCTGACGTCGGTTCTGAAAGGACACTCGCTCATGACGCTTACTCCCACCGTAAACCACAGCCCGCCACCGCAGATCGACCGCGTCCGCCATGTGCTGGCGCGCCGGACTCTCTCCGTGGTCGCTATCGCGCACGTCACGCCTGCCATGTTGCGGATCACGCTGGCGGGCGACGAAATCGCGGGGTTTTCGAGCCTGTCTCCCGACGATCATGTGAAGATCATCTTTTCCGCAGAGGCTGACCGCGAAGAGCGCCGCGACTATACGCCCCGGCGTTTTGATGCGGAGACGGGTCGTCTTGACATCGACTTCGCGGTTCACGATGCCGGACCGGCGACGCGGTGGGCCGTCAACGCCAGGGTCGGTGACGCGCTTCGGATCGGCGGACCGCGCGGTTCCGCCGTCATCTCTCCCGAGGTCAAGCGTTGGCTGCTGATCGGCGACGAGACGGCCCTGCCGGCGATCGGTCGGCGGATCGAGGAAGCGGCAGGCGATTACGTGATTACAAGCCTCGTGGCCGTGGCAAACCCTCGGGAAAAGCAGTCCTTTGAGACCCAGGCATCGCTCCGGGATCTCTGGGCTTTCCGACCTTTGTCGGCCGCGAACGATCCGGCTCCGCTGCTTGATCTGCTGGAGACGATCACGATCGAACCGGATACCTTCGTCTGGATCGCCGCGGAAGCGTCCGTCACACGGGCCCTGCGAGGCGAGGTCGAGCGGCGCGGCCTGCCGCAGGGCTGGCTGAGGGCCGCCGGTTACTGGGTGATGGGAAAGGCGGACGCTCAGGAAAAATTCGACTAGCACCAACGAAAACAGGCCCGGCGAGACGCCGAGCCTGTCTGATCCTGTCGATCGTCCGTCGCCTAGAATACAGCGAGATATTTCAGCAGCGAAATGATGCCGATGATGATGACGATGATCTGGACGATCTGCTTGGCACGACCATCGATCGGCAGGCGCGCGACGAGATAGAGAACCAGAACGACGACGAGAAACGTGATCAAAATGCTGATCAGTGCAGAACTTCCCATAACCCCAACTCCTTACATAAAAGGCCTCCGGGAAATGCCTCCTGGACGCTTGTTAGGGAGATATAGCGGTTCCCTGTGAAGGGAAGGGCGTATCCGACTGAAATCGATGGAAACTTACCGATAGGTGCGGTTCGGCTTCGTCAATCGCCGATCAGACCGTCGAACACTTCGAGCATCGCTTCGGAAATGGCCGTGCCCAGCGCTGCGGCGGTTGCCGCCAGAGCCTCCTCGTTCATGTCGCGCGCGGCAATGGCGAAGGCAGCACCCTCGCTGGTGACGATCTCCTGCGCGCGCTGGATCGCCCAGAGCGCAAAATCGCTGCGGCTGCCGATTTCAGTGGTTTCCAAGGGCTTCCTCCTGACGTGAGTCTTTCGTGACGTTATAATGGTCTCTGCGAGTCCGCATAGACTCAAAGAATAAGCGGGTGTCTTCGCCCCAGTCGATCGGCAGATGAGGCAGGCAATGGCAGTGCAGTTCGACATGTTTGCGCATGAGGCGCACGAAACGACACGACCGGCAACGCGGCGCGCGAGGCCGGCCGCGGTTCCGACAGGCCCGGTCGCCGAGGCCAACCTCGTCGAGCACCTGACGGGGACCGGGCGCTATAGGGTCCTGCGCAAGCTGGAGCCGCGCGCCGTCGCAAGCGTGCTTCGTCCCGGCTTCCCGCTGCGCGGCGTCATCCTCGACACGGAGACGACGGGCCTCGATCATCGCCGCAACGAAATTATCGAGATCGGTGCGATCGCCTTCACCTACAACGAGGCCGGCGCGATCGGCGACGTCTCCGGCGTTTTCGGCGGTCTTCGGCAGCCTCTCGCCGCCATTCCGCCCGAGATTACCCGTCTCACCGGCATCACCGACGAGATGGTTGCCGGGCAGGAGATCGATATCCCCGCTCTGGAAGCGATGATCGCGCCCGCAGATCTGATCATCGCGCACAACGCCGCCTTCGATCGCCCCTTCTGCGAGACCTTCCATCCGCTCTTCGGCCGCAAGGCCTGGGCTTGCTCGAATGCGGAGGTCGGCTGGTCGGCCCGCGGCTATGAGGGCAGCAAGCTCGGCTATCTCATCGGCCAGGCCGGGTTCTTCCACGAAGGCCATAGGGCGGTGGACGATTGCTTTGCGCTTCTCGAAGTCCTCGACCGTGCTGTCGATGGCGTGCCCACGGCCTTTTGCGAGTTGCATCAGGCGAGCCAGGTCAGCCGTGTCCGGATCTATGCCGAACATAGCCCCTTCGATATGAAGGACCACCTGAAGGCGCGGGGCTATCGCTGGGCGGATGGCAGCGACGGACGACCGAAGTCCTGGTGGATCGAGATTGCCGAAGAGGCCGTCGATGAGGAACTGCGTTTCCTGCGCAACGAGATCTATCGCTATGCGGAGGCGGAACCGCCGATGCGCCGGCTGACGGCCTTCGACCGTTTTCGCGCCTGACCCACAAGATTGGTTTCAGACCTGCTTCTACCGCATGGCTGCACTGCAAAGACGTCTCTGGGAAGTCCGGCAGAGATCCGTATACTCGGCACCAACGAAGCGATGCACCTCCTCCCGCAAAGCTTCGTTCCTCAGACGATCCCGTCCTCCTCCCAGGGACGTCTGTTCGAACACCGGCTCTCCTCCTCCCAGCCCGTGTTCGGTATATTCGGAAAAGCCTGCTGCACCTCCTCCCGCAGCAGGCTTTTTCCGTTTCTGGGGTTCCCGAAATTTTGGCTCCGCACTTTGCTCGCCAGCGACCGGGCTTGCAGATGCCAACACGAAAACGCCCCGCATCGGTGCGATGCAGGGCGTTCGTTGCAATGCTGTCCGCGTGAAACGCTTACCGGAACACAGCCGGCAGCCAGAGCGAGAGGGCAGGAATGTACGTGACCAGCAGCAGAACCGCGACGCTGGCACCGAAGAACGGCCAGATCGTCTTCATCGCTTCCCGGATCGAAATGCCGCCGACGGCGCAGCCGACGAAGAGCACGGTCCCCACCGGCGGCGTGTTCAGGCCGATCCCGGCATTGAGGATCATCACCACGCCGAAATGCACCGGATCGACGCCGAACGCCTTGACGACGGGCAGGAGAACGGGCGTCGCGATGATCACCATCGGCGCCATATCCATGAAGGTCCCGAGCAACAGCAGGATGATGTTGATGACCAGGAGGACGATGATCGGATTGTCGGAAATCGCGCTGATCGCGCCAATCATCAGGGTCTGGACCTGCAGGAAGGCCATCAGCCAGCCGAAGGCCGCCGCCGTGCCGATGACGAGCAGCACCATGGAGGTGGTGCGCGCCGCACCGAGCACCGCCTCGATGAAGCCGGCCCAGTCGAGTTCGCGATAGACGAGGGTGGCGACGAGGAAGGCATAGAGCACCGCGATGCACGAGCTTTCCGTCGCCGTGAAGACGCCGGAGCGCACGCCGCCGAAGATGATGCCGATCAGGAGCAGGCCGGGGAAGGACGCGAGCAGGTAATAGCCGAGCCTCGAGAAGCCGGGGAAGGGCTCCGAAGGGTAGCCGCGGCGGCGGGCGACGATATAGGCGGTGATCATCAGGGCACCGGCGAGCAGCATGCCCGGAATGATGCCGGCGGTGAAGAGATCGGCGACCGAGACGTTACCGCCAGCAGCGATCGAATAGAGGATCATGTTGTGCGAGGGCGGGATCATCAGGGCGATGATCGCGGCGTTCACCGTGACGTTGACCGCGTAGCCGCGGTCATAGCCGCGTGCGGCCATCTGCGGGATCATCAGTCCGCCGACCGCCGAGGCATCGGCGACGGCCGATCCGGAGATGCCGCCGAAGAGGGTCGAGGCCACGATGTTGACCTGGCCGAGACCGCCCTTGAGGTGGCCGACGAGGCCTGCGGCAAAGCGGATCAGCCGGTTGGCGATGCCGCCGCGCACCATGAGGTCGCCGGCAAAGATGAAGAACGGGATCGCCATCATGGCAAAAACGTTCATGCCGGAATTCATCTGCTGGAACACGACGATGGGCGGCAGGCCCATGTAGAGCACCGTGGCGACCGAGGCGATGCCGAGGCAGAAGGCGATCGGCATGCCGATGAACATCAAAACGACGAAGGTGCCGAAAAGGATTGTGTAAGCCATTATGCAACCTCCGTCAGCACGACGACGTCGGTGACTTCCTGGCCGAGCGAGACATCGACGAAGCGTTCCGCCGCAAACAAGGCGATCAGCACGCCGCCGACGATCATGGGAAAGAAATCGACCCCGCCCGGCCAGCCGAGAACCGGAATGCGGGCGCTCCATGTACCGGCGGCCAGAAGGATCGCATAATAGGCCATGGCGATGCCAAAGAGGGTGATCAGGCCGAGACTGATCTGGTCCATCACTTTCTGGATGGCGGGCGACACCATGTGGTGCACGAGATCCAGACCGAGATGCACGCTTTCGCGCACGCCGACGGCGGCTCCGAGGAGAATGAACCACGACATGAGGTGCAGCGACAGCGGCTCCGACCAGCTCGGCGTGTCGTTCAGGACATAGCGTCCGAAAACCTGCCAGCCGATGATCAACGTCATCACGATGATACCGAGACCGGCGAGATAGAGCGCCGTCCGGTTGAGCGCGGCCAGAATCGGCCGCACAGACGACATGAAATGCCGCATTGCAGAGTCCTCCCATTGAGCCGGTGAAATGCCCGCGCCGGCACGTGCGACGACAGGCCCCGAGACGGGGCCTGTCGCTAGCGGATGTTATTGAACGGCCTGGACGCGCTCGAGCAGGTCCTTCATGGCGGGATCGGTGACGAAGCGGTCGTAGACGGGCTTCATCGCATCGGCGAAGGGCTTCTTGTCGACCTTGATGATGTTGTTGCCGGCCGCGCGGACCTTTTCCTCGGATGCCTTTTCACGCGCCGTCCAGAGTTCCCGCATCTTGCCGACGGAGTCTTTCGCGGCTTGGCGCAACAGCGTCTGGTCCTCGGGCGTCAGCTTGTCCCAGGAGATCTTGGACATGACCAGGATTTCGGGATTGAGGGAATGTTCGGTCAGCGTGTAGTTCTTGGCAACTTCGTAGTGGCGTGCGGACTCGTAGGACGGCCAGTTGTTCTCGGCACCATCCACGACGCCGGTTTCCAGCGACGAGTAGACTTCGCCCATCGGCATCGGCGTCGGGTTGGCACCGAAGGCCTGCATCATGGCGATCCAGAGGTCGGACTGCTGGACGCGGATCTTCATGCCCTTGAGATCGTCCAGTTTCTCGATCGGCTTCTTCGTCGTGTAGAAGGAGCGGGCGCCGCTGTCGTAGAAGGCCAGACCGACGAGACCGTGCGGCTCGAAGGCCTTGAGCACTTCCTCGCCGATCGGTCCATCGACCGTGTGGTGCATATGCTCGGTGGAGCGGAACAGGAAGGGCAGGCCGAGCACCGTGGTTTCCGGCACCAGGTTGTTGAACGGCGCTGCGTTAACGCGGTTCAAGTCGATGACGCCGAAACGGGTCTGCTCGATCGTGTCCTTCTCGTTGCCGAGAACGGCATTGTTGGATACCTCGATCTTGATGCGGCCATTGGACCGTTCAGAGACCAGCTGGCCCATATATTTGACCGCCTCGACGGTCGGATAGCCATCCGGATGGATGTCCGCCGAGCGCAGGGTGATTTCCTGCGCCTGTGCGGTCGATGCGGCGAGGGCGATGCCCAGCGCCATGATCAACTTGCCTGCGATGTTCATGTGTTCTCCTCCACTTTTTTAAAGAATCGTCCGGCACTCCACTGCCGAACGGACGATCGATCCTACGTTCGGCTGCCCTGCCATGCGGGAAGGCCGAAGAGTTCTTCGGGATTGTCGACCAGCGCCTGACGAAGGGCGGCTTCGTCGCTGATCCAGCCGAGAACCGTGTTCGCCAGGGCGACGTCATCGGGATAGGTATCCTGCGTCTTCGCCAGATTGTGCGGCCAGTTGCTTCCCCAGACGATGCGTTCGGGTGCATGGGCCGCCAGAACCTTCGAGAACGCGGCTACGTCGGCGTAATCCGGACCGCCGGAGCGGGAGGATTCGTAGACGCCTGCAAATTTGAACCAGCATCGGCCGCCATCCAGCAGCTGCCGCAGGGCCGTGATCTCGGGGCCATCGGGCGTGGCGCCGGCAAAAAACTTGCCGTGGTGATCGAACACCCAGCGCGATTTCAACGCCTGCAGGCGCGGGGCATGGTCGAGGATGCGGTTGCCATCGAACTGGACGGCCAGCATCCAGCCGCGGCTCGCCGCCTTCGCGTCCACCGCTTCCAGCGCGTCGAGACCGACGGCGCCGCCCGGAAGATCCATGATGCGGACGCCGACGACGCCGGCGGCCGAGAGCCGGTCGAGCTCGCTCTCGCTGGTCGTCTCGTCGATGACGGCAACGCCGCGCGCGACGTCCCCCATTTCATCGAGACAAGCAAGGAGATTGCCATTGTCGCGCTGGTGGGCATTGCCCTGCGTGATGATGACGCGGTCGATGCCGAGCCAGGCCATGAAGGCGCGGTACTGATCGGCATTGGGAAGACTGCCTGCGGGAAGGTCCGGTCCGCCCGGCTGCGCGGGATACCCCGGCAGGTACATGTGCATCTGCGCATCGACCGCACCGGCGGGAAACGCGAACGCCGGTTTTGCTCCTGAGAGGGGTCTGACGAGCATTAGATGTCCTTTCCGGCGTCGGGCATGCGGTATTCGGCGAGCGCATCGCGATCGATCTCGATGCCGAGGCCGGGGCCATCCGGGATGGCGACCACGCCGCCGACATGATCGATCGGCGTCTTGACCACCGCCTGCCGGAAGGGATTTTCCGTGCGGTCGAACTCGAGGATCGGTTCGATCGGGTTGACGCGAACCGGGCTCGGCACCATCGCCGCCATGAACTGGAGGGCGGCGGCGATGTGCACGGCCGTGCCCCAGACATGTGGCACGACGCGGACGCCATGAAGCGCTGCGAGATCCGCAATGCGCCGGGCTTCGGTAAAACCGCCCGTGCCGGCGAGATCGGGCTGGAGGATATCGACCGCGCGGGTCTCGATCGGTTCGCGCATGCCCCAGCGGCTGTGCCAGGTCTCGCCGCCGGCAACGGGGATCGGCTGGCGATGGCGCACCTCGCGGTAGGCCGCAAGCTGCTCCGGCACGACCGGCTCCTCGAACCAGTCGATATCCAGCTCGGCCGCCGCATTGCCGAAGCGGACAGCATCCAGCGCGTCGTAACCGTGATTGGCATCAACCATGATCCGGAAATCCGGCCCGACCGCATCGCGCACCGCCCGCACGATCGCGAGATCCTCCGAGACGCCGAAACCGATCTTGATCTTGCTCGCGTGAAAGCCTTCACGCTGATAGCGGGTGATGTCGGCGACGTTATCGTCGAGACGGTTGACGCCGTCGCGCTTGAAACTGCCGGTGGCATAGGCCTTGACGCTCTCGCGGAAACGACCGCCGAGCAGGGTCGAGACCGGCACGCCGAAATGCTTGCCCTTGATGTCCCAGAGCGCGATATCGATGCCGGAGAGGGCCGTGATGGCCAGCCCGCGCTGGCCCTGATCGCGCAGCGCATTGTAGAGCACCGCCCAGATCTTCTCGGTCTCCAGCGGATCGGCGCCGATCAGCCATTGGGTATAGGCCTTGATCACCGCCGCATTCGGCCGGGCGGGGCCGAGGCATTCGCCCCAGCCGACGAGGCCGTTGTCGCAGACCACCTCGACCAGAATATGCGCCCGCCGGTCGAACCGCATGGACGCGCTTTCGAACGGCGTCCGCAGCCGATATTCCAGAAGATGGGTGTGGACGGCCGCGATCTTCACCTCAGCGCCTCCAGGGATCGATCAGCCGGTCGAGAATGCCCTCTTCTTCGGCCGTCAGGTCGGAAAGGGGAGGGCGGACGGCGCCGGCATCGAAGCCCTGCAACCGGACACCGGCCTTGACGGCGGAAACGGCATAGCCCTTCCGGCGGCTGCGCAGCGCCATGAACGGGTAGAAGAATTCCTTCAGGATCGTTTCGCAGCGTGCGCGATCGCCACCGCGCAGGGCATCGTAGAATTCGACGGCGAGTTTCGGCACGAAGTTGAAGACGGCCGAGGAATAGGTGGTGAAACCGGCCGCAAGATAGGCTTCCGCAAACAGCTCGGCCGTCGGCATGCCGCCGAGATAGGTCAGCCGGTCGCCCATGGTTGCAGAGACCTGGCGGATGAGGCCGATATCCCCGGTTCCATCCTTGAAGCCGATCAGGTTCGGACAGGCGTCGCAAAGCCTTTGCAGCGTCTCGACCTGGATGACCGAATTGTCGCGATTATAGACCATGACGCCGATGCCGACGGACTGGCAGACGCGGCGCACATGCTCGAAGATGCCTTCCTGCGGCGCATCGATCAGATAATGCGGCAGCAGCAGGATGCCGTCGGCGCCCGCCTTCTCCGCGCCGCGGGCAATCTCGATCGCGATCTCCGTGCCGTAGCCGCAGCCGGACACGATGGCGGTCTTGCCGGCCGCTTCCTTTGCAGCCCGGATGATGTCGGGGATTTCACGGGGGGCGAGCGAGAAGAACTCGCCCGTGCCGCCGGCCGCAAACAGGACGGGTGCGGGAAAGCCGGCAAGCCATTCGACATGCCGGCGATAGCTCTCCGCCTGGAAAACGCCGTTTCCATCGAAATGGGTCACGGGAAATGACAATAGGCCGGCGCCAAGCGCGCGCTTTACGTCTTGCGGGTTCATCGGGGTATCCTCTTTGCCTCCTCCGGCACCCCGAGATCTACAAGTTCGTCAGACGGGTGTCAATAACCTGTCATACAGCTTTGCGGCTCTCGCGCAGCAGGGAGCGGTATCGCGTCTGGCTGCCGCGCAGATGGCGCCGCATGGCCTCGCGCGCCGCATCCTCGTCGCCATTGGAGATGGCGAACACGATGGCGCGATGCTCTTCGTCGATCAGTTTGAGATAGGCTGTCTGGTCGACCTCCTCCTCACCCGTCCGCAAAGCGGCGCGCGGAATGACGCTGGCGCCGATCATCGACAGGAAATCGCGGAAGCGGGGATTGTTCGTCGCCTCGGCGATCGCAAGGTGGAGCGCGAAGTCGGCCTCCGAACTCGACGTGCCCGCTTCCAGGCAGGCGCGAACGGCATAATGGCGTTCGAGAATGACCTCTTCCTGAAGCGGGGAGCGACGAAGTGCCGCCAAACCGGCTGATTCGACCTCGACAGCCGTTCGGAGTTCCAAAACCTCGATCATGGAGGAGACGCGCGCCGGATCGACATTCTGCAGCGAAAGCGCTGCGGGAATCATCGGCTGCGGAGGCTCCAGCACGAAGACGCCGGCACCCTGTCGTGTGTCCACGAGGCGATCGGCGCGCAGGCTGGCGATCGCCTCACGCACCACGGTCCGGCTGACACCATGCGATTTCCCCAGTTGCGCCTCGCTCGGAAGCTTGGTGCCGGGAGGAAACTGGCCATCGACGATCGCCGCGCGCAGGCTCTCGCCGAGCTTGGCCGTCAGGGTGCTTCCCATGGCGCCGGTCCTGTTCATTCTTCACGTCCCCGACTGAAATTCGATGCAGTATACGTGCATCCGACGCCACTGATATAGCCGATCTGTTGACGCGATTCCAGCAACCTGTATGATAAGTTTGACAACAGAGGAGGAATTGCCGTTGAAACGACTGCTGGTAACGGGCGCTGCAGGTGGCCTCGGCCGTGCGATGCGCGAACGACTGGGCAAGTTGGCGGACATCGTCCGGCTGTCGGACATCGCCGATCTCGGAGATGCGGCGCCGAACGAGGAACTGATGCCGTGCGACCTCGGCGATGCCGATGCGGTGATGGCGCTGGTCGAGGGCTGCGACGGCATTCTGCATCTCGGCGGCATCTCGGTCGAGGACACATTCTCCAAGATCCTCAACGCGAACATTGCCGGCCTCTATAATCTCTACGAGGCCGCACAGGCGCATGGACAGCCACGGATTCTGTTTGCCAGCTCCAACCACACGATCGGTTTCTATCGGCAGGACGAGCATATCGACACCCGATCGCCGATGCGGCCCGACGGGCTCTATGGCGTCTCCAAATGCTTCGGCGAAGCGTTGGCGCGGATGTATTATGAGAAATTCGGCCAGGAGACGGCGCTGGTCCGCATCGGGAGCTGCTTCGAGAAGCCGAGAAATCATCGGATGCTGGCAACCTGGATGTCGTTCGACGATTTCGAGGCCCTGATCGGCCGGGTCTTCCATGCGCCGATGCTCGGTTGCCCGATCATCTGGGGCGTCTCGAACAATGATTGCTCCTGGTGGGACAACAGCGCAGCCGCCTATCTCGGCTGGCGTCCGAAGGACAATGCCGAGACATTCCGGGCCGAACTCGACGCGGCGATCCCCATGCCTGCGAAAGACGACCCGGCCGCACTTTACCAGGGCGGACCTTTCGTGGCAGAGCCGATCCATAGAGATCGCAAGGTCTGATCCCGGAACTGACGTCGGGATTGTACCGCTACGATCAAGAACAGAGAAGCGAGGCGCACATGGGCAGGGATCTGGCAGACATTCTGGTCGAGGCCATCCGGAACGACGGGATGATCGAAGGCGACGCCATCTCGCAACCGGACCTCGCAGAGGCCTACGCCATCCAGTCAGCCGTGATTGGTCAGCTCGGCATTACACCGCAAGGCTGCAAGCTCTCGCTGCGCGACGGCGGCGTGCTGAGCGCACCGCTTCTGTCAGCGACCGAGACCGCCAGCTTTCCGTATCAACCCGAGGTGAAGCTGGAAGTCGAGATCGCGCTCGTTCTCGGCCGCGATCTCCCGGTGCGGGCGCAGTCCTACAGCCGGCAGGAGATCCGGGAGGCGATCTCGGCCGTGCGCATGGGGATCGAGTTCGTCCGCAGCCGCTATGTCGGCGGGCCGCAGGGCCGAACGGGCTTCCTGGTTGCCGACCTCATGAGCAATGCCGGTTACCGTCTCGGACCGGCACTCGATGCCGCAGTCCTCGATGAAGACCATGATGCGGAACATCTGCAGGTCACAGCGGGCGACCAGTCTCTCTTCGATGCGCCGGGCCGGCATCCGGACAAAGACCCGCTGGCCGCACTCGTTGCCTATGCCAATGACGGGCACCGCCCGGCAGAGACATTGCGACAGGGCACTGTCGTGACGACGGGCTCGCTCTGCGGCGGCCTGCTGATATCGAGACCCGCAACCGCCTCGATCCGCCTCGGGCGTCAGGCTTGGACGATGGACATCCTCGGCTAGGCGGCGCCGCGCCAGACGATCCGGTCCCGCGCGCGAAGACCAGCGGTTCACCACAGATCGACATTTTTGCCGTTCTTCGTCGCCATCGACGGGGCCGGACACATGTTTCCTTCAGAACATGCTTGAAATACCGGCATTCGGTCGTATGTCTCAGCCGAACGTCGCAGCCGCTGGATAGTCCCTCTGGCGCGGGTCCGGGAAGATCGATCGTATCAAGGTCGACAAGGTCAGGATGAACGCCGAAGAACTCGCCGCCCAACGCATCGCCGCGATCCGTCGCAGCGGCCTTCTCGACAAGGCCGGAAACGAACAATTCGGACATCTGACCGAGCATGTTCGCGTCGCCCTCGGCGTTCCCGTCGCCATCATTTCCATCGTCGACGAGAAACGGCAGGTCTTTGCCGGACATTGCGGCCTGCCGGAACCTTGGGCGTCGCTGGGCGAGACACCGATCACGCACTCGTTCTGCCAGCATGTCGTGAGCACGAACGCTGTTCTGACGATCGAGGACGCGCGGATCCACCACCTTGTTCGCGACAATAGGGCGATCGCCGATCTCGGCGTCGTCGCCTATCTCGGTGTTCCCATCTGTCTGCCGGACGGGCAGCTCATCGGCGCGCTCGCGGCGATCGATACCAAGCCGCGCGTTTGGGTGGATCGGGACCGACACGCGTTGGAAACGCTTGCAAACGTCGTCGAGAAGCAGATCGAGGTCGGCGTTTCCGAACTCATGTATCGCTCGCTCTTTCACGACATGCAGGAAGGCTATTACGTCGCAAGCGCCGTGCGCGACGCCACCGGCGATATCGTCGACATCCGTTTCGAGGACGTCAATCCGGCCTTCCAGCGTCTGACGGGGATGGCGCCGAACACGGTGCGCGGGGCGACGCTCTCGCAGGTCGCGCCGGGCGTTCTCGACGACATGATGCCCGCCTATCGCACGGTTTTCGAACATGGCGAGCCGATCGTGCACCTGAACAGGGCCACCGAAATCGGCGGAAAATGGTTCGAGAACCGCATCCGGCGCATCGGCGCGGACCAGATCGCCTCCGTCTTTTCCGACGTGACCGCCCGCAAACAGGCGGAAGAGCGCCTGCAGAAGAGCGAGGCGCATTGGCGCGGGCTCTTCGAGCAGCTGGAGGAAGGGTTCATCCTCGGCGAACTCATCCGCCGCAGCGATGGCGAGGTGATCGACTGGCGCTATGTCGAGGTCAACCGAGCCTGGGGCGATCTCGTCGGCGTCGCACCGTCCTCTGCCGTCGGGCGAACGGTTCGGGACGTCTTTGCGGGGGCCGAAGACGCGTGGATTCCGGCGTTTGCGGAGGTCGTCCGATCCGGGGAACCGCTTGTCTTCGTGCGGCAGGTCGGCGAAACCGGTCGCTGGTACGAAGGGCATGCGCAGCCTCTCGACCAGGAACGCTTCGTCGTTCTCTTCGTCGAGGTGACCGAGCGGCTGAAGCTTGAGGCCGAACTTCGCGACCAGCAGAGACAGCTCTCCACGATCATCGATACCATGCCGGTCGGCGTCCTCCTAGCCGAGGCGCCGACGGGTCGCATCATCCTCCAGAATGAACGGTCGCAGCAATTGCTGGGTCACGATGCGACGGCAGCACGATCGGTCGAGGACTACGACATCTTCGTCGCCACCAACCATGATGGCTCGCCTTTCGACCCGCGACACTATCCACTGGCGCGGATCATGGCCCGGGAGTGCGACCGCGCCAAGGCCGAGGTGCTCTATCACCGGCCGGACGGCAGCAAGACCTGGCTCTCGATCGTGGGCGAGGCGATCAAGGATCTATCGGGCGAACTTTCGGGCGCCGTCGTCGCCGTGACGGACATTTCGGACCGCAAGGTGGTCGAGGCGGAGAAGGAACTGATCAACCGGGAGATGGCGCACCGGCTGAAGAACATGCTCGCCATGGTGCAGGCCATCGCAACACAGACCCTGCGACCGGTGACCGAGCAGGCGCACGTCCGCACCTTCGAGAAGCGGCTGCATGCGCTCAGCCGTGCCCATGACGTCCTGCTGCACGACAATCACGATTCGGCGCCCATCCAGGCGATCATGGCGACCACGCTCGAAAGCGTGGCCCCGGCGGAACGGTTCGATCTGCGCGGCCCCCGCACGATCGTCGGGCCGAAGGGCGCGCTCTCGCTCGCCTTGCTGTTGCACGAACTCGGCACCAATGCGGTCAAATACGGTGCATTGTCGAACGAGCATGGCCGCGTCGCGATCGATTGGCTTATCGAGGGGAAGGGCCCGGAACGTTCTCTGCACGTGACGTGGCAGGAGACCAATGGACCGTCGGTCACGCCGCCCGAGCGTAAAGGCTTCGGCTCGAAGCTGCTGCGCATGGGGCTGGCAGGCTCCGGCGGCACAGATGTCGATTACGCACCGTCGGGCCTCGTCGTGAAAATGCAGGCTCTGCTGACGCAGCTTCAGCAAACGGAGTAAGTCCGCTCCTGCGTTTCTTGCGAGAGCGCTTGAATGGCGCTCCCTTCATTCGAACCTATCCATCCATCTGGGATCGGGCCGACCAGATTTCGAGCACCGATGGCGCGGCGACGAAGCTCGACGGTTGGCTGGACGCAGGTGGCGGATCGGCGATGCCTTCGCCGAGGTAGTTGAGCGCAGACATGAACCCGCTTCGGGAAAACGGCTTGGCGATGACGCCATGCGCGCCGGAAAAATCCTCCGGAATTTTCTTCGGGTTCGCGGTGACGAACACGATAACGGCAGACGGCCAGCGGTCCTGGATCAGCCGCGAAACATCGAGCCCGTTGGTGCCGCGGGCAAGCTGCATATCGACCAAAGCAAGGTCCGGCGCCGGCTCGGTCGGCATCGCCTCGACCTCATAGAGGGATGCGGCCTCGCCGACGACGCTGTGGCCCGCTTCCTCGACCATCATCTCCACATCCATGGCCAGCAGGGGTTCATCCTCGACGATGAGCACTTGCAAAGCCTTGAAGGGTGTGGGGGAGGGGGTCATGATGTCTGCTCCATTTCCGGTATTCTCAAGGTCACGCGGGTGCCCGTCGGCAGGCGGTCCCAGGCGACGGTCGTGCCGCTTTGCGGCGACAGGCGTTTGATCAAGGCATGGCCGAGGCCTGAGGACGCCGGATCCATGATCAGACCGACGCCGTCGTCCTCGATCGACAAGGTGGCTTCCTCGCCGTCTCGCGTCGCGACGATGGAAACCGATCCCGCCCTGTTCTCCCGCAGCCCATGCTTGATGGCGTTGGTGAGAACTTCGTTGAGGATCAGTCCGAGCGCCGAAGCATGCTCGGAACGAACTTCGATCGGCTCGATATCGCATCGCAGGCGGATATTGCTGCGGCCGCTTGCGCCGATCACGTCGGAGGCGAGATTGGCGGCGAAGGCGGCAACGTCGAAGCGCGTCACGTCATCCGCCTGGTAGAGCCGGCGGTGAACGGTGGCCAGTGCATCGATCCTCTCCATCATGGTCTCGAGCTTTGCGCGTATATCCGCATCGTCGATCGAGCGGACCTGCAGCCGTAGCAGCGCGCCGATCATCGTCAGGTTGTTCTTGACGCGATGATCGACCTCGTGAAGCAGCAGAGTCTTGGCTTCCAGCGCTTTTTCGAGATCGGCCGTCCGGCGCTTCACCTCGCTATCGACGGCCGCCTTCTGAGCGGCGATCGTCTCCTGCGCCATGACGCGGTCGGTCACATCGAGTTGCGAGGCGAAGAAGAATTGGACATCGCCGCTTTCGCCGCGAACGGGGCTGAGGAACAAAGCGTTCCAGAAGGTCGAGCCGTCCTTGCGGTAGTTCAGCAGATCGACGTGAATGCTTTCCGCGGCATCGATCGCGGCACGGATCCTGGAGACGCTGGACCGGTCTGTGCCTTCGCCCTGCAGGAAACGGCAGTTCCGGCCGATGATCTCCTCGCGGCTGTAACCGGTCAGGTGCTGGAACGCCTCGTTGCAGAAGACGATCGGATTATCGGGCTGCGCGGGATCGGTAATGACCATCGCCATACGCGTCGCGCGGACAGCTGCGGCAAACGGGTCACCGCGGCCATGCTCGTAATCGAGAATTTCCGTCAGATGCCAATCGTCTTTCTGGCTCATGCGTACTCCAGGCGCCGAAAAGAAGGCAGTTACAACGGCACCTCACAATGCCCTCGTACCGCCCTTTGTTCCGGCCATATGAGAATCTGCGAAATTGCCAGGTCTGGATCTCGGTCACGCAAGGCAATACGCGGCGGCGGCGTGATTGGATTTCACGGCTCTCGGCCTGTAGCCTCTATCTCGCTTCTGGCGCGCGACGGCCAGGAACAGCGTCACGGCGTCTGCCTCGTTCTCGAAAAGATGGATCTTCTCGCGTCCCGTGGTCCCGATCCGACCCCAACGACGCACCAGGGACGTCTTCCCGAACAGAGATGGTTCGATCGACAGGGCATAGAACCGGGCCATATTTTTCGCAGGCTGGGTGCGCTCGATATAGAGATAAAAGGGGTGCTGGCTCATGCCACAAGAATCGCCCGGCAGCCCTGCAGCGTCCAACCAAACTTATGAATCGATCCTGGGCGTCCGATTCATCCGCGTGATCGATACTGGAAAATTTCAGAGCGACGGCGGCTTCTTCAGGCGCAGGTCGATGGAGCGCAGCAGATTGGAGCGAGCCGTCTTCAGATGTTGACGGCAGGCACGGTCGATCGCCTTCAGGTCGCGGCGCAGCAGAGCCTCGATATAGGCGAGGTGTTCGCTCAGCGCCGTAAATGCGCGCTGCTTCTCGTCCACGGCGTCCCATTGCGCATTGTAGTGAAACAGCATCGAGATGATGTCGTAGAAATCCTTGATGAAGCGATTGTCGGCGGTTTCGTGCACCGTGCGGTGAAGGCGCTCGTCCAGATCCGGAAACAGGGCATAGCCCGTGTCGATGTCCGCCAGCAGCGCCCGATGTTCCCTCTCGATCGTCCGCATGCGCTGCCAGGGCGGCGACGGATCGGGAAGGGCGATGAAGCTGCGCGCCGCGCGCAGCTCGAACATTTCGCGCACGTCATAGATCTCGTGGGCGAAGGCCGGCGTGACGCCTTTGAAGAGCCAGGCGCTGTTTGGCCGTCGCTCGATCAGGCCGAAATGCTGGAAATGCGGCAGATGCTCGCGGATGATCGTGGTCGACGTCCCGAATTGCCGCGCAAGCTCAGCCGCCGTTAGCAGATGGCCGGGGCCGATATGGCCTTGCAGGATCCATTCGAGGAACCGCCGCTCGACCGTGGCGCTGGTGGACACGGTCTGCGTATCGGGAAAGGCATCCTTCGGTTCGGGACGACGCGTCAGACGGCGCGATGACCCCTGGCGCGTGAGGATGCCCGCGGCTTCCAGTCCGGCCATGACCGCCCGGATCGTCGTGCGGCTGACCGAGAGAGACTGCGAAATCTCGTTTTCGGACGGCATTTCGGCGCCGGGCGCAAGGGTCTCGCAGATCGAAAGGCAGCCATTGTAGCTCCGCTTGTAGACGGCTTTCCCTTTCACCCCAGTGCCTCCCAGCCTGTTTCGTCACCAGCCCATCCTGTCCATTACATCAAACAAACACAATAAAACGTTGCGCGCCGCCCTGCTCTTTGCATATAAAATGCAAGGAAGACCGGGGAGGGTCAAGCGCATGACGAAAAGACGGAGCGACGGGACCATCGGGCTGGTGCTCCGCGTCAGCATCATGCGCACCGTGCCTGGCGTCGCGACAGCGGACAGCCGCACGTGAGCACCCGGATCATCCAGTTCGGAACGAGCCGGTTTCTCCAGGCGCATGTCGATCTTTTTGTTCACGAGGCGCGGGAGGCCGGTCAGGCGATCGGACCCATCACCATCGTGCAGGTGTCGGGCGCCCCGGAGCGTGCCGGTCGCGTCGCAGCCTTCGGCCGACCCGAAGGGTACCCCGTCATCATTCGCGGCATCGAAGCCGGCGAAAGGGTCGAGCGTCGGATCGCGGTCACATCCGTCGATGGCGGTCTCTCGGCCGAGGCCGATTGGGCAAGGCTGAAAGCGCTTTTCGCCGCGGACGCGGCCTTCGTCGTCTCGAATACGGGCGACCGCGGATACGAGGTGCCGGCAGGCGATCGCAGCGCGGCGCTTTTGTCAGGTCTCGTGCCCGCATCCTTCGTCGGCAAGCTCACCGCATTGCTGCATCATCGCTGGCGGTCCCAGGGTGGTCCGCTCACCGTGCTGCCCTGCGAGCTCTTGAACCGCAACGGCGACAGGCTGAAAGAGGCGGTCCTCTCGCTTGCCACGGACGCCGGCGCGGACGACGCGTTCCGCGCCTTTGTCGAGACCGACGTCCTCTTCGCCAACACCTTGGTGGACCGCATCGTTTCCGAGCCGATCGAACCCGTTGGCGCGGTGGCCGAGCCCTACGCCCTCTGGGCGATCGAGGCCAAGCCCGGGCTGTCGCTGCCGTTTCAACATCCCTCGGTCGTCCTGACGGACGATCTCGAACCCTTCGAACGGTTGAAACTGCACATCCTGAACCTCGGCCACACCTTTCTCGCGGAGATCTGGCTGCGCGAAGGCCGCGCGCCGGACGAAACGGTCCGGGCCCTCCTGCAGGATGCCGCCATTCGCGAACGGCTGCTCGCCGTCTATCGGCAGGAGGTCGTGCCGGGCTTTGGCGCACAGGGCATGGCCGACGCGGCCAAGGCCTATGTCGATGTCACACTCGAACGGTTCGACAACCCGTTTCTCGATCATCGCGTGGCCGACATCGCTCAGAACCACGGCGTCAAGATCGAGCGGCGCATCGCGGCCTTTCTGGCCTGGGTCGCGCAGTCGGGTGCAACGCCTCCGGCACCGATCCTGCGCAACCTTGTCGCCGCACAGAGCGACGCCACGATCGAGACGGAAAAGGCCAAGGCTTGAGCGACGGCGACCCTGCCCAGACCTGATGACGACGCTATCAGAGACGCCGGGTCTTCCGGCTTCTGCCCCGAGACGAGACGACGAACGATCTGCTAAGGTGATGTCATGAAAGCCCTGATCTGCAACGAGCCCGGCCGTCTTTCGGTCATCGACCGTCCCGTTCCCGAGCCGGCGCCGGACGAGGTGCTCGTCCGCATCCGCCGCGTCGGAATCTGCGGGACGGACTACCACATCTTCCAAGGCAAGCATCCCTTCCTCGAATATCCCCGGATCATGGGACATGAACTCTCGGGCACCGTGGAGCGCGCGCCCGAGGGCAGCGCGCTGAAAGCTGGCGAAGCCGTCTATATCGTGCCCTATCTGTCCTGCGGAACCTGCCATGCCTGCCGCAAGGGTGTGTCGAATGCCTGCCAGACCATCGCCGTGCTCGGCGTCCATCGCGATGGCGGCATGGCGGAATATCTCTGCGTGCCGGAAGGAAACGTGGTGTCCGCCGGAAGCGCATCGCTCGATGCCGCCGCCACCATCGAGTTCCTGGCCATCGGCGCGCACGGCGTGAAGCGCGGCAGCGTGTCCGCGGCAGACCGCGTTCTCGTGGTCGGCTCCGGGCCGATCGGCATGTCGGCGATCATCTTTGCCAAGGCGCGCGGCGCGCATGTCACGGTCATGGATGTCCGCGAGGATCGCCTGGGCTTCACCCTCGACCGGCTCGGCGCCGATGCGATGATCAGGGCCGATGCGTCGGCGGAGGCAGAGGCGTCGCGAATGACGGGCGGCGACTTCTTCGACGTCGTCGTCGACGCGACCGGCAATGCCGCCGCCATGCAGCGCGGCTTCGGTTTCCTCGCGCATGCCGGGCGATACGTCCTCGTCAGCGTCGTGCGCACGGACATCACCTTCTCGGACCCCGAGTTTCACAAACGCGAGGCGACGCTGTTTGCCAGCCGCAACGCGCAGGCCGACGATTTTGCCGAGGTCGTGCGCCAGATGGCGGCCGGCCGCGTGCCGGTCGATGCGCTGATCACGCATCGTGGCGCACTGGCCGACGGACCGGAGCTGTTTCCGCAGTGGTTGCGCCCGGACGCCGGCACCATCAAAGCCATTCTGGAGGTCTGACCATGCCGACGCCCCGTGTCCTGCGCCTCAACGATGCCGACAACGTGATCATCGCCATCGACCGCGTGTCGAAGGGCGACAGCCTGCCAAACGGCGTGGCGGCGCGCAGCGCGGTGGGCAAGGGGCACAAGATCGCGCTCGTGCCGATCGCCGAAGGAGAGCCGATCCGCAAGTTCGGCCAGATCATCGGTTTCGCCGCGGCCGCGATCGCCCCGGGCGACTGGGTGCACGAGCACAATGTGGCGATCCATGATTTCGCCCGCGACTACGCCTTTGCCACCGAGGCTCGCCCCGACGGCGGCCTCTTGGCGGGCGAGGTGCCGGAGACATTCCAGGGCTTTCGCCGCCCGGACGGGCGCGTCGGCACGCGCAACTATATCGGCATCCTGTCGTCGGTGAACTGTTCCGCCACCGTCGCCGGCTTCATTGCCGAGGCGGTGGAACGCTCCGGCATTCTCCTGGACTATCCGGAGATCGACGGCGTCATCCCGTTCACCCATGGCACCGGCTGCGGCATGGCCTCCACGGGCGAGGGATACGACATCCTTGCACGCACCCAGTGGGGCTACGCCACGCATCCCAATCTCGCGGCCGTCCTGCTCGTCGGCCTTGGCTGCGAAGTCTTTCAGATTCCGCGCCTGAAGCAGCAATATGGGATCGTCGAGGGCGATCATTTCCAGAGCCTGACGATCCAGGAAACCGGGGGCACACGCCGCTCGATCGAGGCCGGTGTGGCACGCGTCCGCGATCTCTTGCCCGTTGCCGCAAAGGCGCGTCGCGAAACCGTCGCCGCGTCCGAAATCACGCTTGCGCTCCAGTGCGGCGGTTCCGATGGCTATTCCGGCCTCACGGCAAATCCGGCGCTCGGCGCGGCGGTGGATCAGCTCGTGCGGCAGGGCGGCACGGCCATCCTCTCCGAGACGCCCGAAATCTTCGGCGCAGAGCACCTGCTCACGCGGCGGGCGGAAAGCGAGGCGGTCGGCCGGAAGATCGTCGATCTGATCGATTGGTGGACGGAGTATGCGGCGCGGGCCGGTGGCGAGCTCAACAACAATCCTTCGCCCGGCAACAAGGCGGGCGGATTGACCACGATCCTCGAAAAGTCGCTCGGCGCCGTCGCCAAGGGCGGCACGTCGACCCTGCGCGGCGTCTACGGCTATGCCGAACGGATCGATCGCAAGGGGTTCGTCTACATGGACACGCCGGGCTACGATCCGGTCGCCGCCACCGGGCAGGTGGCAGGTGGCGCCAATGTCATCGCGTTCACCACCGGCCGCGGTTCGGCCTATGGCTGCAAGCCGACGCCGTCGATCAAGCTTGCCACCAATTCCGATCTCTACCGCCGCATGGAAGAGGACATGGACATCAATTGCGGGGACGTCCTCGAAGGCGTTTCGATCGAGGAAAAGGGTCGCGAAATCTTTCAGACCGTCCTGCGCGTCGCCTCCGGCGAGCGCTCCAAGTCCGAGGAGCTCGGCTATGGCGCAAACGAATTCGTTCCCTGGCAGCTGGGCGCCACGATGTAACACGGGGCGCTTGCCCCCGGACTCTCCGATCACGCGCACCCTCGCGGGCCCGGTTACGCCGACTGGGCCGAGTGCACCAGAGAATGGTGGGTGGAACCCCTGCGGATCGGCTCGGGGATTTCGGTCTCGTGCAAAACCTGGTTTCGGCCGGACGACTTGGCGAGATAGAGGGCCTTGTCGGCTGCTGCAAAGAGCTGCGCGAACTCTTCGTGCTGCGCAAACTCCGCGACCCCTGCCGAGACGGTAACGACCGTATCGACATCGCCCAGATCGATGACGGTGCCCGCGATGCGGCTGACGGCCGCTCCGGCAAGGGCCAGGCGATCCGCGTCGCGCAGGCCTGTGACGAGCACCGCGAATTCTTCGCCGCCAATCCGGGCAACCACGTGCGGCGTCTGGAAACTCGCCTTGAGAACGGCGGCGACCGACATGATCGCCCGATCGCCGGCCTCATGTCCAAAGCTGTCGTTCAGCGCCTTGAAGCGGTCGATGTCGAAAATGACGAGGGACGCAGGGCCCTGATGGTGCGCATAGGCATCGAGAAAGGCGCGGCGGTTGAGGAGGCCAGACAGCTGGTCGGTCCGGCTCAGTTCCTCGAAGCGTGCGCGGGAGATCGAGAGATCGTGGATCGCGAGACCGACGATATAGAGGACGGTGAAGATCAGCGGTATGCCGAGCAGGGTTGTGATCAGCGCGCCGACGGTGGCCGCCGGCACGAGCGGGTAGGGCAGCAGGCCGAACCGATCGAGGACCACATGGCCGATCACATTCAGGATATCGCCGACGAAAATGACACCGACGGCGGAGCGCTTGGCGATCGAAAACACATCGCGACGCGACGCGAAGGCGTTGGTTGCGCAGAAGGCGAGTATCTGGCGTTTCACCCAGCCGATCATGGCGTGAGATCTCCTTTATGCCGCAACCTAGTGAGCATCTTCTAATAAATTACCCGAGATGTGGCGGTCCTCCTTCTCTTGAGCCCTGAAAGGTTCTCACTTCACGCCTGAAAGCCGCGCAATTCACGGAAGTCGCTCGGCGTGCTTTACGGAGTCTTATCGCTTCCCTCGTTGTCACATCATCCTGTCAGCATCTCGATGCGGGCCTCGGTTTCCGCGTCGAAGACGTGAACGTGCTGCGGAGCGATACCGATCGTGATCATGTCCCCGGGCGCGACCGGGCTGCGGCCATTGGTGACGAGGACGATCTCCGGCTTGCTGGCGGTGGTGATGTAGCTGTTGGAGCCCGTGCTTTCGACGGCGGCGACCCGAAGCCGGATCGGCCCCGCGCCGGTCGGATCGATCACGAGATGCTCCGGTCGAAGGCCCGCGATCAGCGGCCGGCCGGCGGCGATCGGGCGATCGAGGGCAAGCCTCTGCCCCTCGCCGAGATCGAGCAGCAGCGACCGCCCGTCGTCGCCGGCGACCGCCGGCACGAAGTTCATGGCCGGCGAGCCGATGAAACCGGCGACGAAGCGGTTGACGGGGCGGTCGTAGAGATCGAGCGGCGCACCCTGCTGCTCGATGATGCCCTGACGCATCACCACGACATGGTCGGCCATGGTCATCGCCTCGATCTGGTCGTGCGTGACGTAGACGGAGGTGGCGCCCAGCCGGTCGTGCAGCGCGCGAATCTCCTTGCGCATGTGGACACGCAGGGCCGCATCGAGATTGGAGAGCGGCTCGTCGAACAGGAACGCCTTGGGATGGCGGATGATGGCGCGGCTCATGGCGACGCGCTGGCGCTGGCCGCCGGAGAGTTCGCGCGGATAGCGACCCATGAGACCGGAAAGACCCGTGGTGGCCGCGACGTCCTCGGCCGCCTTCTTCGCCTCGGCCTTTTTCACGCCGCGAATGCGCAGGCTGTAGGTCAGGTTTTCCTCCACCGTCATGTGCGGGTAGAGCGCATAGGACTGGAAGACCATGGCAAGATCGCGCTTGCGCGGCGGCACGTTGTTCATTCGCTCGCCGGCGATGAAGAGGTCGCCGCTGGTGATGGACTCCAACCCTGCCATGGAGCGCAGCAGCGTGGACTTGCCGCAGCCGGACGGGCCGACAAGCGCGACGAACGAGCCCTTCGCGATGCGCAGGTCGATATTCTTCAGGGCGTGATAGGCGCCATAATGCTTGTTGACGGCTGTCAACGCGATCTGCAGGTCGGTCTGGTTGCTCATTTGAGGGCTCCCGAGGTGAGGCCGGAGACGATGCGGCGCTGAAGCAGGACGAAGATGGCCAGGATCGGCGTCACATACATCGAGGCAAACGCCAGGATGTTGTTCCACTCGTTGGTGTTCGGACCCATGAAGGAATTGAGCCCGACGCTGGCCGGCTGGAGCTCGATGTTCTGGATCATCGACTTGGAATAGACGAACTCGCCGAACGCCTGCATGAAGATGAGGATGCCGCTGACGAGAATGCCGTTGCGGGCGAGCGGCAGCACGATGTTGAAGAACGCACCGACGCGCGAATTGCCATCGACGAGCGCGGCTTCCTCGAGCTCCATCGGCACGCTCATGAAGGTGGAGCGCACAAGCACCACGTAGAACGGCATGCTCTTTGCCGCGATGGCGATGATGACGGCGGTTCGCGGGGTGTTCAGCAGACCGAGCTGGGAAAAGCCGACGAAGATCGGGGTGATCAGCAGCGAGGCCGGCAGAACCTGTAGCATGAGGATGAGAAACAGGCCGACATCGACCCAGCGGCTGCGGTATCGGGCCAGCACATAGGCACAGCCCGTGCCGAGAAGCACGATGAGCGCGACCGAGCCGGCGGCGATCACCAGCGAATTCCACATGTAGCGACCCATGTCCCGGGATTCCCAGACATAGCTGTAGACGCTCCACTGCGGATCGACCGGGAACAGGCCGGGCGGCGTTGCAAACATCGCCGAACCGCTTTTCAGCGACGTGACGTACATCCAGTAGAGCGGAAAGAGATAGACGGCCGCGAGGATGCAGGCGATCGCGAGCATCAGCCGGTGTTTCGACACTTCGCTCATCCGCGCACCTCGTGCCGTGTGGATCTGACATAGACGATGGACGCGATCATCACGAAGACGATCATGACCACCGAAATGGTCGCGCCCTGCGCGAAGTCGTATTGCCGGAACGACAGCTCCCACGCCCAGTACTGGGTGACGTTGGAGGCATTGTTCGGCCCGCCGGAAGTGATGGCCGCGAACAGGTCGAATTGCTGCAGGGTAAAGATCAGCCCGAGGGAGATGACGGCACCGATGGTCGAGCGCATCATCGGCAGGGTGATCGTCGTAAATCGCTGGAAGGCATTGGCGCCGTCGAGTTCCGCCGCCTCGAACAGGTCCTTCGGAATGGCGGAAAGGCCGACCGACAGGAGGATCATGTTGAACGAGGTGCCGAGCCAGATATTGGCGATAATGACGGCCCAGAGCGCATAGGCCGGATCGGAACGCCAGAAAATGTTGCCGTCGATGATGCCGAGCGTGTTCAGGAGGTAGTTGAGAACGCCGAAATCGCCGGAAAGAATCCAGTTCCAGATGGCGCCGACCACGAGGCCGGGCATGACCCAGGAGACGAGAAACAGGCCGCGCAGCCACGAGGCGCCGGGAAAATTGGTCCAGAAGAACAGCGCGAGCCCGAAGCCGACGACGAACTGGCCGGCGATCGAGGCACAGACGAAGATCGCGGTGTTCTTGAGGATCGGCCAGGTCTCCGGCTGCGAGAACAGCGTCACGTAGTTCTTGAAACCGACGAAGGGCCGCGCGAAGGAACCGAGGCTGAACATGTCGACCTCCTGGAAGCTCATGATGACGTTATAAACAAGCGGCAGACCCGCCATCACGAACAGGAAGGCGAAGGGGAAGACGATCAAGGCGATATCGAAGCCTTTTCCGTCCGCAAGACTGGAGAAGATGCGTTTCATCGTCGCTCCCATCAGAGCTTTTCCGGGCAACGGGGCGCGATCCCGCGGTGGTCATGCGTCGGAATGAGGTTGGACAGGGTGCAGGCGGTGCCCGAACACGGCACCGGAGGAGGCAAGCGGACCTTGGCCCTCCTCCGGTCACCATGCTCTCCGGGAGGAAGCCCGTTTAGCCGAGAACCGACTTGATCTTCTCCGCCGCCTGGTCGAGCGCGTCCTGCGCACTCATCTGCCCGGTCAGCGCGGCCTGGATGGCATTCTGGATGGCCTTGGAGATTTTCGGCCATTCCGGATGGGGGCCGCGCGGCTTGGCATATTTCAGCTGCTCCACGAACACCTTCAGCGCCGCATCCTTCTTGTCGTTGCCGGTCGGAGGAATGGCGATATCGGAGCGGGCGGGCAGCTGGCCGAAGTCCTTGAACATCCGGTCGTCCTGCGAGGCGAAATATTCGAGCACCTTGAAGGCTTCGTCCGGATGCTGTGTGGTCGAGAAGATCGCCCAGTTGAAATCGCCCATGGCGGAGGAGCGCTCGGCGCCGGCTTCCGGCACGGGAAGCAGGGTCACGGCCCAGTCGAACTTCGCCTCGGTGCTCATCCGGTCGAGCTCCCACGGACCGGAGATGACCATGGCGGCATTACCGGAATTGAAGGTGCCGGTGGAATCCCACTGGCCGCGCGTCAGCGTGTCGGGCGAGGCGAGCTTCTCGTCCATGATGGTCTTCCAGGTTTCGAGCGCCTTCACGGCACCTGGCGCATTGATCGTTTCATAAGAGGCGCCGCCCATCTGCGCCCAGGGCAGAAACTGGAAGGTGCCTTCCTCGTTGGCCTTTGCCGAGAAGGCCAGGCCATAGACGTTCTTGGCCGGATCGTTCAGCTTGCGCGCGGCATCGAGCAGCTCCGCCCATGTCTGCGGCGGCTTGTCGGGATCGAGACCTTTCGCCTTGAACATGTCCTTGTTGTAGTAGAGCGCGATCGTGTTCGTGGCCTTCGGAATGCCGAAATACTTGCCATCCCACATGACGGAGGCGAGGGGGCCGGGAAAATAGTTCTCGGTCTTGACCACGGTCGAGGCGGCGATCTTGTCGCTCAGGTCGAGAAAGGCGCCGCGCGACGAGAAGAGCGCGTGCTCCGGATTGTCAATCGCGATGATGTCGGGCGCCTGACCGGTCGAATAGGCGCGCATGGCCTCGCTGACAACGTCGTCGAACTGGATCTGGCGATGTTCGACCGTGATGCCGTTCTTCAGCGCGTTGAAATCCTTGATCAGGTTCGGTGCCGGCTGGATATCGCGGTCGAGCGTCCAGACGGTGATCTTCACGTCTTCGGCGTGCGCGACGGGCACAAACGTGGAAGCGGTGGCCAGTGCGAGCGCACCGGCGGCAAGCCAGGTCTTCATGGTCATGTTCTCCTCCTTGGTTTACGGGTTTTCCTCCGGGCGCCATCCTCCATGGCGCCCGGCCGTCTCATTGCGGGTCGGTCACGAAAGTTCCGCCCCGGCATGTCTTGAGATAGTTCAGGCCGTGCACCTGCCCGGTCATTTCCAGCGCGTCGCGATAGACCGGATCGTGCCAGCCCTCGATGTCGATCGAACCGGACCAGCCGGCGAGGCGCAGCTCCGAGATGATGTCGGTCCAGTTGCTGTCGCCGAAGCCCGGCGTGCGCATGAGCACGAATTTTTCCTTGCCGAAGATGCCATGCTCGCGGATGACATCCCAGCGGATCGTCGCGTCCTTGCCGTGAACGTGGAAGATCTTGGATGCCCATTTGCGGATCTGCGGCAGCGGGTCGATCAGGTAGACCATCTGGTGGCAGGGCTCCCATTCGAGCCCGATATTGTCGTCCGGGGTCTCGTTGAACATCAGCTCCCAGGCATCCGGGTTGTGAGCGATGTTCCAGTCGCCGCTCTGCCAGTTGCCGTCCATGGCGCAATTCTCGAAGGCGATCTTCACGCCCTTGTCGGCGGCGCGGCGGGCAAGCTCGCTCCAGATCTCGCGGTAGCGCGGCAGGCTCTCGGGCAGGGGCTTATCGCGAACGCGGCCGGTGAATCCGGCAACGCAGGTGGCGCCGAAGTGATGGGCATTGTCGATGCAGTCCTTCCATCCCTGCAGCGTCTGCAGGTCGAGGTCCTGTTCCTCCAGCGGATTGCCGAACATGCCGATGGTGGAGATCGTGATGTCGCGCTCCCCGATCGCCTCGCGGCAGCGCTTGCCGAGGTCTGCCAGATCCTGCCCGTTGGTGGTCTGCCAGAAGAAGGGCTCGAAGCTTTCGAAGCCAAGATCGGCGATCTGCCCGATGCGGGTGGCCGCCTGTCCGGCGCTCGCGCTGATCATGGTGCCGACGCGGATGGAATTTGCGGGGTTGTTCAAGACTTTTGTCCTTCTGCTGAAAGATCGACGGCAAGGCCGGTCCGGGCGCTCTCGATGGCGCCGAACACCATGGAGAGGCTCTTGATATTGTCGTGCCCGATCGTCTCCGGCTCGCCGCCGGTTTCGATCGCGCGGAGGAAATCGAGGAGGACGCTGGTATGCCCGAGCGTTTCCGCCGCGTCGGCGGCGTCCGGCATCGGCAGGGCGCGGGCGCCGTGGAGAAGGCCGGGCTCGTGACCGGAAACCGTGACGTCGAACATGTCCTCGCCGTCCCAGGTCATCATGCCCTCCGAACCGACCAGCCGCCATTCGCTCTCCCAGCTCGTGCGTCGGCCTTCCGCGCACCAGGAGCCGCGATAGGTGAAGACGGCATCGTCCGACAGCTTGAAGACGGCATTGGCCGCAGCGCCATGCGCATACCACGAGCCTGCGGGGTTGGTTTCCACGCAATAGACCGACAGTGGCGCCTTGCCGGATACGAAGCGGGCGGCATCGAAGGTGTGGATCGCCATGTCCAGCAGCAGGACGTTCTGCATCTGGTCGCGAAAGCCGCCGAAATGCGGGGCGAGGAAGAAGTCGCAATGGACCGCCGTCAGCGCCCCGATCGCGCCGCTCTCCACGAGCCGCTTCATGCGCCGCACGCCGGAGATGAAACGGCGGTTCTGGACGATGGCGTGGAGACGGCCAGCCTTTCGGGCGAGATCGAGAAGCTCGCGGGCCTCGTCGAGCGAGGTCGCCATCGGCTTTTCGCTCAGCACGTGGCATCCCTGTGCGAGCGCGGCGGAGACGACGGCGCGGCGGGCTGCGGGAATGACGACGTCGAAGACGATCTGCGGCTGCGTCGCCTCCAGCATCGAGGGCAGGTCGGTTCCGATCGCGGCATCACTGAGGCCGAACTCGCGGGCGAGCGCTTCCGCCATGGCGCGATCGAGATCGACCAGGCCGACGATCTCGATGCGGCTGCGGAGAAGCGGGTCTGCGGCAAGCGCCTTCAGCCAGCCTTTGGCCATAGCTCCGCACCCGCATAAAACGGCTCTGTATGCTGTCACTGAAGTCCTCCCGAACGGGATCGAAACTCCTCTTTCGATCTCCGTAAACGTTTACGAGACTATGGACAGAAGAGGGTTCGTGTCAATAGGATTTGTCGAAAGCGAAGGATTGATGACGGTGGTGGTGAAGGGCATACGGCAGTTGGCCGAACATCTGGAGATCTCGATCGGCACGGTTTCGCGCGCGCTGAACGGGAAGAAGGACGTCAACGAAGAGACGCGGCGGCGGGTTCTCGAAGCGGCCGAGCGGCTCGGCTACGTCGCCAATCAGTCCGGCCGGGCGCTGCGCAAAGGCTCGACTGGCGTCATCGGCTTCATGATGCAGACCGGCCATGAGATCACGGGGGAGGGCGATACCTTCTTCATGAGCGTGTTCGATGGCGTGCAGACGGTGTTTGCCCGACACGGGCTGGATCTGGTCGCGCTGCTCTGCTCCTCGGAGGAGGATCCGGATGCTTATCTCGAGCGGGTGGTGGCGCGCGGCTTTGCCGATGGCATCATGCTGTCGGCGACGCGGCGGATCGACGAGCGTTTCGCCCTGCTCGACCGGCGCAAGATCCCCTTCGTCTCCCTCGGCCGCAGCCTCACCGATGTCGGGCAGCCCTTCATCGATCTCGATTTCGAAGGCATGGCGACGACGGTGATGACGCGGCTGGCGCAGCGCGGCCACCGCCGCATCGCGGTGCTCCGCCCGCATGACGACCTCAATCTCGGCCATGTCTTCCTGGAGCGTTGCCGCACGGTGCTGGCCGAATACGGGCTGGCGTTGGATGAAGGCCTGGTCTTCACCGCATCGCCCAACGAAGCTGGCGGCTATCGCGTCGGGCAGGACCTCGCACGCCATCCCAACCGCCCCTCGGCCATCGTCGTGCTGAACGATGGCAGCGTCACCGGGCTGTTCCACGGTTTGGAAGCAGCCGGTCTCACGCCCGGCAAGGATATTGCCGTCATCGGCCTGCACAGCCCGCAGGCCCGCTATCTCTCGCCACGCCTGACCTGCTTCGACCTCTCGCTTCGCGATCTCGGCATCTCGCTCGCCGAAACGCTCCTTGCCAGCATGCCCGCCTATGCCGCCCTCTATCCGAACGCCGCCCATCGCCAGCTCTGGCCGATGACGCTGATCGATGGTGACAGCGGTTGAATGTCAGACGTGAGCATGGCATTTTTCGCCGTTGCACGCACCTTGCGAAGACCTGTGCATGCTTATTTTCTGACCTTGCTATCCGCTTGACACATTTTTAGGCCGCTCATAGAAATTGAACCAATCGATCAAAAAACGGGGATCTCACATGACCAAGCAGTTCTTGATGTCGCGCCGCGCCGTTCTGGTATCGGGAATGGCCTTGGGCGCCGGCGCCTTCGCCCCCGCCCTGCGTGCGGCCACGCCGGTAAAGGTCGCCGGCATCCACGGGTCTCCGGTCGAAAATGCGTGGAACTCCGTGCTGCACAAGGCAATGCAGGACGCCGCCAAGGACGGCATCATCGAATATGTCTTCTCGGAAGGGGTCTCCGGCACGGACTATCCCCGCGCCATGCGGGAATATGCGGAACAGGGCGCAAAGCTCATCATCGGCGAGACGTTTCCGGTCGAGAAGCAGGCGCGCGAAGTCGCGGCCGACTATCCGGATACGGCCTTCGTCATGGGCTCCAGCGGCAAGGAAGCCGGTGACAATTTCGGCGTGTTCGGCACCTGGAATTTCGACGGCGCCTATCTCGCCGGCATGCTTGCCGGCAAGATGACGAAATCGGACGTGGTCGGCTCGGTCGGCGCGATGCCGATCCCCGAGGTCAACATGCTGATCAACGCCTTTGCCGCCGGCGTGAAGGCGGTGAATCCGGATGCCAAGCACTTGGTCACCTTCATCGGCACCTTCTTCGATCCGCCGAAGGCACGCGAGGCCGGTCTGGCGCAGATCGATGCCGGTGCGGACATTCTCTTCGGCGAGCGCATCGGCACGGCGGACGCCGCCAAGGAACGCGGCATCAAGTCCGTGGGGTCGCTCGTGGACTACACGCCGCGCTATCCCGACACGGTCTTTGCCAATGCGCTGTGGAACTTCCGCCCGATCCTGAACGCCGCGCTGGCGGACGTCGCCGCCGGCAAGCCCACCGGCCGCGACTACACCGCCTACGGCCTGATGAAGGAAGGCGGCAGCGATATCGTCTTCGTGAAGGGCGTCGCCCCGGCCGATGCCGAAGCCGCGATGGAGGCCAAGCGCGCCGAGATCAAGGCCGGCACCTTCGAGGTTCCCAAGGTTGCCGACGAGCCGAAATAGGTGTCCCCCATCGCCGATGCGACGGCGCTGGCCGAGGCAATCGCCCGTGGTCGCCTGACCGCGCGCGAGGCCATGCAGGCGTCGCTGTCGGCCGCCGAGACCTTTGCCGGCCTCGGCGCCATCACGTCCTTGAATGCGGAGAGGGGTCTCGCCGCGGCAGCAGCGATCGACGCTTTGCCGGGAATCTCGCGGGGGCGCATGCCATTTGCCGGCGTGCCGACGCTCGCCAAGGATCTCGGCGGCCCGTTTGCAGGCTTCCCCGTCGCTGCAGGATCAAGGCAGCTTGCCCGTGGCGATACGGTCGGACCGGACCCGGATTCCGATCTCGCCGAACGGTTTCGCGCCTCCGGCCTCTGCCTCTTCGGCCTGACCACGAGCCCGGAATTCGGACTGTCGCTGGCCAGCGAACCCGCCATCGGCCCGATCTGCCGCAATCCGCTCGACACGACGCGGACGGCGGGCGGCTCTTCCGGCGGGGCAGCGGCCGCGGTGGCCGCCGGCATCGTCTCCATCGCCCACGCGACGGATGCGGGCGGTTCCATCCGCGTGCCCGCCGCCTGCTGCGGCCTCGTCGGTCTCAAGCCCAGCCGCGGCGCGATGCCGGCCGGCCCGAGCTTCGGCAACCATCTCGGCGGCATCGCGACGGAACTTGCCGTCTGCCGGTCGGTGCGCGACGCATCGAGCATTTTCACCGCCGCCAGCGGACGGGCGCGCGGGCCGTTCCCGCACGTCGAACCTGTGCCGCATATCGAGGGACCGCTGCGGGTCGGCGTTCTCACAGACACCGGCACACTCTACCCGACACATGCCGAGCACATGGCCATCGTGGAGACGGCGGGCAGGGCGTTGGAAACGCAGGGACACCGGCTCGTCGCCGTTCCCTTCTCAGCGGTGGACGAGGCCGGCGCCGCAAGCCGGCAGGCTTTTCTCGACATCGTCTGCGTGAACCTTGCCGAGGCAATAACGGCCTTCGGCCTGGATGCCGCGCGGACCGAGCCGTTGACGCAGGCCGTCATCGCGCGCGGCCTGTCCCGTCCGGCGACAGATCTCTGGAAAAGCCTGAATGCCATGGTTCTCGTCAGCCGCGATCTCTGGCGCCTGTTCGACGACATCGACGTTCTGCTCTGCCCGATGCTGTCAGGCCCGCCGCCGGCCCTTGGGTCCTTTCCGAGCGATCATGGCGATATCGACCTGCATTTCCGGCGCATGGCAGCGTTCGCCCCGCTTGCCGCCCTCGCCAATGCTTCGGGATGTCCCGCCATCACGCTGCCGTTCGGGTCGGACGCTGTCGGCCTGCCTCTGCCGGTCCAGCTTATGGCGCCGATGGGCGGGGAGGCGCGCCTCCTGCAACTGGCTGCGTCTCTTGAACGGGAGCAGCACTATGCACATCGCTTTCCCATCGCAGGATTGCCGGCATGACGGCGCCCGTTCTCGACATCGTCGACGTCAGCAAGCGCTTCGGCACCAACCTCGCCAATGACGGCATCTCGCTCTCGCTGGCAAAGGGCGAGATCGTGGCACTTCTCGGCGAGAATGGCGCGGGCAAGACCACGCTGATGAGCATTCTCTTCGGACATTACGTCCCCGACAGCGGTAAGGTGCTGGTCGATGGGACGCCGCTGCCGCCCGGCAAGCCACGGGCCGCCATCCGCGCCGGAATCGGCATGGTACACCAGCATTTCTCGCTCGCACCGAACCTCACCGTTCTGGAAAACGTGACCACGGGAACGGAAAGCCTGTGGTCGCCGCGCTCGCGCCGCGGGCAGGCGCGGGCCAAACTGGTCGATATCGCGCAGCGCTTCGGTCTCGCCGTCGATCCCGATGCACGGCTCGGGGATCTCTCCGTGGGCGAACAGCAGCGCGTGGAGATCCTGAAAGCGCTCTACAATGATGCCCGCATCCTGGTGCTGGACGAGCCGACCGCGGTGCTGACGCAGCCGGAGGCCGAGACGCTGTTCTCGACCCTGAAGGACATGGCGCGCCAGGGCCTTTCGCTGATCTTCATCTCCCACAAGCTGGACGAGGTGATGGCGACGGCCGACCGCGTCGTCGTCCTGCGCGGCGGCCGGCATATCGCAGATCGAAAGACCTCGGAAACCAGCAAATCGGAACTGGCCGAACTCATGGTCGGGCGCAGCGTGGCGCGGCCGGTTCGCGAGGCATCGGCGCCGGGCAAAACGGTTCTCGAGGCCGTTCGCGTGACCGTGCGAAGCGGTGGCGTCGATCGGCTGAAGGCCGTCGATTTCCATCTGCGCGCCGGCGAGGTTCTCGGCATCATCGGCGTCTCCGGCAACGGGCAGGGGGCGCTGGCGCAGTTTCTGTCCGGCACGCTTGCCCGAACGTCGGGCGAGCTTTTGCTGTTCGGCAAGGCCGTCGATCATCTCACGGTCGCGGATGTCGTCGCAGCCGGCATCGGGCGCGTTCCGGAAGATCGAAACAAAGACGGTGCGATCGGCGAGATGGCCATCTGGGAAAACGCCGTCCTCGAACGACTCCCGCGCTTTGCAAAATACGGCCTCGTGGACCGTGCCGCAGGCCTGACATTCGCCGGCGATATCATCGAGCAGTTCGACGTGCGCGGGGGCACGCCCACGACACGCACCCGGTTGCTCTCGGGCGGCAACATGCAGAAACTGATCCTCGGCCGCAATCTCATCGACAGGCTGCGCATTCTCCTTGCCGCACAGCCCGCGCGAGGGCTGGACGAAGGGGCCGTCGCCGCCGTTCATGCACGGATCCTCGAAGCGCGCGCGGCCGGCACGGCCGTCCTTCTGATGTCCGAGGATCTGGACGAGGTGATGGCGCTGGCCGACCGGATACAGGCGATCGTCGGTGGTCGGCTTTCGCCGCCGATCCGCAGCGAGGATGCCGACAGGCGAAGGCTGGGCCTGATGATGGCGGGCGAATGGCAGACGGAGGCACGAGATGCGGTTTGAGCGGCGCGAACACCGGCCTGTCGCTCTGGTCATCGCGACGCCGATCATCGCGATCGCCGCAGCGCTCGCCATCTCGGGCGTGCTGATCGCCCTGGCCGGCGCACCGGTCTGGGAAGCCTACTGGCGCATTCTGAAGGGTGCCTTCGGGTCGCGCCTGTCCGCCACGGAAACCCTGACGCGGGCCACGCCACTGATGCTCACCGGCCTTGCCGCCGCCGTCGCCTTCCGGGCGCGGCTCTGGAATATCGGCGCGGAAGGCCAGCTCTATCTCGGCGGCATCGTCGTGGCGGCGGCAAGTTCCCATCTCCTCGGCGGACTTCCCGCCATTCTTCAGATCCCGGCGCTGCTCGTCCTCGGCGCTCTCGCCGGCATGGTTCTGCTGCTCGTGCCGCTCTGGCTCCGCCTGCGCTTTTCCGTCGATGAAGTGGTGACGACGCTGCTCCTCAATTTCGTCGCCGTGCTCTTCGTCTCCATGCTGATCGATACGGTGCTGAAAGATCCCGCCGCCTTCGGTTGGCCGCAGTCGCAATCGGTCGCGGACGGCGCCGTGCTGCCAAAACTGCTGTCGCGCTCCCGGCTGCATCTCGGGCTCGTCCTCGCTCTCGTCTTCGCCGTTCTCTTGCACCTCGTGCAGTCGCGCACGGTCTTCGGCCTGCAGTCGCGCGCAGCCGGCCTCAATCCGCAGGCGGCGGTCTATGCCGGCGTGCCGCTCGCCCGCACGCTCGTCATCGTCGCCTGCATCTCCGGCGGTCTTGCGGGGCTCGCCGGCGCGGTCGAGGTCATGGGCGTCAAGGGCTATGTGACGACCGATCTCTCGCCCGGCTATGGCTATTCCGGCATCGTCGTCGCCATGCTCGCCAATCTGCATCCGCTCGGCGTGGTGCTCGCCGCTCTGTTCACCGCGACGATGTTCGTCGGTGCGGATGGCATGAGCCGCAGCATGGGCATTCCGAGCTACATCGCGGACCTCACCGTGTCGCTGTCGCTGCTCACCATGCTGGTGGCCGTCTTCTTCACCCAGTACAGGATCCGCCGATGACCGCGGTGTTCGACATCCTCGCATCCGCCGGGCTCTGGGCCGCGGTGCTGCGCATCGCCACGCCGCTGATCCTCGGCACGCTTGGCGCCTTGCTCTGCGAGCGGGCAGGCGTCCTCAATCTCGGCATCGAAGGCATCATGACCTTCGGGGCGATGATTGGTTGGCTTTCGGTCTACAATGGCGCCGACCTCTGGACGGGCCTGATCGTTGCCGCCATCGCCGGCGCCGTCTTCGGTGCCCTGCATGCGCTGCTCACGGTCACGCTCGGCCTGTCGCAGCACGTCTCCGGTCTCGGCGTCACCCTGTTTGCCTCCAGCCTCAGCTACTTTCTCTTCCGCCTGCTGGTGCCGGTCGCCGGAAACCCGCCGACGATCGAGCCGTTCCAGCCGATCGCCATTCCCGGCCTCAGCGATCTCCCGTTCGTTGGGCCGGCGCTGTTCGCGCAGACGCCGCCGACCTACCTGGCGATCCTGATCGCCGTCGTCATGGCCTATGTCCTGTTCCGAACCCCGCTGGGGCTTGCGATCCGCATGACCGGTGAAAATCCGCATGCGGCCGACGCGCAAGGGGTCGATCCGATGGCGATCCGCTACGGCGCCGTCATGGCCGGCAGCGCCCTGATGGGCATGGCCGGCGCCTTCCTGACGCTCTCGGCGTTCAACAGCTTCTTCCCGACGATGGTGCAAGGTCGCGGCTGGATCTGCATCGCGCTCGTCGTCTTCGCGTCATGGCACCCGGGCCGGGCCCTCATCGGCGCGCTTCTCTTCGCCTTCTTCGACGGCTTCCAATTGCGCCTGCAAACGGCACTGGGCGGTGTCGTTCCATACCAGCTGTTCCTGATGATCCCCTACATCCTCTCCATCGCCGCCCTCGCCATCACCGCCCGCCGCGCCCGCGTGCCGCAGGCTTTGATGCAGCCATATCGACGGGGTGAACGGTGAGAGCAATGGTGAGGCTGAGAAGTTCCATAACGTTGATTATCTGATCCAGAGGTGTAGCCGCAAAGTTAGAATGTCTTGTTTCTGCAAAGTTTTGTTATTCAACCAAAATGTCCAGAACTCAAGTTTGTGTCCCAAATTAGTGCAAGGACATATTTCCCTGAACGCGGCGACGTGCTGTAAAACGACCTGCTCTCTCCCGTTTTTGCATCATCTCAGATCTTTATCTGATTCCTACTGTGGTTAAATTTGTAGGCACAAATACACGAAATTGAAAATCTTACGGGTTGTACCAAGAAATGTAATTGCTGACTATGAATGCCGCCAGATGTGACAGAGGCAACCAGTTCCTCGGAGAGCAGACTTTCCACGCGCGTCGTCAGCATGGGATCGCTCGCCCTGAGCTGATCGAGATCCCGCGAAGCAGACGTGCGCGTGAACCCTAACCCCCTCACGCCGTAGCCAGTCACAAGCAGTGTCGCAATGTCGGCCGCCGTCTGGAGGTCGATCCATCGATGCCGCCGGAACCCTCGTAGATCTCGCCCAGGATCACCTGTTCGGGCGCCCGGCAACATGGCGATTTCGCTCCGGTAGGTCTGGATCGCCCTGTTGCGCTCACTGGACCTGCGCCATTCGACGTGCCGGAAATGTCCGTCGGCGGTGTCCGGCTTGCCTCACGACGACGATCGCTTCGATCCTGCCGGTCGCGAGCGCCAGCCGCACGACGGCGTGCCCGGCCTCATGGACGCAGATGGGGCAACTCTCCGCCTCCGCTAGGGCCTCGAGGGGCGGCACGATGGAAAGGAAATCGTCGCCGCAGACGGGTCTGCGCTTCTTGCGTGCGACACGGCGGGCATCCCTGACAAGCTGCCGAAGGCCTGCTCCGGTGTAGCCGCTTGTCGCAAGACCGATGTTTCGCAGCTCGTCCGACGGGAGGGCACGACCGATATGCGCCGACAGGATCTGCTCTTGTGCTTCCATGTGAGGCATCTCGACCTGGATGTGTCTATCAAGCCTTCCCGGCCTTCGCAGTGCCGTATCGATGTCGTCCGGCCTGTTGGTTGCGGCGATCACCATGACCCCGTGACGTCCGGATACGCCATCGAGATTTGAGGCGCTTGAGGAAGCGCTAAGTGGTTCAGCTAGAGCCTTGCCTGAGCAACTCGAGCAGTTGGGCAAACTGCTTGCCAGCAGAAGGACGCAGAACCGCGAACTCGGGCTGCGCTTTGATTGTGATCTTAGCCGGACACGGTCGCTTCCTTTCAGTTTGTGGCGTTTAAAAACGACGTTCGGTGGCCATTTGTCTCGTATTTTAGCACTAACGTGTTTGCAGCAAGGGTCGCTTAAAGTCTCGTTCCAGCAGCTCGGGCGGAATCTCCACCCATTTCCAATCGGTTCCGTCCCAACGTGCGACGCCGTGCTTACGGTCGAAATATACCAGCATGTTTCCGAAGGCTTGGATCTTCAGGGGAACCGGGACGTTTTGATTGATAGACGGCGAATTCATAACGGGCTTCACCACCTTCAGCTTGTGCCCGTCGAAGCTGCGAAGCCCGTCATCGGTTGCGAAGTAGAGAGTTGAAGAGCGTCGGGCTGCACTGAATAGGGTTTCCGTGTCGCCATGGAAGCCGAGTGTTTCAAAACTGCCATCGCTTCGACTCCTCATGATCAGCCCGTTGACACCGAGCAGCCAGACGCTGCCATCCTCGTCGCGATAAAGACCACTGATCACGATGTCCTGCGGCACAGAACGTTCCGTAAAGCTGCCGTCGCGATAGGTGTATAGCCGCTGCTGGCGCGACCGCGTGTTGCGCTTCTCTTCATCTTCATCCATCATTGCCAGGAACTGCTCCGGTGTCATGTTTTCCCAGCGTTTCGGATCGAGATCCGCAGCCGTCGTCTCGGAAGCCGGCCGTTGAAATGCTTCGATCAACAGGGCACCATCCACCGCAATAGCCCCGCCGAAATGTTCAGCCTCATACCCTTCTGCATGAGACGCATCCGCCGAGATGCGCTGCCAGTCGCCCAATCCGTCGCGTTGATAAAGCTGCCGGCTGTTGCCAACGACATATTGCTGCGCGCCGTCCACCACTAGCTCGTGTACGGCGCCAAATCCTTCCGCATCCTCGCTTAACACCCCGGCTCCCGGTATCTTTGACCACTCGGCCCGATCCTCCCTGACGACATAGACGTCACCCTCGTTGCTGAGGGAAACGGGAACGAAACCTTCGGAGCCACCAATGTCAAGATAGGAGACATCGACGATCTCGCGACGAACGTCCGTCCGGCTCCAGGGCTGCGGGAACTGGCCATCATAGGAGATGATCGCCGTGAAGGGATCGTCGTATTCGAGTTCGCCGAGGCAGATGGTGAAACGGTCGGCGTCCAGCGCGACGGCTGCCTGCATTGTTGCAGCCCATTCGTTGACATACATCAGTATTGTCCCCTTCTCGGCCTCGCCGGTTGGTAGCGGCCGTTCCTTTATACGACCGGGCGCGGCGGCACTGGTATTAGCGAACACTTGCCCGGTCGCCATCGTCGCTGCAAGTTTTTGCATTCCGGCGGCAGATCCGGGATGTCGTTGATGACCTTGATGCTTTCCCCTGAGGATAGTCTCCATCCGGGCTGTTCCCGGTAGCGGGAATCTGAGCAACCGACTGACCGCTTCGAGCCCCGAAAGCGAAACATTCTGGCTTTCAGAGCTTCACCAGGTATAGACCATGGGCGTTATTCCACAGAAACTAAGATTGTTCAGGTTCTACGGCCGGACGCGATCACGGCAGATCTGGATTTTCGATTCTTTCCCATTCGCGGCCATCGAAGCAAAGAATGTCCTTCTGACCTACCACCCATAGAACATCGCCTATGGCGCAGGCGTAGAAGATATAGTCGCCGCGCAGCTTCGGCATGCTAGGCGAAAAACGACTGAGTTCCGATGTCGCTGGATCAAGCTCGAAGAGCCCGCCGGGGCGGACGCTCGAGGCCATCACCAGCTGGCCGCGGTAAGGCGTGATCATATGGAAGAGGTTAAGCTGTTCGCGCAGATTGACGGGGGTGAAGCCCCGCGCAAAGCTGCCGTGAAGAAGCACACCCTCCCTCCCGCAGACCCAGATGCTGTCGGCATGCTCGATCCAGATGTTGGTCAGCGCCGCTTCTTCCAGATGCACCTTCTGCTCGTGCAGCGCCGTTCCGTCCCAGTAATACAGGATCGGCCTCGTTGCCTCCTCTCCGCAGAGATAGATTGCATCTTCCGAGAGCCCTGCTATCGCATTGAACGAAATGTTCCTGGGCGCCTGCTTCTGATAGTCCCGAAGCCAATCCAGATAGGCCGGATCCGTCGTCTTGGGGCGGCCTTCCTTCTTCTTTTGGTAGGCTGTTCTATCGAAAAGCAAGGCGTCCGTGAGAAGCTGCCAATCGTCCTGGCCCTGCCGCCGATAGATCTGGCCGCCCTGCCCGCACGCGTAAAGCCTGTCGCCGATCTGCGCGATCGCCGACATCCTGCCATGGCCTTTCGCATCGTCCGCCCAGGTTCCAGCGGCAGGGATTTTCTCGCGGAAGTTCCCCTTCCACCAGGCATGGAACACGTCACCCTCCGACGAAAGATAGGTGAGGTAATCCGTCGTCGCATCGATCTCCGGATTGCGGAACAAGGTCACGTCCTGCACGTGAAAATTGAAGTCGTCGAAATACCACTGTTCCCCCGCCTGGCCGTCATGCTCGAAGCGGAAGAGCCGCGTTTCCGGATGATAGGTATCCGAACCGGCCAGAGCCGCCGCAATGACCAGTACGTTGGCGGACCGGGCGCAGGCGCGGGTAAATTCGATCATGCTGGTCTCGCTTTCAAGGTCTTGCATTGGCGCCTCTGATTGCGCCGGTTCTCAATGCGGTCAGTGTGGATTGCGGCAAAGGTGGGTACTGCTTGGCCCGCAGCAACTGGCTGGGGCATTGAGAACGCGGTCCTTTGTTTCCCTGCCCGGGCGATCTCCCAAGCGATAGGTCATGTCGGCAACGACATGGTGCGCATAGCCGAGTTCATCAAGAATGATGAAGTCGAGGCGATTGAGATAATCCGCCGTTCGTCCTTGCTTTCCGCTGCGTGTTTCC